>JBKDQE010000001.1:0-3438 GCA_046342195.1 Burkholderiales bacterium
CTCAAGCCTCCAACTGAATGAGAAGGTCACGCTCTTTTGAAGAGGAGCGAGTGATGAAGGCCTGGCGTATCAAGCTGAGTGAAGAGGCCATTCGGCAGCGGTTGGAGATGTTGGAGCGGTGGAAGGCCTCGGGCTTGCCGAAGAAAGCGTGGGCGCAAGCGCAGGGGGTTGATATGGCGGTGTTGGTTTCGGCGTCGGGTTACGAAGCTCGCTGAGTTGCTGCCGCACCGCTGGACGCCTCCCTCCCAGCCTGAGCAGAGCTTTGCGTAGGGGTTAAGATGGGTTTGGCGTACGCTTACTTTGGAAAATGGATTGAACCCGGTTGTTAAGCCAAGGGGGAAATTTTAGCCGCTAAAAATGGTAAAGTTTAGCTAAATCGCCTTGCGCTATAGGGCAAAATGTCCTGTACTCGAGTAAGGTGGAAACACCCCGGATTTCTCCGGGGCGCTTGGTCGAGGTACTGACATACCAAGACCCAGGCGCGGAAGCCTGCAACCAGTATTGAAACTGGAATGCAGGAAAGGGTCAAGCAGCGAACGCTGTCGATGCGACGCCAGGGTGGAATGGGGCCGCGCGGCAGTTGGTGTCCGGTTATCGTTGCAGCCGTGACCATTTACCTGGTGGGGAAGCACAGCAAGCGTCCTGCAACCTAGATGGGAAAGCTAGATCAATTGCTGGCAGTCTATGATCCCATTGACAAAGATGCTTACCGAAGGCTTCAGCACCGCACTCGGGATTTCGGGTATCTGGAAACTGAACTGGTGCAGGAATGGCTTGGCTTCGAGCGCTACGCAGTCGAAGTGACCGCAGGCTGGCGAACAGCGGAGCCTGAGGATTTCTCGGCAAGAAGGTCTGATTTTCAGCGTGAGTGATCGACAAACAGCAAAATTTTAGCCGCTAAAACGCTTGACTTTCGCCAAAAGTTTAGCTAAACTTTTCCTATACTGCTGGCTGACACTGGCATTGTTCAACTAGGCGCGGAGCAATAGGTATGGGTGAAATTCATGAAGAAACAGCTAACCGAAGCCCAGTTTCAGGCGTGCATCAGGGGTTTGGACGTGGGGCAGCAGACCATCGAAATAGCGCATGGCGTGCTGGTGAAGGGTCAGCCGCAGGCGTTGTTCGTGGCGTCGCTGGGGTTGTCGAGAGGGGCAGTCTCGCAGGCGGTGCATCGGGTATGGAGCGCATTCGCAGCAACGGATTTACCCCAAGGGTACGAACGGGTTTCGGCAGTGCTTCCGGAGCACCAAGCGTACATTGTCAAGAGGTGGGCGGAGGACGCCAAGAAACGGGAACCCAAGAAATGAAAACACTGGTGGTCGCGCAACAAAAAGGCGGGGTTGGCAAGACTTCCAGCCTGGTGCACTTGGCGTTCGACTTTTTGGAGCGTGGCTTGCGTGTCGCGGTCATCGACCTAGACACTCAGGGCAATGCTTCGTTCACGCTGCAACAATTCGCCAGCGGCTACCTGGCAAGCCATATGTTCGACCAAGGCGGCGCGGCCTTGCGCCTAGCGTTCGCCGAACTGCCAGAAGGCTCCTTGATGCGCCTGATCGAGTCGGATGCTGGGCTGGCCAACATGGAGAAGCGTAGCTTGACCGATGCCGCAGCGGCGTTCAGGGGGAACGTCCAAGCGCTGGCCGAATGCGGTTTTGATGCCGTGCTGATCGACACCGCCCCTGCCCTGGGTGTCAGCTTGGCGGCGGCCTTGTACGCGGCGGACTCTGTTCTGTCGCCAATCGAGCTTGAGGCGTACAGCATCCAAGGCATCAAGAAGATGCTCACGACGATTGCGAACGTACGCAAGCACAACACTAAGCTGAAGTTCCTGGGCATGGTGCCGAGCAAGGTGGATGCCCGGAACCCGCGCCATGTCCGTCACCAGGGCGAATTGCAGGCCGCATACCCTCAATTGATGATCCCTGCCGGCATCGGGTTGCGCAGCAGCATCGCCGACGCGCTGGCATCCGGCGTTCCAGTTTGGAAGATCAAAAAGACCGCAGCACGCAAGGCCGCGCAGGAAGTTCGCGCACTGGCTGCCTATGTTTTTGAAAAGATGGAGATTGAGCAATGACCACCGCAACCAAGAAAACGCCCTCCACGGCCCCTGTAGAGGCCGCACGCAAGCCGCAAACGTCTGGTTTGGGCTTGGACAGCATGGGCGATTTGTCGGCGCTCCTGGATGCGCCTTTGGCCGCCGCCAACGGTGGCGGCCCGCTGATGCTGGACATGGGCTTGATCGACGAAGACCCGCATCAGCCGCGTACCGAGGACAACCCTGGATTTTCCGACGAAAGCTTGAACGAACTGGCCGCGTCGATCAGGCTACGTGGAGTCAAGACACCGATTTCCGTGCGCAACAACCCGGACTCGCTGGGGCGCTACATCATCAACCACGGTGCACGGCGCTTTCGTGGCTCGAAGCGGGCCGAGAAGACCGAAATTCCTGCCTTCATCGACAACGACTATAACGAGGCCGACCAAGTGGTCGAGAACTTGCAGCGCAACGAGCTGACGGCGCGCGAGATTGCCGACTATATCGGCCGCGAGCTGGCGAAAGGCGTCAAGAAGGGCGACATTGCCAAGGCGATCAGCAAGTCAGCGGCCTTCGTATCGCAGCACGTCACTCTTCTTGACCTGCCAGGCCCTATTGCCGAGGTGTTCAACTCCGGCCGGGTCAAAGATGTGACGGTCATCAACGAGCTGGTGACGGCCTTCAAGAAGAAGTCGGAAGAGGTCACCGACTGGCTGGACGACCAGAACCAGGAGATCACGCGAGGCTCGGTCAAGCTTCTGCGCGAGTTCTTGGAAGACAAGAGTAAGAACGAGCAGGAAGACAGCGGGGAGGAAGTGGGTGAAGCCGATGCTGACAACGAAGACGGCGGCCAAGCCGAAGGTTCGGACGTCAAGAAGAAGGGCGAGAAGCACGCCGATCCTGACAAGCTGAAGAAAACCATCGTTCAGGTGCAGTACAACGACCGCCCTGCCCGGCTGATCCTCAACCGGCGTCCACCGGCCAAAGGCTTCGCGTGGTTGAAGTACGACGACGACGGCCAGGAGTTCGAGGCCAATCTGAGCAGCGTCACGCTGGTTGCCCTGGTCGAGGGCTGACACCAGCAAAGCGAAGGCTTCGGGTGCGTCAACACCCAAAGCCTTCTGACCACAAACGAAACTTGGATGAGAGGTGCGACTATGGCTACCGGAAATGCTATCAGCAGCTCTGCACTCGATGAACCTGCCGAGGCAGAGCTTCACCGGCTACAGGCGCTCGTGCGCCGCTGCAAGGAGGCGCTGACCGTAAGCACGCGGGCAACCCATCTTCCCAAGCCTCCAACTGAATGAGAAGGTCACGCTCTTTTAAAGAGGAGCGATGGATGAAGCCAGAAAGAAAGAGGCTGGGCGAGGCAGAGATCCGGGAGAAGCTTTTGATGCTGGATC
>JBKDQE010000002.1:0-6579 GCA_046342195.1 Burkholderiales bacterium
TGCCGCTCGCAGCATATCGCCCGTGGAAATTTGTGGAATTCCGAAATGCTTGCACAAAAAACCAGCTTGGGTGCCTTTGCCAGCACCGGGAGCACCCAACAAAATCAGTTGCATTGATGATCCTTGAAAAAGGTTCCTGAAAAGCCTCATGACTGAGGCGCAGCGAGCTGCATGCAGCAGAATCTACCCGAGAACCCACACCAAAAGGCCACCATACTGAGCATGCCCCCTTGGAACGGACTGATGCAAATGATTTGTGGCAAGCCCGGGCAGCCTTGATTATCACTGACACAGTGATACAGCGTGAATAGGTGCTTTATTGGGGCTCTTAACCCCGTTTTTAGCGGTGTAGCGCTCATCAATACAGGGCAAACTTGGCCGTTTTCTTGACCCTGTTTGTAACCCATGTCTTTAGCGCTTGTACGTAGTCGCAGCCTCGATGCCCTTGAGGCCCCGGAAATTACCGTTGAAGTTCACTTAAGCAACGGCCTGCCTGCCTTCCATTTGGTCGGCTTGGCTGACACCGAAGTCAAGGAGGCGCGCGAACGTGTGCGTTCAGCCCTGAGCCACTGCGGGCTGACATTTCCCTCTCATCAGCGCATCACCGTCAATTTAGCGCCAGCCGAGTTGCCCAAAGAGTCGGGCCGCTTTGATCTTCCGATTGCCCTGGGCATTTTGGCTGCGAGCGGTCAAATTGATGCCCAGCGTTTGCATGATTTTGAATTTGTCGGTGAGCTTTCACTGGCTGGAGATGTACGGCCGGTTCGTGGGGCCCTGCCGCTGGCCTTGGGTTTGAGGCGCAGCGGAGGGGGTCGATCTCTGGTGTTGCCAAAAGCCAGTGCTCATGAGGCGGCGCTGGTGCCCGGGCTCACTGTGCACACCGCAGACCACCTCCTGGAAGTGGTGCGTGCCATGCTTCCCGGTAACAACTCTCTGCGCGAACCCCTTCCCCTGGCCAAAGCCCTGTCCTGGCCCCATCATATCCATCACGAAGCCCCCATTGATTGGCAAGATGTCAAAGGCCAGTCGGGCGCCAAACGGGCCTTGGAAGTAGCTGCCAGCGGCGGGCACAGCGCCCTCTTGATCGGCCCACCCGGAACGGGCAAATCCATGCTCGCCAGGCGATTCGCCCAAGTTCTCCCGCCTTTGGCCGAATCGCAGGCGCTGGAGTCTGCAGCATTACTCAGCCTGGCGGGGCGTTTTGAGGCGCATCAATGGGCTTGCGCTCCCTTCAGGGCCCCCCACCACAGCGCCACCGCAGCCGCATTGGTGGGGGGCGGCTCGCCGCCACGCCCCGGAGAAATATCACTGGCACATCAAGGGGTGCTATTTCTTGATGAATTGCCCGAGTATCCGCGCACGGCCCTCGAAGCCCTGCGAGAACCCCTCGAAAACGGACGCATCACCATCTCGCGCGCAGCCCGGCAGGCGGAATACCCTGCCCGCTTCCAGCTGCTGGCCGCCATGAACCCCTGCCCGTGCGGCTACCAAGGCCACCCGACCCGGGTGTGCCGTTGTTTCCCTGAGGCTGTGACACGCTACCAAGGTCGGCTCAGTGGTCCCTTGCTGGACCGAATCGACCTTCAAATTGAAGTTCCCTCACTGAGTGCCCAAGTTTTGGCTTCAGCACCTCAAGGGGACACCAGCGGCGACGTGGCCCAGCGGGTGGCACAGGCCCACGAAAGGCAGCTGGCCCGCCAAGCCTGTCTGAATGCTTTTCTCGCCGGCCCCTCCCTTGATACGCATTGTGTTTTGTCTGACTCTGCGGCCGAATTTTTCCAAAACACCTGTAACCGGCTGGGTTGGTCAGGGCGCAGTTACCAGCGTGTACTGAGAATTGCTCGCACCATCGCAGACTTACATGGCGAGCAGGCCATTACAGTTGGGCACCTGGCCGAGGCCATTCAATACCGCCGAGTGCTCAAAGCCAGTTAGGGCCTGTTCGGAAAGTACTTGTCGGGCAGAAAAGGGTCTATTGAAAAGTAACAGGTGCTCAGCTGTGAATATAGTGATGGAGTTGCTCAATCGTGATTTCATGGTCGGCAATGATTTCATCCATCAGGTCCAAAATAGAAATCATGCCCACCACCGTGGGTCCCTCCAGAACAGGCAAATGACGAATTTTCTTTTGGCTCATCAGTCGCATGCAATCCCGGGTACGGGTTGCAGGCGTGACCATGGCCACATTGCGGCTCATGATGTCGCCCACATTCACATCTTTTGAAGACTTTCCCTGAAGCGCCACTTTGCGTGTGTAATCACGCTCTGAAAAAACCCCGACCAGTTTGGCACTGTCCATCACCAAAAGGGCGCCAATTTCATACTGGGCCAACAGCCTCAGGGCATCAAACACACTGTCTGTGGGCTTCACACGCCACAGTCCGGAATTGTGTTTCTTCACGATGTCAGCAACAGTTTGCATGGAAAATCTCCTGGTCAATGAGGATAAGGGCGCGCTCCTCCTTGCGGTGGGCGCTTGGCTTGTGATGTATCACACATTCAAAACTTGCGCACCCGGGCTGATACCAAGATCCACCATGACCATCCAGCACACCTTGGCCTTCAAGCCATGAACACCCCCACACATCCTCAATACCCTCTCCCTTGAATCATTTGCACAAATAAGACAAATTACCATCGAATGGTTCTTAATGCCCCCATGACTTATGGCAAAAAATACCCTCCCCTTGTCCACACCATTGACTTTGGCCGTGGTCGGCGCCGGCCCGGTAGGCTTGGCGCTGGCGCTGTTGGCGGCCGAACGCCTCCCCCACGCACGCATCACGCTGTGGGATGCCCGGGACGCTGAGGCCGATATACACAACGACCCGCGCACGCTGGCCCTGTCTCTGGGAAGCATCCAGTTATTGCGCCGTTTGCAAGCCTGGCCTGCCGATCGGGCTCAAACCATTCAAACGGTGCATGTGTCGCAAACGAGCGCCACACAAGGCCTGGTTTCAAAAGCCGCCGTCATGATCCATGCAAAGCAAGAAAAGCTTGACATGCTTGGGGCAGTGATCCGCTATGGCGAGCTCATTTCAGCGTTGCAAAAACGCTGGTTTGCGCTTGTGCAGCAACAACCCGGGCGTTTTTTTTCGCGCTTTGGCACACCCGTCAGTGCACTGCTCAACCTGCCACACAGTGTTCAAGTACACGCCGCTGAAAGCGAATGCTTTGATTGGGCCGTGCTGGCAGAAGGCAGTGTTCTGGCCCCAAAACATGACTCTGTATTGACGCCTGCAAACGGGCAAAACCCTCTGCGCTGCGCTTATCAACAAACCGCATGGGTGGGGCAGCTTGAACTTCAAAACCCCCATCGAGGGGTGGCCTATGAGTGTTTTGGACAGGATGGCCCGGTAGCTGTTTTGCCACTCAAAGACAGCTCAGAGCGCCTGGCTGCTTTGGTTTGGTGCGTCAAGGCCGCACCAGACCCCATTGCTGAATTGAACGACAGCCAAAGAGTGCAACAACTCAACAGCCTGCTGCACGCCCAGATGGGCCCCATCCGAAGCATTTCTCCGCTGAAACATTTTCCACTGGGCTTCATGGCCTATTGCAGCCTCACCGAGGGGCGCACGGTGAGAATCGGGAATGCGGCCCAAATGCTGCACCCCGTGGCCGGACAAGGCCTCAACCTAGGCTTGCGGGACGCCTATGCACTGGTCGACAAGCTAAGGCACAGGCGCCCCGATGAGGCTGTCAAGCAGCTTGAATGGCAGCGGGGCCCCGACCGCTGGGCTCTGCTGGCCACCACCGATTTTTTGGCGCGCAGCTTTGCCTGGCAAATCCCCGGGGCCCCTACAATCCGAGGTTTGGGTTTGATGGCCCTGGAAGGTCTTCCCCTTTTGAAATCAGCCTTGGCCCGGCACATGATGTTCGGACGTCGTTGAACCTTGCCCCCCTTTTGACTCTCCTGAAGTCTCCCCCTTGACTGCCATCCACTCAGCCATTTTTTCATGGGTCAAAGTGGCGCGCCGATCGCCTTGGGCTCCGCTGGCCTGGCTTGCCATTTGGCTTTTGTTCAGCGCGCCCTGGCGGCCCTTGTTATTGCCAGATGAAGGGCGCTATGCCAGCGTGGCTTATGAAATGTGGCTGGGTGATGGCTTGGTGCCGACCCTCAATGGCCTGCCGTTTTTTCACAAGCCCCCTCTCTTATACTGGCTTGGAATGGCTGGGATGTCGATTCTGGGGGTGCATGAAGCCGCCGTGAGGCTTGGCCCGGCCTTGGGGGCTTGGCTGATGGGGGCCGCGCTGTTCTTGCACCTGCGGCGCACAAGAAGCGAAGCCCAAGCACGGATAGGCCTGGGCATTTTGGCCACGATGCCTTTCTTTTTTGTAGGGGCTCAATATGTGAACCATGACATGGGTGTGGCAGGCTGCATCACGGCGGCCATTCTAGCGGCCGTTCGCGCCCTGGAAGGTTCGCAGAGGAGGCCCTGGATGGTGCTGGCCTGGGTCTTTTGTGGCTTGGGTGTGCTAGCCAAAGGCCTGATCGGTATCGTGCTTCCTGGCTTGGTGGTGCTGCCGTGGCTGTTGTTTCAGCGCCGAGGTCGGGATGCCCTGCGCTTATTTGACCCCCTGGGGTTGATCGCTTTTTTAGCCATCGCCGGCCCCTGGTTCTGGGCCATGCAAGTTCGCTACCCTGATTTTTTTGATTACTTTTTCCTTGAGCAGCATTTTCGGCGTTACGCCAGTGCTTCTTTCAACAACCGGCAACCGGTCTGGTTTTTGATCGGGGTCTTGCCCTTGCTGACGATTCCTTGGAGCTTGTCATTCATTCCTTGGACAGGGTTCCGGTCAGCAGCTCTACGCATTCAAAACCGGCTCGACGCCACCACCTGGCTCTATCTTTGGTGGCTGATGGTCATTGTCGGATTTTTTTCAATTCCAGAGTCCAAGTTGGTGGGTTACATTTTACCCAGCCTGGCTCCCTGTGCCGCATTGGCGGCTGAACAATTGAAAAACCAGGCTCGACTGACCCGTGGGCTGATGGGAGTTGCAGCCTGTTTTTGCCTGAGTTTGGTCGGCACCCTGGCGTGGTTGGCGCCCCACTCAAGCAAGGAACCTGCCCTGGTTCTGAGGGCACAAATGCACCCCGGTGACCGGGTCGTGTTTGTCGATGATTATTTTTACGATGTGGCTTTTTATGCCCGGCTCTCCTCGCCCGCCTGGGTCATCAGTGACTGGAATGACCCAGGCATACGTGAGCGGGATAACTGGCGCAAGGAGCTCCACGATGCCCAGCGCTTTGCCCGCAAAACCCAACAAAATGTGCTGTGGCTTCGTGACCGGGAAAATGAAATTTGGTGCCATGAAGGCACGATTTGGTTTTTAAGCCGCCATGATCTCTTTGACCGTTGGCCCCAACAAGCGCCTTTGCACAAGATCGCCGAAAACGCCAATGTGCAGCTTTGGCAAGGCCGTGGGCAAGCATGCCCTTTGAATTTTTTAAAGCACCCAGGTGACCCATGAAAAATTTAGCCGACCTTCGCAAAAATTATGAACGCGCCGCGCTCGACGAAACCTCCAGCCCAGGCAACCCGCTTGTTCTCTTCAAGCAATGGTTTGAGCAAGCCATTGAGGCCCAAATTCCTGAACCCAACGCCATGACACTGGCAACCGTCGGGCCTGAAGGCCGCCCTTCAACGCGTATTGTTCTGGTCAAGGACTTCAATGAGCAGGGCTTGGTGTGGTTCACCAACTACGACAGTCGCAAGGGCAAAGAATTGCTCATCAACCCTTGGGCGGCGCTACAGTTTCATTGGGTCGAGCTTGAGCGCGTGGTACGCATGGAAGGCCGCGCACAAAAAATCAGCCCTGAGCGGTCTGATGCCTATTTTCAGTCTCGTCCGGTCGAATCACGCCTCGGGGCCTGGGCCTCCCCCCAAAGCCAGGTAGTGGCGTCGCGAAAGGTTCTTGAACAATCATTTGCCGAGGTCAAAGCACAATACGGTGACCACCCTCCCCGCCCGAACCACTGGGGGGGCTATCAACTCACCCCGGAAACCTGGGAATTTTGGCAAGGGCGCCCCTCACGTTTGCACGACAGGCTGTACTATCAACAAAAAAATGGCGCTTGGCAGCGCGAGCGCCTGGCTCCTTGAGCAGTCGCTGGCCAGGGCGCTTGCTTCTGAGCCACAGAGGTCGGGAAAAACAGACAAAAAAAAGACCCGGACAATTCGGGTCTTTGATGAATGTGGTGCCGGAGACATGAATCGAACACGCGACCTTCTCATTACGAATGAGCTGCTCTACCGACTGAGCTACACCGGCAAAATAATGAGTGATTGTTTTTTTAAGGGCCTGTTCGGAACTTGCTGGTAGGCAAGAATTTGCAACGTATCAAATCTCTTCAAGGGATTGTTTGATGGTGGAGCATGAATTTCCGGACAGGCCTTGATTATACGCGACAGAACCCCCCGAAACCTTGACGGCTTTTGCCGAAAACACCCGTGTTCAAAAAAAGACACGATTGATTCGGCCATGAGTCATTAAAACTTGTAGCTGACCTTACGCAGAAGCGGCCGCGGCCGGGCGCTATAGCTGCAACGCGGCATTTGCGCTCAGGCCCGTGCGCGT
>JBKDQE010000003.1:0-1339 GCA_046342195.1 Burkholderiales bacterium
CTGACGCGGCAAGCTCAGCACGAGAGACGCCAACAGGCGGTTCGACTGCATCGACGCGGCATGGCCATCAAAGACATTGCCAGCGTGTTGGAGATGGCACAAGGCACGGTTCGCAGCGCCATCAACGTGGCGAAAGAAGCCGGCCTCAACGCCTTGGCACCCAAACCCGCTGGGCGTTCAGTCGGCCAGAAACGCAGCCTCACAGCCGGGCAGGAGCTTCATATCCAGCGAGACTGCGGTGGTGAACACCGATGTGCGTGGCCGGGGCTATAGCCCCAAGGCTCAGACATCTGTGGCCTACGCCGTGGGCGGCACCCGTCACAAACTGTCGATGATTTCCACCGTCACGAACCAGGGCAAGACGGGCTGGATGATCGTCGATGATGCCTTCAACAGCGACAAACTCATTGAGTTCCTGGGCGCCCTCATCAAGGATGCGGACAAGAAAATTTTGCTCATCCTGGACAACCTGCGGGTGCATCACAGCAAGCCCGTGAAAGCGTGGGTGGCCCAGCGTACAGCCCCGATCGAGGTGTTCTACCTGCCCAGCTACAGTCCCGATCAAACGTTAATTGCCGGGTGAATAGATCTTGAGGGGGGCTAACGTCTACGGTTTTGAGGGGCAAGGTCAAAGCTCGCAAGATGCGGGCGATCTTGTGCCTGTGCAGTTGTTCGGGGGTGGTGCTCCCAGCGATGACGCATTCGAGCAAGCAGGCCAGATATTCTGCGTCGATCGAAAAGTCGTTGTTGCATTGGCGGCACGCCGAAGCCGCCATGAGATTGGCCGGGTATAGTTCGTCCAAGAGGACCTTCGACGGGACGTGATCGACGGTTTCGTTTGGCCCGCCGCAATGTACACAGAATCCTTTATTTTTATCGTCCCCGTAGCACCGCAACTGTTGCATCAGGCCCGTTTCCAATCTGTATCTGTGGATTCCATCTGACGCCTCTTGCAGAATCAGTTCAGTGGGCCCACTTGATCTTCATCGGCCTTAATCGTCATGTACTCAAGCCGCCACTGAGTGAGTAGCCTTGCCTTGCTTACAGGGAGATCGTCCTCGGAAATGGACATGCATTGTTTCAGGGCAATCCCATTCCATTTTTCTGAGCCTGGATCGAAATGCTTGTCTTCAAAGAGCGCCGTGATAGATCTTTCAACAGGACTTACGCAAACCATTATTAATATTATTCATTGATGCCCGCGAATTATTGCATAATTTTCGATCCGAAGCGATTTATTTTAAAAAGCATGAAGCCGACCCGAAGAGATTATTGTCAATTTTTGATTTCGACGCAAACAAACTACACGCAAACATATTTTGCAGACCAGCATGAGCAT
>JBKDQE010000004.1:0-11378 GCA_046342195.1 Burkholderiales bacterium
GATCCAGCATCAAAAGCTTCTCCCGGATCTCTGCCTCGCCCAGCCTCTTTCTTTCTGGCTTCATCCATCGCTCCTCTTTAAAAGAGCGTGACCTTCTCATTCAGTTGGAGGCTTGAGAAGATGGGTTGCCCGCGTGCTTACTGTCGATCATCAGCCATTCGTAATCCAGCTCATCAATCAATCGCTCAATTTGAGTCGATCCCTCTGTGGGGGGCACCCCCTTGTGGGGTATTTGAGTGTGAATCATCTTCAGCAAAATGACTTTTTTTGGTGAATCAGGGAATAACCATTTTTGATTGGAGATTGTTATGTTTCTTGCCATTATGCGCATACTGTGGTTATGCGTTTTTTTTGGCCTTTGCACTCAAGCCCAAGCTGCCGTTGAAATCAACCAAGCCACACAGGCTGAGTTAGAAGCTATCAAAGGGATAGGCCCAGGAACCTCAGCCAAACTGTTGGCCGAGAGGCTGCGGGCTACATTTTCTAACTGGGATGACGTGATCGATCGTGTTCATGGCGTGGGGCCCAAAACGGCTGTCAGGCTTTCTGCAGCGGGCCTGCTGGTGAATGGGTTCAGTTATGTACCCACTACATCTTCAGCAAAATCTTCTTCCAGAAGAACCGAGCCATTGGTAATTGCAATGTCACCTGGCGGTGGAAGCGCAGCCTCTGCGGCTTCAAGCTCTTCGCCCAGTCAACACATTCGTTGGTCGGCTTTAACGCCAATTACAAATCAAGTGACATCAGCATCTCAAGGTAAAGTTGTACGATTAGGTGCTTCTGTTCAGGCACAGGGCAAATCATCACCTCCTCCAATGGGTCGACCCTTGCGCGCAGAGGGTACGCCGCTCAAATTGCGGCCTGCGCCATGACCATCGCCGAGTAGGCGCCTTTTTGGTTCAGCAATTCAGAATGGGTTCCAGATTCAATGACCCGCCCCGCAGAGATGACATAAATGCGGTCAGCATTGACGACAGTAGATAAACGGTGTGCAATCAAGATCAGCGTCTTTCGACCATGCCATTCCTCGATGGCTTGCTGAACAGCCCGCTCAGATTCGGTGTCCAGTGCTGACGTTGCTTCGTCAAAAATCCAGACTGGCGCGCCTTTGTAAAGCGCGCGTGCAATTGCAAGGCGCTGCCTCTGGCCTCCTGAAAGCTTGCTGCCATTGGTACCAATCAGCATATCCCATCCTTCGGGCTGAGATGAAATAAAATCCCAAAGGTTGGCTGCTTTTAAGCAGTGCTCCAGTTTGACTGGATCGCGGGGCTGAGCATACGCCACATTGTCTGCCATGGAGCCTTCAAACAGAACAATATCTTGCGATACAACCGCAAATTGTTTGCGCAATGAGGCTTTTCGGAGGTCTTGAATATTCAGATCATCGAGAGTGATGCGCCCCTTCTGGGGTTCTACAAAACCCAAGAGAGCACTCACAAGGGTACTCTTGCCTGAGCCTGATGCTCCTACCAGTGCAATGGTCTGCCCCGAAGATACAGAAATAGACAGGCCATTGATCGCAGGTGTGTCAGTATTTGGGTAAGTGATAGCCAGATTGTCAACCTCGATCCGGCCATGGCAGGATTCAATAGAAAGGGTTCCAGCATCAGGTTCTGCGGGGGTTTGAATCAGGTCCCGGCAGCCCTGGGCCGTCAGAAGGCCACCAATAATTGGCTGGGAAATGTCGGTGAGGCGGCGCACGCTTGACAGCAGGCTGAGCATAGCCAGCACAAAGGCCGCAAAATCACCCGGGGTAGAGCCCCGTTCCTGGGCCTGCCAAACGGCCATTCCCAGAATCAAAGCCAAGCCTGTGCTGGCAATCAGTTGAGAAACAGGGCTCATCAATGAGCTGGCTGCAGCGCTTTTCAGAAAAGCACGTTGAAGATGTCGACCCGCCTGTTTGAATCGGTCAAGCTCCCAGTTGCCCGCATCAAAAGTACGCACGACTCTCCACGCCCTGGCGATGTCATCGACACATGAAACCAATTTCATTTCAGCCTCAAAGGCTGTTCGACCTGTTTCCTGTGAGCGGCCATGGATCATTCGAATAGACTGAGCCATAAAAGGCAAAACGATAAAAGCAACCAGCGTCAGTTTCCAGTCAAGGTAAAAAAGGTAGGCCAACATGGCTGCTGCGGTGGTTCCATCTCGAAGCAGGGTTGTCGTGGCCCCACCCAGTAGAGACAGCACTGTT
Organism: Burkholderiales bacterium; assembly: GCA_046342195.1. Classification (GTDB taxonomy): domain Bacteria; phylum Pseudomonadota; class Gammaproteobacteria; order Burkholderiales; family Burkholderiaceae_C; genus CANHBY01. The sequence goes on from JBKDQE010000004.1 coordinate 2,195, forward strand.
TGTGGATGATTGACCACCCGGGTAATGGCAATGCCCGGGTTTAGATCTGTATAGAGGGCTGCATTGGCTTTGATGATGGCTTCCATCAGGAGTGTGCGAAGATCAAATACTGTTCGAGAAGCTGCCCATTGAAGCAGGTAGGCCCCCAAAAACAGCAGTATCCCCCGCACCATGAACACCAGCACCAGAGCCACTGGAATGATCCAGGGAGAAATTTGATCCAGGGATGTTGATGAGGGCAGGCTGATTGACTGTATGGCGCCAGCCACCCCCGAACCAGTAGAGGGAGATTGGCCACTGGATTGCGCTGCAATGGTATTGAGTGCGTGGCTCAAAAGAGCGGGGACAAGAGGCTCCGTAAAAGAGGCCAAAACAAACGCCAGGGTGGAAAGAATAAAACCAAGTCGGTGTGGGCGAATGATGCTCCAAAGCCATTTGGCTGTTCCAAGGTGTGATGGAGAACTAAGACTGGTTAATGACATTGTGGGTCAAGCTGAATCTGATGCATCCGTGGTGTCATGGCTGCGGCTGAATGAAAAATTGCTTGGGGACATCGAAATCTGACCATCAAAACTTGCGCATGACCCTGACAGTGCTGGTTTGGTATTTGTGCAGAATCGGTGCTTACGCAGACCGATTTGCAATAATTTGAGGAAGTGACGGTCAGACAGTTTACCGCTTGGCTCGCTCTCTGGCTGTTGGCGGATGTGCGCCACCAAGGGTACACGAGCCAGGATCTGTTGGCCAAAAATAACGCGCATCATGACGTGTGAGGTTTTGGCGTCATGACTATCCAGCGCCATAATCCGAGTTGTGCCGTTTTCGCGGCGAACCAGATCCAGCAGGCTCTAAGGGATCAGTTTCTACAGAACCAGTAGAGGGGGATCGAAAGATTCATGGCAATTCAGGTAGCGCCACTGACCTGGCGGCAGGTGACCAAGCATGACTTGGCCAATACGCACCCGTTGGAGGCCAAGCACTTTGAGCCCGACTGCTTCACACATACGGCGAATTTGACGCTTGCGACCTTCACGCAGGATAAACCGTAGTTGATCCTGATGAATCCATTCGACTTGAGCCGGTTTGAGCTCTCTTCCATCCAATGAAAGGCCGTGATTCAGCAAGGCCAGGCCTTTTTCATTCAAGGGAGGGCGCCCATCAAAGGGGGCTACACGAACCAAGTATTCTTTTTCAACTTGACTCTCTTCACCAATCAGTTGTTTGGCAATGCGGCCATCTTGTGTCAAGACCAGCAGCCCTACCGAGTCAATATCGAGGCGACCCGCAGGAGCCAAGCCGCGCACATGCTCGCGCTTGAAACGAATACCAGAGACATCCTCGCGCCATTGGGTGTCTGGCTTGATCAACACCCAGGCCGGTTCATGCCTATCTTCGGCTTGCCCACTCACATAACCGATGGGTTTATTCAGCAGGATGGTGACCTTGCGGGCTTGATAAAATTTGGCAGGTGTATCGATGGTAATCAATTGCCCAGGCCTGACCCTCGAGCCCAGTTCATTCACCACTTTGCCATCAACGCGCACCCACCCTTTGGCTATCCAGTCGTCCGCTTCGCGCCGCGAAGCCAAGCCCAGTTCGCTCATTCGTTTTGACAAGCGTATCCCTTCTTGGGCAGGACTTTGCAGCGGGCGATGTACAAGCTGCTGCGGTTCAGTGCGAAGTGCTTTGAGTGGGGGGTTGTCCGTGGGATGAAACTCAGGAGGTATTGCGCGATGGCTTACTTTCGAGTTGCGATCATGGCTGGCTTGGGGTGCGCGTGAGGCAGCCTGAGTATGATGAGATTCAGTCGTTTGTTTTTGCTGTTGGATCTCAGGGCGACGTTGGGACGGTCGGGCAGCATCCTGGGCTTCTTTTTCAGCCAGTGTCGTGCGCGGTCTGAGCAGGGAATTCCCTTTGCGCAAGGGCTGACGCGAGCGGGAGTTGTGCGAGGGTTTTTTTTTGAGTTTGAGGGTCGACATCATGGGAAGTTTTGTTGCCAGTCAGTGGTGCCGCAACCGGGTTTGACAAAAAGAGGTCAACGCCCTCGCCAGAATAACTGGTCGAGTTCGCGCAGGGTGATTTGCCGCCAAGTTGGCCGGCCATGATTGCATTGATCTGATCGCTCGGTTTGCTCCATGTGGCGTAACAGGGCATTCATTTCTTCAAGAGACAATCGCTGGTTGGCACGGACAGCACCATGGCAAGCCATGCTGGACAGCAATTCATGTTGCGCGCGCTCAATCACGAGGCTTCCGCCATATTGGCTTAAGTCTGAGAGTACCCTTCGGGCAAGGGTGGTGACATCGCTTCCGACCAAGGCCAGGGGTTGAGCCCGAACGGCCAGACGACCGGGCCCGATGGGTGAAATTTCCAGGCCCAAGGTCTGCAACTCTTTGGCATGGGTCTCGGCACAGGCGATTTCTTCGGCCGTGGCCGCGAACGTGACGGGAATGAGTAAGGGCTGGGACTCTATGCGAGAGTGTGCCAAATCGCGCTTGAGCCGTTCATAGACAATGCGCTCATGGGCGGCATGGATGTCAACCACAATCAGGCCATGGGCATTTTCAGCAAGCACATAGATACCGCCAATTTGGCCCAGTGCACGCCCTAGGGGCCATTCGGCAGCGCCTTCGGAAGCGAGAGGCGTGGATAGTGCGGCCTCGCTCCCTTGTGATCGAAGGGGCGGGGCCGATGTTTCGGGGGAGGAGGCGTGAGCGGGCCGGGCGGCCAGTACTGGTTCCTCACGGGCATACAGCACGGCTGCCTGAGCCAGCCCAAGTCGCCCCTGCTGCGACGCATAGGTTTCTATGGGCGGCCGAGATAATGCGACGCACGGGGGCGTGCCTGGGGCGTTGGCGTCAGGAAGGGAGGGCAGAGACGATGCTGCCTTGTCAAATAAGGAGGCCACCGAGCCCGTAGCCTCAGGCAGAGGGGCTGTGCTTGTGCTGGATCTGGGGGGGCTGAGTGCCGCTTCGATCGCCCGACGGATGGCCTGATGCACCTCACGCGAGTCGCGAAAGCGAACTTCAATTTTGGTGGGGTGAACATTCACGTCAACCCGCTCAGGGTGGATTTCAATAAACAGCACATAAGCAGGTTGCCGCGCGCCATGCAGAATGTCGTCATAGGCGGATCGAGCAGCATGGGCGATGAGTTTGTCACGTACAAAACGCCCGTTCACATAGACATATTGAAGGTCGGTGCGGCTGCGCGCTGCTTCAGGCACCCCCGCTCGGCCTTGAATGCGCAGCACTCCAAAATCGATCGAAACAGGCCGGCTGCTCTGGATAAAGTCATCATCCAGAATATCAGCCATGCGCTGATCTGGCTGGGTGCGTCGCCAGTGCTGAATCAATTTACCTTCATGCCAGATTACAAATTCCACCTCAGGCCGTGCCAAGGCATGCCGCCTGACACACTCAACACAGTGAGCCAGTTCGGTGGCTTCAGATTTGAGAAACTTGCGTCGTGCGGGGGTATTAAAGAATAATTCCCGGGCTTCAACACTGGTGCCAACACTGCGGGCTGCAGGCATGATTTCACCGGTGCGGCCATTCAGGCGGTGGGCATGTTCGGCCTGCGCCGTTCGGCTGGAGATGGCTGTTTCAGACACTGAAGCAATGGCCGCCAAAGCCTCGCCCCGAAAGCCCATGGTGGAAACGTTTTCCAAGTCACTGAGCGAATGAATTTTGCTGGTGGCATGACGCTTGAGGGCCAAAGGCAGTTGCTCCAGGGGAATGCCGTGGCCATCATCTTCGACCAAAATGCTGCGTACCCCGCCACTGACCAGCTTCACTGTGACCGTTCTGGCATGGGCATCCAAGGCGTTGTCCACAAATTCGCGAACCACAGAAGCAGGCCGCTCAATGACCTCGCCCGCGGCAATCTGACTGATGAGCTCATCAGGTAATTCGAGAATGGTTCGCTGAATCACAGAAGAAGGGGTCGGGGGTTCAGAGTGCATGCCCTATTTTAGGGCCATGCCCGTGCACGCCCAGAGCTTCATGGGTTTGGCGTCCGCTCCCGATGGGGGCGTGGTGAAGGCTGTTGATCAAGGGCCCGTGCGTTACCTTCATGATCCATAATGAGCCCCCATGGAAATTATTCAATTTTTTATCGATTTTATCCTGCACGTGGATGTCCACCTGCGTGACTTCGTGCAAGCCTACGGCCCTTGGGTGTATGTGTTGTTATTTCTGATTGTGTTTGTGGAAACCGGGTTGGTGGTCATGCCATTTTTGCCGGGTGACTCGTTATTGTTTGTCACAGGGGCTCTGTGTGGGTTGGGTTTATTGAATTTGCCGCTCGTGATTATTCTGCTCTTGGTGGCTGCCATCACCGGAGATCAGGTGAATTACAGCATCGGGCGCCATGTGGGGCCGCAGGTTTTTCAGTGGGAAAAGAGCCGGTTTTTTAACAAAGATGCCTTCAATGCAGCCCATGCTTTTTATGAGCGCCACGGGGGCATGACGATTATTTTGGCCCGATTTCTTCCTTTTGTTCGCACCTTCGCCCCCTTCGTGGCGGGAGTGGCTCAAATGCAGCGCTCACGCTTTATTTTGTTCAATGTCGTGGGGGCCCTGATTTGGGTGGTGGGCTTGGTGTTGGCAGGTTATTGGTTTGGCAATATTCCAGTGGTGCAAAAAAACCTGGAGAAGGTTATTTGGGCCCTGATTCTTGTTCCCGGGCTGCTGGTGGTAATCGGTGCTTGGCGCTCGCGGAGGGTAGCCAAACAAGCCACTTAGCCGCAGTCTGGCCCCCCCCTCCAACTCAGGCGCGTGGTTTGCGCGCCAGCGGAGGGTTTTGAGCAAAGTAGCCTTGAATTCCGGTAGCCAAGGCTTCAACGAGGCGCGCTTGGTAAACGGGGTCTGCCAGCCTTGCTTCTTCTTCAGGGTTGGAAATAAAAGCAGTTTCCACTAAAATTGACGGGATTTCCGGGGCTTTCAGAACGGCAAAACCTGCTTGTTCAACCTGTGGCTTATGCAGCTTGCCGACCCGCCCCATTTGCCTCAGCACTTCGCCCCCCAGTCGCAGGCTGTCTTTGATTTGCGCTGCCGTGCTCATGTCCAGCAAGGTTTGCAGGATGCTGCTGTCTTGCGTTTGAAATTTGACACCTCCCACGATATCTGAGGCATTTTCGCGTTGAGCCATCCAATGGGCCGCGGCGCTGCTGGCTCCCCGAGGGCTGAGAACAAATACCGAGGCACCTTGGGCCTGAGGTTTAAAAAAAGCATCGGCATGAATGGACACCAACAAATCAGCCTGTACTTGCCGAGCTTTCCTGACGCGATCCCTCAAAGGCACAAAAAAGTCACGATCGCGCGTTAGCGTTACACGTATCAGCGGCATTTTTTCCAGGCGTTGACGCAGTTGCAAGGCCATTGAAAGCACAACCTCTTTTTCCTGAAGTCCGCTGGGCCCAATGGCGCCTGGGTCTTCACCTCCGTGGCCTGGATCCAGGGTTACCATAATCAGTCGATCAACCTTGTCGTTGCCACGATTTGACCAAGAGGCTTGTGTTACCGCAGACCGGGCAGGGGGATGAGGTTTTTCAATCTTGGGATGTTTGACAGAGAAGGCATTTTGCTCAATAAATTGACCCAGCGTATCCTGAGCCATCTGAGCAGCATGATCACTGGAACTGGATGGATGCGCATTCAGCAGTGCCAACAGCGGGTCTTGTTCCAGATGCGGGTAAAGATCAAGGACCAGCCGGTGGCGATAAGCGGCCACCGGGGTCAGGGAAAACACCTCCGGTCGAATGCCTTGCTTCAAATCGATCACAAGCCGAACAATCGTTGGCAAAAACTGCCCCACTCGAATACCGGCAATAAAAGGGTCGTCGGCCTTGACTTGTGCTACCAATGCTTTCAAGGTGGTGCTTAATTCCAAGCCCTCAATTTCAACCACAAGCCGTGAAGGTTGTTCCGCCAGAAAATGTCGGGCTTGAAGCGGAGTGCCGCTCTCGATGGTCACCCGCGTGTAATCTGCCGCAGGCCACACCCGTACACCAACAATTTCGGCCCCTACACTGATCTGGTGGGCCCCAAAGCTTAGCGCCAGCACCCCCATTGACCGCAGAGCTGCACGACGTGAGAGGCGAGTCGGATGATTCATGTGGAGGTGGGCAGCAATGCAATACCCCGGGGGGACAATGCCTCCCAGCGGACATGACGAATGGGGTCACTCACACAATCAAGAAAGAGGCTGACATCAGGCTGAGGCAGCAGCCCCAGTGCCTTTTCGGGCCATTCAATCAATTTGAGTCCGGGGGTTGCAAAAATATCTCTCAAGCCAGCGTCTTCCCATTCCTGGGGGTCGTCAAAGCGATAAAAATCAAAATGAGAGGCTGGGCCAGAAGTTAAAACGGACTTGCCAGAAAATGGTGGTTCGTAAGATTCCATCAAGGCGTAGGTGGGGCTTTTGATAGGCCCTATGATGCCCATAGCCCGCAAAAGGTTCCTGGCAAAGGTGGTTTTGCCTGCACCGAGCTCGCCGTGCAGTTCGATGATCGCGTCACGTAACTCGGGGCAGGCCGCCAAGCGGGCGGCGCTTTGTTGGCAGCTTGCTTCATCAGGCCAGGTTTCATGCGCAGTTTTTAAAATCATCGAATGACACTCACTTCAGTTCAAAATTTCAATATTCCCGAACTCCTGGCACACCTCCGTGAAAAGGCCCAGGCCCTTGGATTTTCCCAGATCGGTATTGCAACGGCAGACCTTTCCGAAGCTGAGCCAGGGTTGCTGAAATGGCTGGAGGCCGGGTTTCATGGGAGTATGAGTTACATGTCCAAGCATGGGCTCAAGCGCGCACGCCCACAGGAGTTGGTGCCTGGCACCCTGAGTATCATTACCGCACGGATGGACTATCTTGCCCCCCAAACCCCGCATGGCTGGCAGCCCATTGAATGGGCTCACTTGCATCAGGCAGACCACGCCGGGATTTCTTTATATGCCCGTGGGCGAGATTATCATAAGGTCTTGCGGCCGCGCCTGGCCCGATTGGCGGAGTCCCTGGCTTCCTGGGTGGGGCCCTTTGGCTACCGGGTTTTTTCAGACTCTGCCCCCGTGCTTGAAGTTGAGTTGGCCACTCGAAGTGGCCTCGGCTGGCGTGGTAAGCATACTTTGGCGCTGAATCGTGAAGCGGGGTCTACATTTTTCTTGGGTGAGATTTTTTTGGATCTGGCTTTACCCCCCACGCCAGCCAGTGCCTCGCATTGTGGCCATTGTTCTGCTTGCCTCGATATTTGCCCTACCCAGGCGATCGTGGCCCCCTACCGCCTGGATGCCCGGCGTTGCATTGCTTACCTGACTATTGAACATGAGGGCGCCATTCCACTTGAATTGCGCCCCCTGATTGGTCACCGTATTTATGGTTGCGACGATTGTCAATTGATTTGCCCCTGGAACAAGTTTGCTCAGCGAGCAAGCTTGCCAGATTTTGATGTTCGTGCTGTGTGGGAACAACCTACTTTGCTTGGTTTGTGGCAATGGTCAGAGGCAGAATTTTTGCGCTACACCGAAGGCAGTGCTATTCGTCGGATTGGCTTTGAACGCTGGCAGCGCAACCTGGCTGTGGCTTTGGGCAATGGAATTCGCTCTGCTGCTGCGGATGCATCTTTCCAGGAAACTGCACGCCAATCGCTGCACTCGCGATTGGCTTCGGTTACACCCATGGTGGCCGAGCATATCACTTGGGCCCTATGGTCGCAACCAATGTGCTCGACTGGCCAGTCTTGACCTGTCTGACCGCCGTCAGTCAGTGAGGCTCTTGGCGGGCTTGAGAACCAAGGTATTGCCTTCCAGCGAGAAAATAGTGTGCTTGCCACTTTCAGGCAGGCAACCAGAAGCGAGGCGAGCGCTCCATTCGGAGCCTCGGTATGTAATACGGGCGTAGCCATCGTTTCCCCAGGCGGGTACCCAAACCTCCTGCCCAACATCTAAGTTGACATCAGGATTTTGCTGAGCAGGCTTAGAGCGGGGGTGTTTCATGCGATACCAGTGCCAAGTGCCGGTGGTGCCTCCGGCACATAAAGCCCCGATGACGATTTGGCTTTCCAGCCCCAACCCGAAAGCAGTTGCCAGGCCGCCGGCAGCGGCGCCAAGTGCGAGCATCAAGAGGTAAAAAGTACCCGACATGAGCTCGATAATCACCAAGATCCCGGCCATGATCCACCAGCTATTGGATTCCAAAATTTCCATAATAAATTCTCTTGGAAAAAGCAGCTAAAGCTGCAAGCCCGATGCCTGAGAGAATCATATTTGAAATTGCTGTGGCTGCCTGATAGCTTGCAGAGGTTTCGCTAAAGTCTGAGAAAATTCTTCATGTGATTGGCAGCGCCGATGCCCCATCTTTCCAGGCGTCAGGCTGCGGAAGTCATCGGCATGAAAGCTCTGCTGCAGTTAAAGGCGGCGAACGCCCAATTTACGCAGCAGTTTCAAGTACTGAAGTTGCGCATAGAGCTTTTCCATTTCTTGACGTAGCTCTAACAGAGCGCGGGCAGTGGCTTCATAAGGGGTGCCGGTGCCACTGGGAATGGGACTGGAGGGCAGGGAGGAGGGTTGAGAGGGTGTGTTCATGATTGCTTTCCTTTCCGCTTCAATGCCCTTATAGTCTCCCTGATGCCCCCGAGGAGCAATCCCTCAAATGAGTGCAAATGCTATGGTGAAGTGCTTTCTTCAATGGTGAGGGTGCGAACCTTTTTGTTGCTGGTTGACATACATGGCCCTTATTGCATCGAAACCCCGGTATTTTTTGAGCTGCCTACGCGGCAGTGAACGCACACTGGCAGGCTACCCCTCAAACCCTTGTTTTCTGAGCTGCCTACGCGGCAGTGAACTTCATGACCGAACAGCAGTTTTGACCTGCCCCCTTCCGGCGTACTAATCAAAAGGAAGGAAGTCCAAGTTGAAGGTTAATCGATTTCTTTGCTTGTGGCAGACCGAGCAGCATCGCCAGCGCGCTGGCGATGCTGCTCGGCAAATTGCGCCGGGGGTATGCGTCCCAGGCTGCTGTGGGGCCTGACCTGTTTGTAGTCCTGGCACCAAACCGCGGCAGCCCTTCGTGCTTCGTCCAGAGACTCAAACCAGTGCTCATTGAGGTGCTCGTCACGGAACTTGCCGTTAAAGCTCTCGATATAGCCGTTTTGCATGGGGCGCCCTGGTTGAATCAGGATGTGACGAAC
>JBKDQE010000005.1:0-1386 GCA_046342195.1 Burkholderiales bacterium
CGAGAGCAAAGCACCCCGAAATGGCCTCGAATTGGCTGCCGTTGGACTTTAAGTCGAGCAATTCGGCGCCAAAGCTGGCTCGCGCTGCCGAAAACCGGGCCTTCACCCAAGAAGCGGAGATGCGGGCGGTGGGTATTTCAGCAGCCTGCTAAAGGCCGGGGCACCCCTGCGGGGTTCCCCCACCCTTCGGGCGGCTCCCCCTCCCTCTATCGAGGCCCCCGCAAGCGGGGGCGAAATAGTGGCCCCAGTCGCGGCACCACCGCCCATGCTCCGAACACCGGCAGCGGTACACCACCAAAGCAGAAAACCGGCTTTCAAGAAAAGGCAAGCGACAGCCAGCGCGTTGAACAACCGCCCAGGTACGCGACGCTCTCCCATCCCCCCCGCCCCTTCCCGCTGGGAAGGGGAGCGAGTCGCCCTCTGTCGTCATAGGTGCAGGGGGACGGCCTGCGGCCTTGAAACCCCCTACACCCATGACTAGAGCGTTAATCGTTCCAGCCGCGTCAAGGGCCGGGGCTTGGCCCCTGAAATCCTCACCCGTTCAGACTCGCTGCGCTCGCTTAGCTGCGGCTTCCGGTTTCACCCTTGACCCGTCTTCCACTCAAAAACCGTGTCGTTTGACCTATGCCACGCGAAGGCGAGGGCTAGACCGTGGCGCAAGGATGCCCGCCGCGCCGGTTTTCCGGCCCGTGGCGCGATTTTTTCGACCTCGCCCACGCCGAGCTATGCCCGAAGGGCAGAAAACGCGCCTAGCGCCTTCTTTTTGGCCGCTGCCGCCGAACACATGACCAAGGCTCAGGCCGAGCGTAAGCACGCGGGCAACCCATCTTCTCAAGCCTCCAACTGAATGAGAAGGTCACGCTCTTTTGAAGAGGAGCGAGTGATGAAGGCCCGGCGTATCAAGCTGAGTGAAGAGGAGATTCGGCAGCGGTTGGAGATGTTGGAGCGGTGGAAGGCCTCGGCCTTGCCGAAGAAGGCGTGGGCGCACGCGCAGGGGGTCGATATGGCGGTGTTGGTTTCGGCATCGGGTTACGAAACTCGTTGGCGAGCCAGGTTGGCGGGACAGTCTTTGCCAGCGAAGGTCAAGATGGAAGGGTTTGCGGCGGTCAGGAAGGTGTCTGTCCGGTCACTCGCTCTGGGCAGAAAAAACTGGCTCTTCGTGGGCTCAGAACAAGCCGGCGAACGCGCCGCCACGCTCATGAGCCTGATCGAGTCTGCCAAGCTCAACGGCCACGACGCCTGGGCCTATCTCAAAGACATCCTCACCCAACTCCCCACCTGGCCCAACAGCCGATTGGCTGAGTTGCTGCCGCACCGCTGGACGCCCCCCTCCAAACCTGAGCAGAGCTTCGCGTAGGGGTCAAGATGAGTTTGGCGCGCGCTTAC
>JBKDQE010000006.1:0-42041 GCA_046342195.1 Burkholderiales bacterium
AGTCTCTGGACGAAGCACGAAGGGCTGCCGCGGTTTGGCGCCAGGACTACAACCAGGTCAGGCCCCACAGCAGCCTGGGACGCATACCCCCGGCGCAATTTGCCGAGCAGCATCGCCAGCGCGCTGGCGATGCTGCTCGGTCTGCCACAAGCAAAGAAATCGTTTAACCTTCAACTTGGACTTCCTTCCTTTTGATTGGTACGCCGGAAGGGGGCAGGTCAGTCACGCCCGAGCAAATGGTTTTGACCATCACAGCAGGCGACATTCTTCACTGGGCGACGTTAGCCCGATGCCATTTGAACAACGCTGGTTCACGGCACAGCGTAAAAAAGCCGCGTCAATCTCGGGCTAACGACGACGGGAAATAGGGGCAAGGTCAAACAGCAGGACGGAGGCGCGTTTGGGCTGCACCACGCATGCACAGATCGTCTCCAGCGCCTTATTGACCATCTTGCCGCTGACGCGCTTGAACTCCAGGTCCCGGGAATCGGCGCGCGACAGCACCTGATCCAGCAGCGCCGCGTTTTCTTTTGGGGAAAGGTCAATGGTGGTCATGGACTTTATTCTGATGATCAGACGCACTCGACCAAGGCTTCGGCCAGATGGCCCTGGGTGGTGCGGCTGGCGGTCAGGCGCTGGCGCAGGTCGGTGCAGAGTTGGCGCAGTTCTTCGACGCGGGCGACGATGCGGGATTGTTCGGCCTTGCTGCATACCGGCAACCACAAGCCACGCAGATCAGTCTGCGAGATATTGACCTGACTCGCGGCCATGCCAGTTTTGGCTGCTTCGATCTGACTTTTTGTCCAACCAGCATTCAAAGTCAACACAATAAACGCGGGCAGCATTTCATCACCGACGGAGTGAAAGCGGACTATTTTGTCGGAGAGCATTAAACGCGGTGGCGTGCTATTGACCCAGCAGGAGATTCCGACGCGGTTCATTGGCCCCGCACGGGTTATCAGGATGTCACCATCTTTGACTTCGATTTCTGGCCTGGGCGACAATTTTGAGGGCAGAATTTTGTGCTCGCGAGCGCGGTATTCGTTAACTTGGACAGCAGTTGTACGTAGCACGGCCCACTTTGTCGGATCGGATCGCTCACCCTCGTCACAAGCTGGGCTCCATCCAGACCCCATGTTTTCAACGATGTTCCCAAGCTGACACCAATCCCAACCTGCAGGCAGTTCATAGGGCGGGGTGGCTTCGTAACTGTCTGTGTTTGCCTTCAATCCCTTTTTCGAGTGTGCAGCCGCACTCTCGGCCACACGCTGCAGCAGCACACTGGCGGGCTCGTCGTTGGGGTCTTGGGGGACCAGCAGGCCGCGCACAGCCAGTTGCAGGATGGTTTGCTCCAGGGCGTCCACGGCCTCGGGGCGGTCGAGCAGCAGGTCGAAGTGGGTGGCCACGCGCTGCCAGTTGGCGGACAGTTCTTCGGGGGTGGCGCTGTCGGTCAGCGTGCCCAGCAGGGTGTGCAGCAGTTGGGCGTGCTGCGTGGAGTCGAGTTGGCGCTTGGCTTCCAGGGCATCGCACAGGCGCATGAGTTCTTCGACGCTGGAGACGATGCGGGATTGTTCAGATAACGCCGGCAACGGGATGACCGATTTACGGGCGTCTTCCGTACCCAGACGAGGCATCTTCATCCCGTAGCTTCTAGCGTTCACGTACTCGAGGAAGAACGGGCTACCCAACACCAACCGGAAATACTGTGGGACGTATCCGCCGTAACAGCGAAACGGGATGATTTCTGTGGTGCAGACACCATCTTCATCAGCCACTAGAACTTTATTCAAATAGGGACGCAACTTCCCGTACAAGACATCTCCGGCGGAGAAGCTATTCTTCTCGCTTAGCGCAGGTCTTTGAGCAAACCGAAGTCGTTGTAGCAACCGGCCAGAGGACTTTTCAATGTCCTCCATGTCCAGTACCCACGTTTCCGGCTTTAGCTCTTGCGCTTTTGACGGTGATCCGTAGTTGGTCACATCGCCAAGCCGAACCCACGCCCACTCCTTCGGCAACGCGAATGGCTTTTCCTCGTCGGTGATCGGCAGCAACGGCTTGTCGCGTTTGATCTTACCCTCGGCAATCAGCCGATCCTTCTCACCCCGGATGCGCTGCAGCAGCACGCTGGCGGGCTCGTCGTTGGGGTCTTGCAGCACCAGCTTGCCCTGCACGGCCAGCGTCAGAATCAGCTCACGCAGCCGCGCCACGCCATCCGGCGCGGTGGCCAGCAGGTCAAAGTGTTCCAGCAACTTCGCGCTCATGCCCGGCCTCCTTGCGCCAGCATGTTGACGATGAGGCGGATCAGCACGTCTTTTTGCGCGGGGTCGGACTCGGCCACCAGCAAGGCCAGCGCCGCTAAGCCCACGTCGTTGATGACGGGTTGGCCGTCGGCATTGAGCAGCCGGCCGTTGCGATGCAGAAAGTCCACAAACAAAAACGCGCCGCTGCGCTTGTTGCCATCGGCAAACGGGTGATTCTTGATGACGAAGTACAGCAGGTGCGCGGCCTTGGTTTCGACGCTGGGGTAAGCGGGCTCGCCAAACACGGTCTGGTCGAGGTTGCCCAGCAGGGCGGCCAAGCTGTCGGCGCGCTCGCGGGCAAAGAGGTCGGTGGCTTCGCCGCGTTGCATGAGCTCGGCCTTGAGTTGCGCCAGGGCTTCGCGGGTTTGCGCCAGCGTGGGCAGGGTGCCGCCTGGTTGGGTGTGGGGGTCAGCCAGTAAGCCTTCGTCATAGCGTTGCAGCCACAAAAACGTGTGGGCGTAGCGGGTGACAATGTCCACCAGACCCCGGCCGGTGTCGGCACTGAGTTCGGGTGTTTGAGCGGCTTTGCGCACCAGTTCCAGGGCGGCCTCGAGTTCGGCGGCGTTGGCTTCTAGCCGCTGCCGGTTGACGGTGTAGCCTTGGGTGAGGTGCTGGCGCAGCAGGCGGGTGGCCCATTGGCGGAATTGCACACCCTGTGGCGACTTGACGCGATAGCCGACCGAGATGATCACGTCGAGGTTGTAGTGGAGTACTTGGTATGACTTCCCGTCTTTGGCAGTATGTGCAAAATTTGCACATACTGAATCGCCTTCCAGCTCCCCCTCTTTGAACACGTTGCGAATGTGCTTCGTGATGACCGAGCGCTCTCGAACAAAAAGCTGGGTCATTTGCTCTTGCGTGAGCCAGACTGTTTCCCCGACCAGCCGCACATCGACGGCGCCACCCTCGCTTTGGTAAATGGCAATCTGGTTCATGTCTTTCCCCCCAGGCTCTGCGTCAGAATGGCCTTGAGCTGGTCGCGCAGCCCCTGCGCCTCAGCCTGCAGGCGGGCGTAGTCGGCCAGCAGCGCGTCGGGGTCATGGCTCACCTGCTCGCCCACGTGGGGGTTTTTCTGGTCCAGGTTGTAGTTGGCTGCCTTGATCTGCTCGATGCTCACCTTCCAGGCGCGCTCGTTCTCGACGCGGGCGGCAAAGCCGTCGGCCTCGGTGCCCCACCAGGCTTTTTCGGCGTCAAACTCTTCGATGCGGATGGGCTTGGTCTTGTTGTAGCTTTTCACGCCCGCTGGGTAGGGGTGCTCGTAGTACCAGATGTGCTGGGTGGGCGCGCCCTTGGTGAAGAACAACAGGTTGGTTTTGATGCCGGTGTACGGGGCAAACACGCCATTGGGCAGCCGCACGATGGTGTGCAGGTTGCACTCTTGCAAAAGCTGCTCTTTGATGCGGGTCTTGACGCCCTCGCCAAACAGCGTGCCATCGGGCAACACCAGAGCGGCCCGGCCGTTGTGCTTGAGGATGTGCTTGATGAGCACCAGAAACAGGTCGGCGGTTTCTTTGGTGCGCACGTCCGACGGGAAGCCCTGCTCGATGCCGGGCTCTTCGGTGCCGCCAAAGGGCGGGTTGGTCAGCACCACGTTCACGCGGTCTTGGGGGCCGTAGTCGCGCAGCGGGCGCACCAGGGTGTTGTCGTGTCGCACGCTGCTGGGCACCTCAATGCCGTGCAGCATCAGGTTGGTGACGCACAGCATGTGGGGCATCTGCTTCTTTTCCACACCACGGATGCTCTTTTGCAGCACCGCTTCCTGCTCGGGGTTTTGCACCTGTTTGCGCAAATGCTCAATGGCACAGACCAGAAAGCCGCCGGTGCCAGTGGCCGGGTCCAGCACCACCTCGCTCAGTTGGGGGTTGACCATGTCCACCATGAACTGCGTGACCGCCCGTGGGGTGTAGAACTCGCCCGCATTGCCAGCGGCCTGCAGGTCTTTGAGCAGCTTCTCATACAGGTCGTTGAAGAGGTGCCGCTCGCTTTGGCGGTTGAAGTCGATGACGTTGAGCTTGTTGATCACCTGGCGCAGCAGGTGCCCGCTCTTCATGTAGTTGTAGGCGTCTTCAAACACGCCACGCACCACGTAGCCGGGCGGGTTGCGCTCCGGGTCGCCGGGCAGCTCCTTCAGCGTCACGAACAGTTCGTTGTTGACGAAGTCGAGCAGCTCGTCGCCAGTCATGCCTTCGGGGTCTGCGGCCCAGCGTCGCCAGCGCATGCTGAGTGGGATCGGGCTGGTGTACTCGTCACGAGTCAGCTCCAGTTCTTCTTCCAGGGCGTCGAATACCTTCAGGAACAGAAGCCAGGTCAGCTGCGAGATGCGCTGGGCGTCTCCGTCCACGCCAGAGTCCTGGCGCATGATGTCTTGGATGGATTTGACGACGGTAGAGAGGTTGGACATACAGTAATTCAGGTAAAAGGTTCAGGGCCACGACGGGCCAGTGCGTTCAAAGGCTGGCTGGTGCGTACAGCTCGCGCTCCAATGCCTGGATGGCGCCCAGGAACTGCGAGCGCCCGCCAAAGCTCTTGATCAGCTCGACCGGGCTGCCGAGGCTGGTGAAGGGTTGAATTTTGAGCACTTCGTTGCTCTCGATGGCGGTGATGCCCTCGTCGGCGTACTTGTCCAGCAGGGCATCGAGCACCTTGCGGGCCACGGGGCCGTATTCGGTGAACACGTTGCGCTGCTTCACGCGCCGGGCGCGTTCTGTGCGGGTCAGGAAGGGCTGGTCGTAGGCCACGTGCAACAGCAGGTCGAAAGGGTCGAGGTCTTTGTCCACCTCTTCGGCCAGTGCGTCTAGCAGCACGCCTTGACGTTCCAGTTCTTCGATGAGGGCGGCCTTGCGCTCGGCCTGCTGCCAGGTTTGCAGGAAGGCGTCCAGCGAGTCGAATTTCTTGCGCAGGTTGATGCGGGTGTAGTCGCGCAAGCTTTCGGTGACCAGCTTGCCGTGGGCATCCAGATACTGCACGCGCTCGCGGGCCACCACCACATTGACGTTGTGACCGATCACGTACTTCTTCGGCGGTTCGCCGGAGGGGCTGCCCATGGGACCCACGCCACCGGGCGGAAGGGTCGGGTCATCGGGGAGCTGCCCGTCACCCGTGCCTGGCGTGTTATCGGGCGGCTCGACGGGTTGATCGCCCTGTGGCTCGTATATCTGCACCGGTTCACCGTCGAAATCCTTGTCAGCAAACAGCTCGGTGGCGCGTTTGAAGTCCAGGATGGTGAACCAGGTTTTGCCGTGGTGTTCGTTGATGCGGGTGCCGCGCCCGATGATCTGCTTGAACAGCGTCATCGACTTGATGTTCTGGTCCAGCACAATGAGCTTACAGGTCTGCGCGTCCACCCCGGTGCTCATGAGCTTGGAGGTGGTGGCAATGACCGGGTAGGGCTTCTCGGGGTCGATGAAGTTGTCGAGCTGGGCCTTGCCTTCGGTATTGTCGCCGGTGATCTCCACCACGTAACGGGGGTTGTCCTTGCAGAGGTCTGCATTGGCATTGGCCAGTGCCTGGCGCATGCGCGCGGCGTGGTCGATGTCTTCGCAAAAGACGATGGTCTTGGCGTAGCGGTCGGTCGCCTTAAGGTACTCGGTGATCTTGACGGCCACTGCCTCGTCGCGCTTTTCCAGCACGAGGTGGCGATTCATGTCGGTACCGGTGTAGATGCGGTCCTCTATCAGGTTGCCGTGCTTATCGGTCATGCCCGCCGTAGGGCGCCAGCCGAAGGTGTCTTTGTCCAGGTCTACCCGAATGACCTTGTAAGGTGCCAGGAAGCCGTCTTCAATGCCCTGCTTGAGGCTGTAGGTGTAGATGGGCTTGCTGAAGTAGTCGATGTTGGACACATCCGCCGTTTCTTTCGGCGTGGCAGTCAGACCCACCTGGGTGGCTGAACTGAAATAGGTGAGGATGTCGCGCCAGGCGGAGTCTTCCGCCGCGCTGCCCCGGTGGCACTCGTCCACGATGATGAGGTCGAAGAAATCTGGGCTGAACTGCTTGTAGATGTTGCGCTCTTCTTCGGTGCCAGTGACGGCCTGGTAGAGCGACAGGTAAATCTCGTAGCTCTTGTCCACCAGCTTGGTGGACTTGTTCACGGCCAGGTCTACCTCTTCCACCGTGACCGTGCCTTGAGCATCGACCCGCTCCACGCCTTTGGCGTTGGGGCTGAGCTTGGCCATCGCGCCCTTGAAGGGCCGGAAGTCGTTGACCATGGTCTGGTCGATCAGGATGTTGCGGTCGGCCAGGAACAGGATGCGCCTTTTGGCCTTGCTCTTCCACAGCCGCCAGATGATCTGGAACGCGGTGTAGGTTTTGCCGGTGCCGGTGGCCATGACCAGCAGCACGCGGTTCTGGCCGTTGGCAATGGCCTCCACGGTGCGGTTGATGGCGTTGAGCTGGTAGTAGCGCGGGGTCTTGCTGGGCGAGTAGTCGAACGACGCGATACGTCGCACCTCATCGGACCAGCCTTTCCAGGCGCAAAAACGTTCCCACAACTCTTGCGGCGAGGGGAACTCATCCAGCGTCAGGTTGCGCTCCAGCACACCATCGGCCAGGGTGGCATCGCGGAACACAAAGCCATCGCCATTGCTGGCAAAGCTGAACGGCACGCCCAGAAGCTCGGCGTACTGAATGGCCTGCCCCATGCCAGCGCCCACGGCGTGGTTGTTGTCCTTGGCTTCCAGCACCGCCAGCGGGATGTTGGCCTTGTAGAACAGCGCGTAGTCGGCCCGCAGTACGGTGGACTTGTCGCGCTGGGCTTTCTGGCCGCGCACCACCACGCGGCCCGCCCGCAGGGGAAACTCCCGGTAGAGCTGGTCCATGCCACTCCATCCGGCAGCCACCATGGCGGGCCGGATGAACTTGTCGCAGATATCGCTTTCGGAGAGGTTTTTCTTGTTCATTCCCTGTGGCGGCCTTTTTGGCGTGCAACCTATGTTGTTTGAGCATTATCGAGTGATATCTGGCGAAATGCCGACTGAAGGACCCCGCACGGGTGAACAAATTTCAGAGCCCCAATCATCCGGGACCTGAGACGGGTATTCAAGCTTGAATGTGCCGTTGACAGTCATGGAAGGGTGGGCAAGGACGGTCCGAACAGGCCCCAAAGCCACCCCCGCTCAGTGGGCCTGCTGAATGAGATACTGCCCACTTGTAAAAAACCCATTTTCAGGCATCAATGAACCCACGCCTCTGCTTGGGCTTGCTGCTGGCTTGTGTGTGCACCCTGGCTCAGGGCGAGCGCCAGCCTGCCACCAACCCGCCCCCGAAAATTCTTCATTACGCTTTCGAGGCCGCGGAAAGCGGCTTTGACCCCGCACAAATCAGCGATCTCTATTCCAGCACCATCGTGGCACACATTTTTGATGGTTTATATGATTACGACTACCTGGCACGCCCTTTCAAAATTCGCCCCAATGTGGCGGTGGACATGCCCGAGATATCCGAAAATTTCAAAGTCTGGATCATCCGCATTCAGCCGGGCATTTACTTTGCCGACGACCCGGCGTTTCAAGGGCAGCGACGCGAACTGGTGGCCCAGGATTTCGTTTACAGCTTCAAGCGCTACTTTGACCCTGCCTTGAAGAGTCCTGGCTACACCAGTGTGGCTGAGCTGGGTATCGTCGGAATTGAAGAGGTTCGCCAGAAAGCCCTGCAGGATAAAAAACCTTTCGACTACGACCAAGAGGTGCAAGGGGTGCGAGCCCTGGAGCGCTACACCCTGAGATTCGAGTTGAAGGCGCCGCGGCCCCGGTTTCTCTATACCTTGGTCGGCGGTGATGGTCTCGGCGCGATGGCCCGGGAAGTTGTGGAGTTCTATGGTGACAAAATTTCAGGGCACCCTGTCGGCACAGGCCCCTTCAAATTGGCCGAGTGGCGACGCAGCTCCTTGATCCGGCTCGAGAAAAACCCTGCCTTTCGAGAGCTCACCTACCAAGCCGAGCCCAACCTTGACGACACCGAGGGACAGCAATGGCGAGAGCAGTTCAAAGGCCGCAAGCTGCCCATGATTGATGGCGTTGAAATCACCATTCTCAACGAAAGTCAGCCGCGCTGGCTCGCTTTCCTCAACGGGCAGCTCGATCTGCTGACCCGCATGCCGGCTGAATTCGTGCCCGTAGCCGCGCCCAATGGCCAGCTGGCCTCCAACCTCGCCAGGCGTGGCATTCGCATGCAACGCATCCTCAACCCGGACCGCACCTTTTTTTATTTCAATATGGAAGACCCCCTCGTGGGCGGCTATACCCCTGAAAAAGTGGCGTTGCGCCGGGCCATCAGCCTGGCCACGGATGTTGAGGGTGAAATCAGCACCGTGCGCCGCGGCCAGGCGATTCCAGCGCAAAGCATGGTGGCCCCAGGCACTTGGGGCTACGACCCTCATTTGAAAACCGAATTGAGCGAATTCAGCCCGGCACGCGCCAAAGCCCTGCTTGATTTATTTGCTTACATCGACCGCAATGGGGATGGCTGGCGCGAGCAACCCAATGGCCAGCCATTGATTCTCGAAGTGGGAAGCCAGCCCGACCCGCTTTCCAGGGCCTTTGATGAACACTGGAAAAAAAACATGGACGCCATCGGGCTGAAAATGCGCATCAAGGTTGGGCAATGGCCTGAGCAACTCAAAGCGGCTCGGGCCGGACAACTAATGATCTGGTCTTTGGGGTCGAGTGACTCCTCCCCCGACCCCCACGGCAGCTTGGCCATGCTGTATGGCCCGGGGGCGGGAAGCGGCAATTTGGCGCGTTTCAAACATGCGCCGTATGATCAGATTTTGCAAAAAATGCAAGATCTTCCTGACGGCCCCGAGCGCTTGCAACTGCTTCAAAAGGCCCAGCAGATCGCCGTGGCCTACATGCCCTACCGTTATCGAACTCACCGGCTTGTGACCGACCTCACACACCCTTGGCTCCTGGGCTACCGCCGCCCCATTTTCAGCCGGCAATTCTGGCAATACGTGGACCTTAAACCACGAAAAAGCATGGATTGATCTGTTAGGTCGGTAATCAAGGTCAAGTTCCCCAACGATCCACAGCTTCTTCAATTTGGGTCTGCACCTTCCGGACCCTGTGCAGGGTCGTTGGGGTATCCAGCCCCGCTTGAGGTGCAACCCTTTGGATCACCTCATCAAGGCCGTCAGGGTCCATCATCAAGGTATTGGCCAAGATCGACATGGCACACACAGAGCCATACTCTGCCTGTTCAGGCAATTGAAGGGTGGCATTGATCGAAACGTGGTACCGGACACTGTGCACCGCCATGGCTGCCAGCCCCCAGGTTTCACATAAAGCCGCGCCCAAGACATCATGAGTAATGCCATACGCATCCAGTTCCAGCCCCAGCAGCCCGGCATCGTCAACCGCCTTGCGAAGCAGTTCGGGGTATTTGACAGGGTCGTGCCGATAAAGAACCGCTTTGCCGCATTCTTCAAACAGGCCTGCCGAATGAGCCACCCAGGGGTCTGCGCCCAAGGCTTGTGCAATGCGGCTCATGAGTACCCCCCGAACGGCTGCGCGCTCCCAGATCGGTTCAAGCTCAATCACCAAGGGAAACACCGCCCTCAAGGCCATCTCGAAGGTCAGGCCGGCAATCTCGCGGATGCCCAGATAGGTGATGGCATGGTGAACATTGGAAACCCGCCTTGTCAATCCATAAATCGATGCATTCACCGCCTTGAGCACCGCAGAGGCCAAGGCCATATCCTGCTCAATCACCGCCCCCACAGACTGAAGATTGACAGCCTCTTCTGCCAGCAACAAAGACAGCTCTGCAAGTGGCTCAGGCTGAGTCGGGATATCAATATTGAGAGATCGCAAATCAGGATGAACGGACATAGGTGCAGTCAATTTTTGCTGATCCTAGGTCAAAAAATGCCATCCAATCGCCAGAAGTAAAGGGGGCTACAGGTTTTTCGCTTGGCTTCAAGCCAACGGCTGATCCGAAAGGTCCAGGGGAAGCTTGATTTCAAGAGGCATGGGGGCTTGCCGAGCGAGCCAAGCGGTTCGTTGCCGTTTTGACGATAATCATGGCTGTTGCACTCAAAAAATCTTGCTGAATCTTGCCAAACTGGGTGCCAATGCAAATGCCCAAGCCCTTGATGGGGCCTCGGGTGCCGGCCCTGGCCCTGGGCAGGGCTTGGGCGGTGAATGCCTCTTGACCTCCTGCCTTTCATTTTTCGCTGGAGCCCTCATGCTGAACGTGTTTTCACTCGCCAATGGCCGCCTGTTTCAGGAAGAAATCGACCACCTCGAAGCATTGGCAACGCTGCATCCTGTATGGGTTGACCTGGAAGACCCCACCCATGAAGAAAAAGGATGGATTGCGCAGCGCTTTGGGGTCACCATTCCCGAAGACGCTGTCAGCGATGACCTGGAAGAATCTGCCCGGTTTTACGAGGAAGACAACGGACAATTGCATATTCGCTCAGATTTCCTGATTGACGACAACCAAACGCCGCGCAATGTCCGCGTGGCGTTCATTTTGTTCAAAGGTGTGTTGTTATCGATTCACCGCGAAGACCTGCCTGTTTTCCGCCTCTTGAGGCTGCGTGCACGGCGCATTCCTGCCTTGATCGAGGATGCCAAAGACGTTCTCCTCAAACTTTATGCCACCGATGCAGAGTACAGTGCGGATGCCATGGAAAGCATTTACGACAGCCTGGAGGTGGTCAGTCGGCGCTTGCTGAATCAAGAGGTCAATGATGCCATTGCCAGCGAGGCACTCAGTGCCATTGCCCGCGAGGAAGACCTCAACGGGCGTGTCAGGCGTAACGTGATGGACACCCGTCGGGCGGTGAGTTTCATGATGCGCAGCCGTTTGCTCAATGCGGAGCAGTTTGAAGAAGCCCGGCAAATTCTGCGCGACATTGATTCCCTTGACAGCCACACCACGTTTTTGTTTGACAAAATTAATTTTTTGATGAATACCAGCGTGGGGTTTATCAACATCAATCAGAACAAAATCATCAAAATTTTCTCTGTGGCCAGTGTGGCCCTGCTTCCTCCCACCTTGATTGCGAGTGTCTATGGCATGAACTTTGCCCACATGCCCGAGCTTCAATGGCGTTTTGGTTATGGTTTTGCCATTGCCTTGATGGTCGGGTCAGTTGCTGCCCCGTTTCTTTACTTCCGGCGCAAAGGTTGGTTGAGGTAAAAGTGATGGGGCGATGATCAATCTGGCAATTGACACCTATGAATTCAGGCGGAAGCAGCATTTTACAGGCTGACCGATCTGGACATGCAGTATGGAATTTTTTCGATCCAAGTCGTATGAATTTGCCTCAACCAAATTCAACTCTGGATGGTTGGGTCAATAATAACCATGCAGTGAAAAAGCTTCAAAATGGCCAGTGCCATTGGCGTTTATAGGCTTGGCCAATTGTGATCTTCGGCAGATTTTCCCGGAATGTCCCGAAGATACCGATAAACTCCACTTCAAGCCCACAATAAGGGCCTATCAACCAAGCAGCCTTTTTGAGCCATGACTTCCAGCATTTTTGATCTTAAAAGCGCTTCCATGAGCCTTGTGGCACTTTTTTTGCAAACCACCGACAAGGCCGCGCTAGCCAGTGAGTTGTCGCGTCGTTTTGACAGTACCCCTGATTTTTTCAACAACGACCCCGTTGTGATTGATCTGTCCGCCGTGGCCTCAGACCCTAACCCCTTGAATTTTCCCGAGTTGGTGGTACTCCTGCGTCGCTATAAGCTGCATGTTGTGGGTGTACGGGGGGGCAGCCCGGCACAAACGGCCGCGGCCATGGCCATCGGTCTGGGAGACCTGTTCGATGAAGGCGGTCGATTGTCCGACAACTCTCCAGATGATGGTACAGAAGTCATTCGCATTGAACCCCGAATGTCTGCCACCACCATGGTCATCAATAAACCGCTTCGTTCGGGTCAGCAGGTGTATGCGCGGGGTGGCGATCTGATCGTTTTAGCCTCGGTCAACTACGGCGCCGAAGTCATTGCCGATGGGCACATCCATGTCTATGCCCCTTTGCGAGGAAAAGCGATTGCCGGAGCCAAGGGCAATACCGACGCACGCATTTTTACCACCTATCTTGATCCAGAATTGGTTGTCATCGCAGGCACTTACCGAACCACTGAATACCCTTTATCTGCTGAAGTGACGGGTAAGCCCACCCAGGTTCGACTTGATGGTGAGCGCTTGGTTTTTGAGCCTTTGGTTTTAGCTGCACCATCGCAGCTGACCACTTGAACTCGCAGACAAGCCCGCATGCACACTGAAATGAACATCCAAGATCAGCCTGCGCTTTGGGGCGAGCCTTGCCAGCAAGCCACAGCACAGCGCATTCGGGCGCGTGCAATGACTGTTAGTTTGAATTTTCCCATGCAACTCTCACCAACAAGGATTCTTCAGCCATGGCAAAAATCATCGTGGTGACCTCTGGAAAGGGCGGCGTTGGAAAAACGACCACCAGTGCCAGTTTTGCTTCTGGTCTGGCGTTGCGGGGCCACAAAACCGCTGTCATTGATTTTGATGTCGGCCTGCGCAACCTTGACTTGATCATGGGCTGTGAGCGCAGGGTGGTTTACGACCTGATCAACGTGATCCAAAACGAAGCCAACCTCAATCAGGCACTCATCAAAGACAAGCATTCTGAAAATCTTTACATCCTGGCTGCATCCCAAACCCGTGACAAAGAAGCCCTCACTTTGGAGGGGGTAGGGCGAGTACTCAAAGAGCTTGACGACATGGGCTTTGAGTACATCATCTGTGACTCTCCTGCGGGCATTGAAACGGGCGCACTGATGGCCATGCATTTTGCAGATGAGGCTATTGTGGTGACCAACCCGGAGGTTTCTTCCGTGCGTGACTCAGATCGCATTCTGGGCATGCTGAATTCCAAAACCAAACGCGCCATTGACAAGTCTGATCCCATTCGTGAACACCTCCTCATCACACGCTACAACCCGAATCGGGTCGAGGGTGGGCAAATGCTGTCTCTGCAAGACATTCATGAAATTTTGCGCATCAAGCTGATCGGCGTCATTCCCGAGTCTGAAATTGTCCTGAACGCCTCTAACCAGGGTGTGCCAACCATTCACGTCGAGGGCTCCGATGTCTCTGAGGCTTACAAAGATGTCGTGGCGCGTTTCCTGGGCGAAGACAAACCACTGAGATTTATTCAGCCCAGCAAGCAAAGGTTCCTGAAGCGGTTTTTCGGCGCGAGGTGATCCATGAACTTCCTTTCGTTTTTTTTGGGAGAAAAAAAGGGCACCGCCTCCGTAGCCAAAGAACGTTTACAGATCATTTTGGCCCACGAGCGCAATGGGCGTCAGTCCTGCCCCACCTATTTGCCTGACCTGCAAAAGGAACTTTTGGAGGTTATCTCAAAGTATGTCAGTGTTGATCTCGACGACATCAAGGTGCTGCTTGAGCGTCAGGGTGACCTTGAAGTGCTGGAAGTCAAGATCGAACTGCCTGATCCTGTCGAGGATAAATAACTCACACGCCCGGGGCACTCCGGTTCATTGGAATGGATACCGCGTGGTGACTTGAATATCTCGAAAGCGTCACCAGATAATGGGGCTATGGAAAATTATCATGGCACCACAATCCTCAGCGTTCGGCGAGGCAACCAGGTTGCCCTCGGCGGCGATGGTCAGGTTACTCTTGGGCACATTGTTGTCAAATCAAGCGCCCGCAAGGTGCGCAAACTGCACCGAGACCAAGTTCTTGCCGGCTTTGCCGGGGCCACCGCCGACGCATTCACTCTCTTTGAGCGCTTTGAAGCCAAGCTTGAAAAACATCAAGGCCACTTGGTTCGCGCCGCCATTGAGCTCACCAAAGACTGGCGAACCGACCGCATACTCAGGCGCCTGGAAGCCATGCTGGCAGTGGCTGATCGAACCAGTTCTTTGATCATCACGGGCAACGGTGATGTTCTGGAACCAGAATACGGAATCGTTGCCATTGGCTCGGGTGGTTCTTATGCCCAGGCCGCCGCCCGGGCCCTCCTTGACCACACACCGATGAACCCCATCGAAATTGTGAAACGTTCCTTGGAAATCGCGGGTGATTTGTGCATCTACACCAACCAGAGCCACACCATCGAAACCCTCGAATAACCTCAGCCACTCAGCCTTGATTCATCGTCACGGCGGCTTATTTTCCGAAAGTGCCCTCCATGAGCGCCATGACACCCCAAGAAATTGTCTCCGAACTCGACCGCTACATTGTGGGTCAACAAGCCGCCAAGCGCGCGGTGGCTATTGCGTTACGCAACCGCTGGCGCCGCCAGCAGGTCGATGAAAAACTGCGTAGCGAAATTACCCCCAAAAATATTTTGATGATTGGCCCCACAGGCGTCGGAAAAACAGAAATTGCCAGGCGCTTGGCCAAACTGGCCGACGCCCCCTTCATCAAAGTGGAGGCCACCAAGTTTACCGAGGTCGGTTATGTGGGTAAAGACGTCGATACCATTGTGCGTGATCTGGTTGATGTCGCTATCAAGGAAGAACGGGGCGCTGCCATACGCAGGCAACGAGTCAAAGCCGAAGATGCTGCTGAAGACCGCATCCTCGACCTTCTGGTGCCCATGCCCCGAGACGAGCTCCCTGCGGGTTCGCCGGCCCCCGAAAGCGCTGCTCGGCAGGTCATGCGCAAGCGCTTGAGGGAGGGCTCTTTGGATAACAAGGATATTGACATTGAAATCACTGAAGCCCGTCCCACGCTGGAAATCATGGGCCCCGCAGGCATGGAAGAAATGACCGAACAGCTCAAAAGCATGTTCGCCCATGCGGGGGGGGCCAGCAAACGCAAAACCCGCAAACTAAAAATTGCCGAGGCCTTTAAGTTGTTGATTGAGGAAGAGGGTGCCAAACTGGTTAATGACGATGAAATCAAGCAAGTCGCCCTCACGCATGTAGAGCAAAACGGCATTGTCTTCATTGATGAAATCGACAAAGTGGCTTCGCGTAGTGAGGGCGGAGCCGCCGAGGTGTCGCGTCAAGGCGTGCAACGTGATTTGCTGCCTTTGGTGGAGGGCACCACTGTCAATACCAAATACGGAATGGTCAAAACAGACCATATTTTGTTTATTGCCTCGGGGGCCTTTCACCTTGCCAAACCCAGTGACCTCATTCCCGAATTGCAGGGCCGCTTCCCGATTCGGGTAGAGCTCGGCTCTTTGAGCGTTAATGACTTTGAAGCCATTTTGACCCAAACCCATGCCAGCCTGGTCAAGCAATATGAAGCCTTGCTGGCCACCGAAGGAGTTAGTCTGGAGTTCACCCCCGAGGCCATTCGGCGCCTTGCTCAAATTGCCTTTGATGTCAATGAGCACACCGAAAACATTGGCGCCCGCCGCTTGGCCACGGTTATGGAGCGCCTGCTGGATGATGTGAGCTTCAATGCCCCTCAACTCAGCGGCCAAAAAGTTCATCTGACGGTTGAAGAGGTCAATGCCAAATTGAGCGAACTGGCCCGCAATGAGGACCTTTCTCGCTACATCCTCTGAACGTGACTCGTTCTCTCTTCCCTTGCCTTGGGTTAGGGCGATGGAGATCGCGGGTTTTTTGCTTGAAAGTCACTGCAGATCTTTCGACCACGCGTAAGAAGCTTTCAAGGTATCCACCCATGGCCCTGTTTCTTCTACCCCATTCGGATGGTTAGGTATGGCAATTTCAAGAGATCGCTGGCCAACATTATTGTCGCCTTTTGCGAGTTCTGTACGCCACTCCAGGAGTTTGTAGTTGATGCCGTTTTTTAACCATGTGCCCAATAGTGCTACCGGGAGCTTAGCTGCTGGATTGGCCGCAGCAATCAATTCTTTAAGGGTATCTGTAGCTGCAGAAGCTGTTAAAGATGTACGCGCTGAGAATAAGTCACGTCTTGATATTCTGGAAGTGATGGCGGAACGGACGATGCCTGATATATCTCCCATGACTCGAGCATGCTGATAATGAGGCTCCTCTCCGGAGAATGAAGTTTTTTGGCTCAGCCATTCACTTGGATTTTTATCATACTGGTTAGCTCTTTGAAGTGCCAGCGAAATTCCTGCGATAAGCGTGAATTGTTGTGTATCAATAAGCCCCAAGAAAAAATTCTTGAGACTATGCCGGCCGTTAGAGAGCCCTTTGGTGGGGTTCTTTAATATCTTTTCAATGCTTCCTGTTGTATTGGTTTGAACCTCCCCGGTTTGAGCCAAGGTATTTTGAATAATTCCGTTTGTATCAGTGGAAATTAATTGAAATACAGACAAAGTAACCTGGCGCATGACAGGTGATTTCTTTTGGTTGAACCAATTCCCATCATTGACAATCGATTCTAGTACAGGTCCTGAAGCTGCCACGAAAGATGACTTGACTCGTGGGTTGCCAGACAGTTTCATGGTGTTGGCCAGCCTGATCAACAACGAAGGGTCCCAAGCCTTGCGATCGAAGCTGGCTGCGACCATGGCATCCATGCCCGAGCGCCCGATCTGATCAGTCACCCAGTCAACGTCCTGGGCTGAGTTTATTTTAGCAAACACATGGGCCACGGCACGGGCAACCGAGGGGTTCTGGAGGAGCCCGCGTTGTGACATTTTCTGTATAAAAGCCATCTTCTCGGCAGGGCGGGCATGCTGAGCAATGGATCGGCCCAGTGCCTCAACATGAGGCTGTTCGCGCTGCTGCGGATCGGTGAGCGCATTTTGAAGACGCTCAAGATTGGCCGAATTTTGATGGGCCACCAGCCGATTTAATAATTCGTTCTGTTCCTTCCCTGACAGGCCATCGTAATCCCCGAGACCTGAACTTGTCACCTCACCCAGCCATTCCTGGAGCAGATTTTGACCGGTTTTATTTTTTGATTGGGTTTGTGAAAGCACAGTAACCAAATTCTGATGTTCACTGGGGTTTAGGAGAGACACCAATTTTGAAATATTCTTGAGCTCAGGTTTGTAAATATTTCCATCAGCGGCGGCTTGCGAGATTGCATTCACAACATCTTTGGCCTGAATACCATCAGGGGTTGAATTTTTTAAAGTATTTTTGACCCATGCAGACGGATCAAGTTGATAAAGTCCACTTATTTGACGTTTTTTTTGCTGATCCAGAACCCAACCTTTGATGGAAGGCTCTGAATTTGCAATATTTGCTGGTAAGCGGTAAGAGCCAGTCGAAGTTTTTATAAAACGGATACCATTTGATTCGTAAAGCATGACCTGAAGGCTGAGGCCTTGGGCCGTTTTTATTCCAAGGAATTTTTTATAATTCATTGGAGGCTGATTCTGCGTGGCTTGGTTTGCTCCATTTTGACTGAGCGAGCTTATTTTTAATTCCATGAAAATTTAATCCTGTACAGCAAATTTAAAATTTAATTATTTTTTATGGTGTCCATCAATGAATGATAAATTTTGAAAATGACAGCCAGATGAAATTGCCGAGACCAACGCCCAATTGGCTGGGTCTGCAAAATTCAAGTTCAGCCCTCCGCCAAGGAAGCTGATGGTGTCAAGTCTGAACTGCAAGCCTCATGAGTTGGCTCTGAAAAACCTCCAAAACCCGCATCAATGTTGCAGTGCCAACTATTTATCCGGTTCGAAGGGCTTTTGCAGGGCTGAACAGGCCCCAGGGCCTGTTCACACTAAAGATGCCAGATGCGTTGTTCTTTAAAAGGCCTTGAGCAAGGCGCAAAACGAAGCTGGGGCAGGCCCCCGGCGAGGCTTTGCAACGCCGCGCAAGGCCTGTTGGGGAAAAACCCTTCGGGAACGCGGTCATTTGGGCGCCGCGCGGCGTTGCACGTCTCGCCACGGCGAATCGCCTTGGCAGCGCCCCGCGCCTTGCCCTGCGCCCCAATGACCGCGTTCGCACTGGCATCTTTAGTGTGAACAGGCCCTAATCCGTGGGGTTTTCTGGAGTTAACACCCTCAGCAAATTTTTGCCTTTGGCGTAGGTTTCGGCCAGTTCGGCTTCAGGGTTCGAGTCTGCCACCACAGCGCCCCCCAGTTGAAGCATCACGCGCTGGCCAGACACAATGGCCGTACGAATGACCACCGAGAGGTCTAAATCACCTGAGATGTCGAAGTAGCCGATGGCCCCGGCATAGGGCCCGCGTCGAACCGGCTCAAGGGCTTCAATGATTTCCATGGCGCGAACTTTGGGGGCGCCGGTCATGGAGCCCGGGGGCCAGCAAGCCTTGAGAAGGTCGATGGCAGAGGTATCTTTTGAGAGTTGGGCTTTGATCGTTGACACCATCTGCCAAACGCTTGGGTGGGCTTCAATTCTGAAGAGTGCTTCGGTGTGCACCGTGCCTGTTTGAGCGACCCGGCCGAGATCATTGCGCATCAGGTCGACGATCATCAGGTTCTCGGCCCGGTCTTTCTCGCTTTGAATGAGATTTTGGCGCTGAGCCTTGTCGCTGGAAGGGTCAGGCCCTCGGGGGCGAGTTCCTTTGATTGGATGAGCCCACACTGTCTGGCCCGTGCGTTTTAGAAACCGCTCTGGCGATACGCTGGCCAGAGTAAAATCCTCAGCTTCGATATAGGCCGCAAAAGGCGCTGGATTGAGGCGGCATATTTCCTGATAAAGCGCAAAGGCATCACCAGAAAAAGGCCCTTCTAGCCGGTGGGAGAGGTTGGCTTGAAAGATATCTCCGGCCGCAATATAGCCAAGCAATTTTTCAACCTGCTCAAGATAGATGTTTTTTGCAGTGCGCGGCCTCAAGGGCCCGGCCTCAAAGCTCGCTACAGGTTCAGAATGGGCTTGTTGGGCTTGGGCCAAGGTGCGCGACCAGAGGGCTGTGCGCTCCTTGGGGCTTACCCAGGGCATGGCCTGGGTACAAAAATACCACTGCTGGGCGGCATGGTCGAAGGCCAGGAGGTGGTCTACCACATGAAGCCGCAGATCAGGCAGAGAAGGGTCTTGGTGAGCTAATTCTGGCAGCCGTTCGATCTGCCGGGCCAAGTCATAGCCCAGGTGCCCCACCAGACCCGCTGCAAATTTGAGCCCCTCGGGTCGAGCCTGAGGCTGGCTGTTCATCATGGCGCAGCAAGACAGAATGTCTGAAATTCCATCAAAGGGCCGGCGCCAGGTGATCAAAGGCCCCTTCAGGGATTCTTCATCATGCCCAGTGAGGGCGGTGAGGTTTCCGCGCGTTTCGAGGGTAGCCAAAGCAGGCCCCGTGACATAAGACCAGCCTGATAACTCTGGCATGATCTTGCTGCTTTCGAGCAGGGCAATCAGGGGGCGTGGCCCGAGGCGTGAAAAAACCTGTTGTGGCGTGGCGTTGATGTGTACGGGTACGATGGTGCTCATTGTCATGAACTGTAACCCTGGATTCCATGAGTGTAGATCGTCAATTGTTTTCTTCCGACCCCTCGTGGGCGGCATTTCGGCGGCTGTTGCTGGCGCACGATGGTTCAACCACCCGATTGTGTGAAGCCGTGGCCTTGCAGCCCATGAAGGTGCTGCTGCATTACCAGGAGCGCATCACCGAAGCCCCTGCAGAAGTACGAAAACACCTTGGCGGAAGCCATTGGCTGAGCCGGGTGAGCAGTTTGTGCACATCTGAGGGAAAGGTGCTGATGGACAATTTGTCTTTGACCCGCCTTGATAAAGTGCCAGACTGGTTTTTGCGCAAGCTGGACGAGGGCCAGGCGCCTATCGGGCATATGCTGCAACAGATTTTTGTGCGAAGGGAGTTTGTCGAGACGACCCCTCTCTTACAGAGCTGGCTCTGGAGCCGTGTGGGCCTGCCTGACCCTGACACCAGCCGAGGATATCGGATTGTGACTCCTGACGGGCCGTTGATGTTGATTTTTGAAGTGTTCCGGGCAGCGATCCAGGGGCAGCTTACAGGGCCGGCCCTGCAAAATTCAACGATGTGTTCATCCCCGCTCAGGCTGAAATGAGCACATCATTGCGCAGGCAGGAATTGATGTCCTGAATGAATGTTATGGAACCGACTAAAATGCAGGGATGAGTTATTACAAGCACCACATTTTTTTTTGCCTCAACCAGCGCGAAAACGGCGAAAACTGCTGCGCGCAACAGGGTGCTCAAGTTGCCTTTGAGCACTGTAAAGCCCGTGTCAAAAATGAGCAGTTGGCCGGCCCCGGGGGGGTACGGGTCAATAAGGCAGGCTGCCTGGATCGCTGTGCCGGAGGGCCTGTCGCGGTGGTTTACCCCGAGGGGGTCTGGTACACCTTTTTGGATTCATCTGATATTGATGAAATCATTGACTCCCATCTTCAAAAAGGGAAGGTGGTTGACCGTCTGGTTTTGCCCGCTGATGTGGGCCGTTGAGCGAGGCCAGTTTGTTGCATGAACTCTCAAACCCTTCCGCAAACAATCATGGGGCCTGCGGGTCATTTAGAGTGTGCCATAGATTCCCCGGCAGAAGGAGCCTATGGTGGCGTGGCCGTGCTGTGCCATCCGCATCCACAACACGGTGGAACCATGCACAACAAAGTGGTTCAAACTTTGGCCAGGGCTTTTTTGCAGTGGGGGTGGCGCGCCGTGCGGTTTAATTACCGTGGCGTGGGAACTTCTGAGGGCGCCTGGGATGAAGGTTGCGGTGAGGTCGATGACGCTCTCGCGGTCATTCAAGCATTCCGCAATGCGTCGCTTCCCTTCATGCTTGGTGGCTTTTCATTTGGCGCTTATGTGGCTGCCGAGGCTGCTGCGCGTTTGCCTGAGGCGCAAAAGCCTGGGCGCATGGTGTTGGTCGGTCCCTCAACCCAACGCCAGCGCATGGCCGATGTGCCTGGTCATACCGTCGTGATTCACGGCGAAAGCGATGAAGTGGTTCCCCTGTCGGCCACCCTGGATTGGGCAAGGCCGCAGCATTTGCCCATCATCGTATTTCCGGGGGTGGGTCATTTTTTTCATGGTCAGCTCGGTCTGCTGAAAAATGTGGTTTTACAGCAATTAAGAGCTTCCGAAGGCCTGATCTGATCAGTCTCAGCTTGTTGTCGCCGCCCTGAGTGGCGCTTCTTCTTTCAAAGAAATGGTTCTCATGAAACGATTTTTCGCAACGATGTGCCTGCTTTTTCTGGCGGGCACCGCTGGGGCTGTGGCGCCACAACCGCCTGAAGTGGCTGCGGGCTCCTTCATTTTGGTCGATATGAGCAGCAACCAGATTTTGGCTGAGCGTAATGCAGAGGCGCCCTCTGACCCGGCCTCCCTGACGAAGTTGATGACCGCTTATGTGGTGTTTAATGCCATTCGCGAAAAACGTATCGCCCTGGATCAACCCGTGGCTGTCTCCAAGCTCGCCTGGGATGAGCGTAAAGCGGGCGGGTCTTTGATGTTCATTGACACCACCATGATGCCAAAGGTGCAAGAATTGCTCTATGGCATGATCGTCCAAAGCGGTAACGATGCTTCGGTGGCTTTGGCCGAGGCGGTGGGGGGAACCGTGGATCAATTCGTGACCATGATGAACCGCCAGGCTCAGGCCTTTGGGCTCAAGAATACGAATTTCAAAAATGTCACAGGTTTGACTCAAGCAGGGCATTTCACGACAGCGCGTGACCTTTCCGTGATTGCCGCCCGCATCATTCGTGATTTTCCTGAGTTTTACCCCTATTATTCGACCAAAGAATATAAATATAACAACATCACCCAACCCAACCGCAACCTCTTGTTGCGCCGCGATCCCACGGTTGATGGCATGAAAACCGGTTACACCGAAGCGGCTGGTTACTGCTTGATTGCCAGCGCCCAGCGAGATGCTTCCGGCGGAAAACGCCGTCTCCTGAGTGTGGTACTTAAAACCGCTTCCATGGAAGCTCGTGCCGGAGAGAGCCAGAAGTTGTTGAACTGGGGTTTTCAGGCTTTTGATACCATCACTTTGCTCGATCCAAGTAAACCTTTGGTCACACCGGAAGTCTGGAAAGGCGCAGCCAAGAGTGTAAACCTGGGTGCAGCCCGTTCGGTTTCCATCAGTGTTCCCCGTGGAGATGGCGGCAAATTAAAAACTCATCTTGAGCGTACCGACCCCCTGGTGGCTCCTTTGACCAAAGGGCAGGTTGTGGGTACGGTGAAGGTCAGCAACGAAAATGATGAGGTGGTGGCACAGGTGCCTTTGCTGGTCATGGAGCCTGTGGGCGAGGCCAGTTGGTTCGGGCGTGCCTGGGACGCCATGAGGTTGTGGATCAAGTAGCAGGCCTGAGCATGGTTATGAACGAGACACCTTCTGATTCATCATTGATCACTTACCCTTGCCAGTTTCCTATCAAGGTGATGGGGCTGAATGTAGATGGTTTTACGGAAGCCATGATCCGTGTGGCCTTGCAGTTTGATCCAGGTTTGGGGCCGGATGCCGTCCAGACTCGCGCCAGTTCGGCTCAGAAGTATCTGGCGGTGACCCTCACCGTGACTGCAACGAGCCGAGATCAACTTGATGAACTGTATCGTACCCTGAGTACTCACCCTTGGGTGAAAATGGTCCTTTAACAGGCCCTAAGAAATCTCTGCAAAACCCCTTGCGGCAATCGCATCCTTTCTCGAATGAGGTCTGCGGCGTTGGCTTTTTTGCCTGTAGCCCCCGCGACAGGCTGCAAAATCCGCTTGGCATCCTCCATCCGGGAAAGGCTTACTCATCCACGAGGGGTTTTGCAGAGGTTCCCTAAAAGGTCTGAAATGCCCTGATTTTGCACTGGGTGGTGTCAAGCAAGGTCAAGGCTTTTCTTTTGCAAGGATGAGCATGATGCCCCAACCTCACAGAGGGTTACCCATTGTGCGCTTGCTTGGGCGGCTTGACTACCTGCCCACGGTGCAAGCCATGAAAGCATTCACCGACGAGCGCCAGCCTCACAACACCCCTGATGAAATCTGGCTTTGTGAGCACTTTCCCGTTTTTACCCAAGGTGTGGCAGGAGAGGCCCGTCATCTTCTCAAGCCGGGCGACATTCCCGTGGTGCCTGCCAATCGGGGAGGGCAGGTGACTTACCATGGCCCTGGGCAAGTGGTGGCTTACCCTTTGATTCACCTGCAGCGCTTGGGTATTTTTGTCAAAGAGTATGTTTATCGCCTGGAACACTGTATTCTCAAAACGCTTGAGTATGTGGGCGTTACCGGGCACCGCGTGCCCGGGGCGCCGGGTATTTATGTGCGCCTGGATGATCCATTCAGTCACGCCCCTCTGCTGGCCATGGAGCCACGGTATCGTGAGGGGGTCAAGGGTGGTGACGTGAGCATTTTCCAGGGTCTTGGGAAAATTGCGGCTTTGGGTATCAAGGTCAGCCGTCACTGTACTTATCATGGCCTGGCGCTCAATGTGGCGATGGATCTCACGCCTTTTTCACAGATCAACCCCTGTGGTTATGCGGGTTTAAAGACCATAGACTTGGCTACACTGGGCATCAAGATTCAACCTGCTGAGGTGGCGGACTGCTTGGCTGAAAAGCTGGCTTCCCACCTGAGCCCCTGAATTTTCCTGACCGGCTTTTTTTCAGAAAGTTTTCCATGGCAACTCATCATGTGATCCGCGAGGCCCAGGCTGCCGAGTCCTACGATGCCTCTGCGAAGCAAAAATCGCAGGCAAAAACCGCCCGCATCCCTATCAAAATCATTCCCGCAGAAACCTTGAAAAAGCCCGACTGGATTCGCGTGAAAGCCGGGTCCCCGACCACCCGGTTTTATGAAATCAAGCAGATTTTGCGTGAACACCATCTGCACACCGTCTGTGAAGAAGCCTCATGCCCGAATATCGGCGAGTGCTTTGGCAAAGGCACGGCCACATTCATGATCATGGGTGACAAATGCACTCGCCGTTGCCCGTTTTGTGATGTGGGCCATGGCCGCCCCGACCCCCTCGACGAGCAGGAACCCGCCAACCTGGCCAAGACCATCGCGGCCTTGAAGCTCAAGTATGTGGTGATCACCAGCGTTGACCGCGATGACCTCAAAGATGGCGGGGCCGCTCATTTCAAGGCTTGCATTGAGGAGGTACGCACCCAGAGCCCGGCAACCCGTATTGAGATTCTCACCCCCGACTTCCGGGGCCGGATGGATCGTGCGCTCGACATTCTTCAATCAGCGCCGCCAGATGTCATGAACCACAACCTTGAGACGGTGCCGCGTTTGTACAAAGAGGTCCGGCCTGGCTCTGATTATGCTTTCAGCCTGAATTTGCTCAAGCGCTTCAAGGCATTTGCCCCGGATGTGCCAACCAAAAGTGGGATCATGGTTGGCTTGGGGGAAACCGATGAAGAAATTTTGCAGGTCATGCAAGACATGCGGGAGCACAACATTGACATGCTGACCCTTGGCCAGTACTTGGCCCCGAGTGGCCATCACCTGCCCGTGCGGCGTTATGTACACCCCGACACTTTCAAAATGTTCGAGGCCAAGGCTTACCAAATGGGTTTCACTCATGCCGCAGTGGGGGCGATGGTGCGATCCAGCTACCACGCCGATGAGCAAGCCCAGGCGGCAGGGGTGGGCTGAACTTGCAGGCGGTTATCGACGCGGTATTTTCACGATGTTGCGCCTCGCACACTCAAGATCATGGCGCTCCGCCAGGCGGCTCAAACATAGGAGGGCGGGGAATGTGTTCTGCGCAACGATGATTCACAGCCAGCGCAGAAGCATCGTCTTTGGCATGAATGAACTGCAAAATCAAATCTCCTATGCAGCCAAGCCCCATCAGCCCATGGCCGGCATTCGGAAACACCCAATGCCGAGCCATCGGGCCCAAGGCCTCGGCCACCCTTTGACCATGCCGCGGTGGCGTGATGGGATCAAGGCCACCACTTAAAATCAAAACGGGCACTTTGCTGCGCGGTAATTTGACAAAGTCCGGGCTGACCTCAGCTCGCGGCCAGTCAGTACACACTTGAGCATATAACTGCTGCCCGCTGAGGTTCCATTGAGCGCTGCCAGGAACCTGTGGCATGGCAGGAACTCGGGGGGCATCTTCCGAGCATACAACTGAAAAATGCATGCCGAGGGCCACCCTGCTTAAGCCCTGACGAGCACTCAGAACGGCATTGAGCCCCGCCAAGCCCTCCCAGCGCCCTTGGCCGGCGGCGCTCAGGGCTGCGGGCAAGCCAGCCGCCAGGCTGGGCATATAAAGCGGGCCGCGGACCCAGGAGGCCAGTAAATCGGGGGTGACCGAAACCATTTCACGCCGCCCATCAACGGGGTGATCGAGGGTTGCGGTTTGCGGAAGACTCTTCCAAAGTTGATCCCATTTCGAACGCAACGCGGGGTGTTTTTTCGCGCAGGCTGTTTCTTGCTCACAGGCCTTAAAAAGTGATTCCAGCGCAGCTTCACCATCCTGGGCGCTGCTGTAGGGCAGCGCCATGTCTGGTGGGGCGGCCCCATCCAGCACAACCCGGCGAATTTTTTCTGGAAACAAACGCATCCATTCCAGTGCCACCCGTGTGCCATAAGACCCCCCGACCACATTCACTTGGGGGGCCCCCAAGGCTTCGCGTATTGCATCAAAATCCTGCACGGCCACTGAAGTGGTGAACCACTTCAGCCCCTCCGGCCCGCCCACATCAGGCTGGCTGGAGAGATCATCGCGACATTGACGCAAGCGGGCCACTTGCATGGCCAAAGCCTGTGCGCTCAAATTGCCACGGGGCTCGTCTTGGCACATCAGGGGCGCCGAAAGGCCTGTGCCGCGTTGATCAATCAACACAAGATCTCGCTGGGAGTTTCCACGCGACCACAGAGCGGTCAGCTGCGGGGCCAGATCAATTGCGCTTTGCCCTGGACCCCCTGCCAAAAATACAATCGGGTCAGGTGATTTTTGTCGAGCCAGGGCCGGAACCACGACATAGTGAACATTAATTTGGCGGCCTCCAGGCTCGTCAGGCTTGAGAGGGCGCTGAATGACTCCGCAGAGCACCTCATTTGGCAGCCCAGGTTGGCGACAAGGTTGCAGATTCGCGTTTCCCTTGGCCAAAGCCGCTGAGACAAGGCATGCCAAACCTGTGACAATCAACCCGCGAGCCAGGCCACGAACAAGCCAACTTGCTGAAGTGTGGGTGAAGAACGGGGTGACCACTCCAAAGTACGATGAACTCATTTCAATAGTATGCGATTGGTTTGACACCGACCGGCTTTCTCAGAATTTCTCAGGGTTTTTGTGATGCCGGATGAAGGGCAGCGGCTTGGGCTCGAAGTGCTGCGGCATCCCGCAGTGATTTCAGCTTGGCTCGTGGGTCTTCGCGGTTTGTGGCCTCATGCAATTTCATTTCGGCAATAAACCGGCTGGGCAAGGCGGTTGAAAAATCCCGTCCTTTTTTACGGCGCCGCAATGTCGTCAGTGTCAAAGTGTTTCGCGCTCTTGTGATGCCCACATACATCAAACGGCGCTCTTCTTCGAGGCGTTGGGGGGTCATGTCTTCGTCTTCGCTGCAAAAGGGCAGTATTCCCTCGTTCATCCCCACCAAAAGAACGTGCGGCCATTCGAGGCCCTTGGAAGCATGCAGGGTACTGAGGGTAATGACATCCTGGTCATTATGACGCTCGGCAAGGCTGATAATGACGGAGATGGTTTGCGCCACTTCCAGGACTGATTTTTTGGGCGTCTCGGTGGTCAGGCCGCCATCATTCTCGATGTCACCGCCACAGCGCCGTGCAATCCAATCCACAAAATCGAGCACATTCGACCAACGGGCTGCACCCAGCTTTTCATTGTCTTCGCTTTCGAGCAGGTGCTTTTCATAGTTCAGATCCTTGAGCCATTCCATCAGGAATGCTCGCGCATCTTCAGCCCCGAGGGTATGGCGCGCGCGATACTCCAATTCGTTGACCCAGCGGCCAAACTCATGCAAACTGGCCAAACTGCGGGCTGGCAGCATTGCCGCCAGGCTTTCCGCAAACAAGGCTTCAAACAGGCTTACTTTCCACTGGCCAGCAAACTCCCCCAAGGTTCCCAGGGTCTGGTGGCCAATTCCGCGCTTGGGTGTGGTAATGGCACGCAGAAACGCCGGGTCATCATCATTGTTGACAAGCAGGCGCAACCAAGCACAAAGGTCACGAATTTCCGCCCGATCAAAAAAACTTTGTCCGCCCGAAACTTTGTAGGGAAGATTGGCTTTGCGCAAGGCCTTTTCGAACACACGCGCTTGATGGTTGGCCCGATACAAAATGGCAAAATCTTTGTAAGCGACCGCCCCCCCTTGGCCCCGTTGGGCCTGAATGCTCGCCACTGCGCGCTCGGCTTCATGCCCTTCATTGTCACACTCCACCACGCGCACGGGTTCACCCTCTCCGAGATCGCTCCATAATTTTTTCTCGAAGAGTTTTGGGTTATGGCCGATCACGGCATTTGCTGCTCGCAAAATACTCGAAGTGGACCGGTAGTTTTGCTCTAATGGAATGACTTTGAGTGCAGGAAATTCTTGTGGCAGGCGGCGTAAATTGTCCAAGGTGGCTCCTCGCCATCCGTAAATACTTTGGTCATCATCACCGACCGCAGTAAAAAGGCCGGAATGCCCCGCCAGAGATTTTAATAATTCATACTGAATGGCATTGGTATCTTGATACTCATCAATCAGCACATAGCGCAAAGTATTTTGCCATTTTTGCCGGGCCTCGGCATCGGTTTGCATCAGACGGTGTGGCAGTAAAATCAGGTCATCAAAATCCACCGCCTGATAAGCCGCCAGGCGTTCTTCATAGCGCTTCATGACCACAGCAGCCACCCGGTCATCTTCGGTTTCGGCCTGCGCCAGCGCGGCATCTCCCTGAAGCCCCTGGTTTTTCCAAAGGCTGATGCGCCACTGCCATGCCCGGGCCTGGGCGTTGTCAGAGCTCCCCCCGGCATCTTTCAAAACACTCAGTACATCATCACTGTCCAGGATGCTGAACTGCTCTTTTAAGCCCAGCCGATTCCCTTCCGCACGCAAAATGCGCACACCCAGGGAGTGAAACGTGCTCACCACCAGATCTTTGGAGGCTCTCGCACCAATCAATGATTTGGCCCGCTCACGCATTTCTTGCGCAGCTTTGTTGGTGAAAGTGATGGCTGCAATTTGGCCAGGTAAGTAACCCGCCTGAAGTAATCTGGCAATCTTGTGGGTGATGACACGGGTCTTGCCAGACCCTGCACCGGCGAGCACCAGACAAGGGCCAGCCAGATAATGAACGGCATCCATTTGGGCTGCGTTGAGAGAAGTAGGTTCAAGGCTCAAGGTTTTACTTTCAAGGACAAATAAATCAGGACTTACGCAAAAAAAAACTTTTAAATATTATTAAATTATATGCAAAACAACAACTTACGTAACTTTTGCTTTCGAGGAATTGCAGGATTTTTCGCAATGCGGAATGAAGTGGTTGTTTTGCGTAAGTTCTATTAATAATATTTAAAAGTTTCTTTTGCGTAAGTCCTGGTAAAATATCATCGACTGGTTTGGCAAGAAAACCAGTCAGTCCAGCTGCCATGAATTTTTCTCGATCCTCATCACTTATGAACCTTCTTCAGCGAGTGTCCGCTTGGTTCAAGTCCAGAAAGCCAGTTCCTTTGGGGCAGTGGTTCTTCGTAACCTTTGATGGTGAGAAAGTCTCAATCCGTGCCGCCCCACGAGGCCGCGAGCCATGGGAGCAAGAATTCTCGTGGTCGTCGGTAGAGCGGATATGTTTTAAAGATGAGGGTCCGTGGGCCTCTGACGTAATCTATGTCTTTATCTCCCTAAGGCCAGAGTCATATGTCATCCCAACGGAGGCGTCTGGCGGCACGGAATTCCTGAACGAGCTGATCACCCGTAACTTCTTTCCCGCAGAGGTCGCAATTAAGGCCGCCGGCTCAACTGATGGCGGGTACTACTGTTGGCCTCCCATTGAAGGGCAGCGCGGCATGGGCTAGTAAAGTAATTTCTGTGAATTCTGGAATTTGCCTGAGGCGCTGAATATCTTCCAGGAGGTTGGCCAGAAGATCTTCTCCAGCAAGTGTCTCGCTCACTCTGCTCATCTGTAGATTCAGGTCTATGAAGTGCTGTTCAATTTTTTCTGCAATTGCATTGGAGGTTTCCTGCTGAGTCGCCAACAAGGAGGTGGCACTTTGTTGATATACAAAAAATGCGCTGATCATTTGATTAATAGCCAAGGCCAAGGAAACCAATGCACCAAAAGCCAGAGCATATTTCCAGTGCAAAGATGCCTTCATTTTTGTGCCTTTATGCCGACGGTTGCCAGTTTGAACAAAAAATTTTTGATGGTGATCGCATCATTTTTCTGTGGTGTCTGCTGTGCCGGGTTTTTGGCTGTGGCGCCCGCTACAGGCTGCAAAATCCGCCTGACATCCTCCATCCGGGAAAGGCGCGCTCATCCACCAGGGGTTTTGCAGAGGTTCCCTTGGCTGCTCCATTCAACGCCCATTGATCTTGAACTTGCAATACTCATCGGCCCATGCAAAACATTGCCATCGTGACGCTGCCCTTTTTCGTGCTGGTTTTGTGTGGGTTTTTGGCGGCGCAACAAAGGATCTTGCCAGAAGCCGCCATTCCCGGCATGAATATTTTCGTTCTGTACTTTGCCTTGCCTTGTTTATTGTTTCGTTTTGGCGCCAGCAAACCTTTTGCGAGCTTGGTCGATCCGATTTTGATGGGCATTTATATGCTGTGCGCTTTGTTGATCATTGCTCTTACCATGGCCTTAACTTTACGGCTGAGGCCTGGCGGAGAAGGGGTTGACCTGAAAAATGCAGCGTTTGGGGCCTTGGTAGCCGCCTTTCCCAATACAGGTTTTATGGGTGTTCCCTTGTTAGGGGCTCTTTTGGGCGAGGGTGCCGCAGGGCCTGTTGTCTGTACCATATTGGTTGATCTGGTCTTTACCAGCGCCTTGTGTATTGGCTTGGCTCAATACCAGCGTCGTCGAAATCAACATACCCAAGAACCCTGGGCTGACGTCGTCTGGCGCACACTTAAAGGCCCTCTGGTTAACCCCTTGCCTTGGGCGATTCTTCTGGGGGCAATCAGCGCAGCACTTCAAGCCGAGCTGCCAGGCCCCCTCGCTCAGGGGGTCAAAATGATGGGCGAGGCGGCTTCGCCTGTGGCTCTTTTTACCATCGGAGCCATTCTCTGGCGTTCTGGGCAACACACCCACACCCGTACCCCGGTGGCTCAGTTTCTTCCTGTGGCCTTGATCAAACTGCTGGTTCATCCGGCTCTTGTATGGGGGGTTGGTGCAGTGGCGGCGACACTGGGTATCTCTGTATCTCCCTTTGGTCTCACGGTTTTGGTGCTGGCGGCCGCATTGCCCAGCGCTACCAATGTTTCGCTCTTGGCCGAACGCTATGGGGCCAACAATGGCCGAATCGCTCGTATCGTGATGGCCAGTACGGCCTTGGCCTTTGGCAGTTTCACCCTTTTGGCCTGGGCCTTGGGGGTCTCTGTCAAAATCTCTGTATAGCCCTTGATGTCAAATTTTTAGCTGATGAAACTTTCTCAACCTCTCGTGGTGACGGCAGGCTGTGTCAAAGTCGCGTCTCCTTTTCTGAAACCATGCACTATGAAACAATACCAATGCCTCATTTGTGGTTTTATTTACGACGAAGCTCTCGGTATTCCTGAAGAGGGCATCCCGGCAGGCACGCGGTGGGAAGATGTGCCCACTCACTGGGAATGCCCAGATTGCGGTGTGACAAAGTCTGAATTCGACATGGTGGCTTTGTGATGGGATCTCCCGTGATCATCATCGGCACGGGCTTGGCCGGATACAGCATGGCGCGCGAGTTCCGTCGTCTTGACCGCGAAACGCCCCTGACCCTCATCAGCCAAGATGCGGCGGGCTTTTACTCCAAGCCCATGCTTTCGAATGCCCTGGCTTTGGGGAAAAATGCCGAAAGCCTGGTCATGAAGCCTGCCGAAAAAATGGCCGAAGAACTACAAGCCAATATTCTTCCCCATACTCGCGTCACACATATCAATACCTCTACGCAAAGCATCACACTCGACAGCGGTCAAATACGACGATACCGGGATTTGGTATTGGCCTTGGGGGCAGACCCCACCCCTCCCGGGCTTCAAGGTGATGCACTGGAGCGGGTGATTGCGGTGAATAACCTTGAGGATTACGCTCGCTTCAGTCAATGCCTTCAAGGCGCTCAGCGCGTGGCCATTCTTGGTGCAGGCCTGATTGGCTGCGAATTTGCCAATGACTTGCTCAACCGCGGCATCACTCCCCTCATCATCGACCCATCACAGGGCCCATTGTCCCGATTGCTCCCGGCTCAGGCCAGTGAACGACTGCGCGACCAACTGCAAATTGCCGGTGTGCAATTTTTTTGGGGCCGGACAGCAACCCAGGCCCAACAAAATGGCCAAGGGGTTCGCTTAGGTCTCAACAACCATCAGCAACTTGATGCAGACTTGGTACTCAGCGCCATCGGCCTGCGCCCTCGGGTGGCCCTCGCTCAAGCGGCAGGCATTGAGGTGCACAGGGGGATCATCACGAACCCCTTTCTCAGAACCACGGCTCCTCAGGTTTATGCCATGGGCGATTGCGCTGAGGTTCTGGGGCTCCACCTGCCTTACATCATGCCCATCATGAGCCAGGCACGTGCGCTGGCGGCAACCCTGAGCGGCACACCCAGCCGTATCAGCTACCCCGTCATGCCCATCACGGTCAAAACACCCCTCTGCCCGACAGTTGTGTGCCCGCCACCGCCGCAAAGCTCTGGCCAGTGGCACACCGAAGTCACCGACAATGCCGTCGAGGCACGTTTCCTGAACCTTGAGGGGGGGCTGCTCGGGTTTGCGCTGTTGGGCACAGCCGTCAGTCAGCGGCAAAGTTGGGCCCAGCAAATCAAGCCTCATCAGTGATGAAAGGCAAAGCAACGTTTTTCTTTTGGCTTAAAAACGGCAGTGGACTGTTTGATTGTCAAGGAAACCTCTGCAAAACCCCTCGTGGATGAGTGTGCCTTTCCCGGATGGAGGATGCCAGGCGGATTTTGCAGCCTGTCGCGGGTGCTACAGGCAAAAAAGCCAAGGCCGCAGACCCCTTTTGGAAAAGGCCCGCTCATCCACGAGGGGTTTTGCAGAGGTTCCCAAGATTCCAATAGGGGGCAGTGTCAAGCCTCAACTGCTCATTTCCATGTCTCAATTTTTTGAAATTCACCCTCAAAACCCTCAGCCCCGTTTGCTCAAAGTGGCAGCCCAAATTCTGCATACTGGCGGTATTTTGGCCGTTCCCACAGATTCAAGCTACGCTTTCGTTTGCCATTTAGACGACAAATCAGCCGCTGAAAACCTGCGTCAATTGCGAAGCCTCAACGACAAACACCTCTTGACTCTTTTGTGTAGAGACCTCAGCGAGTTGGCCCATTATGCTCGGGTAGACAACCGCCAATACCGGTTATTGAAACTCGGTACACCGGGCCCATATACCTTTATTCTGGAGGCCACCAAAGAAGTTCCGCGGCGGCTGTCGAGCCCTTCCAGGCGAACCATCGGCTTGAGGGTTCCCGACCATCCCATCACGCAGGCCTTGCTTGAGTATTTTGGGCAACCCTTGCTGGCAACAACCTTGATTCCCGCAGGAGAATCTGACCCATTGAATGATGCCCACGACATTCGCGGCCGCTATGAAAAGCACATTGCGGCCGTGATTGATGCCGGCCCCGCCACGATGCAGCCCACAACCGTGATCGATCTATCCTCAGAGCCACCGCGCTTGCTGCGCCAAGGGGCCGGGCTTTTGAGCCAACTGGGGCTGTCAGCACAAGAATTGACAGGCTGACCGAGCGCCAAGCTCAAACAGACGAAGCAATGGCTGCTGTCACTACCATTTCCACTTTCCAGCCGGGGCTGGCCAAAGCAGACTGAACGGTCGCTCGGGGAGGCGCATGGCTTGGGGCCACCCAGGCATCCCAAACCTCGTTCATGCCGGCAAAATCAGCCAGATCCGCCAGGTGAATCTCGACCCTCAAAATATGCGACTTGTCAGTTTGAGCCTCGGCCAAAAGTTTGTCGATGGCCTCAAGAACCTGACGTGTTTGCCCCCGGATATCTTGAGTGGCATCAGCAGCCACTTGGCCAGCCAGAAATACCATTCCGTTGAAAATGGCCATTTCAGAAAGGCGTTTGCCGACATGAAAACGTTGAATGGGGTTTGTCATGGGGGTTGATTTTCAGAATGAAAAGAAGGGCCCGGAGGGGTCACAAGCATCGAAGACGGCGAAGAACGTGCACCCAGCTTGCTTTCAGTGCCTTGAAGCAGTTTTTTGATATTGCCCCGATGGCGCCATACCAGCAGTGCACTGATGAAAAAAACCGCCAAGGTGTGAGACTGTAGTCTGAAATCACTCATGAATAATTGGTACAGAGGTGCCAGCCCCGCGGCGATCAAAGCGGCCAAAGAAGAATATCGAAAAGTCGCAGCCACCAGCATCCAGGTGAGCCAAGTTGCCAGCCCGAGCCAGGGGTTCATGGCTAACAAAACACCGGCCGCCGTCGCCACCCCTTTGCCTCCCTTGAATTTAAAAAAAACGGGCCAAAGGTGCCCAAGAAACGCTGCAATTGCCACCCCGGCCACTGTTTCACCAGAAAAGAGCCCCAGAGTCACACAGCGCTGAGCAAGCCAAACGGGTACAACGCCTTTCAGTGCGTCAAACAACAAGGTCAGCAAGGCGGCTCCTTTGTGGCCAGACCTCAATACATTGGTGGCTCCTGGATTCCCTGAGCCATAACTGCGAGGATCACTGAGCCCCAAACACCGACTGACGATGACAGCAAACGAGAGCGAACCAATCAAATAAGCCAGACACACAGCACACAAAGGGAGCACAAAATCCATGTTGAATCGAAAGGGTCAAAAAGTAAATGGTGATGGAAGTTTGGCAAAAATTTGGCCTGCTCGGGAGGTTC
This sequence comes from Burkholderiales bacterium, assembly GCA_046342195.1. Classification (GTDB taxonomy): domain Bacteria; phylum Pseudomonadota; class Gammaproteobacteria; order Burkholderiales; family Burkholderiaceae_C; genus CANHBY01. Next base: position 34,066 of record JBKDQE010000006.1, read on the forward strand.
AATAGATCAGTTCAGTGCGTTATTGGGCTCCCCCCACTGATTCCAACTGACGAGCACGCAGCCGGGCTTGAACAGCTTCCAGTTGAGACATCCATGAAGCGGAATGAACGGCCTCGGCTTGAACCATCGCCTTGGCTGCCCCAGAAAGATCGCCCAGATCCAGCAAAGTATGGATCAAATTGATCCAGGCGGGCAAACTATCATGCAGCAGGGCAACGGCCTGATAGGCATTGGCCGCCGCATTTTTTTGCCCTGTCGCGTACAGGCTATTGGCCAAACCCATTTGGAGAGTGAGATTTCTTGGCCAGCGCGCCAAAGCGCTCTGATACACCTTCACGGCCTGATCCGGCTTTCCCGTCCGCTCAAAACCAATACTCGCCTCCAAGACCGTTTTTTCTTCTGCCGTCAAAGGCCAGCGCCCCGGTTCTTGAACCACAAAAGCCCATGATCCTGCACGCACCCAAGTATGCTCAAAAGTTCTCATCGACATGATTTCCCGTTCCAGGGGTCCTGATCGTAGCATCACGGTTCCGGCGGCCAAGTCATAGCCCACCAGAACTGCGTAATGCCAAGCGGGGGCGATACTCAACCCCAGGTTCAAAAACACCACCACGGGCTGACCCTCGGCGACCTCGGTGAATAAAGCTTTGATACGACCAGGCAATCGAGTGGGTACCCGCCCGAATCGACGTGCAGCGGCCAACATTTCAGTTTGTAAACTGCCCTGACGGGAAGGCAGGTAAACGGCCTTGCCCAGATCATCAGGCGTGACAGAAACCCCCTGAGCCACCATCACGGTGGCCAAAGCTGCAGGGCCACAGTGAAACTCAGTTTGAGGGAAAAATGGCGTTTGAATGAGCTCGACAGCATCAGGCAAGCCCGTCTGAGGCGTTGATACCGAACGCACCGCCTGCTGTTCACGCAGGGTTTGTGTTTGTATGGCAGTGCAGCCTGCTAAAGAGCCAGCAAAGCAAAATAACAGGCCCCAGACAAGGGGCCTGCAATATCCAACCACCCGATTAACGAGCCGATCGACTCATAGGAAAGACCTTGGTGTAGCCCAAAATATCAGTCAAGAGCAAAATCCCGAAAACCAATATGATGGTCGCCACAATATCTCCCGCCCCAGCAGGGGCGGAATCAATTTGCTCGGCCATGCGCGACACTTCCGTATCAGACAGTGCGGCAATGCGCGCCCGGGCTTGTTCCGGGCTGACCCCGCGCTCTTGCAGGGCTGATACCACTTCGGCCCGATCCAGGGCCGACAACACATAAGCACGTGCTGTGCTGTCTGTCATAATAGCTTGGCTGGCAGCCAGCTGCTCGGTACTGATGGGGGCGGCCTGAGCCGTCTGGAGGAGGCCAGAAAAACTCACGCTCATTGCCACAACAACCGACAAAACCCGGCAAATTTTAAACATCAGACAAACTCCTTCTGGTTGATCTTCATGAGAGCATACACCGAGCCGAGATCAGCGTAAACAGGATGATCCTGGTCTTTTTGATCGCAGCCATTATTGAGTAGCTGCTTCTGAGGCTGCCGAAGCACGAATCAGGCGGTCTCGTACGCCATCCCATGGTGGTTGCGAGGGCGGCTCTTCAACCCAAATAATCTGCTGCCCCCGTTCATCAAACTCACGCAATACTGCAAACAGCTCATGAGCAGCTGCGGCAGCATCATTGGGCATTTGGCGGAGCTGTATTCCAGAAGGCAGTTTATGTAACGCCGATCGTGCATAAACTCCCAGCTTCACGGGGCTTGGTCCGAGAATTTGAAGCGCCGCCTCGAGTTGTTTGTGGGTCATGAGACGCAGCTTGGCGCTCGGAGCATAGTGAGCCTCAAGCGTCCCAGAGGCCTTAGGAGAATATCGATCGGGCTCTCCCAGAGGCTGGCCCACCACAGACTCAATCTCACCAGATGTCAACATGCCCGGACGAAGCACCGTAGGCTGTGCCCGTGTGCAATCAACAATTGTCGACTCAATGCCAATCGGGCAAGGCCCTCCATCCAGCACCCAAAGCGCCTCATCAAACTCATCGCTCACATGCCGCGCTGTGGTGGGGCTGACTCGGCCAAACCGATTGGCACTGGGCGCAGCCACGCCCCTGACCCCGAGATTTTGGGCAGCATTCAATAGTGCCACCGCTACAGGGTGGGCAGGGCACCGAAGCCCCACACTGGCTTGCCCCCCGGCGGCAGCCTCAGCCAGATCACGACGACGGGGCAATATCAAAGTCAACGGGCCAGGCCAGAAAGCATCAGCGAGCTGTTGAGCGAGCAGTGGCCAATCGGCCGCAAAATGTCGGGCCGATGCGGTGTCGGGCACATGGACAATCAGTGGATGATCGCTGGGCCGGCCTTTGGCTTCGAAAATACGTGCCACAGCGGCATCGTCATCCGCTCGTGCCCCCAAGCCATAGACGGTTTCGGTCGGAAAAGCCACCAAGTCACCGTCTGCCAGGCGCTGAGCCGCTTGCTGTATGTGAAGAAAATGGCGGCCGTCTAAAATCATGGCGATGGGGTGTCAAAGAGTTAAAAAAATCTCATTTGTAAGCATGAGCTCCGTCTGAAGCTTCAGAAACTCGGCAAACCAAGGTATTCAGCCGCTTTTCTGGCCACCAACTCAGCTTCTTCAAGCTTAGGTGCTGTCACTGTCAAATGCCCCATTTTTCGGCCAGGGCGTGGTTCTGTTTTGCCATAAAGGTGAAGGTGGACACCCGGCAAAGCCAGCACATCGTCCCAAGGGGGTGTTTGCGGCGATCCACCAGCCCACCAAAGATCACCCAGAAGGTTGAGCATGACCGCACTGGAGTGCAGGCGTGGCTGTACCAAGGGGCTGTTCGTCAATGTTCGAACCTGCAATTCAAACTGGGAAATATCGCAGGCATCAATACTGTAGTGGCCAGAATTATGGGGGCGCGGGGCCATTTCATTGGCCAACAGTGAGCCGTCTTGAAGAACGAAAAATTCGACACAAAGAACCCCTACATAATTCAGGGATGCAGCAAGACGGCGAGCCGAGCTCAAGGCTTGTTCAGCCAACTCAGCACTTACTCCGGGGGCTGGAACCCTGGTCACCGCCAAAATACCCTCTCGATGAAGATTATGCTGAACTGGCAGGTGCACTGTTTTGCCGTCGGCCCGGCGAGCAACGATCACACTGATCTCAAACGACAGCGGCAATTTTTTTTCTAAGAGACAGGGGGCTTGTGCCAAGCTGTTCCAAGCTGCCGACAACTCTTCACGGGTCTGCACATGAACTTGGCCCTTGCCGTCGTAGCCCCAGCGCACGGTTTTCAAAATGCCTGGCAGCAGATCATCTTCGACCTGTTCGAGGGCTTGAAAACCATCAATCAAACAATGTGGAGCGCAGGAAACACGGCTACGAAGAAAATGGGCCTTTTCTGCCATACGATCCTGGCATACCTTAACCGCTTCAGCCAACGGTGCTACGGGCCGACGCTGCGCCAACCAGGCCAAAGAGTGGGCCGGTACATTTTCGAACTCAGTAGTCACTGCATCGCAGCGATCAGCGAGATGAGTCAAGCCCTGAGATGACTCATAGGGGGTGGCGATGTGGTCGTAAGCCGTCAGGCCGGCTGGGCTGACAGCCTCAGGATCAAGAACCACCACACCATAACCCATTTCCTGAGCAGCCTGCACAAACATGCGACCCAGCTGACCGCCCCCTAACACACCCAAGGTTCCTCCTGGGGCAATAAACCTTTGATCCACTGAATCCACTGAATTCATCCTCTGCCACTCCCTTTTGCGTCACCAGCTTTTAGGTCAAATTGGCCGTCATGTCACGCGCCGATTCAGTTTGTCGAGCCCGATACGCCTCTAGTTTGACACGCAACTCCGGGTGCTCGGTAGCCAGCATCGCCACGGCAAACAAAGCCGCATTTGAAGCGCCGGCGGCTCCGATGGCAAAGGTGGCCACCGGAATGCCTTTAGGCATTTGGACAATCGAGTATAAAGAGTCCATGCCCTGTAAATGGCGGCTGACTACAGGCACGCCAAGCACGGGCACGGTGGTTTTTGCAGCCAACATGCCGGGCAAGTGTGCAGCGCCACCGGCTCCGGCAATAATGGCACGCAAACCCCGAGCGACCGCAGACTCTGCGTAAGCAAACATATCGTCGGGCATTCGGTGTGCTGAGAGCACCCGGGTTTCAAAAGAAATGCCAAATTCTGTGAGAATCTCAGTGGCAAGCCGCAGGGTTTCCCAGTCACTGCTTGAGCCCATTACCACACCAACCCACACTGGGTCGTTTTTGGAGAATTTATTCGTTGCGCTGCTCATGAGTTTTCCGTGTTTAATGAGGCCAAGAAATCTCTGCAAAATCCATCCTTGATGAGCAGGGCTTGGTCGCATGGTAAATGCAAACCGGATGGCGCAGTCTGTAGCCCAGACCCCACCACCACTTGATCTCTACCCTAACTAAGCTCTATCAGCTGTCCGATTGTAGGCGCCTGCGCTTCATTTGACCCTTGGCAAACTATCACCCATCCTTGACTATGATCGATATCACTCTGCAAAATCTGGATACTGAATTGGTTCAGGGCTCGTCCCAACAACCTGTGTTGCTTGACATCTGGGCCCCCTGGTGTGCTCCGTGCAAAGCGCTTGGGCCGGTGCTCGAAAAACTCGAGGCTGCCTATGAGGGGCGTTTCAAGCTCGCCAAGCTCAACTCCGACGAGCAGCCCCAAATTGCGGCCCAGCTTTCTCAAATGTTTGGCGTGCGCAGCATCCCGTTTTGTGTGCTGTTTAAAGAGGGCAGGCCCGTTGACGGATTCGTTGGTGCTTTGCCTGAACTTAAAATCCGTGAATTCCTTGACAAGCATATTCCCAGTTCTGATGATCTGGCCGCCCAAGAAGACATGGCCGAGGCCGAACAACTCCTGGCAGAAGGTCAGGTCGGTGATGCACTGTCCAAACTCGAAGAAGCCTTGGCACTCAACCCTGACAATGACGCAGCCCGAGCAGACTATGTGCGTGCACTTTTGCAGCAACAGCAGTGGGCTGCTGCGCGCGAAGTCATGGCTACGGCTCCAGGCAAAATCTTGCTTGATGCTCGCCTTGGGGCGCTTGAGCACTGGCTGCAGGCGGGTGAAAATTTGGCACAAGGGCGCAGCATTGACACGCTCCGTGAGAACATCAATACAAACAAACGTGATTTTACGGCCCGATTTGAATTGGCCCAACGTCTCTTCGCGGGGGCTCAGTTTACCCAAGCCCTGGATGAACTGCTGGAAATTTTGATCCGCGACAAATCCTGGAACCAGGAACTGGCTCGTAAAACCTATGTGGCCATTTTGGAACTAATGCACAAACCTGCCCCCAAAACCAAGGCCGAAGGACCTAAGGGCACCTTGGAACTGGCCGGGCATGTCACTTCCCAATCTTCCGATCCGGTGCTCGATTCATATCGGCGCAAGCTCAGCATGGCCTTGTTTTGATCTTGAAACAGCGGCTCAATGATGATTGATGCGGTCGTCCATCCTTCCTTGACAGGCCGAGCTCAATTTCATAGTGTAGGCATAGGTGCTGGTGTGGTTCACCGTAAATAGCACGTCAAGCTCCTCGCTTTTGTTCGCGAGGGGTTTTTTCTATGCTGTGGTCATCATCCCCTGACCCATAACGACCTCGCCGTCATGCTGCGCGCAGTCGCAGCATCCAGAAAACAAGAGGGGCAGGAGAGTGAAATCAATGAATAGGACGGACTGGGCGCCCATTCCTCAGCCACTGGCGTGCAGAATGAATGGCAAGACTGGATCGCAAATGTTTTAGATTCCGCGACTGACGCGCGGAATGACAAAATGCTGGTTCGGGCCTTCGCTCCGCTCAGCGAATCTGCAACCTTCGTGCCGAAGACCCTACTCGTTTTGGTAAAGTCAATTCAAGAATCCCATTTTCATATTTGGCACTGGCCCGAGATTCGTCAACAGGAATCGCCAAAGACAAGCTTCTTGTGGCGTATCCTTGCTGTCGTTCTCGGCGAATATAACGCCCTTCCGCAAGGCTTTCTTCTTTGCTGCTTTTTAACTCAGCCCGAATGGTCACAAGGTTGTTGTCAATTTGGATATCCACATCTTCTTTTCTAACCCCCGGAATGTCGGCTTTGATGATGTAATTATTGTCCGTTTCACTGATATCCATTCGAATGCTCGGGCTGCCCGTTAAGAGAGGGCTTTCAAGTGGCCAAGCACGAAACAGATTGCGAAAAACATCTTCAAAGCTACCTAGTGCGAGGGGCTCAATGGCGCGCAATTCATTCATTTGGTTTCTCCTTTTGGCATGTTCAAAAAAACATTCAGCTGTTACTTCTGTGGCCTTAACCGCTAATTTCAATCTTATTGGTCACATCGGTAATCCCCGGGGCTGACCAGGCAGCACCCTGTGCCGCTTGTCGCTCAGCCCATGAGCTCACTTTTCCTTGCAAAGTGACCGAGTTGCCGCTGACAGTCACTTCAATATGCTTGGCGCTATGCTCGGCGTGTCGAGCCAGAGCATCCCGAATGCGATTGGTGATATTTGATGGTGAGGTTTTCGGCTTGATTGAAATTCTGTTTGTGACTCCAACAACGCCAGTGAGAGGTCTGACTGCTTGCTCGGTATCGTTGCGCTGATAGGCCCAGTCAAGCTCTCCTGTCAGCGTCACCCACCCCTTCTCCACAGAAACACGGATGCGCTCAGAAGGAATGAGCACATGCCATGTGAGTGCATTTTCAATGGCGGTGGCAATTTCCGTATCGCTGCGCCGATGATCCGGTGCCAGTTTGACGTCGAGTTCCAATGCCACGGCTTTGACGCCTTCAACCCGTTGAGCAACCCGCTCAATGGCATACTTCTCGGCATAAGTATCCAGGTGGCCGGTCAGTGTTACCACCCCATCTTTGACCGCTACTCCCACATTGGTCGACTTGATGGCGGGCTCCCAGTCCAGCTCATCCATCACATCATTTCTTAACTGTGCGTCAGTTTTCATCAGCATCCTTTCGAAGTTATGGGCTCAATGCCATCCAAGGATGGTGCTCAGGCTGGCATCTTGAGCGGGCTTTGATCTTGAAGGACCTTGACGGGTCAAGGCTTGCGCATGATCAAGGCTGCATTAATCTTCAAAAAATACCAACGGCTCATGATCTGAAAGGAGCCGCAGTCATAGGGATTGGCAAGGTTTCCCTGTCTTGGTGCCTCAATTCTGAGCAAGTTGACTGCTCAAATTCCGGGGCATATGAAGCAGTTCAATAGTTCATCTTTTGCTGAATTGGAAATACATGCTATAATTCGAGACTCAGCTTGGAGGGGTGGCCGAGTGGTTAAAGGCAGCAGACTGTAAATCTGCCCTCTTACGAGTACGATGGTTCGAATCCGTCCCCCTCCACCAAGCTTATGTTAGTTTGCAGTGGGTATTAGTTGCAAATTGGTTTTGCTTAAATGCCTCGTTGTCTTCATCAGGGCACGATTTTCGTGGCAAGATGTCGATCTCTGTGCGGGAGTAGTTCAATGGTAGAACCCTAGCCTTCCAAGCTAATGACGCGGGTTCGATTCCCGTCTCCCGCTCCAATTTGTGAAGTTTGGTATTGTCGATAGAGGCTTGGTGATGTGCGTAAGCGGTCTTCAAGCCTGTATCGATGAGTTTAATGCCCATATGGCTCAGTGGTAGAGCACTCCCTTGGTAAGGGAGAGGTCGCGCGTTCGATCCGCGCTATGGGCACCATGTCAATAGGGCAAGCCTGCCCTGATTTCATCTTTAATTTTCTCGATCTCGAGGAGTAAGAAATGGCAAAGGCCAAGTTTGAGCGCACGAAGCCCCACGTGAATGTGGGCACCATTGGTCACGTCGACCATGGAAAAACCACCCTGACCGCAGCCATCACGACGGTGTTGGCGAGCAAGTTTGGCGGGGAAGCGAAGGCCTACGACCAAATTGACGCTGCCCCGGAAGAAAAAGCGCGAGGCATCACCATC
>JBKDQE010000007.1:0-31561 GCA_046342195.1 Burkholderiales bacterium
GATCCAGCATCAAAAGCTTCTCCCGGATCTCTGCCTCGCCCAGCCTCTTTCTTTCTGGCTTCATCCATCGCTCCTCTTTAAAAGAGCGTGACCTTCTCATTCAGTTGGAGGCTTGAGAAGATGGGTTGCCCGCGTGCTTACCGAGCAAATGGAGTTGGCTCCGATGCGAGCGCAAATCTCGCGGCTGAAGATGGAGCTTGAAATCGCAAAAAAAGCCGCGGCGTACTTTGCGCAGGATGTTTTGCAAAGTACGCCTGGATCAAGCATCACAGCAGGCTACATTCTTCACTGGGCTACGTCAGCCCGATGCCATTTGAACAACGCTGGTTCACGGCACAGCGTAAAAAAGCCGCGTCAATCTCGGGCTAACGACGACGGGAAATAGGGGCAAGGTCAAGCGATGATGCGCTCTTGACCTTTGACACGCGTTACAGCCCTTCACCCAACGCCTCAATCACCTCAGGCGGGGCCTGAACCAGCTCGATCAACACACCCTCACCACCCCAAGGAAATTCATCGTTACCACGCGGGTGAATAAAGCAGACGTCATGGCCCGCGGCGCCGCGGCGAATGCCGCCAGGAGCCCAACGCACACCTTGGGTGGTGAGCCAGTTTACGGCCGCCAAAAGGTCATCCACCCAGAGCCCGATATGATTGAGGGCGGGCAGATGCACCGCAGGCTTTTGGGCGGGGTTCAGGGGCTGCATGAGGTCTACCTCCACTTCGCTCTCCCCCTGGCCCAGCGCGCAGATGTCTTCGTCCACATTTTCGCGCTCAGATTGATAATGGCCCTTCGGCCTGAGACCGAGCAGATCCACCCACAAGAAGCGTAAACGGGCCTTGTCAAGCCCACCTACGGCCACTTGTTGCAGGCCCAAGATTCGAAACGGTCGGTTCATCCATGACCTCGCTTCTCAGTGAAAACGCAAAATAGGCTGGTCAACTGCCAGAGTATCGCCGCGGGCGGCCAGCCATTCCAGCACCACCCCCTCACTTTCCGCCAAGAGCAAATTTTCCATTTTCATGGCCTCGACCACAGCGAGTTTTTCACCCGCAGACACCGCTTGACCCGGCTGAACGCAAATCTCAGTCAAAAGTCCGGGCATCGGTGACAACAAAAACTTGGAGAGATCGGGCGGGGGCTTGATGGGCATGATTTCACTCAGGCGCGCCGCCGTGGGCGACAACACCCGGGCCTCTACGACCACCCCGCGGTGGCTGAGACGGTAGTTCAGCCCGACTCGTTCAAGCTGAAGGAGAAAAGGCTGGCCATTGAAGCGCCCCTTCAAGCAGATGCCTCGCACGGCCTCCGGAAGCTCAAGCCGATCAAGCTGGCCTTGTCGCGAGACTTCAATGATCTCACGGCCAACATCATGGCGCGCCCGCAGTTTCAGAGGGGTTGATTGCGGGGGCTGGGCAGGCCGCACAAGCTGAACGACGAAATCTTCGCCTGTTTGAAACTCGTGGCCGGGCAATTGCCCACCAAGACCCCTGAGCTGACTGAGCCAACGCCAGTGCACCGCTGCGGCCACCGCCAGTAAAAAATCAGGATCGGGGTGGATGGCCGTGGCACTGTCGTAGCCCTGAGGAAAATAATCAGCCACAAAACCGGTATGCAAGTTGCCGTCAATGAATTGTGGATGTTCAAGCAGCGCCGATTGAAACGAAAGATTGCTGCGAATGCCGCGAATCACAAAGGCATTGAGCGCCTCACGCATTCGGGCCATGGCGTCGGCTCGATCGGCCCCATGGCTGATGAGCTTGGCGATCATGGCATCGTAGTGCACGGACACCTCACCACCCTCCTCCACCCCGCTATCGACACGAATACCGTAGGTATCAGCAGACCAATGGACAGCCTCCAAGTTGGCGTCAGGGATCTCAAAGCGGATCAGGCGCCCGGTGCTCGGGAGAAATTGTCGGGTGGGATCTTCGGCATTGATACGGCACTCGATGGCCCAGCCCCGCCGGGGAAGCTCGGCCTGCTTGAAGCTCAGGGGCTCGCCCGCGGCCACGCGGATCATCTGCTCGACCAAATCCAGGCCGGTGATGCACTCGGTGACGGGGTGCTCGACTTGCAAGCGGGTGTTCATTTCAAGAAAATAAAAACTTTTGTCTGGCCCCACCACAAATTCGACCGTACCCGCAGACTGGTACCCGACCGCTTTAGCCAGAGCCACTGCTTGGGCCCCCATGGCCTGGCGGGTGGCTTCATCCAGAAAAGGGCTGGGGGCCTCTTCGATCAATTTTTGGTGGCGTCGCTGAATAGAACACTCTCGCTCCCACAGAAATACGGCGTGGCCGTGGGCATCTGCCAGCACCTGAATTTCGATATGCCGGGGCTGGCTGATGAATTTTTCAATAAACACCCGATCGTCGCCAAAACTCTGACGAGCCTCATGACGACAAGCTCCGAAAGCCTGATGCAGTTCGATGTCGTTGGAGGCCACGCGCAGCCCCCGCCCCCCCCCGCCGGCACTCGCCTTGACCATGACCGGGTAACCGAGTGCCTGCGCAATACGTGCCGCATCATCCGGTAATTCAATGGCCTCATTGTGGCCCGGAATGGTGCGCACCCCCGCGGCCATCGCCAACTTCTTGGAAGCAATCTTGTCGCCCATCGCTGCAATGGCTTCATATTTTGGGCCAATGAAGACGATACCTGACTCTTCCACACGCCGGGCAAATTCGGCGTTTTCGCTCAAAAAACCGTAACCTGGGTGAATGGCCTGCGCACCCGTCTGGAGGGCGGCCTGAATGATTTTATCCGTCACCAAGTAAGACTCTCGACTTGGCGCCGGCCCCAAAAAAACAGCCTCATCGGCCAGAGCCACATGCAAGGCCTCGCAGTCAAGCTCGGAATACACCGCCACGGTGGCAATGCCCATCTTGCGCGCCGTCTTGATGACCCGGCAGGCAATTTCGCCACGATTGGCAATCAGGATTTTTTGAAACATGGTGAGGCGGGGAGTCGGTTGATCGAACCTTAAGAACGGACCAGGCACATGGCCGACCCGCCAGGATTCCAAGGCTTATAAAGGGATATTGCCGTGCTTACGCCAAGGGTTTTCGACTTTCTTGTGACGCAGCATCAAGAGAGACCGACAAATACGCTTGCGCGTTTCATGGGGCTGAATGACATCATCGATATAACCACGGGACCCCGCGATAAAAGGGTTGGCGAAGCGCGCTTTGTACTCGGCCTCGCGGGCCGCCAGTTTGGCAGGGTTCGATTTGTCTTCACGAAAGATGATCTCGACCGCACCGCGAGCCCCCATGACAGCAATCTCGGCCTTGGGCCAGGCCAAGTTGACATCGCCACGCAAGTGTTTGGAAGCCATCACGTCATAGGCCCCGCCATAGGCTTTGCGCGTGATCAACGTGACCTTCGGTACCGTGCATCCTGCGTAAGCATACAAAAGTTTGGCCCCATGCTTGATGATGCCGCCATGCTCTTGTGCCGTACCCGGCAAAAACCCTGGCACGTCAACCAAGGTGATCACCGGGATATTGAACGCATCGCAAAAACGCACAAAGCGTGCCGCCTTCGTGCTGCTCTTGATGTCGAGGCACCCTGCCAAAACCAAAGGTTGGTTGGCCACAACCCCCACCACCTGGCCTTCCATGCGGCCAAATCCGATCAAAATGTTGGGCGCAAACTCGGCTTGCAATTCAAAAAAATCACCGTCGTCCAACATTTTCAAAATCAATTCCCGCATGTCATAAGGCTTGTTGGGGTGCTCGGGAACCAGGGTGTCGAGTGAAGGTTCCAGGCGGTCGGCGGGGTCCGCGCTGGGCAAAATGGGCGCCTTCTCACGATTATTGAGTGGAAGATAGTTGAAAAAGCGGCGCAGCATCAGCAGCGCTTCGAGATCGTTTTCAAAGGCCACGTCAGCGACGCCGCTCTGGCGGGTGTGGGTGAGAGCCCCCCCCAACTGCTCGGCGCTGACCTCTTCATGAGTCACTGTCTTGACCACCTCCGGCCCCGTGACGAACATATAAGAGCTGTCTTTGACCATGAAAATAAAATCGGTCATGGCCGGGCTGTACACTGCCCCTCCGGCACACGGCCCCATAATGAGGCTGATTTGCGGCACCACTCCAGACGCCAGCACATTGCGCTGAAACACTTCGGCGTAGCCCCCCAGAGAAGCCACGCCCTCCTGAATGCGCGCCCCGCCTGAATCATTCAGACCAATCACCGGTGCCCCCACTTTCATGGCCTGGTCCATGACCTTGCAAATTTTTTCAGCATGGGCTTCAGACAAAGCCCCCCCAAAAACCGTAAAGTCCTGGCTGAAAACGAACACCAGGCGGCCATGGATCATGCCGTAGCCGGTGACCACACCATCCCCCGGAATTTTTTGTTCGGCCATGCCGAAGTCTTGGCAGCGATGCTCAACGAACAAGTCCCATTCTTCAAAAGTGCCTTCATCCAGCAGCAATTCGATGCGCTCACGCGCGGTCAGCTTGCCTTTGGCATGCTGAATGGCAATGCGCTTTTCACCCCCCCCCCAACGTGCCAATCGTCTTTTTTCCTCGAGTTGCGCCAAAATATCATGCATGAAATTTGCTCCGGGTCCGGTTAATCAGTGTATTGAAGACGGGGCTTGCTCGAAAAGGTGCAACAACCTCTTGACCGCTGCGTTGGGAGTCATGCTCCCCTCAAGCACTGCGGTTTCCAAGGGCTGCAAAGCCTCATGAACGGCAGGGTGAGACAAAAATTTTGCCATCAAGCGGGCTTTCACGAGGTCCCACATCCAGGCCCGCGATTGCTCTTGGCGGCGTCGATCAAACCGCCCCTCGGCCCGCCGCGTGGTCGCATGAAACTGAACACGATCCCAAAAAGCCGGCAGGCCCTCGCCACGCAGGGCGCTTAAGCGCAGTACATCAGGGGATTGACCAAGGTGTGTCGACATCTGAGCCATCGCCACCTGGGACTGAGCCAGGGCAGCCGCTTCAGGGTCCAGGTCGGACTTATTAATCACAATGATGTCGGCCCATTCCATCACGCCACGTTTCATGGCTTGCAGGTCGTCTCCGGCGTTGGGCAATTGCAGCAAAATGAACAAGTCGGTCAGGTCAGCCACCGCCGTTTCACTTTGCCCCACACCCACCGTCTCCACCATCACCACATCAAAACCCGCAGCCTCCACCAACAGCACCGCTTCACGGGTTTGAGCCGCCACGCCCCCGAGGGTGCCCGAGCTTGGGCTGGGGCGAATAAACGTGGCGGGGTGCGAAGCCAGTTGCTCCATTCGGGTTTTGTCGCCCAAAATAGAGCCTCCACGGATCCGCGAGGACGGGTCAATCGCCAGCACGGCCACACGATGCCCCTGAGCCACCAGCATCAAGCCCAGGGCCTCAATGAAGGTCGACTTGCCCACGCCGGGCACACCGCTGATGCCCAATCGCAGCGACGCCCCTGTATATGGCAGTGCCTGCGCCAATAAAGTTTCGGCCCGCTCGCGATGATCCTCCCGGGTGGACTCGATCAGGGTGATCGCCTTGGCCAAGGCACGCCTGTCGCCCGAGCGCAAACCCGCCAGCAGCGGGTCGCTGACGGAAGCCCCGCCGTCTACCGAAGAAGTCTCAGAGGCTGAAAAATCTGATGCCATCAAGCCACCTCAAGCACTCAGCACCGCCTTGATTTTGTCCAGGACATCCTTCGCCGACACAGTGATTGGTGTTCCCGGACCATAAATACCGCGCACACCGGCTTCGAATAAAAAAGCGTAGTCTTGGCGCGGAATGACCCCGCCAACAAACACAAGGACTTCATGAGCGCCTTGATTCTTCAGGGCCTGAATGATGGCAGGCACCAGGGTCTTGTGCCCAGCCGCCAAGGTACTCACCGCCACCGCATGCACATCGTTTTCAATGGCCTGACGCGCACATTCTTCAGGGGTCTGGAACAAAGGGCCGATATCAATATCAAACCCCAGATCGGCAAAGGCCGAAGCCACCACCTTGGCACCCCGGTCATGCCCGTCTTGGCCCAGCTTGGCGATCAAGAGCCTGGGCTGGCGGCCCTGTTGCCGGGCAAATTCATGGATCTCAGCTTTGAGCTGATCCCATCCGGCGGCATGGTCATAACTGGCGGAGTACACACCACTCACCTTGTGCGTTTGGGCCCGATAACGACCCCACACTTTCTCCAGAGCCTCGCTCACCTCCCCCACCGTCGCGCGAGCGCGCATGGCTTCAATCGAAAGGGCCAATAAATTAGGGGCGGCCGGGTCGCTGGAGGCCGCACAAGCGGTCAAGGCTTCGAGAGCGGCCCGCACCCGATCCGCATCACGCTGGGCCCGCACCGCCTTCAGGCGGGCAATTTGATTTTCCCGCACAGCCACATTGTCAATGTCGAGCGTCTTGACTTCGTCCTGGGCGGGCGGTTTGTATTTGTTCACCCCCACAATGACATCTTTGCCGGCATCAATGCGGGCCTGTTTTTCGGCGGCACTGGTTTCAATTTGCAATTTGGCCCAACCGCTGGCCACTGCCTTGACCATGCCCCCACGGGCCTCAACCGCTTCCAGAATGCCCCACGCTTGATCAGCCATGCCTTGGGTGAGGGATTCCATCATGTAGCTTCCGGCCCAAGGGTCCACCACTTGAGTGAGATGAGTTTCTTCCTGGAGAATCAGTTGGGTATTGCGGGCAATACGCGCACTGAACTCGGTGGGCAGCGCCATGGCTTCATCCAAGGCATTGGTATGCAGACTTTGCGTACCTCCAAACACGGCGGCCATGGCTTCGATGGTGGTACGCACAATATTGTTGTAAGGGTCTTGCTCGGCCAAGCTCCAGCCTGAGGTTTGGCTATGGGCCCGCAACATCAGGCTCTTGGGGTTTTTGGCCCCGAACTCGCTTATGATGCGCCACCACAAAAGTCGGGCCGCTCGCATTTTGGCCACCTCGAGGTAGAAATTCATGCCCACCGCCCAGAAGAAACTCAGGCGGCCCGCAAAGGCGTCAATATCGAGGCCGCGCGCCAGTGCTGTTTTCACATATTCCTTGCCGTTGGCCAAGGTGAAGGCCAGCTCAAGGGCCTGGTTGGCGCCGGCTTCCTGCATGTGGTAGCCAGAAATAGAAATCGAGTTGAACCGGGGCATGTGCGTTGAGGTGTGCGCAATAATGTCTCCTACAATGCGCATACTCGGCTCAGGCGGATAAATATAAGTGTTGCGCACCATGAACTCTTTCAAAATATCGTTCTGGATGGTGCCGCTCAATTGAGTGCCCGGCACCCCTTGCTCATCAGCCGCCACAATGTAAGCAGCCAACACCGGCAATACCGCCCCATTCATGGTCATCGAAACACTGACTTTGTCCAGCGCAATGCCATCAAAGAGAATTTTCATGTCCTCGACTGTGTCAATGGCCACGCCGGCCTTGCCCACATCGCCCATCACGCGGGGGTGATCGCTGTCATAGCCCCGATGGGTGGCCAGATCAAAAGCCACACTGACCCCTTGGGCCCCTCCCTCAAGGGCTTGGCGGTAAAAGGCGTTCGAAGCCTCCGCCGTTGAAAACCCGGCATACTGGCGGATAGTCCAAGGTCGCACCGCATACATGGTGGCTTGGGGGCCGCGCACAAAGGGAGCAAAACCCGGCAGGGTGTCAGGGTAGGGCAAATGAAGAATATCAGCCGCCGTATAAAGCGGCTTCACCCGCAGCCCCTCAGGCGTTACCCAGTTCAGCGCACTGAGGTCTCCACCAGGCGCTAAAGCCGCAGCCACCTGTTCCCAATCGGGCAACGCACTGGAATTCAACAAACCGTCATCAGACATGTCAGCCTTTCTGAGGTAGAAAGAAAATAAGAACAGACATCATCGCCTGAACAGGGTTTGGCCAGACTGATCATTGATAAACTGACACGGTCACAATGTTACTGTCGGAGCATAAACCCTCCTGATCACAAGCCCGGGCCATAAAACTGACAAATGGCCCGGCATTGATCGGAACCGCGGTATTCCAATTTGGCGGCGGAGACCAGACCGCCCCCAGCAAAACCGGAGGAACTCCGTCATCCAATCGGTAAAAACGAACATGTTCCATGCCGTTCGCAGCATAAGCTGAAGCCCGCAGAAGAAGGCCTTCACCCCGAAAAGCCACCGAAGTAGAAACCGTCAACGAGACTTGCGGCGGGGGGCCTACATCTTCAAAGCCGCCGCCACAGGCAGCAAGGCCCAACAACACAGGCACACCCACCAGAAACTGAGCTATTTTTTTCAACCAATGAGCATTCATAAGGGTTTATGCGGCTTCAAAGTCGAAGCCCTGGATCAATTGAGAACATTCTGGCTGACCTGGGACAATTATGATCAGCCCGACCCAAATCCGCGAAAAATCAATCTGCCAAGCCGTCATTCCGTCGGACTCTGCAATCTGAACGTCTCATTCAGGCGTTTGGTTGGCTAAGCTGCATTGATTTCATCCAACTCATGCCACCTCCCCCACACGCCAATGACAATCGCCACACCTTGTGGCAAGGGTCCATGCGATACCCGCCTCAGTGCCTCAGCCCACCTTCTTTTTCCATTGACGAGCAATCAACAGCAAGCTTGCTGAAACCAACAAGATGGCCGTAGCCCAAGGCGCGATCCATTGCCAGAAACTTAAGGCTTCGCCCTTGAACACCCGCCCCATCATGGCGTGCTGCCCCAAACCTGGAACCAAACTGGCCCAGCCCTGGGGGTTGATGATATTCAATGAAGAAAGCAAGGGCAAGGTGGTAAAAATCATCATCACGATGGTGGCGCTGGCCTGGGCCTCCTTGACGCTGCGGCAACGGATCGCTACCGCCATCAACAAGGCCGATACACAGCCGGCGAAAGGCAATAAAATCGCCATGGAGAGGGCCACTTGAGTCGGCCCGAACTGGATCAAACTGCGCAATACATCACCCTTGAAAACCCATTGAGCCGGAATAAAACTGGCACAACTCAACAGGGCCACTGCGCCTGAAATTGTCGACACCGCAGCCCATTTTCCCCAAGCCAAAGCCATTCCTGACACCGGGTTCATCAGCAAAGGCTCCAGCGAGCCCCGCTCACGCTCTCCTGCGGTGGTGTCCAATGCTGCATTCATGGCGCCAGACAAAACCGCCATAATAAATACCCACGGCAAGACGGCGCTGATCGCTGCAGCCCTGGAAAAGGCGCTGGCCAAATCATGTTCTTGCCAACGCACGGGTTCCAAAATACCCGGCGAAATGCCCCTGAGGGCCAAAGCCAGCGTGGCACGCTCAGATTTGAAGGCCGCCAATAATTGCCCCCAGCGCCCCACGCCCGCTTGTGCTTGCTGATTCCCGCTGTCCGTCATCAAGGTGAGTAAAGGGGCTTTGCCTGCGGTAAGGTTGGCTTCAAAATCAGGGGGAATTTGCAACACCGGGTCATGAAATCGGCCGCTGCGCAACAGCACTTCCACATCGTTCGGGGGCTCTTTGATGCGATAAGTTTGGCGGGCCAAGAAGTTTTGCAAGGTGGGGGCATATTCAATTCCCCTCACCCACACCTCACGTTGCTCAGCCCGGTCTTGCAGCCCGGACATCCAAAATGACAGCGCCCACAACATCAGGGGCGCGAGCAACACACTTGAGGCTAAAACAACCCATAAAGTCCGGTGGTCCCGCAGGGCATCCTGAAGTTCTTTGCGATAGATCGTCAAGGCCTGTGAAAACAGAGCGGTTGAAGGTGTTTCTGTAGCGAGTTTCATGGTGTTGAAATCGATCATCCCCTGAGTCAGGCCAGAGCGCTCAAAGCGTGGGTTTTGATGGCTGCTCTTCAGAGCGGTCTGAAAAAGCCAACTTCACGAAGGCATCTTCGAAATGAGCTTGGCCCGTCTCAGCTTGCAATGATTCCACGGTGCCACAGGCCACACTTCGACCTTTTGACACAATAACCACTGAATCGCATAAATAAGCCACCTCCTGCATGATGTGCGTCGACAGCACAATGCACTTTCTCCCGCCCTCAGAAGACCGCAGCAAGCGCAAAGTATCTCGCAGAGCACGAGTGGCTAATACGTCCAGGCCATTGGTGGGTTCATCCAAAATGATATTGGGGGGGTCATGGACCAGCGCACGGGCCAATGCAGTTTTCAGGCGCTCACCCTGGCTGAAACCCTCGGTACGTCGATTCAACAAAGGCTTCAGATCGAGCAGGCTTGACAAAATTTCGACCCGATGATGAGCACAATCTTCGCTCAGCCCTCGAAGCCGGGCATAGTAAAGAATGTTTTCGCGTGCTGTCAAACGTGGGTAGAGGCCTTGGGCATCGCTCAAGACACCCAGCCGGGCCAATGCCGTATGCGGGCTTGACTGCACATTGTACCCGTCAACTTCAAGCGTTCCGGCATCCGGCGTCATCAACCCTGCAAGCATGCGCAAGGTGGTGGTTTTACCAGCGCCATTCGGGCCCAGAAGACCAGTGATGGTGCCATTGTTGGCAAGCAGGCTGACATCACGCACGGCTTCCACCGGGGGCCGCTTGGCGAGCCAAGGCCAGCTTGCTGAATGAAACCGTTTGGCCACCCCTTGCAGTGCAATCATGGCAACAACGGCACTTGACCAACGAGTCCCGGACACCCGCTTGCATGCACAATGAAACAGGTCTTCATGATTACCTTCATTTTCTGCGTGAGCCCCGCATCGCATCATAAAGAAACTATCTTGCGAACTGAGCCCCCAAAGAATTCAAGCCTCGGAGCAAATCGGCTTGAATATCGGGAACATGCTCCAGGCCCATGGCCACGCGAATCAAGCCTTGGGAAATGCCTGCAGCTTGGCGCTGCGCTTCGCTCATCCGGCCATGCGAAGTGCTGGCAGGGTGCGTGATGGTGGTTTTCGTGTCACCCAGGTTGGCCGTAATAGAGCAAATGCGCGTGTGGTCAATGACCTGAAAAGCGCATTCTCTCAGCTTATCTGGATGAGCCTGAACTTCAAACGATACCACTGCCCCGCCCTGCCCTGATTGCTGGGCCATGGCCAAATCATGCTGGGGGTGACACTTCAAGCCAGGGTAATAAACACAAGCCACCTGCGGCTGCTGCTGCAACCATTCGGCCAATTGTTGTGCTTTTTGGCACTGAGCCATCATCCGCAAGGACAAGGTCTCCAAGCCCTTGAGAACCACCCAGGCATTGAACGGAGAAAGACTCATGCCGACGGTTCTCAAAACCGGAATAAATTGGCTTTCGATCAGAGACTGCGAACCACACACTGCTCCCGCCACAACCCGGCCTTGACCATCGAGGTACTTGGTTCCTGAGTGAATCACCAGATCAGCCCCCAACTCCACAGGGCGCTGCAGCGCGGGAGTGCAGAAACAATTGTCAACTGCCAGCAGCGCCCCGGCCTCATGGGCAATGCCCGCCAGAATTTGAATGTCACATACCTGGGTCAAAGGGTTGGTGGGAGACTCGGCAAAAAGAAGTTTGGTTTCAGGCCTGAGCGCCGAGCGCCAAGCCGCAGGGTCAGTCTGGGAGACAAAGGTGGTTTGAACCCCAAATTTGGCAAACTCACGACCAAAAAGACCGATGGTCGAACCAAATACGCTTCGAGAACAAACCACATGATCTCCAGCTTTCAGCAGAGCCATGCCCGTTAACAGAATCGCTGCCATACCACTGGCCGTGGCAATGCACGCTTGCGCCCCCTCCAGGGCCGCCAGCCGGCGCTCCATCATGGCCACCGTGGGATTGTTGAAACGTGAGTAAACGAAAGCTTCTTCTTCGCTGGCAAAGCGGCGAGCCGCAGTGGCAGCATCAGCATGAACAAAACTGCTTGTCAAGTAGAGTGCTTCAGAATTCTCTCCCCATTGGCTGCGCGGTAAGCCTTCCCGGACAGCGATGGTGTCTTGATGCACTCCCTCAGGCCAATCCATGCGGGGAATGCGAGGCCATGATTTTTCTTGATGGCTCATGAAGTCTGCCCTGAAGGATTGGCCAAGGCCAAACGGGAGTGCGTCGCGCCCTCATCTTCATGGGCTTGTGACTGCCTCTGGGCGGAAATAGTATGAAAATCTTCGGCACTGACATTCCCGGTAATATAGTGGCCATCAAAGCAGGATGCCTCGAAACCAGACACTCTGCGGTTCAGTTGGCCTACCACCCGCTTCATGGCTTCAAGATCTTGGTAAATCAGTGCATCGGCGCCAATAAACTGACGTACTTCTTCCAAGTTGCGGCCATGAGCAATGAGTTCTTTCTTGGTGGGCATGTCAATGCCATACACATTCGGAAACCGAACCGGAGGCGCCGCCGAAGCCATGTACACCTTGAGCGCCCCGGCGTCACGTGCCATTTGCACAATTTCCTTCGAAGTGGTGCCGCGCACAATCGAGTCATCGACAAGAAGCACATGGCGATTTTTAAATTCCAGGCCAATGGCATTCAGTTTTTGTCGCACTGATTTTTTGCGCACCTCTTGGCCAGGCATGATAAAAGTACGGCCTACATAGCGATTTTTTACGAAGCCTTCACGATAGGGTTTCCCAAGGCGCTGAGCCAGTTGCATGGCCGCAGGACGACTCGACTCAGGAATAGGAATGACCACGTCGATTTCATTGGGCGGAATGGTGGAAATGACGCGCTGAGCCAAGGTTTCACCCATATTCAAGCGGGCTTGATAGACAGAAATACCATCAATCACTGAGTCAGGCCGGGCCAAGTAGACGAACTCAAAAATGCAGGGCTGGAGGCTGGGATGCACCGCGCATTGCCGGGCATGCACTTTTCCCGACGAATCTACAAAAATAGCCTCGCCTGGCTGCACATCGCGAACCACATCATGCCCTGTGCCTTCGATGGCCACGGTTTCACTGGCCACCATCACTTCCGGGCCTTCAGGAAGATCGCTGCGACCAAAACTCAAAGGGCGAATACCAAACGGATCACGAAATGCCAACAGGCCATGGCCGGCGATCAAGGCAATCACGGCATAAGACCCCTTCACCCGCCGATGCACAGCGCTCACCGCATGAAAGATGGCCTCGGGGCTGAGAGGGCTATCGCGGGCTGCTTTTTCAAGTTCATGTGCCAACACATTAAGCAACACTTCGGTGTCGCTGTCGGTGTTGATGTGGCGGCGGTCAATGTCAAAAAGCTCTTGGCGCAAGGAATGGGCATTGGTCAGGTTACCGTTATGAACCAGAACAATCCCGAAGGGCGCATTCACATAAAAAGGCTGCGCCTCTTCCTCGTTGTAAGCATTGCCTGCTGTCGGGTAGCGCACCTGTCCCAAACCCACCCCCCCTGGAAGCGCACGCATATTTCGGGTACGAAACACATCTCGTACCATGCCTCGTGCTTTGTGCATGAAGCATTTGGTGCCTTGCATTGTGACGATGCCGGCAGCATCCTGCCCCCTGTGCTGCAAGAGGAGGAGAGAATCGTAAAGCAGTTGATTCACAGGAATGTTCGAAATCACACCCACAATGCCACACATAAAATTGATCCTTCACACATTAAAAAAGCGATGGAACTCATGGGGAAGCCAGGGCTTGATCGTGCCCCAAGCCTCACGAACCCATTGAACACCAGGCGCTGAAAGCCAAAGATGGTGATGATCCAGGGGGGTGAGCGATACCAGCATCACCATGCACAGCAAAATCAGACCCCCACGACAGAGCCCGAAAAAGGCGCCAGTCAACCGATCCAGCAGGCTCAAAGGTGTGGCTTGCACCAGCCAGCGCACCAGCCGAGTCAACAGCCCCCAAGTCAACAAAGCCAAAACAAATGTCACGCCCAGTGCCGCGGCCGAATTCAGTGCACTATTTGGCGCGCCAATCGGCCACTGATGGACCAACCAAGGCGCCCCCGAAATCGCCGCCCAGTAGGCCACCACCCACCCAAGCAAGGACATCAATTCATAGACCAAACCACGCACCATACCCACCAGAACTGACAGAAGGAGAATGCCGGCAAAAATTGCATCAATCCAGTTCCAATTCCAGTGCGAAGTCCAATTCGAAGTCCAATTCCAATTCACAAAACATCCATCACAAAACAAGAACAAGCGCCGAAATGCCAGCTGCCTTGACGCGCGCCAGCACTTTTTCAGCTTCCTCCTTGGAAGTCCACGGCCCCACCCGAACCCTGATGCGCTTGCCCTCAGAAGTTTCAACCACCTGAACAAAAGTTTTGAAGCCCAGTTTTTCAAGCTTGGAACGCACATCCTGCGCCGCCGAACCTTCAGCAAATGAACCTGCCTGAACAATAAACCGCCGAGGCTTTTCATCGGAAGATCCGGGCCTGGAAGGTGACTCAAGGTGCATGGAAGAACCACGCTGAGATACCGCCACCGGGGTCGATGCTGTGACGGACTCCGTGCGAGCCAATGCGGCCAAAAGAGGGGCGGAAGCTACTGCAGCAGCCTGCTTTGCAGGCTCCGTTACAAACGGGGCTGAGGCCTCATGGAGGGGCGGCCCATCGACGCCCTCAGGCCGAGCCTCAGTCAAGGCGGGTTCAACCATTGGTGCTTGGGGGCTTGCAGGCTTGTACCGGGGCATGACCAACGGCGGGGCCGAATCGTTGCGCGGAATTTGAATGGGAATATCAATGGCCACAGGCCGCGGCTGGGTTTCAAAAAGTACAGGAAAAACAAGCACGCCAATAAGAACCAAAACGGCGGTACCCATCAGGCGATGCCGGGCCAGGGTACGAGCCTGCTGAATGGCCTCATCTGGGGAACTGCCCACACTGGCAGAGCGGGGTTCAGCGTACTGGGGGGCAGCTTGATGATTGGACTTGAAGACAGACAGCAGGCCCATAAGCGGCATTTCCTTGATGTAAAAAAGCGGGCAAGAAAGAAAAGGCGCCAGAGGGCAGATCAACCCGCATGCCCCAGATGCTTGGCTGCCAATTTTGGCAAGCCCTGCTTAAGCACGCCACCAACCGTGAGAAAAGAACCAAAAATCACGATTCTATCAGCCGGCTCAGCACGCTGAATAGCTTCATGCAGAGCGCGGTCAGGAGATTCATGACAGGATGCACTTGCACCGCCAGGAACGACAGCAGCCAAGTCTAAATTGCTGAAAAGAGTTTGCAGCGAAGCGGCTTGAGCAGCACGAGGCAGTGGGAGATCCGTAAAATACCAGTGATCAACCCAAGGTGCCATTTGCCTCAAAATGGTGCCCAGATCTTTATCAGCCATGGCCCCAAAAACAGCATGAGTACGAGGGAAAAACCCCATATGGTCTAAATTTTGAGTCAGGGCTGCCACGGCATGAGGATTGTGCGCCACATCCAAAACCAGGGTTGGCTGCCCCGGAACAATTTGAAACCGACCGGGCAAGTCGACCCAAGCCAGCCCGTTGCGAACCGCCTGCACAGACACAGGCAGGCGGTCACTGAGCGCCTCAAAAGCAGCAAGGGCGGCACTGGCATTGAGCAACTGATTGGCCCCGCGCAAGGCCGGATAAGCCAAGGCATTCAGGCGCTTGTGGCGGCCTTTCCAGGCCCATTGTTGCTTGTTACCAGAAAAGCCAAAGTCACGGCCCAACAAACGCAATTCAGCACCCACAGATTCTGCCACAGCAATCAGGCTGGCAGGGGGCACGGGGTCACCCACCACCACAGGCCGACCCTGGCGCATAATCCCCGCCTTCTCGCGGCCAATCGCTTCTCGATCTGGCCCCAGGTACTCGACATGGTCGAGGTCAATGCTGGTAATAATGGCGCAATCTGCATCAAAAACGTTCACAGCATCCAGACGCCCTCCGAGCCCGACTTCAAGGATCACGAGATCCAGTGGCGCCTGAGACAGCAAACGGGCAATCGCGAGTGTGGTGAATTCGAAATAAGTCAGGCTGATGCCCTGACGGGCCCGCTCGACCGCTTCAAAATGGGGCAGAAGATCCGACTCAGAAACAGCCGCCCCTTGAACACGACAGCGCTCACGAAAATGAACCAAGTGGGGCTTGGCGTACAAACCAACACGGTAGCCCGACTGCAAAGCAATCGACTCGAGCATGGCGCAGGTAGAACCTTTGCCATTGGTGCCTGCCACAATCACCAGAGGTACAGAAAAGCACAGGCCCAAATGTGAAGCGACTTCACGCACACGATCCAAGCCCATTTCGATTTCGGTGGGGTGCAAGCGCTCGCATCGGGCAAGCCAAGCATCCAGAGTTTGAGGAAGATCTGTCATAGCGCTGAATATTAGCGCGTGAAATCAAGTGGCAAAAATCATTTTGAAGGTCATTGAGACGATGCGCGAATACTGGCAATGGCCTCTGCAGCCCAGATCCATGCCTCATCCGAGACCTCAATCACCTTGGCCAGCCCACCAAATTGATGGGCCAGCTCAAGCGCCCTCTCGTTTTGTTGAGTTTCCAGAGCCAAGACCAAATTCAGATAGGACGCCCAAGGGCCTGATCGCTCCAGCAAAGCTCCCATCGCGGGCGCACTCAAATTCAAAGGCTGTAGTGCCTGTTGAAGGGGCACCTGCAGCAGCACATCCAACAAAGATAAAAGCCCCACCGTAAAAAGCACTGCCGGAGGAGTATCAGCGCGGTCACCTATTTGTGCCAGACCCTCCATCAATCGACCCCGCCAGAGCGCTACCTCCTGAATGGCCCAAGATGCCTGCAATCCATCCGAACTGGCCAAAATAAGCACAGAAATCCAACGATAAATCTCTTTGCGGCCAAGCATCATCACGGCTTGATCAATTGAATCAATCGCTCGTGACAAACCCATGGCCGGACTATTAACAAAACGCAACAACTTGTAAGACAAAACCACATCCATCGAGATGTTTGCCGCCAACTGATTCGTCTCTGCCGTCATGACCTCATTCAACAAATGCAGTAACCTCACGGCACCTGGTTGAACAGGGCGTTGTTTTGCAACGGGGTTGGGTACCAAACTTCTTTCGAGACAGCCCGAAGCCAGCGCCACACGACATCGAAGCACTCGCTCCAAATTATCAATATTGTTAATTTCTGTCGCTACCAAGGGACAATTCGGATACCGCCCTTGAAAATCAGCGATTTGCTCCAGCAGCGAATCAGGATCATCAGGATTCCAGGAAAGACGAACAAAGTCAGGATGAACCCCTGTGGATGAAGCCTCGTCAACGACGCAACCCACACGAACCCCCTTAGACCTCAAACCTGCGAGGATTTTTTGAGCCTGCTGACCATCAGCCCAAGGACGCATGACCAGCCATGCACCCTGCGGCACTCGTTCCGCCATTGGGGGAGAAAGAATCAACTCCCCCGGAAGTGTCAACAGCACAGATCGCCCTGCTTCCGAGATAGATTGGGCCGCAGACAGAAGGGCTACAGCATAAGCCGATAAAGCCTTGGGATGGGCTTGAAGCCGAACCCCGAGATGGTTATGGAGAGAAAGCTCAAAACCTGCCAGGCTCCCATGAGATCCAATCAATGGCCGACGAACCGCAAAAGTGTCCATCAAGGCGCCCTCTACACCTGTCAAAGACGCCAACGTAGAATTCACAGAAGCCGCAGAGTCAAGCTCAAACGCCCCAATGGGCTTTGGCACAGGCATTTCGTCTGTTAAAACAGCAACCCCAGAAGGTGAATGGGTAAGAGATTCTGACGATTTCCTGGAATTTGATGACGACTTACCCAACCACCGCGAAAACCATGCAGCCATGATGTCTCCCTGAGTAATTTAAGAATCCAAGGAACCTGATCTTTCTATCACAATCGGCTCAGGATTCTTCAACTTGAACAGGCCTGACATGCAAGCATTTCAAGCTCGTGAAATGCTCCCTGTCTCATTGCGGGTAGAACCCTTGGTTGCTGATTCGGGCGGCTGCATCACATAAGACCGTCATCAATGCAGGATCAAAGGTTGATGCATGAGTGCGGAAAAACGCTCCAGGTAATCGTCAAATTCTTCCATAGAAGGCTGTTTCTCTATCAAAGCCTCCACATCTTCCCGAAAACTTTGAGCCAAGGCTCCCTCAATAAAGATTTCCTTGCGCGCGAACTTGTCCACAATTTCAAAACCTCCACGGCGTAAAGCAGCAGAAGCGGGAACACCGACGGGTAGCAACCCTTGAGCCGGGACATCAATTTCCACCACCGAATAGCTCTCCGAGTTGTAGAGCATTTGCATAAAGTCCCTCCTTCAAGAAATTGACGCAAAGCCAACTGGCGCGCGAATTTTGAAACAATTTACAAGACCAGTTGGGATGAGTTTCGTCTTTTTCAAGTCAAATTAAAGGGCCTATTGGCAAATAAATGCTGAAAAGGGGGCTATTTCCCCTGATTTAGGGGGGGTGTAAAGCAAGTTCATCGTCAGGGAACCTCTGCAAAACCCCTCATGGATGAGAGCGCCTTTCCCGGATGGGGGATGCCAAGCGGATTTTGCAGCCTGTTGTGGGTGCCACAGGCAAAAAAGCCAACGCCACAGACCTCATTCGACAAAGGATGTGATCGCCGTGATGGGTTTTGCAGAGGTTCCTTAGCCGCCAGATCCTTCAAAGAACGATCCGGCCAACCCATTTTGGGCCATCGGCTCATCTTGCCTGACGAGTCGGGCCTGCACCATTCAATCATGCCGTTATTCCCGCGCCAGCAGGAATCCATGAAATGCTCCTCAGCATTGGCACCCCCAAGGAATTTGCATTAAAAATCGTCTGTTTTCTTCTCTCTCGCTGCGGGAGTGAGCAAGGCTGAGGGCGCCAAGTGTTGTCAGCCTCTCTGCGTCTTGGCTCGCAAAAACCACCCCTTCTCGAGCTTGCATCGACGAAGCATTGGTGCCGCCGCCGCAGCAGCGACAATAAAGGCGGCCTAGGCCGCCTTTATAAACCATGCAAAACCTGCAGAGCCCTCATTCAGAGGGGTTTTCTGCTCCGGATTCCATGGCCTCCAACTCAGCGGCTGCCAAGGCTTGAGCCTCCTGTTGAGCAATGGAGCGGCGCTCGGCATCGTCCATTTCCTCCTTTGCCTTGCGGGCAGCATGATAAGCCATGCCCGTACCTGCAGGAATGAGTCGCCCGACGATGACATTCTCCTTGAGGCCTCGCAACTCATCACGCTTGCCCATGATGGCAGCCTCTGTGAGCACGCGAGTGGTTTCCTGGAAAGACGCCGCAGAAATGAAGCTATCGGTTGATAACGAGGCCTTCGTGATCCCTAAGAGCACGTCAGAGTGTGTAGCAGGCAACTTACCCTCGGCCAACATTTTTTCATTGGTATCCAGAAGCTCAGATCGCTCGACTTGCTCACCGGCAATATAACTGGTATGCCCTGGATCAATGATTTGTACACGACGCAGCATTTGCCGAACAATGACCTCAATGTGCTTATCATTGATCTTCACGCCCTGCAAACGGTAAACATCCTGGACTTCATCAACGATATAACGAGCCAGCTCCTCAATTCCTAACAAGCGGAGAATATCCTGAGGGTCGGCCGGGCCATCCACAATCAACTCCCCCTTATTGACAACTTGGCCTTCGTGTACAAGGATGTTTTTCTCCTTCGGCACCAGTTCTTCGAACACTTTCCCCTCAGGGTCGGTAATTTGTAAACGGACCTTGCCTTTGGTTTCTTTGCCGAATGAAATCGTGCCCGTCATTTCGGCCAGCGTGCCTTTGTCTTTCGGCGTGCGAGCCTCGAAGAGTTCTGCCACACGGGGCAAGCCCCCGGTAATATCCCGAGTTTTTTGGCCTTCTACAGGAATACGGGCCAGCACTTCACCCGGTGCCAAGTCTTGGCCATCACGAATCTGAATCAAGGAGCCGACAGGAAACCCGATAGTCACCGAGTGATCCGTTCCCGGAATTTTGACTTCAGCACCGACAGCATCCAAAAGTTTAACTTGTGGGCGCACGACTTTGAGAGCGCCACGACGCTTGGCATCGATGACCACCAGGGTAGACAGGCCCGTGACTTCATCAACCTGACGAGCCACGGTGAGCCCTTCCTCGACATTTTCAAATTTTGCACGACCTGCGAACTCGGTAATGATCGGACGAGTCAGGGGGTCCCAAGTAGCGAGAATTGTGCCGGCTTTGATGGTTTGGTCAGGCCTGATCGACAGCAGCGCCCCATAAGGCACTTTATGGCGTTCACGCTCACGGCCGTGGGAGTCAGCAATGACAATTTCACCGGAGCGGGAAATCACCACCAACTCGCCCTTACCATTGGTCACATAACGCATGGTGGCATTAAAGCCGATAATCCCGTCTGACTTTGCGTCTACACTGGAAGCCACAGCCGCCCGTGACGCCGCGCCGCCAATATGGAATGTACGCATGGTCAACTGGGTTCCAGGCTCACCAATTGACTGAGCTGCAATCACGCCAATTGCTTCACCTTCATTGACCAAGCCGCCACGGCCCAAGTCCCGACCGTAGCATTTGGCACAAATGCCGTAGCGAGTTTCGCAAGTCAGGGCGTTGCGAACCTTGACTTCATCCACGCCAGCTGCCTCAAGAAGATCCATGACATCTTCATCGAGCATCTCTCCGGCTGCCAGAAGTGTTTCTTGTGTTTCAGGGTGCAAAACCTCAACAGCAGTCACGCGACCCAAGACACGATCCCGCAAGGATTCAATCACCTCGCCACCCTCAACCAAGGCACGCATGTTCATGCCATTTTGGGTGCCGCAATCGTCTTCAATGACCACCAGATCCTGGGTGACGTCTACAAGACGGCGCGTCAAGTAACCTGAATTTGCAGTTTTTAAAGCAGTATCTGCCAGACCCTTACGAGCCCCGTGGGTGGAGATGAAGTACTGCAGCACATTCAGCCCCTCACGGAAATTGGCGGTGATCGGCGTTTCAATAATCGAACCATCTGGCTTGGCCATCAGGCCACGCATTCCTGCCAATTGGCGAATCTGGGCCGCAGAACCACGGGCACCTGAATCGGCCATCATATAAATTGAGTTAAAAGACTCCTGATCGACCTGCTTGCCGTTGCGATCCATGACCTTCTGCTTGGACAGTTGGGACATCATGACTTTACCCACTTCATCGCCCGTCTTGCCCCAAATATCAACCACTTTGTTATAACGCTCGCCAGCGGTCACCAAACCAGAAACATACTGCTGCTCGATTTCCTTGACTTCTTTTTCAGCACGATCGATCAGTGCCGATTTTTCCTTGGGCACCAGCATGTCATCGATACAGATGGAAATTCCAGCTCGAGTGGCCAGACGAAAGCCTGATTGCAAAAGCTTGTCCGCAAAAATCACAGTATCTTTAAGGCCACATTTGCGAAACGATGTGTTAATCAGTCGCGAAATTTCCTTCTTTTTCAAGGCTTTATTAAGATTGCTGAAGGGCAGGCCCTTGGGCAAAATTTCACTGAGCAAGGCGCGACCAATCGTAGTGTCTACCAAAGATGTCGAAGCAGAAAACTCGCCAGTTTCTTTATTTTTAGTGTACTCGGTCAGGCGCACACTGACTTTACTGGTAATCTCCACCACCCCGGCCTCCAAAGCGCGCTGGGCTTCTTGCACGTTAGCAAAAATCATGCCCTCGCCTTTGGCATTGATACGATCACGAGTTGCGTAATAAAGACCCAAAACGACGTCTTGTGACGGAACAATAGAAGGCTCGCCACTGGCCGGAAACAAGACATTGTTGGAAGCCAGCATCAGCGTGCGCGCTTCCATTTGGGCCTCGATCGATAAAGGCACATGAACCGCCATTTGATCGCCGTCAAAGTCAGCATTAAAGGCCGCACACACGAGAGGGTGAAGCTGGATGGCCTTACCCTCAATGAGAACCGGCTCAAAAGCCTGAATACCCAAACGGTGCAACGTGGGGGCCCGGTTGAGCATCACTGGATGCTCCTTGATGACCTCTTCGAGAATGTCCCAAACCACAGGAGTTCCTGCTTCCACTTCCTTTTTGGCGGCCTTGATGGTGGTTGCAATCCCCATGACCTCAAGACGCGAAAAAATGAAGGGCTTGAACAATTCAAGCGCCATCAACTTGGGAAGCCCGCATTGATGCAATTTCAATGTAGGGCCTACCACAATCACGGAGCGACCAGAATAATCAACACGTTTGCCAAGCAAGTTTTGACGGAAGCGCCCACTCTTGCCCTTGATCATATCGGCCAAAGACTTCAGTGCGCGCTTGTTGGCACCCGTCATGGCCTTGCCGCGACGACCATTATCCAGGAGGGAATCCACAGACTCCTGCAGCATGCGCTTTTCATTGCGCACAATAATTTCAGGAGCCTTGAGCTCAAGAAGCCGAGCCAAGCGATTATTGCGGTTAATGACTCGACGATATAAATCGTTGAGATCAGAAGTTGCAAAGCGACCGCCATCCAGTGGAACCAATGGACGCAAATCTGGCGGAAGAACCGGCAGCACGTCCATGATCATCCACTGCGGCTTGATGCCAGACTTTTTAAAAGCCTCCATGACCTTAAGGCGCTTGGAGTTTTTCTTGACCTTGAGCTCGGAGCCCGTCATGTCACCACGGAGACGCTCAATTTCAAGATCGAGGTCAATTTCTTCCAACAGCTTTTTGACCCCCTCGGCACCCATCAGGGCGATGAATTCATCACCGTATTCAGTCCGCTTGGCATCATAATCGTCCTCGGTCATGATGCTGTATTTTTTCAGCGGCGTCATGCCTGGGTCAACCACCACATAAGCCTCAAAGTACAGCACTCGCTCGATGTCACGCAGAGTCATGTCAAGAACCAAGCCCAAACGGCTGGGCAGTGACTTCAAGAACCAGATATGTGCGCAAGGAGCGGCCAAATCAATGTGCCCCATCCGATCACGACGCACTTTGGTCTGAGTGACTTCAACTCCGCATTTCTCGCAAATCACACCCCGATGCTTCAAACGCTTGTACTTACCACACAAGCATTCATAGTCCTTGATGGGGCCAAAGATTTTGGCGCAGAACAAGCCATCCCGCTCAGGCTTGAAAGTGCGGTAATTGATTGTTTCAGGCTTTTTCACTTCACCGAACGACCAACTACGGATTTTCTCCGGAGAGGCCAGCCCAATTTTGATGGCATCAAAGTGCTCATCAGGAGTGAATTGCTTGAACAGGTCAAGTAAACCTTTCATGATTTGTTCCTTTTCAATCAGTTGCGTTCAAGTTCAATGTCGATACCCAAAGAGCGAATCTCTTTGACAAGAACGTTGAACGACTCAGGCATCCCTGCATCAATGGCGTGCTCGCCCTTGACGATTGATTCATACACCTTGGTGCGGCCATTCACGTCATCCGACTTCACCGTCAACATTTCCTGCAAAACATAGCTGGCACCATAGGCCTCGAGTGCCCATACTTCCATCTCCCCAAAACGCTGCCCCCCAAACTGGGCTTTACCGCCCAGAGGCTGTTGGGTAACCAGGCTGTAGGGGCCGGTGGAACGCGCATGCATCTTGTCATCGACCAAGTGATGAAGTTTCAAGACATGCATATAACCAACTGTCACCGGCCGCTCGAAGGCCTCGCCCGTGCGACCATCGTGAAGCACTGCCTGAGTCCGTGTTTCAGTCAAGCCTTTGGTTTGGGCGATTTCGTGCGGGTATGCCAGCTTTAACATACCACGAATTTCCTCCTCGGCTGCACCATCAAAAACAGGGGTTGCAAAAGGCACCCCCTGACGGAGATTACGGGCCATTTCGAGAATTTCATCGTCAGTGAGATGATCGATTCGCTCGGTACGGCCGCCTGATTGATTGTAGATTTGGTCGAGGAATCGACGCAGTTCAGCCACCTTGGCTTCCTGTTGCAACATGTCGCTGATGCGGTCGCCCAGCCCCTTGGCAGCCCAACCCAGGTGAACCTCAAGCACCTGACCAACATTCATTCGAGAAGGAACGCCCAAGGGGTTCAACACAATATCGCAAGGCGTGCCATCGGCCATGTAAGGCATATCTTCAACCGGCACTACTTTTGAAACAACACCTTTGTTACCGTGTCGGCCCGCCATTTTGTCTCCAGGTTGTAAACGGCGTTTCACCGCCAGATAAACCTTGACCATTTTCAATACGCCTGCAGGCAATTCATCACCTTGAGTCAACTTCTTGCGCTTTTCTTCAAAGGCCAAATCAAAACTGTGACGTGTCTGCTCAAGCGAATTTTTGATGGATTCAATTTGATTCGCCAACTCTTCGGAAGCCGGGCGAATATCAAACCAATGGAACCGTTCTACCTCACTCAGATATTCCTTGGTGATCAAGCTGCCTTTGGCCAGCTTGTTGGGGCCACCATTCGCCGCCTTACCTAACAAGAGTTTTTCGATACGATCAAAAGCATCAATCTCGACGATACGAAGCTGATCATTGAGATCAAGACGGTAGCGCTTGAGTTCATCATTGATGATCTGCTGAGCACGTTTATCTCGCTGAATACCCTCGCGAGTGAACACCTGCACATCAATGACCGTACCGCTGGTTCCCTGATCCACCCGTAAAGAAGTGTCCTTCACATCCGAAGCTTTTTCGCCAAAAATAGCACGCAGGAGTTTTTCTTCCGGTGTCAGTGTGGTCTCGCCTTTGGGCGTCACCTTGCCCACCAGAGTATCACCAGGCCCAACCTCCGCACCGACATAAACAATGCCCGACTCATCCAGACGAGCCAACTGCTGCTCGCTGAGATTGGGAATGTCCCGGGTAATTTCCTCTGAACCCAGTTTGGTATCACGGGCCATAACCACCAACTCTTCAATATGAATTGAGGTATAGCGATCATCGGCAATCACACGCTCACTAATTAAAATGGAATCTTCGAAGTTGTAGCCATTCCAGGGCATGAAGGCCACCAACATGTTTTGACCCAAAGCCAGCTCCCCAATGTCGGTTGAAGCGCCATCGGCAATGATGTCATCGACCTGAACCTTGTCGCCTCGTTTGACGATCGGACGTTGATGAATGTTGGTATTTTGGTTGGATCGCTGATACTTGATGAGGTTGTAGATATCAACACCTACATCACCGGCGACAGTTTCGACATCATTGACACGAATCACAATTCGGTTGGTATCGACGTAATCCACCACACCACCACGCCGAGCAGCCACCACAGTGCCAGAATCCTTGGCCGCGACGCGCTCAACGCCCGTTCCTACCACGGCCTTTTCAGGGCGCAGCGTCGGAACCGCTTGGCGCTGCATGTTCGCACCCATCAAGGCGCGGTTTGCATCGTCATGCTCCAAAAAAGGCACAAGAGAAGCGGCGACAGAAACAATTTGTGTGGGGGCCACGTCCATGTACTGAACACGCTCCACAGAGGTTAAAATCGATTCACCGTTATCACGAGCACTGACCAGCTCGTCAATCAGTTTGCCGTCTTTGTCAAGCGCTGCACTGGCCTGTGCGATCACATACTTACCTTCCTCAATCGCCGAAAGGTAATCAATTTGATCTGTCACTTTACCCTCAATGACTCGTCGATACGGGGTTTCAAGGAAGCCATACTCGTTGAGCTGTGCATACAAAGCCAAAGAATTGATCAAGCCAATGTTCGGCCCTTCAGGGGTTTCGATGGGGCAAACTCGACCATAGTGAGTAGGATGCACATCTCGAACCTCAAAGCCCGCACGCTCGCGAGTCAACCCCCCCGGGCCCAAGGCAGAAACTCTTCGCTTGTGCGTAATTTCTGACAAAGGGTTGGTCTGGTCCATGAACTGGCTTAATTGAGAGGCACCAAAGAACTCTTTCAAAGCGGCAGAAATAGGCTTCGAGTTAATCAAATCATGAGGCATGAGAGCTTCGGTTTCTGCTTGACCCAAACGCTCCTTGACAGCTTTTTCGATACGAGCCAGACCAGATCGGTATTGATTCTCAGCCAGCTCACCCACACAACGAACACGGCGATTGCCCAAGTGATCAATGTCATCAACCTCACCTCGTCCGTTACGCAATTCGACCAAAATCTTGACCACATCAAGAATGTCATCGTTGGAAAGAGTCATTGGGCCGTCCGGGGTATCGCGCCCAACACGGGCATTGAATTTCATTCGACCCACACGCGAAAGATCATAGGCATCGGCGCTGTAAAACAGGCGATTAAATAGAGCCTCGACGGCATCTTCCGTCGGAGGCTCACCAGGTCGCATCATGCGGTAGATAGCGATCCGAGCGGCCAATTGATCCGCTGTTTCATCGCTGGCTAAGGTTTGGGAAATGTAGGCCCCCTCATCAAGCTCATTGGTGAACAAGACTTGAATATCCTTGATGCCACCAAGTCGAAGTTTTTTAAGCACCGATTCAGTCAACTCATCATTCGCCTTGGCAATAATTTCACCCGTGTCAGCATCAATGATATTGCGAGCAAGAATACGGCCTAAAAGAAAATCTTCGGGAACCGTAAGGAACTGAGTGCCTGACTGCTCAAGTGCCCGAACATGCCGGGCGGTAATTCGCTTATCCTTTTCAACAATCACCTTACCAGTGCTGTCGATTAAGTCAAAACGCGCAATTTCACTGCGAAGACGATCTGCCACAAACTCCATTTGCGCACCTTCATCCATTAAACGGAAATGGTCGAAAACAAAGAAATGCGCCAAAATACCCTCGGGGTTCATTCCGATGGCCTTAAGCAAAATAGTCACCGGCATTTTTCGCCGACGATCCACGCGAAAATAAAGAATATCTTTAGGATCAAACTCGAAATCAAGCCAAGACCCACGATAAGGAATAATGCGGGCCGAGAACAACAACTTACCGGAACTGTGGGTCTTCCCCTTATCATGCTCAAAAAATACACCTGGTGAACGATGCAGCTGGCTGACAATCACACGCTCTGTACCATTAACAATAAAAGAGCCGTAATCAGTCATCAACGGCACCTCACCCATGTAAACCTCTTGCTCCTTGATCTCCTTGACCACTTTGGCAGCACCTGCTTCACGGTCATAAATGATCATCTGCAACTTGGCACGTACCGCAGACGCATATGTCAAACCCCGCAACTGGCATTCGCGTGTATCAAACGCGGGCTTGGACATGTTGTATTCAATGAACCTCATCTCGACAAAACCATTGTGCGAGACAATCGGAAAAGCCGATAAAAAAGCGGCTTGAAGCCCCTCAGGTTGACGCTTTTGAGGAGGAATGTCTTTTTGCAAAAAAGCCACATAAGACTCTTTTTGCATTGTCAATAAATAAGGAACGTTTAAAACACTCTCGCGCTTGCCAAAGCTCTTGCGGATACGCTTGCGTTCGGTGTAGTTGTAAGGGGTTGCATGCTGCGCCATAGGTGGTTTTCACTCCGTCTCAGGACCTGACCTGGCTTGGGCCAGGATGCCGTCGGCGACTGTCTTTCGGGTGCTGTGAAATACAGCGACATACCCGAAGCTTGGTGGCTGGCCACTACCAGCCGCTGGCGGACAACCCCAGCATTGCACCAGAGTCCGACCAAACCCGTTCCCTGCAGTCGGATCAGAGAACACTTGGAAAATGTTTGGACCCACGCCATCCCGGCGACGTTCCATCAATTTTCCAGCTACTCTCGTTATCCAGCTGAAAAAGTCATCACTTCGATTTTTCAATCCTAGAATCAGCCATTGAACACCTGATTCTGCAGGCAATACCTGATTTGGAAGAGTGCCATCAATACACACAAACACCCTTATCCTTGATACAACCCAGGCACGCATCCAATGAAGCACCTTCCAGTCATGTTTTGAGATCAAAATAAAGAGGCCGAACGCCTGTCAAGGACATCCAGCCTGTTTTCTAAAGGGGGTTTGAAGACCCCCTAAAAAATTATTTGAGTTCAGCCTTGGCCC
The DNA here is from genome assembly GCA_046342195.1 of Burkholderiales bacterium. Classification (GTDB taxonomy): domain Bacteria; phylum Pseudomonadota; class Gammaproteobacteria; order Burkholderiales; family Burkholderiaceae_C; genus CANHBY01. Next base: position 27,708 of record JBKDQE010000007.1, read on the forward strand.
CCGCTTCTTCGAGCTTCTTCTTGGCGGCCTCAGCATCTGCCTTAGGGAGAGATTCTTTGACGGGCTTGGGTGCACCGTCAACAAGGTCTTTGGCTTCTTTAAGGCCCAAGCCTGTCAACTCACGAACAGCCTTGATGACGCCCACCTTGTTTGCGCCGGCCTCTTTCAAGATCACTGTAAATTCGGTCTGTTCCGCAACAGCTGGGGCCGCACCGGCAGCAGCGCCCGCAGCAGGCGCTGCCATCGCAGCTGCAGAAACACCAAACTTTTCTTCAATCGCCTTGACCAAGGTATTGAGTTCAATAACGGACATGCTGTCCAAAGCGGTCAAGAATGCGTCTTTATCAAATGCCATGATGGCTCCTAAACTTAAATGTAACGATGATTCGCTTGGGTAGCAAAAAGCTCAGGCTGATTGAGCGACAGCCTCAGCCGGTGCCCCCTCGCCACGCTTTTCAGCCAAAGCAAACAACACACGCGCCAAACGCGACACGGGGGATTGCATCAGCCCCAATAACTGGGCGAGCAGAACTTCCTTAGCAGGAATGGACGCCAAAGCTTTGATGCCTTCAGAATCCAAGACTTTACCTGCATAGGCGCCCGCTTTGAGAACCAGTTTGTCATTGGTCTTGGCGAAGTCAGAAATAACTTTTGCTGCAGCCACTGCATCTTCAGAAAAACCATAGATCAGCGGACCGACCATGCTCTCCGAGGCGACCTCGAACGATGTGCCAGCAACAGCCCGACGAGCCAAGGTGTTCTTCAGGACATGAAGATACACGCCTTTCTCGCGAGCTTGCTTACGCAAGGCATTCAAGTGCTCCACAGTGAGGCCACGGTATTCAGCCAAAGCCAACGTTTGCGCACGAACTGCTTGAGCCGCCACTTGTGTCACTACGGTCTGTTTTTCGTTGCGATTAAGACTCAAGGTCTACTCCTCACATCCACGTGCCTTTGACAACAGCCTCAGGCACACCAAAATTCAGCGACCATGTGTTCAGGAAAAACCCTCTCAGCAGGACCGCCATCTGCGCTGGCTTTGGGCTTTTGACAGCCTTCTATTAAGCAGCACGGAGACTGCACCAACGGTCTTGGATGGCCCGAAGTACTCAATAAATTCAGCACAACGGCCCACCAATTGACGATCGGAAGCACGACAAGCTTCCGACATCACACTCTGTTATCTCAACAAATCAAGCAGCCAGAATACTTGCCACATCTACACGGGCACCCACGCCCATCGTTGAGGAAACCGCCACCTTGCGAAGATAAACTCCCTTACTGGATGCTGGCTTGGCCTTATTCAGTGCGTCAATCAAGGAACGCAAGTTGATGATGAGCTTATCAGCTTCAAAGGAGCGGCGACCAATCGTGGTGTGCACGATACCTGCCTTATCAACCCGGAACTGAACCTGACCGGCCTTGGCATTCCGAACAGCTTGAGCCACATCAGGCGTCACCGTGCCCACCTTAGGGTTGGGCATCAAGCCGCGAGGGCCCAAGACTTGACCTAAAGTGCCCACGATACGCATGGTATCAGGAGAGGCAATGACAACATCGAAATTCAGATTGCCGCCCTTAATTTGCTCGGCGAGGTCTTCCAAGCCCACGACATCAGCGCCAGCGGCCTTGGCTTCTTCGGCCTTTGAACCCTGAGCAAATACGGCAACTCTTTTGGTTTTACCCGTTCCATTCGGAAGCACTACAGCCCCGCGTACCACTTGATCAGATTTTTTAGCATCGATACCCAGCTGAATAGCCACATCAATGGATTCGTCGAACTTTGCTGTTGCGCACTCTTTGACGATAGCCAGCGCATTTTCGAGAGAATAAAGCTTGGTGGAGTCTACTTTAGCCGCCAGCATCTTCTGACGTTTGGTCAATTTTGTCATTTCAAACCTCCTCCACCGTCACACCCATCGAGCGGGCTGAGCCCGCAATGGTACGAACTGCAGCGGCCAAATCAGCAGCGGTGAGATCTTTCATTTTGGTTTTAGCAATTTCTTCAATTTGGGCCGCAGAAAGCTTACCAACCTTTTGAGAATTGGCTCGAGCGGATCCTTTATCCAGCTTGATTGCTTTCTTGATTAATACCGTTGCAGGCGGCGTTTTGATAATGAAAGTGAAAGACTTATCTGCAAACGCCGTAATGACCACCGGCAATACAAGACCAGGCTCCATCCCTTGTGTCTGGGCATTGAAAGCCTTACAAAACTCCATAATATTCAGACCGCGCTGGCCCAGTGCAGGACCAATTGGAGGGGATGGATTGGCCTTACCTGCCGGAATTTGCAGCTTGATCAAGCCGATGATTTTCTTTGCCATACTTTGCTCATGAGTGATAGGGTGACGAGATGCCATCCCATTGAGTGCAAACGCCCGAAAAATGAACTCGGGCTCCTCTTGCCGGAATCACGTCTCCAGGCAATAACGGAAGGACGTTTAAGGGGCCCCACACACCTTGACCCAACCCTGTCAAACTTTCTCAACTTGCCCGAAATCTAATTCGACGGGGGTGGCGCGACCAAAAATAGTTACGGAAACACGCACCTTGGATTTATCGTAGTTGACGTCTTCAACTGCGCCATTGAAATCAGTAAAGGGCCCCTCCTTCACACGCACAATTTCGCCAATAGACCACTCAACCTTGGGACGAGGCCTTTCAACGCCTTCTTGCATTTGGTTGACAATTTTCATGACTTCTGCCTCGGAAATCGGAGTTGGTCGATTTCGAGCCCCGCCGACAAAACCAGTCACTTTGCTGGTGTGCTTGACAAGATGCCAAGTGTCATCAGCCATATCCATTTCTACAAGAACGTAGCCTGGAAAAAAACGACGCTCAGTGACAGCCTTTTTTCCATTGCGTAATTCGACGACCTCTTCTGTCGGAACGAGAATACGACCAAATTTTTCTTGCATACCTGCACGATCAATTCGTTCACGAAGATTCCGCTCAACCGCCTTCTCCATACCTGAATAGGCATGAACGACGTACCAGCGCTTTGTACTGGTTGACGCCAGAGGGGGAGAAATTCCTGCGCTAGAAGGCACAAGCTGCTCACCTTCAGAGTGATCAGTCACATCCATGGCTCAACGCCTCCATCTCAAGATCAGATCATACAAAACCCACTCAATGGTTTTGTCAGTTACCCAGAGGAAAATTGCCATAGCACACACAAAAGCGAATACATAAAGTGTCATCTGTGTGGCCTCTTTTCGGCCAGGCCAAACCACTTTGCGGACTTCGGCAACAGAATCTTTAGCGTAGACAATAAAAGATCTACCCAATTCTGAGGTGAAAAAAACCGCGACTGAGAGAGCCAATAACCCCCAAAGAGCAAAGATTCTCAACCAGGCGTTCTGGTGAGCCAGCAAGTAAAAAGCAACGATAGCCCCAACCAGAAGGCCAGCAGCCACCATGAGTTTGACTTTGTCAACACCAGTACTTAAAGTTTCAACAGATACGTTGGATGGGCTTTTTGTCACTTCATTCCTAGCGTTTAAAGAGTTCCGCCATTTATTCAGCAGCAAAGCCCGCGGACACTTGAAAGTGACCTACGGGCCTTTAATATCAAGCAGTTGATCATAAACAATCAACTGACCTGCTTTACCGCTTGGCAGGGGCGGAGGGCATCGAACCCCCAACCTCTGGTTTTGGAGACCAGCGCTCTGCCAATTGAGCTACACCCCTATAGAGAACTAAGCAGACAGCAGCAATTACTCGATAATCTTGGCCACGACACCTGCACCCACAGTGCGACCGCCTTCTCGAATCGCAAACCTCAAACCTTCTTCCATGGCAATCGGGGCAATCAGTTTGACCGTGATGCTGACATTATCGCCAGGCATGACCA
>JBKDQE010000008.1:0-1022 GCA_046342195.1 Burkholderiales bacterium
ACGCACGGTTGGTTGTTTTAACTCTTGCTTCATATAAGTCGAAAGCATGCTTCTCTTGATACTATAAATATTACTCATTGTCGCCCTTGCAAACTCTGTCAAATGGTTCCAAGCCAAAATGACGCAGGCAATATGATTTCACAGCGCCGTTGCCGAACGGCACTGGCATATCTCCATGCCGAGAGTCTGTTTTACTTCTCGATGATATTGCTCAATCTTCCAGCGAATAGCGCATATTTCTCGAGTTTCATCTGCCGAGGCCTGGTCAAGATCATTCGTCACGATCCATTCCGTGCGGGTGGTCGTTGCCGCAACCCGAAATAATTTGACTTTGAGGGCCCCTGGAAATCCATGAATCTTGATCAGCTTGCCTTGCTCGGCTTCTTGCTCGCTCCATTGCAGGTCACTGACTGCGTTGTAGGGCTCAGCGCCGCTGCTATCGTCCACCTTGCGGTTGCTCTTGAGCGGACAGTAAAAAATCTTGCCTGCCCGATGCAGGTGCAGCATCAAATCCTTGGTGGCGTACCAAGAATCCATGAGCACCGAGCGAAACGACAGCATTTTGACCTTCATCGCGTTATCAAGCATCTCCTGCATATGGGTGAGCTTGGACTTGGCATCGCTATCCGGCGCGTACACCCGCCAATCGATGATCCAGTAGCGCTGCGTTCGTGGACTCACGTACAAGCAGTTCACCACGCCAATACCCTTGATGAGTCCGTGTGCATTCCCGCTGTATTGCAGACGAACCAGATCAATCTTGTGCGAGTGGCTTTTGTCCAGCACACTGTCATCAAATACCAAATAAGCATCAGGGTCGGGATCAATCATGCCTTTAACTTGCTCTCATACAATCTCAGGATTTATTTTGTCATCATTCAAATATCGATTTATAGCGTCATGCGAAAAATGCTCATGCTGGTCTGCAAAATATGTTTGCGTGTAGTTTGTTTGCGTCGAAATCAAAAATTGACAATAATCTCTTCGGGTCGGCTTCATGCTTTTTAAAATAAATCGCTTCG
>JBKDQE010000009.1:0-22307 GCA_046342195.1 Burkholderiales bacterium
ACGCCCGCGCATTCGATTCGAACCGTCTCATGAACCCCAGTGGACCTCACAGCCCCCCTCTGATCAGACACCTTCCTGACCGCCGCAAACCCTTCCACCTTGACCTTCGCTGGCAAAGACTGCCCCGCCAGCCTGGCTCGCCAACGAGCTTCGTAACCCGATGCCGAAACCAACACCGCCATATCGACCCCCTGCGCTTGTGCCCACGCCGTCATCGACAGCCCAGATGCCCGCCACCGCTCCAACATCTCCAACCGCTGCCGAATGGCCTCTTCAGTTGGAGGCTTGGGAAGATGGGTTGCCCGCGTGCTTACATTCAATCGGGTAGAAGTCGGTCAACTCTTTGAAGGTCTGACCGAGACAGATCAATTCACCCGCCGCCAACCACTCATACCCGGGATTGCCTGCGCCGCAGGAGCACTGCTCCCAACCCTCCCAACATCAGTGCGTAGGTTTCGGGCTCAGGAATTGGGCTGCTCACAACCCATTGATCTGAATTTAAAAAAACGACCCCCGAGAACTGCGTGAGGTTGGCCCAGCCTTCAACCATGCTCACATCCACCGTGATGGTACCAGACTGGGAAATGAAATCGGGCTCCGGGCCACGCTGGGTTCTGACATCCAGCGGTGCGGTAGATGAAATGGCAACCATCACACTGGGCGGCGTATTCTCATGCGGAGCAATCAGACTGAGTCGGGCGAAAGCCGACTCATACCCGGTGGGTGGCGGAGGGCACAAATAGCCAGGAATGACAGGGTATGGAAAATTGCAGGTGCTGTAACGGGCCAACTCGGGGCCGCTCAGAGTCACGGGCAAACCACTGTCTGCCATGCTGAGGTTGTACTCGAGGGTAAACCTTTGAGGGGGCTCTCCCACGCGAACCGTATAAGGGATGCCAGATAACTGGAAAGACCCTCCGGTTTCATAGAGGCCCTGCGACAAATTAATGGCACCCGTCATGTCCAGTTGGGTCCATGCCGCGGCATGGGCTGAGGTGCTCAGCACAAAGGCGGCAATCACGGCAAGTGCCGCCCGGAAAATCAGCATCATAGGGCCTCCTGTTGCATTGATGTCAAATGGATCAGGTTTCGTTGGCCACAGCGGGTCGGGCGTTTCCAAAATCAATCGAAAACGCTGCCCCCAAACCAACAATTGAAATGATCGTGCTCTGACAATCACTCCATCCGCTTGAGTCGCCTCATCAAATTACCGCAGTCTTCAAAAATTCCATGGGCTGAGAGGCCCCTCCATCAGGGCTGCTCATGGGTGGGCCCTTCATGACAGGCTTGACCTCATCGTCGCTGATTTTTCTTGCCACTTCCGGGCCTCAGCGGTATGGCCCAAAGCCTCATGAAAAACAGCCAGGTTATGGGCAGCCAAAAAACTGCCTCGGCCCATGACAGAATCGGGTAAATCGGGGGTGTCGCCAATTTCAATGGCTCGCTGCCAGCAAAATTCGATCATGGGCAAAAGCTCATTGACCCGTGTTGAATCGTGTAAAGCACAGTCTAAAAACACGTCCCCCATCGTGAAGTAAAAATCAGGGGAATGTTGCCAATGGGGCAGCTCTTCCTGGCACAAAATCACTGCCCGCTCGACATCCCCGATTTTCTTGAGGGTGAACAGGCGCCTGAGCACCAGGTCATGGCGCCATGGAACCTGCCGGCCCGCCGCTGCGTAGGCCTTGTCATACCAAGGAGCAGCTTGCTCAAAAAGCCCATGAATTTCAAGGTCTTTTGCGAGTTGATACTGAAGATAAGCATCATCAGGTGTGCTTTCAAGCGACAAGCGCAAAAGCGACTGATTCCGGCCCGCCTTGGTTTTCATGGGCTCAGGAAGGTATCCGTCATGGCCCAAGACAAGAGGCAAGCGCCGATGTGGCAGGTGACTGACGGGCTGCTCATGCACGCGCCCTTCGTATTGAACGCCAGCAGGCAAAATTCTCGACAACCTCGCGGACGACTGCTCAACCCCGGTGATGCCTTGATCAAAAAAACTGCGGATGGTAACCTGCCCGATGAAATTGGGGGGTTGGGTGCGCAATGACTGAAAAACTTCAGCGCCGCTCTCAAGCCATTCATCGGCATCCATGATCAAGCGCCAGTGCGCAGAGGTGAGCGCGAGTGCCGCATTGCGAGCCGCTGAAAAATCATCCACCCAATCAAAGTGAAACACCCGAGCACCACACGCTTGGGCAAGTTCGACGGTGCGATCGGTTGAGCCGGTATCGAGTACAACCATGTCATCGACCCAAGGCTGCACTGTTTTCAGGCTGCGTTCAATGCAACGCGACTCATTGCGCGCAATCATGACCAGAGCAATCAAGTTCATCATGGCCCTCCGGGTGGTGGTTATTTTAAGAGTTGAAGATCACTCACTGCCAGCCGGTACCCTCATAGTAGCCTACACTCAGAAATTCAAAGAATTTTTTATCTCTCACATTGGAGACTTTTTCATGAGTAAACAAGCTGTGCGTGTTGCAGTGACTGGTGCCGCTGGCCAGATTGGTTATGCCTTGTTGTTCCGGATTGCCTCCGGCGAAATGCTGGGCAAAGATCAGCCCGTGGTGTTGCAGTTGCTCGAAATTCCTGATGAAAAAGCGCAAAAGGCGCTCAAGGGGGTGATGATGGAACTGGAAGACTGCGCGTTCCCCTTGCTGGCCGGCATGGAAGCCCACAGCGACCCGCGCCAGGCCTTCAAAGACACGCACTACGCTTTACTGGTCGGAGCCCGCCCGCGTGGCCCTGGTATGGAACGCAAAGACCTGCTCGCAGCCAACGCCCAAATTTTTACGGCTCAAGGTCAGGCCCTGAATGCCGTGGCCCACCGCGATGTTCGGGTGTTGGTGGTCGGAAACCCGGCGAACACCAATGCCTATATCGCCATGAAGAGCGCGCCTGACCTGCCTCAGAAAAACTTTACCGCCATGCTGCGCCTGGATCACAACCGCGCGGCCTCCCAGATTGCAGCCAAAACCGGCAAAGCGGTAGCTCATATTGAAAAACTGGCCGTCTGGGGCAACCACTCACCGACCATGTATGCTGACTACCGATTTGCAACCATTGATGGCCAAAGTGTCAAAACCCTGATTAACGACGAAGCCTGGAACCGTGATGTTTTCCTGCCTACCGTGGGCAAACGTGGCGCGGCTATCATTGAAGCACGCGGCCTCAGCTCGGCGGCTTCTGCTGCCAATGCCGCCATTGATCACATGCGTGACTGGGCCTTGGGCAGCCAAGGCCGATGGGTCACCATGGGGGTTCCATCTCATGGCGAATATGGCATTCCCAAAGATACCATGTTTGGCTTCCCGGTCACAACCCAAGGCGGCGAATACCGCATCGTTGAAGGCCTCGAAATTGATGCTTTCAGCCAAGATCGCATCAACCTGACCCTGAAAGAACTTCAGGAAGAGCAAGAGGGCGTGAAGCACCTCCTTTGATCTCGTCTTCAATGACATCAGCCGCAGGCTGAGGCAGCTGGTCGAGCATGCGCTAATACACAGTGGGTCAGGGCCTGAGCAGAGCACCAGGCGCCTTCAACGCCTGGCCCACTGAGTGCGTCGCCACATACACCCAAACCCAAATTGGCATCCCACCAAAATGGGGTGACCATGCCTGACTTGGAGGGCGTGGCCGCCGAGGCATAGCGCCAGCGGTGAACAGCCGTATAAAGCCACTTCATGGGGCTGCCGTCGATCAAATCAGCCACGGCCTTTTGCAAAGCTCCTTGGACCTCGATGGCCGGTGCTTCCAAATGCTCTTGGCTCCAGGATGCTGTGGCGTGAGCGACCCAATGCACCCGTCCAGAGAAGCGATCTCTTCCGGGCTTGGTGTCATTGCGTATGAGTAAATCAATGACGCCAGAACTCGGGCGGGCCAGATCCCAGCAGGGCCAGGCTGGATCGGTATGTTCCGTGATGCCCATCAAAACCCAAGCCGGCAGCATCATCAGCCCCTGAGCGCACTGGCTCCACTCGGTTTGGTGCGGCGCCAGCAAGGGCGCAGCCTGCTGGGGTGGGATCGCTATGATGACCGCATCAAAGCCCGAACCGACAAAGGCCCCGGCGCTTGAGAGACTCCAGCCCTCGGGGCCGCGCACCAGCGCGTCAATCGTACACTCGGTACGCAATTCAAGACCCGTACAAAGGGCTCGGCACAAGGCGGGCATATCGGGGGTGGGGACCCACCAGACAGACTCTGTGGTGACAGTGCATGGTGTTATGCGGGGCACCCAAGTTGACAAAAGCCCCTGTGCTGCAAACTTTTCAAGGACGCGAATAAACTCGGGAGATTGCGCAGTAAACCCTGGTGCGCCATGGTCAAACCGTGCCCGATGCAAAGCGCCGTCATCCGCCGCCCATTCGGCGCGTCGGGTCGACATCCGTCCGCCAACCCCGCGTGACTTATCAAACAAGCTCACGGTCATGCCGGCCTCAGTGAAAAGCCGGGAGCAAGCTGCCCCAGCCATGCCGGCACCCACCACTGCAATTCGAGCCCCTGTTGCCTGCATCAAATGCCCCTCTTTGTAGATGTAAATAGGCTTTGCTGCACCACCCAAGACCCGCGCGAGATACCCCCTACCCCAGACGGAGCAATACCATGACATTCACAGGCAGTGTGGTCAGTCGGCCAAGAGGCGTCCAAGAGGCGTGAAACGGTTGAGTCAAGCCATACGCACAGGCAGTCGAACACCAGAGCCTCAAACGTGCGTGCCATGACTCACTCGCCCAGCCGCTTGGCTCAACGAAGGCCAGCAATATAGTCTGCCAAGGCTTTGATTTCTTTGTCGCTCAGGTTGGCAGCCACCCCTCCCATGGCACCGCCGTTGGTGCGCTTGCCATCTCTGAAGGCTTTCAGTTGTGCCTCGGTATAGTCGGCGTGCTGCCCTGCCAGCCGGGGGTATTGGGCAGGAATGCCAGCGCCATTGGGGCTGTGGCAGCCTGAGCAGGACGGAACACTTCTACTGGCAATGCCGCCGCGGTAAATTTTTTCACCGAGGGCTGCAAGTTCAGGGCTTTGCGCTGTTCCCAAGACGGGCTTTTTGGAGCCATAAAAGGCGGCCACGTTTTTCATGTCGGCCTCGCTAAGAGCTGCAGATATGCCTGCCATGATTGCATTTTCACGCTTGGCGGGTTTGCCACCAACCGCCTTGAATTCAGTTAATTGCTTGACCAGATATTCTGGGTGTTGCCCCGCCAAAATGGGTTGTGTAGGGCTGCCTCGGCGCCCATCATGGGTGTGGCAGGCACTGCAACTCGCGGCAATGGCTTCGCCCCGGGCCAAATCAGGTTTGGCCGGCGTAGCTTCAGAAACGGCAAAAGCGGTGGGGGTCAAGAGGGCGAAAAGCAAACCGGGCAACGCGAGGGCAGAATACGTCATGGTCAAATGTTTTCCAGAAGCAGAGCTCACAGATTTTACAATGCACTGTTCTGGTTTTGGGCGCCGCCATGCCGTGGCGTATTTTGCATATGAAAGAACAACAACACTCTACCATCCACCCCGACCAGAAACAGGCCCTTTCATGGGCTCATACGGCTCGTTTTTTGACCACAGCCAGTCAATTGAATCAGCTCCCTGTGACAGCATTGCCCGAAGTGGCTTTTGTGGGACGATCGAATGCTGGCAAGAGCACCGCCATTAATACCTTGGCTCAAACCGGGCGTTTGGCGTTTGCCTCGAAAACTCCCGGACGGACGCAGCACATCAATTTGTTTGAATTGGGCCCCAAAGATCAAGCCAACGCTTTATGGGCTGATCTGCCCGGCTATGGCTACGCGGCGGTGGCCCGTGATGCCAAGCTGCGCTGGCAGCAAGTGATGGCCGACTACCTTGCATTGCGCAAAAACCTGGCCGGTGTGGTTCAGATGGTCGATTCCCGTCATGGTTTGACCCAGCTTGACCATCAGTTATTGAGTTTTGTGGCGCCCCGCTTGGTTCATGGTTCAGTTCGGCTCTTGGTATTATTGACCAAAACCGACAAGCTGAACCGCCAGGAATCTGTGGCCATATTGCGATCCGTTCAGGAACAACTCGGGGAGTTCGCCACTGAAGAAGCCGATGTCCATGTTTGCCTTTTTTCGGCGCTCAATGGAACAGGTGTTGGTGATGCGGCCGTCCTGTTGCACCATTGGGCCCAGGCATCGTTTGGAAAAAACTCGGAAGTCGGGTAATCGGTGCCAAGCGTATCGGACATTCACGGCAGGGGCTCGTTATTCCAGGCATTTGAAAATGCCCTGGCAGTTGTTGACTCCGTATTGGCCCGGCTCGGGATGCGCTGCAAGGCGAGCGGGTTCACGATATTCCGAGCCTGGCCTTCAAGAAAATACTGGATGTTCATAAAGGCCTCACTGAAGTCATGCTCGTAGCTGTCTTGCTCGACATAACTGATGTGGGGTGTGCAGACTGCGTTTTCCAGCCTCAACAGCGGGTGACCCTGCAAAATGGGCTCATTTTCAAAGACATCCACCGCAGCCATGCCAGGCCGGCATCGATTCAAGCCCGAAACCAAGGCCCCTTCTTCGATCAATTCGGCACGCGATGTATTGACCAGCAGCGAAGTGGGTTTCATGCGGGCCAAGTGTTCAGGCCGAACGATGCCCTGAGTGACTGCACTGAGGCGCAGGTGCAAAGACAATACATCAGACACTTCAAACAGCGCTTCACAACTGGGGGCCGCAATGAGCCCATTTTGTCGCGCCTTCTCCAGAGAAGCCGAGCTCCCCCACACCGAGACCTGCATCCCGAAAGCCCGCCCATAGTGGGCGACGATCTGCCCTACATTGCCGTACCCCCAGATACCCAGTGTTTTACCTTTCAGGATCGCGCCCAAGCCAAAATTAGAGGGCATCGAAGAGGCCTTCAGCCCCGCTTGTTGCCATGCGCCGTGTTTCAGGTTGCCAATGTATTGGGGCAAACGGCGCATCGCGGCCATAATGAGCGCCCAGGTCAATTCGGCAGGTGCCGTCGAGGAACCGCTTCCCTCCGCAACAGCAATTCCCAGCCGGGTGCATGCCTCCAGATCAATATGCGGGCCCACCTTTCCGGTTTGAACAATCAGCTTGAGCTTCGGCAGCTTTTCAAGCAATTGACGGGGAAAGTGAGTGCGGTCACGGATCAACACCAGAATATCAGCATCTCGAAGGCGAACCGACAACTGACCAATCCCCTTCACTGTGTTGGTATAGACCTTGGCATTGAGGCTACTGAGTACGGAAGCGCAGCGAAGCTTGCGAACCGCATCTTGGTAGTCGTCAAGGATGATGATATTCATCACAAAGTACCAACCTTTTTAAAAATAGCCTAAAAAAGAAAAAGTACCCGCAGTATGCCGAGCTTTGCTTGGCTGATATACGCGAACTTCAATGACTTTCTGAGCCAAATCAAGAATAGCCAGCCCTGCTCAGGATACCGGCTTAACGATCAGGCATCGCTGAAGCCCCCCCAAGCATGTCGGCATTGACACTGTCAGGGGCTGGAAGGCAAGAGCAAAAGAGATTGCGGTCACCATATACATTATCAATGCGGCCCACAGGGGCCCAGTATTTGCCTTGCCGTAAAGAGGGCACAGGATAAGCCGCTTGCTCGCGGGTATAGGGAGCATCCCAAGGGGTTTGAAGCAGCAAGTCCAGGGTATGCGGGGCGGCTTTCAAGGGGTTGCGATCTTGGGGCCAGTCGCCTTTTTCAATTTGGCGAATTTCTTCGCGAATGGCTATCATGGCTTCGCAGAATCGATCCAGTTCGCTGAGGGGCTCGCTTTCAGTCGGCTCAACCATCAAGGTGCCCGGAACCGGGAAGCTCAGCGTGGGGGCATGAAAGCCGTAATCGATCAGACGCTTGGCCACGTCTTCGGCGGTGACGCCGGTGAGATCCTTGATGGGGCGGAGATCAAGGATACATTCATGAGCAACCCCCCCGCTGCGCAGGCCATCAATGCCGCCTGAATAAAGCACAGGGTAGTGATCGGCCAGTTTGGCAGCAATATAGTTGGCGCTCAAAATGGCGGTTTCGGTGGCTTTTCGCAACCCTTCGGCGCCCATCATTCGGCAGTACATCCAACTGATGGGCAGAACAGCGGCATTTCCCAAGGGCGCCGCAGACACCGCACCAATGGCTGATTCAGAGTGGGTTTTCACACCTCCACTGCGATGCGCTGGCAGGTACGGAGCAAGATCAGCCACCACCGCCACGGGGCCCACGCCAGGGCCCCCTCCACCATGGGGGATGCAGAAGGTTTTATGCAAGTTCAAATGACTGACATCGCCTCCGAACTCTCCGGGGGCGGCCACCCCGACCAGGGCATTCATGTTGGCCCCATCCACATACACTCGGCCACCATGTTGATGAACCAGCGCACAAAGCTCTTTGACCTTGGCTTCAAACACCCCATGAGTGGAAGGGTAAGTGATCATGATGGCTGCCAACCGGCTGCTGTATTGCTCACAGCGGGTTTGAAGGTCATTCATGTCAACGTTGCCCTGATCATCACATTGAACGCTGACCACACTCATGCCCGCCATTTGTGCCGAAGCCGGGTTGGTTCCGTGGGCAGATTCAGGAATCAGGCAGATATCTCGATGAGCTTGACCGCGAGACTCATGGAAGGCTTTAATGATTAGCAAGCCAGCATATTCACCCTGAGAGCCTGCATTGGGTTGAAGGCTCAAAGCGCTGTAGCCTGTGGCCTGGCAAAGCCAAACCTCCAACTGGTGGCGCAGCATGTCATAGCCGACCATTTGCTCCTTGGGGGCAAATGGGTGAATATTCGCGAACTCGGGCCAAGTGATGGGAATCATTTCGCTTGAAGCGTTGAGCTTCATGGTGCAGGACCCAAGGGGAATCATGCTGCGATCAAGGGCCAAGTCTTTGTCTGAGAGGCTGCGGATATAACGCAGCATTTGGGTTTCGCTGCGATGGGTGTTGAAAACCGGGTGCTGCAGGAAGCTGGAGGTTCGTGCCAAGGAGGCTGGCAGCAGAGGCGTGACCCCTTTTTCAACAATTTCCCAGAGGTCGTCGATACGGCCCCAACCAGAGCGGCTGCTTGGCTGCGGTGCCAGGCTGCGAAACAAACGGCAGAGCATTTCAATGTCGGCACGGGTGGTGGTTTCATCAAGAGTAATCCCGACCGATTCCGAACTGGCGCGCCGCAAGTTAAAGCCCTGCTCGACAGCCCCTTTAAGAAGGGCTTCGGTATAAGAACCTGTATTCACTTCGAGAGTGTCAAAGGCCGTTTCATTTTGCAAGCTATAGCCCAGTTGTTGAATTTGAGCGGCCAATACTGAGGTATAACTGGCAATGCGCTGGGCGATACGTATCAGACCTTCAGGGCCGTGATAAACGGCAAACAAGCTCGCAACGACGGCGGGCAGAACTTGAGCGGTGCAAATATTACTGGTCGCCTTCTCGCGACGAATGTGTTGTTCACGGGTTTGAAGCGCCAATCGCAATGCCGGGCGGCCTTGTGCGTCTATGCTGACACCCACCAGGCGGCCAGGCATGGCGCGCTTGAACTCATCCCGGGTGGCCAGGTAGGCTGCATGAGGCCCGCCGTTACCCATCGGCATGCCGAATCGTTGGGTCGAGCCCACAACGATGTCAGCGCCGCATTCTCCGGGGGGTTTAAGCAGGGTCAGGGCCAGCAAGTCAGCGGCGATGATGGCCAAACCACCGGCTGCATGAACCTCACGCGTGAGAGCTGGCAAAGATCGCACCTCGCCATTGAGCCCCGGATACTGAAACAGGGCCGCACAAACCCCCCCGGAAATGGCCCGAATCGAACTGGGCTCAGCCGGCCCTGTGACAAGGGTGAGGCCGAGCGGACGAACTCGTGTCTGCAAGACTTCCAAGGTTTGAGGAAACACATCATCAGCCACAAACACCACATTGCTATTGCTTTTGCCGACGCGCAAAGCCAAGCTCACGGCCTCGGCGGCTGCGGTCGCCTCATCCAGCATGGAGGCCCCGGAAATAGCCATGCCCGTGAGGTCGGTGACCAAGGTTTGAAAGTTGATCAGTGCTTCAAGGCGGCCCTGTGAAATCTCGGCCTGATAGGGGGTATAAGCGGTGTACCAAGCCGGGTTCTCAAGCACATTACGCAAGATGACACTGGGCGTGTGGGTGCCATAGTAGCCTTGGCCAATGAAGCTTTTCAAAATTTTGTTGTGTGACGCCAGGATTTTCAGCTCAGCCAGCGCCCGCGCTTCTCCTATGGCGCCAGGCAAGCGCATGGGCTGAGTGGAGGCAATGGAGTGCGGCACAATCGAGTCTATCAAGGAGCGCAGGGAGGGCGCCCCGATCACCGAGAGCATATGCTGTTCGTCAGAGGAGGAGATGCCAATATGCCGGGGCAAGAACTCTTGTCGGTTTTCAAGTTGGCTCAGGGAAGCAAAAGCGCGGGAGGTAGGCTTCAACATGAGAAATTTCCTGCTGGGCAAAAGGGATCAGGCGGACTTCAGCAATGCATCGTAGGCGGTGGCATCGAGCAAGCCGTCGAGTTCAGCCGCCTGAGTCGGCTTGATTCTAAAAAACCAGCCTGCGCCTGTGGGGTCTGAGTTTGCCAAAGAGGGGTCTGTGCGAAGTGCCTCATTGACTTCAAGCACCTCACCCGAGACAGGCATGAAAATGTCTGCGGCCGCTTTGACAGACTCCACCACACCAGCCACTTCGCCCTGAGCGAAATGGCTCCCCACAGCGGGAAGATCCACAAAAACCACATCGCCCAGGGCATCCTGAGCATGCAGCGTGATTCCCACGGTGGCACAGCCTGGGTTACTCGCATCGATCCATTCGTGATCCGGGGTGAATTTGAGGGTCATGAAAACTCCTGGTGGTAAGGGCGGCTGCGGTTCAGCCACGGTAATAACGGTGAGCAACAAAGGGCAAGGGCGTGACGCGCATGGGGTAGCGTTGACCCCGAACCTCAGCCCATAACTCGTGGCCTGGTTCCGCATGCTCTGGTGGCAAATAAGCCATGGCAATGGGTTGATTGACGGTCGGGGAGATTGTTCCACTGGTGACATGGCCTGACAGAGGCCCTTGCAATGCCAGCAAACGGGCTCCCTCACGAACAGGAACACGCTCCAGGCCAATCAGGCCCACACGCTTCAGGCGAGGGCCGCCAAGAAGCTGGGTTTCAAGAATCTCGGCACCAGGATAGCCGCCGGCACGGGCACCACCCGGCCGGCGTACTTTTTGAATGGCCCAACTCAGGCCAGCCTCAATGGGAGTGGTGGCGGTGTTGATATCGTGTCCGTAGAGACACAGGCCCGCTTCCAAGCGTAGTGTGTCTCGGGCTCCGAGGCCGGCGAGTTGAACTTCGCTGAAAGACAGCAGTGCGCGTGCCAGAGTTTCGGCATGATCGTTTGGCACGGCAATTTCAAAACCATCTTCGCCGGTGTAGCCCGAACGAGTCACAAAACATTCGGTGCCCAGCAGCGACACCGTGGCGCCTGTCATGAAGGGCTGCCGGAGCGCTTCAGGGGTCAAGCGTGACAACACCATGGCGGCAAGGGGCCCTTGGAGGGCCAGCAATGCCACATCAGCCAGGGCCTGAATGGTGCAGAGGTGGCCCAAATGCGTTTGCAGATAATGCAGGTCGGCCTCTTTGCAAGAGGCATTGACCACCAGTAAATAATCATCAGGCCGGCGCGTGATCATCAGATCATCAAGAATACCTCCGTTGGGTGCGGTAAAAAAGGCATAACGCTGCTGCCCCACCCGCAACCCTTCCACATCGATGGGCAATAAAGACTCCAGGGCCTGCGCAGCTTGTGCGCCGCGAACGCTGATTTGCCCCATGTGGGAGACATCAAACAAGGCTGCTGAATGGCGGCAATAGTGATGCTCAGCGAGAATGCCACGAGCGTATTGAACCGGCATGGAGTAACCCGCAAAAGGCACCATGCGGGCACCTGATTCATGGTGCAGTGGAGCCAGGGGGGTATTGAATAGCACAGGAGCGGAAAGCGCTGTCATGGAAACTCCGAGGGCATGACTGAATGACAGAATGCCCCCGCTGTCCGCTTTACCTGAGAGATTCACGGCCTTGATTCGAGCCGCTTGCCCCTTCGGTGGGCCCGCTCCGGGCGGGCCTCTCTCCAGTGAGGAATGCCGCAATCAATGCGGCGTGCGATCAGTCCTTTTGCCTGAGCGTTTGAAACCTTGACAAGAAGGTTTCTGCGCCTTCGGCGGTGAGCAAAAAACCAATTTTGCCGGCACACTCTCCTGATTGCTGTTCCAGTGTAACAGGACTCAGCATAGCCCATACAAAGATGAACATAAAATTTGCCCCTCCCTGATTCTGTGCGCATGCGGCAGGGCCTCAAGCTTCAAGGCGCCAAATTGGCGCTTGTTCATTTCGCTTGGCACTGCCCCCCAAAGGTGCGCATTACATCCCGCTGTAGTTTGGCCCCCCACCCCCCTCGGGTGTCACCCAGACGATATTTTGAGAGGGGTCTTTGATGTCGCAGGTTTTGCAGTGAATGCAGTTTTGCGCATTAATTTGTAGCCGTTGCGTACCCAAAGCGCTGTCAAGGGGCACGAATTCATACACGCCAGCAGGGCAGTAACGGCTCTCGGGCCCGGCATAGCGGGCCAGGTTCAGAGACACAGGAATGCTTGCGTCTTTCAGTGTGAGGTGGGCAGGCTGGTTGTCTTCGTGGGCAGTATTGCTGAGGAACACACTGCTCAGGCGGTCAAAGGTCAATTTGCCATCTGGCTTAGGATACTCAATGGGGGAACAATCAGCAGCAGGCCTCAGAGCTTCATGATCAGACCCTGAAGATCGCAATGTCCAGGGCACCAGCCAGCCCAGCTTGGGCAACAGCCACTGCTCGATACCCGTCATGACAATGCCTACCCAGAGCCCCTTCTTGAACCAGGCCTTGAAGTTACGCCCCTGATGCAACTCACGATACAACCAACTGGCTTCGAAGGCCTCGGGGTAGCGGGTGAGCTCATCCTGGGCGCGGCCTTGAACCACGGCTTCAAAGGTGGCATCGGCAGCCAGCGTGCCTGATTTGATCGCGGCATGGCTGCCTTTGATACGGCTGGCATTCAGAGTGCCGGCATCGCAGCCTATCAGTGCCCCCCCAGGAAACACCATCTTGGGCAAACTGGACAAGCCGCCGGCGGTAATGCTGCGTGCTCCGTAGCCGATGCGTCGGCCCCCTTCGAGGACCGCACGAATGGTCGGGTGGGTTTTCCAGCGCTGCATTTCTTCGAAGGGCGATAACCAAGGGTTGCGGTAATCAAGGCCGGTGATCAATCCCAGCGTCACGCGCTTTTCATCCATGTGATAAAGAAAGCCGCCGCCGTAAGTTTGGGCATCCATCGGCCAGCCCGCGGTATGAATGACATGCCCCGGTTTATGGCGGGCGGGATCAATTTCCCAGAGTTCCTTGATGCCGAGGGCGTAATTTTGCGGAGCTTTGCCGGCGTCGAGATGATAGCGGGCAATCACCTGCTTGCCTAAATGCCCCCGGGAGCCTTCAGCCAGCAAAGTGTATTTGGCTTGCAGCTCCATTCCGAGTTGAAAACCTTTGTGAGGCTGCCCCTCTTTGCCAACCCCCATATTGCCGGTGGCCACCCCCATCACGGCGCCCTGAGCGTTAAAGAGCAATTCTGCCGCCGAAAACCCGGAAAAAATTTCCACGCCCAGCGCTTCGGCCTGCCCCGCAAGCCAGCGGGTGAATGCACCCAAGCTGATGATGTAGTAGCCCTCGTTGCGAAAACAAGCTGGCAGCACCGGGCTGCGATGAGCCTCCTTCCGGGTCAAAAACCACATTTCATCCCTTGTGACCAATTGCTTCAAAGGGGCTCCACGCTCACGCCAGTCAGGAAATAACTCAGTGAGAGCAACAGGGTCCATGATGGCCCCGCTCAGAATATGGGCGCCGGGTTCTGAGCCTTTATCGAGCACAAGCACGGAAATATCTTTTCCCTCAGCCCGGGCTTTTTGCTTGAGCCGGATGGCCGCAGCAAGGCCGGCTGGCCCTGCGCCCACCACCAAAACGTCATAAGACATGGACTCGCGGGGGCCATATTGATCTAACCATGCTTGGGGTGTGCTCATAAAAAATTCCTTCAAAGTACCTAAAAAGCCCGGCGGGAGAACGGCGCGACAACAGCGCTGTAAGGATGGAGGTTTTCAGGGCCCGGGGGCGCCGAATTTTTGAGCTTGCGCCATCGCAAGCCGTCGGGCAAACAGCGTTATTTTGAAGCCTGAAAGCATTTTGGTTTCTGATAGTCTGAAAGCTGTGAGGAGATGTCATCATCGTAGGGCCTGTTAACACTAAAGATGCCAGATGCGTTGTTCTTCAAAAGGCCTTGAACAAAGCGCAAAACGAAGCCGGGGCAGCCCCCCGGAGAGGCTTTGCAACGCCGCCCTGCGCCCCAATGACCGCGTTCGCACTGGCATCTTTAGTGTTAACAGGCCCTGGCGCTGTCCAACATTTCATTTTTGACAGGAAAATGCATGAGCTACAACATTGATCTTTCGGGGCGCGTGGCCCTGATCACCGGGGCTTCCAGTGGCTTGGGTGAGCAGTTTGCGCGTACGCTGTCCAGTGCGGGGGCAGCGGTGGTGCTGGCAGGCCGGCGCGTCGACCGCCTCAAGACTTTACGTGCCGAAATTGAGGGCAACGGGGGTGACGCCCATGTGGTCATGATGGACGTGACTGATCCGGTGAGCATTCGAGCCGCCGTCGCGCATGCTGAAACCGAGGTGGGGGGCATTGACATCTTGATCAATAACTCGGGGGTGAGTTCAACTCAAAAATTGATTGATGTCACCGAAGAAGACTTTGATTTTATTTTCAATACCAACACTCGGGGTGCCTTTTTTGCGGCCCAGGAGGTGGGCAAACGCATGCTGGCCCGTGCCCGTGGTGCCGCGCCAGGCACCTTCACCGGTGGTCGCATTGTCAATATTGCCTCCATGGGGGGGCTGAAGGCTTCACCGCATGTGGGTGTTTATTGCATGAGCAAGGCAGCAGCCATTCACATGACCCGGGCCATGGCCCTTGAATGGGGCAAATATGGCATCAATGTCAATGCCATCTGCCCCGGTTATATTGACACTGAAATCAACCACCATCAATGGGCGACTGAAGCCGGGCAGCGCCTGATTGACAACCTCCCGCGTAAACGCATCGGCCAACCCCAAGACCTGGATGCCGTGCTGATGATGCTCTGCGCCAATGAAAGCCACTTTATCAATGGCGCCATCATTCAGGCCGATGATGGCCTGACTTTATAACAAGGAAACTTCATGACACCATCACCTGACACATTCTCTTCGGCTGGCCACTCCGCCTCACAGGCTGATTTACTGATTGGCCGCTTGAATTGGCGCTATGCCACCAAAAAAATGAAGCCCGGCCAAGTGGTGCCACCAGAAGCCCTTGATCGAATTCTCGAAGCGGCACGCCTGGCACCCACGTCCAGCGGCTTGCAACCCTTCGAGATTATCATCGTTTGCAGCCCCGAAGTGCGCGAGCGGATCAAGCCCATCGCATGGAACCAAGGCCAGGTCACAGATTGCTCTCATCTTTTGGTATTTGCCGCCTGGGACAATTACACCCCCGAGCGCATCAACATGATGTTCGACCTGACCAATGACGTGCGAGGCTTCAAAAATGAAGGATGGGAAAACTACCGGCAAATGTTGCTCAATACCCATCCCGTGCGCGGCGCTGAAGTCAATTACCAACATGCTGCCAGGCAGGCATTCATTGGCCTGGGGGCCGCGCTGATTGCCGCAGCCTTTGAAGGGGTTGACTCCACCCCGATGGAGGGGTTTGACCCGGTGGCTCTTGATGAAATCCTGGAGCTCAGGCCGCGCGGTTTGCGCAGCGTAGCCCTGTTGCCCTTGGGCTATCGAGACCCTGACGGTGATTGGCTGGTGAACCTGAAAAAAGTGCGCCGACCGATGAACCAGTTTGTGACCTTCATTGAATAAAGGTTCAGTCTGAGAGCGGCCACTCGAGGGCGGTAAGCCCCTCAGTGGTTGCGTGTGCGTACCTGATTGAATTGAATGCCCCCGCAAAGCCGATGTATTTTGGCGGCACTGAAGGCCAGACAAAACGCAGGTGGCGGAGAGAGCGGGATTCGAACCCGCGGTGGGCTATGAACCCACACACGCTTTCCAGGCGTGCGACTTAAACCGCTCATCCATCTCTCCGAAGGGAATGATTGTAACTGATGTTGCAAACAGACCCGAATCTGGCCCTTTTTCAGGGAGACCTAAAATCGCTATCATAGCCACACCCATTCCTCCGAAGATTGCGGCATGAACGTCCCTCGATTTTTTAAAAATGACCTTGTAGCGGCCTGGGCTGCCTTGGCTCTCTGCTCAGCCCTGCCATCACAGGCCGCACATTCTTCCAGCCCAAGCCCAACGGCCCATGCCACCCCACCAACAACCCGGCCTCAATTAGCCACCGGAGCCACCTTTGACCGTGAAGGTCGTTTGTGGGTGGTCGGGGTGAACGAGCAAGGCCGGCTGTTTACTCAATATTCAAACCCTGATCAGATCAAGGCCTTGACCCCCCCTCGTGTGCTGGATCAAGTGCATGACACCATCGCAGCGGATGGCGAAAACCACCCCAAAATTGCTTTCGGACCACATCACTGGGCGGTCATCAGCTACACAAAACCCTTAAGCAAGCCCTACACCGGCTTCATCCGCATGGTTCGCAGCACCGATGCGGGCCAAAGCTTCTCTGCGCCTTTTACACTACACCAGGATCAGCAGGAAATTGCTCACCGATTCGAATCGGTCATCTTTGATTCCGAGGGTACTTTACACAGCCTCTGGATCGACAAACGAGACCAAATTCATCTGGCAGGTCAAGAAAAATACCGGGGAGCTGCGGTGTATCGTAATACATCCAATGACGGCGGCGTCACATTCAGCCCTGACACCAAAGTGGCAGACCACAGTTGCGAGTGCTGCCGCATCAGCCTCATTGCCAACGAACAGGGCGTTCATGCGCTATGGCGACATGTCTTTGACAACAACATTCGCGATCACGCTTTTGCCACCCTCCATGCCCAATCCGTGCCCTCAATCACCCGAGCCACCCAGGATGACTGGCAAATCAATGCCTGCCCCCACCATGGGCCTGGCTTGGCATCAGCCCAAAATAGAGGCTTCCATGCGGTATGGTTTGGAATTCGACGGGTCGGCAAAGAAAATCAGGCTGCCGTGCGCTATGGCCAACTGCACCCCGATGGCCACCCTATTCCAGAAAGCCTCCAGACACTTCCTGACCCCCGTGCAGAGCATGCTGATGTGGCCGCCATCGGAGAACTCGTTGTAATTGCCTGGCGCAGCACCGAAGGGCATACCAGCACCTTAAAAGCCTGGGTTTCAAGTGATGGGGGTAAAAGCTTTAAGCTGCACACTCTAGGCACCGCGGTTGGCGCCAACGATCACCCACGGCTGGCCCAGTCAAACTCACGCATTGCCCTTGTATGGCGCACTCTCAATGGTTTGCAGATTCATGAAATTCGCAAATGACACGATCGGCCTCGAAGCCACTTGCGCTCTTTTCCTGAATGGTCATAGCATGACAAACCGAGCTAAGCGCTCCGAAATTCGGGGGCAACGTCAATATTAATAGGCCCTAGAATTCGTGCATTCTTTGTATTTCAACCCTCCGTGAGTTCTCATGTCCGGCATGCTTTACCCTGAACTTTTTAAACAACTCGAAGCCGTGCGCTGGAGCATGGATGCCGATATCCCTTGGGCCCAATTTGATTCTGGCAAGCTCTCTGATGAACAGGCGTACACAATCAAAATGAACGCCATCACCGAGTGGGCGGCATTGCCTGCCACCGAAATGTTTCTGCGCGACAACCGCGATGACAGTGATTTCAGTGCCTTCATGAGCGTTTGGTTCTTTGAGGAGCAAAAGCATTCTCTGGTCTTGATGGAATACTTGCGGCGTTTCCGGCCTGATCTCACCCCCACAGAGTCCGAGCTCCATGAAGTTCGCTTTGAGTTCGACCCTGCTCCGGCACTTGAAACCCTGATGCTTCATTTTTGCGGTGAAATTCGCCTCAACCACTGGTATCGTCGCGCGGCTGAGTGGCACACTGAGCCCGTCATCAAGTCCATCTACGAAACCCTCTCCCGTGATGAAGCCCGCCATGGCGGAGCCTATCTTCGCTACATGAAGCGCGCCATGCAAAAATGTGGCGACGAAGCCAGAGCGGCTTTCACCAAAGTGGGAGTTCTCATGGCCAGTGCCCGCCGAACCGCTCAAGCACTGCACCCCACAAACCTTCATGTCAATGCCAAACTGTTTCCGAGAGATACTGTTCAAAGCCGGCTCCCCTGCCCGGGTTGGCTCGAACAATGGCTTGACCATCAAATTCAATTTGACAGCTCATGCGAATCCAAAGTTGTCAGCCGTATCCTGCATAATCTCGGTTTATTAATGGATCGTAGTTTTGCCAGTGTCCAAGAGCTCAATCGTTACCGCAAGGAGGTCTCCGCGTCTCTGGCGGCCAAGAGCTCTGGACGAGTGGCTTCTGCCTGAGCCATTGCGGGCCTATTGAACCTGATTCGCTGCAATAGGCTTGCTACTCCAATCTTGCTCGATTACAATCGAGAGCTTTTCGATCAAAACTTGCCTTTCTGAGCAGCCTGAAACGGCGTTAAGGCACCACCAATCCCCAGTAAGCAGCCAGCGCAGGCAGTTTGGGTCGAAGGCCCTAGGGGGTCGGTAGGCGCCAGCCCTCTTCTTACCCAAGTGACTTCAAACGGGAACAAGTTACCACTATGCCAACCATCAACCAACTCGTGCGTCACGGCCGAAAAACCGGGCACGTGAAGTCAAAATCTCCTGCGATGCAGGGTGGCCCTCAGCGTCGTGGGGTTTGCACTCGCGTCTACACCACGACTCCCAAAAAACCAAACTCGGCCCTGCGTAAAGTTGCCAAAGTCCGCCTCACCAACGGTTTTGAGGTCATCTCTTACATTGGTGGCGAAGGTCACAATCTTCAAGAGCACAGCGTTGTCCTTGTTCGCGGTGGTCGCGTCAAAGATCTCCCAGGTGTCCGGTACCATATCGTTCGCGGCTCCCTCGATTTGGGCGGCGTTAAAAATCGCAAACAATCTCGTTCAAAATACGGCGCAAAGCGTCCCAAATAAACCCTTGCGTCAGCAAAGAATTTTATCGTACCGTCCCTGTTCTTGTCAGTTTAGTGAACAGGCATTGCGGCTATTGAAAAAGTCTGCCGAGTAAGTGAATATCCTTCAATAGATATTCAAGATGAAGCTCAAAGCCTCATCCACTGAAGCCAAAGGAATCAAAATGCCTCGTCGTCGTGAAGTCCCCAAGCGGGACATCCTCCCTGATCCCAAGTTCGGATCCATTGACCTGTCCAAATTCATGAATGTCATCATGGAGTCTGGTAAAAAAGCTATTGCTGAGCGCATTGTCTATGGCGCCCTTGAATTGGTCGAAAAGAAGTTAAGCAAAGACCCGTTGGAAATCTTCACTGTGGCTCTGAATAACATCAAGCCTTTGGTCGAAGTCAAATCTCGCCGTGTCGGCGGTGCGAACTACCAAGTTCCCGTGGAAGTTCGCCCCCTTCGTCGCAATGCCCTCGCTATGCGTTGGCTAAAAGACTCTGCTCGCAAGCGCGGCGAGAAATCCATGGTTCAGCGCCTCGCCAACGAGATCATGGAAGCCATTGAGGGGCGTGGTGGTGCCATGAAAAAGCGTGATGAAGTTCACCGGATGGCAGAAGCCAACAAGGCCTTTTCGCATTTCCGGTTCTAAACTCGCTGTTTAAATTTTCACGCGCGCTACAAGGGCTGACTCACAACACCCTATTGGGTGATTGGGGCGGCCCATCGTTTTTTGTCATGCACCTTGGAGTGACATCATGTCCCGCAAAACCCCCATTGAGCGTTATCGTAACATTGGCATTTCAGCTCACATCGACGCCGGCAAAACCACCACAACTGAACGTATCTTGTTCTATACCGGGGTGAATCACAAAATCGGTGAAGTCCATGATGGTGCAGCCACCATGGACTGGATGGAGCAAGAACAAGAGCGCGGCATTACCATCACTTCCGCGGCGACCACCTGTTTCTGGAAGGGTATGGATCTCTCTTACCCAGAGCACCGTATCAACATCATTGACACCCCAGGCCACGTCGACTTCACCATTGAGGTCGAGCGCTCCATGCGCGTCCTGGATGGGGCCTGCATGGTTTATTGCGCGGTAGGTGGTGTACAACCCCAGTCTGAAACTGTCTGGCGTCAGGCAAATAAATACCGGGTTCCCCGTTTGGCCTTCGTCAACAAGATGGATCGCACAGGCGCCAATTTCTTCAGGGTTTACGATCAGATGAAAACTCGTCTGCGCGCCAATCCTGTCCCTGTGGTTATCCCGATCGGCGCTGAAGAAAACTTCAAGGGTGTGATTGATCTCCTGAAAATGAAAGCGATCATCTGGGACGAAGCCTCCCAGGGCATGAAATTCAACTACGAAGACATCCCTTCCGAACTCGCTGCTGAGGCCGGAAAATGGCGAGAGAACCTGATTGAGACTGCGGCAGAAGCCACTGAAGACCTCATGAACAAGTATCTTGAGGCGGGTGAATTGACCGAGGCTGAAATCAAGGCCGGAATTCGTGCGCGCACGATTGCCGCAGAAATTCAACCAATGTTCTGTGGCACTGCCTTCAAAAATAAAGGTGTCCAGCGCATGTTGGATGGCGTCATTGATTTCCTGCCCTCACCCACTGAAATTCCTCCAGTTCCCGGCACCGATATCAACGACAAAGACATTGTCCGCAAAGCCGATGACAGTGAAAAGTTTGCCGCGCTCGCTTTCAAACTCATGAGTGATCCCTATGTGGGCCAGCTGACATTTGTCCGCGTCTATTCCGGGGTGCTCAAATCGGGTGACTTTGTTTACAACCCAATTCGTGGCAAAAAAGAGCGTATCGGTCGCATTCTCCAGATGCACGCGAATCAGCGTGAAGAAATCAAAGAAATCCTTGCTGGCGATATTGCAGCCTGCGTGGGTCTCAAAGACGTTACCACTGGCGAAACTTTATGTGACCCAGAAGCGATCATTACTCTGGAAAAAATGATCTTCCCTGAGCCTGTTATTTCCCAAGCGGTCGAGCCCAAGACCAAGGCAGACCAGGAAAAAATGGGTATTGCTCTGAGTCGCCTGGCCCAAGAAGATCCATCCTTCCGGGTTCGTACCGATGAAGAATCTGGTCAGACCATTATCTCCGGCATGGGCGAATTACACCTTGAAATTATCGTTGACCGCATGAAACGTGAGTTTAGTGTTGAGGCCAACGTCGGCAAGCCTCAGGTGGCTTATCGCGAAACTATTCGCAAGGAAATCTCGGAGGTTGAAGGTAAATTTGTCCGTCAATCTGGCGGTAAGGGTCAGTACGGTCACGTCGTCCTCAAAATTGAGCCCCAGGAGCCTGGTAAGGGCTTCGAATTCGTCGATGCCATTAAGGGCGGTGTCGTGCCTCGTGAGTTCATCCCGGCGGTCAAAAAGGGGGTTGAAGACTCTTTACTGAACGGTGTTTTGGCAGGCTATCCCGTCGTCGATGTCAAAGTCACTTTAACATTCGGCTCATACCATGAAGTTGACTCGAATGAAAATGCCTTCAAAATGGCTGCAATCATGGGTTTCAAAGATGGTTGCCGTAAAGCCAATCCGGTCATTCTCGAACCCATGATGGCCGTTGAAGTTGAAACTCCTGAAGACTACGCTGGCAACGTGATGGGTGATTTATCCTCGCGTCGCGGCATGGTTCAAGGTATGGATGAAATGGTCGGTGGTGGCAAAATCATTCGTGCAGAGGTTCCTCTTTCCGAAATGTTTGGTTATTCAACGACTTTGCGTTCAATGTCTCAGGGGCGCGCCACATACACCATGGAGTTCAAGCACTACACAGAAGCGCCAAAGAACGTTGCCGACGCCATCATTACTGCTCGCGCGAAATAATTGTTTCATTCGGTCTTCGCGGTTGCTTCGTCCGTTGCCAGTGACGGACGAAAAAAAGCAATCGTGGAAACCTTAAACCCAGCCACTGGTTAGTTCTTTGATCCGGAGAAATTAAAATGGCAAAGGCCAAGTTTGAGCGCACGAAGCCCCATGTAAATGTGGGTACCATTGGTCACGTCGACCATGGAAAAACCACCCTGACCGCAGCCATCACGACGGTGTTGGCGAGCAAGTTTGGCGGGGAAGCGAAGGCCTACGACCAAATTGACGCTGCCCCGGAAGAAAAAGCGCGAGGCATCACCATC
>JBKDQE010000010.1:0-52372 GCA_046342195.1 Burkholderiales bacterium
CGGGATGCCGGCCTCGGCCTGCCTCAGAAAGCCAATGATCTGCTCTTCGGTAAATCTGCTCTTCTTCATGTCCGTCATTCTCCTGGTTGACGGACTTCACGAACTTTATGCTGGTACGGCTGGTGGGGGGCAGGTCACTGCGTAGGCAGCCCAGAAAGTGGCGCAGAACTATGCGGCAAGCGCCTAGGTGTTCACTGCCGGGTAAGAGGCCATGACAACATCTGTAGTAAATCTCGCATCAATTTCAAACGCCTTTATCCGAGTGATGTCAGTTGATGCAACACCAGTTGCTGTGCCGCCCTGATGCCCGCACGCATGGCCCCCTCCAAAGTGGCCGGGTACGGGCCCTCAATATAATCGCCGGCGGCATGCAGGCCACTGGCAATGTGGGCTGAAGGGCGAAGCAAACCCGGGGTACACCGAAAGGTGGCGCGCTTGTCAATCAAGGTGTGCAAGCACCTGAGCGGCGCTCGCAGCCAAGGCCCTAAAGCCTCATGGGCTTGTCGCAGCGTGGCGTCTTGAAGGGCTGCGTGTCCGCGCTCTGACCACCCCCTGGCCCCACTGACCACAAAGGCCAGCATCCCCTGCGAAGGCCCCCAATGGCTATGGTCCAGCACAAACTGGGCAGGCCGTGTGTGCTCATCTGAAGTCAATTGAACCATCGGGGTGGGCAGGCGCGAGCCAGGGCTCAGGGTGTAAATAGTGGCAATGGGCTCATATTCGATGCGGCTGGCTTGCTCTGCCCACCAAGGCGCGATCTTGCGGGTCAGTCGGGCGGCTTCGGTGGGCGTACAAGCCAAGATCACCGCATCAAAGGGTTCGCCATCCACTTGCCATTGCCCATCCATGCGCTGAAGTTCACTGACTCGATGCTTCAGGCGCAAGCTGGCCCCCCGATGCTGCAACCACTGCATGGCTGGCGCAGGCCATAAATCACTCAGGGGGGTTCGGGGAAACAACAAATCCGCCGAGCCCGGCCCCGACAGCATGGCATCTTTCAGCACACGCAAAAACACCTGAGCACAAGCTTCATGCGACGGGGTGTTCAAGGCCGCGACACACAAAGGTTCAATCAACTCTTCACGAATCACGGCCGGTAAATCGCGAGTGAGTTGATCCACCGTGAGCGAACTGGCACAACGAAAACCTTGGCCGCGCCAATACACTGCACGAAGCAGCAAAGACATTCTCTGCCTTCGAGACCAATGAGGATGAGCCCAGACTCCCCGCAAAAAAGACAGGGTTGGCGAACCAGGGGGCAGCAAAAGGCCCTGGCCTTGGGCATCGACCAGATGCAAGGGGGTGCGGTGAAAAACGTCCTGAACCTTCACCCCCACATGCGCCATCAGGCGGAGAGTTTCCCGGTAGGCCCCGATCAACAAATGCTGGCCATTGTCTGGGGCTTGCTCCAGCGGGCTGGCCTTGGCAATTTGCCGGGCCCGCCCTCCGGGCTGGGCCGCCATTTCAAAGACAGTCACCCTGTGGCCGCCATCTGTGGCCGTGACTGCCGCCGCCAAGCCGGACCAGCCTGCGCCGACGATCGCAATTTTCAAATGTGGCGAAGAAAGCATCAGCGTCCGCGCCAATGGGTACACAAAGCGATCCAGATTTTACGCAGCGGCGTCAGCGACGTTCTTTGGTGCAACACTTGAAAGTGATCAACTTCAATTTCGCGCAACAAAGTGCGGTAAATATTCGCCATCATGAGCCCTGGCTTTTGAGCTCGCCGATCCGCATCGGGCAGCAGCGCCAGGGCCTCTTCAAAAACTTCGTGAGCACGCTGTGCCTGAAAACGCATCAGGGCCTGGAAACGATCACTGTACCCCCAGGGTGACTGGCGCTTGAGCAACTCATGGGCCTTGACGTCAAAGCGTTGAAGGTCTTCGATGGGCAGGTAAATTCGGCCTCTCCGGGCATCGTCACCCACATCACGAATAATGTTCGTCAATTGCATCGCCAGGCCCAAACGGTGGGCATAAACCACGGTTTGAGGGGATGTGATACCAAAAATGCTGGCCGCCACCTCTCCCACCACACCCGCCACCAAGTGACAATATCGAGCCAGGGTTGCATAGTCCAGGTAGCGGCTTTGGGCCAGGTCCATCTGGCAGCCCTCAATGACCGCATACAGGTGTTCCGGTCGAATATTGTATTGCTGCGCTTGGGGCATCAATGCTTTGAGCGCAGGGTGGCTGGGCGCCCCCCCGAAGGCCCCCCGAACCTCCTGACTCCACCATGCCAGTTTCGCTTGGGCCACGCTCGGGTCGCTGACCTCATCAACCACATCATCGACCTCGCGGCAGAAGGCATAAAAGGCAGTGATCGCAAGGCGCCGCGGAGGCGTCAGGAACTGAAAAGCATAGTAAAAACTGGAACCACTTTGAGCGGCCTTTTGTTGAACATACTGCTCCGGGGTCATGTGGCGCCCCGCAAGCCGTGCCGGGGGCCAGGGCGCATCCAGAGCGCCCGCCACAGCAGCGGGATCACATCCAAGCCCCCCAGCTTGGGGCGTTGACGAAGGCTGTCAAAGTGCATGGCTTCAATTTTGTCGAGAATTTTCAACCCACCCTGAACCACCAGACGCAGCTCAAGGCCGGCCCGCCAGCCCGATCGTCCCCGCAGCACCCCGGGCAGATCAGCGCCCTGAAGCATCAATTCGCGCGTCCATTGCACCAGTTGCTTCAGCATGGCGCGCAGAGCCGGGCTGTCTTGCTGTGCAGCCATGTCAGAAAAATCGATGCCGGCGGTTTGGCAATCGTGCACAGGAAGGTAATAGCGCCGACGGGGAATATCCACAGACAGGTCTTGCCAGAAATTGGCCAGTTGCAGTGCCGAGCATATCGCATCGGACTGAGCCAGCGATGGCTCATCATGAATCCCATACAAATGCAGCAGCAAACGCCCAATCGGGTTGGCCGAACGTTGACAATAGTCCAGCAGTTCAGCCCGGTTGCTATAGTGATCCTTGCAGACATCCTGCTCAAAAGCACTCAGCAGGTCTAAAAGCAAGGCGTGGGGCAGTTGAAATTCAGCCATCACCGGGCGAAGCCGCTCAAAAACTGCAGGCCAACGGGAAGAAATGGCTTTTCCCTCGCCCAGCGCCATGAAATCAGCCCGAAAATCTTGGAGATCAGACAACCGTTGCTGCGGAGTGGCCTCTCCCTCGTCGGCCAAATCATCGGCGGTTCGCGCAAACGCATAAATAGCGCCAATTGCCGGTCGCAGCCGAGCCGGACACAACCAGGAAGCAACCGGGAAGTTTTCATAGTGCTTGGTTTCTCGGGAGTGAACAATCATGAATGCGCCAACACAAAAATACCAAAACAAGAGAGCGAAACTGGATGAGGCCTGGCCTGCCCTGCAGAATGAATTCACAGGACGCCAAAAGGCTCATT
Organism: Burkholderiales bacterium; assembly: GCA_046342195.1. Taxonomy (GTDB): domain Bacteria; phylum Pseudomonadota; class Gammaproteobacteria; order Burkholderiales; family Burkholderiaceae_C; genus CANHBY01. Next base: position 3,396 of record JBKDQE010000010.1, read on the forward strand.
GTCCTTGATCCTGAGCGGCCTGGGCCAAACAGCGTTGGCATGGCACCCAATGGCCCGTCCACAGCCAAAGCCCAAGCCCTTTCATACTCTTTTTCCCCATGTCATGCCGCAGGGTTGCATATCAAAGAGAAGCCAAAACACCAATCCACGCGCTAAAATAGCGTATCCCCTCCCAAATTTTCTGAGGCGAAGCTGTTCGCCTCTTCAACATTTCAGTGGTATGCGCGGGTGGCGAAATAGGTAGACGCACCAGGTTTAGGTCCTGACGCCAGCAATGGTGTGGGGGTTCGAGTCCCCCCCCGCGCACCAGTAACTCAAATCAAAGGAATTTCCCCATGGCCGTCACTGTAGAAACCCTCGACAAGCTGGAGCGCCGTCTCACCCTCACGCTTCACCCTGATCTGATCACAAAAGAAGTCACCTCGCGCCTGAAAAAAATCTCCCGCACCGTCAAGGCTGATGGCTTTCGCCCCGGCAAAGTCCCCATGAATGTTGTCATCAAGCGTTATGGCCCCTCCGTTCAACAAGAGGTCATGGACGATCAAATCAACAAAGCCTTGATCAACGCTATCACTGAATCCCAACTGAACATTGCTGGAATCGTTCAAATTGCCAAAAAAGAAACCGAAACCGAAACCGAAACAGCAACAGCAACAGACGAAAAAAAATGGGCTTTCGACGTCATTGTTGAAGTCTATCCCGAGGTTCAACTCGGTGACTTGACTGCGCTTGAAATCGAACATGTCGCCACAACACTCCCAGACAGGGCCATCGACAAAACAATCGATATCATGCGCAAGCAGGCATGCACTTTTTTCGAGCGCCCGGCAGGCGAGCCAGCCACAGAAGGTGACCGCGTGACTGTTGATTTCGAAGGCAAAATTGACGGTGCCTCCTTTGAAGGCGGCAAGGCCGAAAACTTTCAGTTTGTGATCGGCGAAAACAGCATGCCCGAGGCTTTTGAGAAGGCCGTCCGAGGGATGAAGCAAGGCGAGTCCAAAACCTTTCTGCTGCAATTCCCCGACACTTTCAAAAACGAAACCGTGGCAGGCAAAGAGGCCGACTTCCTCGTCACTCTGCACAAACTTGAAGCCGCCAACCTGCCTGCGCTTGATGAAGCCTTCATTCAGTCGCTCGGCGTCACTGAAGGAAGCATCGAAGCCCTGCGCACCGAAATTCGTCAAAATCTTGATCGGCAAATGAATTTCCGCCTAGCAACCCGCAACCAAAATACCATCGTAGAAACTTTGCTCAACACCATTGAGCTTGATGTCCCGAAAAGTTTGGTCGAATCTGAACTCAAAGCAATGATCTCAGACGCTCGTGAACATCGGGAAACCATCAACACCAAAGGCTCAAACCCCGACGATGCTCCCAACATCGCCACTGAAACTTTTCAAACTCGCGCCGAGCGTCGCGTGCGTTTGTCCTTGATCGCAAGCGAGTTAGCCCGTCAGCACCAACTGCACCCCACCCGCGAGCAAATTGAAAATAAGCTCCCGGAAATTCTGAACCACTTTAAAAATTCAGATCTCTTCCCAAATTTACCCTTAAATTCGGAGGAGATCTCCTCACAATTGAAATCTATTTTGATGCTAGAGAACGTGATTGATTTCGTGCTCTCCAAAGCCAAAGTGATCCACAAAGAAATCTCCTTCGAGGATCTCTGAATGCTTAAAGGCTGACGGTTTGCCTGAGTCCTTGGCGTGTCTGGCGATTGGTTTGATCCGTTACCGCAATACGGGCGCACGAATGTTGAATCGATGGGGGAAAATTTTTTCTATTGCAGGACTGACTCAAACCAGCGCATGGCTGGCCCCCTCCTGGCGACCCCGGTGCTTCTCTCCAGCCACCGTGCGAGCTGGCAGCATCAGCCATTCTTCGATGAAACCGCGCGACAAATCACTCGGCAAATTGCCCAGGCACAGCCGTGCGTTCTCCAACATCTGCAGTATCGGCAGGACCGCCTCAGAATCGGCTGCGATCAACGGCGGCGCTGGCCTCTTGGCATACGCTTTATTCAAGACCCGGGGCTTGTTTTGAGTAGACTCTTTCATGGTGGTTGAGCTTTCCTGGCTTTCAGATGGCTGAACTCGGAACCCACATTCTGTAGGCCCTGAGTGCTTCAACCACCCACTCAACCTTCAACGATGATCGGGACATCGCCTGTAGGCAAGAGCGCATCAACTCCATACAATTTTGCCAAAGCTACCAATGCGTCTGGTGGATGCTTCAACACACAACGGCGCCCAGAAGCACGGGCCTGACGCTGACATTCCAAAAAAACAGCCAAAGCAGACGAATCAAACTGTTGCAGGGGGGAAGCATCCAGCAACACTGTGGCACCCTCAGGCTCGCGCTCCAGGGCCTGAGACAACATGCCGAGGGTATCCCGAGCCTCCTGGTGTGTGAGGGAAGCAGGCAAAACCAACATGATTCAGCCTTTGGCAGAAGCCGCTTTGTTACGCTTGGACAGGGCAGATATCAGGCCATCCAGGCCATTGGTGCTGATTTCTTGGGCCCAACTGCTACGAAATTGATCAGTCAACCAGAAGCCAGCCACGTTGACGTCATAAATTTTCCAACCCTGCTCGGTTTTTTCGAGGCGGTAGTCCAGCTGAACAGGTTCCTGGGCACCTTTGACCTTGGTGCGCACAAGAACTTCGGTATCCGTCAGGGATAATTTAAGCGGAGAAACCTGAACGGTTTGGTCTTTCACCATGGACAAAGCGCCGGCATAAGTGCGCAACAGAAGAATTTTGTACTCTTCCTGCAGCCGCTTTTTTTGCTCGTCTGTCGCTGACTTCCAATGGCGGGCCCCGACAGTGGCGACCGTCATACGCTGGAAATTCACATGGGGCATAACCTGGCTTTCAACCAAGGCCATGATTTTTTGCAGATCTCCGGTTTGAATTGACTGATCCGCTTTGGCCATTTCAATCACTTGAGAAGAAACGGATTTAATCAATAAATCGGGGGGGGCTGGGTCTGAGGCGTAAGCCAGGCCGCAGGCCAAAATAGCGAGCATCAAGCAGGCTAAAAATTTTTGAATGACACGCTGAATCAGATCGCTCCATGATGAAAAAAACATGGTATTCCTTTCAATTTTGTTCTAAGAAGTGAGGCTCAACATGCTTAAGGAACCTCTGCAAAGCAAGCCGCAGATATTGGCAACAAACCGTTTTTTTGAAGCACTATTTTGATGAGGGCGACTCACTGAGGTGACTCTTCAAGATCTTCTTCAGAAGGTTGGTCAGGGGGGTCTCCGTCATAGAGCAAGCTGTAACGGCGCTGCAAGTACGCATCCCGGACAAATGCGTAGCGGTCAAGGGCAACATCATCCAGGAGCTGGCCCGCACTGAGAAGATTGGCTCGTACATTCACCACCTGCAAGAGGCTGGCGCCCAGGCGCAGGCCATCATCCTTGAAAGCAGCCGGGGCCCCAGCGGCCATATCCAGGGGCAAACCGAAGGAGTCTCGCAAGCTCGAGGGCCCAAGAATCGGCCACACAATGTAGGGGCCTGCGGGAAGCCCCCAAACGCCCAAAGTTTGGCCAAAATCTTCCCGGGTGCGCTCAATACCGGCCTGAGTGGCCACGTCAAAAATACCCCCAAGGCCAAATACAGTATTCGTTCCGACACGCATCAGATCACTAAAACCCCGCGCAGGCTTGACCTGCAAAAAATTATTCACCGAGGACCAGACATCTGCAAAATTACCAAAAAAATTGCTGACCCCCTGACGCACGAGCGGCGGAACAGTATGAACATAGGCCTTGGCCGCAGGCTTGAGCGCCACCTTGTCGAGGCCCTCGTTGAAGGTAAAAACATTTCGGTTCCAGGCCTCAAGAGGGTCGGCCTTGCTGTGCAGCATGCCTCCTCTTTCGGGGGCCGAAGCGCAGCCACTCAGCCCCCCCCACAACATGGCTCCGAGCAGTGTGGGTACAAGAACCGAGCGAATGGATTGCATCACTTGCGGCTCCCTGCCTCTGCAGATTTGCTGAATAAAAACTGCCCGATCAATTTTTCGAGCACGACCGCTGATTGGGTATTCTTGAAGGCTGCGCCCGGCTTCATATTTTCGGTGTCTCCCCCGGCTTCAAGACCCACATACTGGTCACCCAAAAGGCCATTGGTCAAAATTTGAGCAGATGTGTCCGTGGGAAACAGCACATCACGGTTGATTTCAAAGCGCACCTCACCCCGGTAAGGAATATCGCTGGTATCCAACTTGATGGAGGCCACCCGCCCTACCGTGACGCCCGCGCTGCGCACAGGGGCGCGAACTTTCAATCCACCGATATTGTCAAACTTGGCGTATAAAGTATAGGTATTGGAATTGGCTCGCAGGCTCCCCAAGTTGGCTGATTTCAAAGCCAGAAAAACCAAGCCTGTCAAGCCGATCAGCACAAACAGACCCACCCAAATTTCAATGCTTTTTTTACTCATTTTTGTGTCTTCTTTTGGATCAAATTGGCCCATCAGGGGGTACTGAACATGATTGCGGTGAGAACAAAATCCATACCGAGCAGGGCCAAGGATGCAATCACCACGGTTCGTGTTGTGGCTTGGGCCACCCCCTCAGGCGTGGCTTTCGATTCATAGCCCTGATAAAGCGCCACAAAGGTACAAATCAGGCCAAAAATAAAACTTTTGAAGATGCCATTACCAACGTCACGCCAAACATCAACCTGAGTTTGCATGATGGCCCAAAAATTGCCTGAATCAACACCAATCAGCAAAACAGCCACCACATAAGCCCCGACAATACCCACCGCAGAAAAAATAGCCGCCAACAGCGGCATGACAATCACACCGGCCACAAACCGGGGGGCCAACACCCGGCTCCGAGGGTCAATGGCCATCATTTCCATGGCAGCCAACTGCTCACCCGCTTTCATCAGGCCAATTTCGGCCGTGAGTGACGTGCCCGCACGACCAGCAAATAAAAGCGTAGACACCACAGGCCCTAATTCCCTGACGAGAGAAAGGTTCACAATTAACCCGAGTGACTCAGCCGCCCCGTAGGTCACCAGGGCGTAATACATCTGAAGTGCAAGCACAAACCCTACCGCCATTCCTGATGCCGCAATAATGAGCAAGGAACGATTACCCAGTGCGTAAAGCTGCACCACCACAAGATAAGGACGCCGCATGGCCGCAGGCACATGCCTGAGAAGCTCATAGAAAAAAAAGGCATGATGCCCAAGCACTTCAAGCAGGCGCAGAACGCTGCTCCCTAGCCATTGCAAAGGGTACATCACAGGGATACTCCCAAATCTTGCGCCAAAGGCCGGGCTGGATAGTGAAAACGCACAGGCCCATCAGGCTCGCCACGGATAAATTGTCGAACTTCAGGGTCTTCGGATACCCTGAGTTCCGCAGGCTCGCCGTGGGCCACCACCCGGCCCTGAGAAGACATCAGGTAAGCATAGTCACAAATAGCAAAGCACTCTTGTACGTCGTGGGAAACCACCAAACTGGTGGCCCGGGTCGTACCATTGAGGGTGCGGATCAAATTGGCTGTCACCCCCATGGAAATAGGATCCAGCCCTGCAAACGGCTCATCGTACATAAGACATTCCGGGTCGAGTGCAATGGCTCGGGCCAGAGCCACCCGGCGAGCCATGCCCCCCGAGATTTCAGAAATGCGTAACGGTGCAGCGCCGCGCAGACCCACTGCATTGAGTTTCATGAGGACGATGTCCCGGATCATGGATTCATCCAGGTTGGCATGCTCCCGCAAGGGGAAGGCCACATTGTCAAAGACCGTCAGGTCAGTAAAGAGCGCCCCGAATTGAAACAACATGCCCAGACGACGCCGCAAACGAAACAGCGCCTCCCGATCACGAACATCAACCGGCTGGCCATCAAATGTGATGCTTCCCGTCAAGGGCGCATGCACTCCTCCGATCAGTCGCAGCAAAGTGGTTTTGCCACAACCTGACCCGCCCAGAATGGCAGTGACCTTGCCACGCGGAAACTGCAAAGACACCTCATGAAGAATCACTCGCCCTTCAGGATAGGCGAAAGTAACATGATCCATCGTAATGAGCGCATTGGACTCAGACGATGGCGACACCTCTGAGGATGGCATTGAATTCAAAGAAGGATCAGACATGGAGAAATTCCACTTTAAGGCTGATTCTGTGGAAAGAACATGCCATGAATAACCATCGCATTGATCAGCAAGAAGAATGGTAATTGTCGCATGCTTGAGTTTCAAGCTGAAAAACGCCCCGATACCCCATGTAGTAGCCTGACTTGTGATTCAGCCGCTTGGCTGACAGAAAAGGCTTGATAGGGAGTGGAAGGTTGTCGGAAGGCACCAGCGTAGACTGGTCTGGCGCTTGAGTTGCTCCGTCACCCCAATGCCGGTAACGGTGCAGGTGCCGTACCGCACCTTGCCGCAAGCTTATTGATACATGCGGCTTGGCCGACATGCACAGTAATGAGCAAGTGATGATGAAAATCAAGCCACCGTTTTTTGACTCATTGGCAGACGAAAAAAGCACCCCCCGGATGCCACCGGGACTCCGGGGCGGTAGTCGATGGGTTACAGGGTTTGCGCGTCAGAAACTGACTCGCGCTGTTCATTCCGGGTGTCGTTTTCGGAATAGAGCGGCGTGATGTTTTGCGCCAACTGCCCCTTGGGGCCTTGGATCAAGTCGAAACTGACCTTGCCACCTTGACGCAGAGTGCGAAAACCATCCATTTTGATGGCAGAGAAATGAGCAAAAATATCCTCTCCGCCATTTTCAGGCTCAATGAAACCGAAACCTTTAGCATCATTGAACCACTTCACAGTGCCTACAGCCATAAATACCCCCGATTTATTGCAGAATAAAGGCGAGTTATTTTGTGCTTGGTGCAACGCACTGTCAAGGATATCAACCTCTTTGCCGATCAGCCGCTCACAATTGAGTTGCACAACTGCGTCAAAGAGGCTGGTATCAAGTGAGGAAATTTCTACCACCCTGCCAGCGCAGAATACAAACTCGCCACAAACCATAAAGCGTGTAGATCAGGGCCAATTACCCCGTTGATCTCTGACTTGTGAAATTTGTCTTGACCCCAAAATACCCCACACGCGGAGCCCTTTCAAATCGGTAGAATGATCTCATGCCTGACAAAACCAACCAGTCTACCCATCGCCCAGAGTTCAGTCCCAACGAGGACTTGGACTCTGTTGTGGCCGAACAGCAACTGGCTCGCACCGAGCCACCGCCCATGTACCAAGTGGTTCTGTTGAATGACGATTACACCCCCATGGAGTTTGTTGTGATGGTTTTGCAAGAGTTTTTCAATCGTGACCTGGAAACTGCGACTCAGATCATGTTGACAATTCATCATGAAGGGCGTGGTGTTTGTGGTGTGTTCTCGAAAGATGTTGCCGCCACCAAGGTGGAGCTGGTGTTAGTGACCGCTCGCCGCAGTGGTCACCCTTTGCAATGCATTATGGAGGTCGCATGATTGCCCAAGAGCTTGAAGTCAGCCTGCACATGGCATTTGTTGAAGCCAGGCAGCAAAGGCATGAATTTATTACCGTAGAGCATCTGCTTCTGGCTTTGCTTGATAACCCTTCGGCCATTGAGGTTTTGAAGGCTTGTTCCGTGAATCTTGATGATTTGCGCAAAAGCCTGGTGCAATTTATCAAAGAAAATACCCCCACCGTCGGTGGTACCGACGAGGTAGATACCCAGCCCACCCTGGGGTTTCAGCGTGTCATTCAACGCGCCATCATGCATGTGCAATCCACGGGCAGTGGCAAAAAGGAAGTCACCGGAGCCAACGTTCTTGTGGCCATTTTTGGTGAAAAAGATTCTCATGCGGTGTACTACTTGCATCAGCAGGGCGTCACGCGCCTCGACGTGGTGAATTTTATTTCCCACGGCATTCGCAAGAGCGCCCCCCCCGAAACCACCAAGCCCAATGAAACCGGTGCAGCGGGTGCCGAGGGTGAAAAAGAAGAATCGGAAAATAAGGGCTCGCCCCTGGATCAATTCACTGTCAATCTCAACCACCTGGCCCGCGAAGGCAAAATTGACCCCCTCATTGGCCGTGAGCATGAAGTCGAGCGCGTCATTCAGGTTCTTTGCCGTCGCCGAAAAAACAACCCTCTCTTGGTTGGCGAGGCTGGTGTAGGCAAAACGGCCATTGCCGAAGGGCTGGCATGGCGGATTACACAAGGTGACGTGCCTGAAGTGCTGTCTCAGGCTATTGTCTACTCGCTCGATATGGGCGCCCTTTTGGCAGGCACCAAATATCGTGGCGATTTTGAACAACGGCTCAAGAGTGTCCTCAAGCAACTCCGTGACCTTCCCGCTGCGGTGCTTTTCATTGATGAAATTCACACCCTGATTGGCGCGGGGGCCGCCTCAGGCGGCACACTGGATGCCAGCAATTTGCTCAAGCCAGCTCTCAGTTCGGGCTCCATGAAATGCCTTGGTGCCACCACTTTCTCGGAATATCGTGGCATCTTCGAAAAAGATGCTGCCCTGTCCCGAAGGTTCCAGAAAGTTGATGTGGCTGAGCCTTCGGTGGAGCAAACCATTGAAATCCTGAAGGGTCTCAAAACGCGTTTTGAGGATCATCACAGCGTCAAATATGCTCCGGGTGCATTACAGGCGGCTGCGGAGTTATCGGCAAAATATATCAATGACCGCCATTTACCCGATAAAGCCATTGATGTGATCGATGAAGCTGGAGCCGCCCAACGGATTTTGCCCAAGAATAAACAGAAAAAAACCATCACCCGCACCGAGGTCGAAGAAATCGTGGCCAAAATTGCCCGTATTCCGCCCACCAGTGTGTCGGTCGATGACCGCTCCAAGCTCAAGAGCCTTGATCGTGACCTCAACAATGTTGTGTTCGGCCAAACGGCAGCCATTGAAGTCTTGTCGGCGGCTATCAAAATGGCGCGCTCGGGTTTGGGCAAAGTAGACAAGCCGATTGGCTCATTCCTGTTCAGTGGCCCGACCGGCGTAGGAAAAACCGAAGTAGCCAAGCAACTGGCGTTTACCCTCGGCATCGATCTGATTCGCTTTGACATGAGCGAATATATGGAGCGTCATGCAGTCAGCCGCTTGATTGGGGCACCTCCAGGCTATGTGGGCTTTGATCAGGGGGGCTTGCTTACTGAGGCCATCACCAAGAAGCCTCATGCTGTATTGCTCCTCGATGAAATCGAAAAATCCCACCCGGATGTCTTCAACGTGCTGCTTCAGGTCATGGATCATGGCACCTTGACGGACAACAACGGACGCAAGGCTGATTTCCGCAATGTGATCATCATCATGACCACCAACGCGGGGGCCGAAACCATGCAAAAATCAACCATCGGCTTCACCAATGCCCGTGAGTCCGGCGATGAAATGGCCGACATCAAGCGGCTGTTCACCCCCGAGTTCCGTAATCGCCTTGATGCCACGGTCAGCTTCAAGCCACTGAATGAAGAGATTGTGCTGCGTGTGGTGGATAAATTCCTGATTCAACTCGAAGGTCAGCTCTCCGAGAAAAAAGTTGAAGCCACTTTCACTGATCGTCTGCGCAAACATCTTGCAAGCAAGGGCTTTGACCCGCTCATGGGGGCCCGGCCCCTGCAACGGATCATTCAGGACACCGTGCGTCGCGCTTTGGCTGATGAACTTCTGTTCGGACGCTTGGTTGACGGTGGCCGGCTCACTGTCGACATCGACGACAATGGCAATGCCTTGCTCGATATTCAACCTCCGCGCAAAAGCGACAAACCCAAGTCAGAACCCGCAACCGCCTGACGCCATTCCAACCGGCCCGGGGTGCTGCCAAAGCAGCGCCCCGCATCGGGCCCTGTCATGGTTGACGCATCAGGTTTTCATGCTGCGCTCTCTGATCTGCTCTGAGTTGATAGCCATGACCAGTGACTGCATTTGCTCGGCCAAAATCTCAATCATGTCATCGAGAGTGATCAGGCCCTGCAAGGTTCCTTGTAAGGATACAATCGGAACCCGACGAATGCCCTTGCGGCGCATATTGCTCAATACATCCATCAGGGTGTCACTTTCCAAAGATGTCACCACATCCCGGCTCATGACATCTTCTACCGTCAATTTTTTGGGATCCACCCCTTTGGCCACCACTGAGGTCACAATGTCACGGTCGGTCAAAATACCAACCACCAGTTTCCCTGCCCCGATGGTGTCGGTGACCACCAAAGAGCCGACATGATGTTCGCGCATGAACTGAGCAGCCCGGTCTACACTCATCCGGCGCTCTGCCACAGTCACAAACCGGTTGCAAAAATCGCCTGCGGTCATTTTCTCTTTCATATTGCTTTCCCTTGCTCTGGTTGAACTTGTTTGCAAGCATCATTGACCCGCTGATCGGGCAAGGATTGAGGAAGCGCAAGGCGGCATGAAGGAAATTGCCTCCCGCCGTTGGCCGATCAGAAAACAGCATGGTGGTTGACAGGGCTCAGCCTTCAGCGCCCCGACTTCAGTCACAGTTCAGAAAAGTGTGTATCTCCATCTGCCCTTTTCAAGGAGAAATGAATGAACATCGGCCAATGCTGCACCCATTCTGTGGTGTCTCTGGATCAAGCAGCCTCACTTTCTGAGGCCGCCCGCCTCATGCGAAGCCATCATGTTGGCGCACTGGTTGTGACGGCTGAAAACGGAGAGGGCCCACGGGCCATGGGTATCGTGACAGACCGTGATTTGACCATCGAGATTCTTGCTCGAGATTTGGGATCTTCGAGTGTTCGAATTGGGCAAATTGCCCAACGCAACCTGGTGGCAATTGACAGCAAGTCTGACCTGGATGAAGCCCTGAGCACAATGCAAAAACATGGTGTCCGGCGTTTGCTGGTGGTAGACGCGGCGGGACAGTTGGCGGGCATTGTTTCGGTGGATGATTTGATCAGTGCCTTGGCCCATCAATTGGATACCTTGGCCAGCGCGATTCGTGCCGGCATTATCAGCGAAACCGAGCATCGGCCCGCTTTGAACCTACCCAGAAGCCAAACGGTATTCCTGCCTATGGGAACACCCGGCTTGGCATCTATTGAGCCATCGCTCGCTCGAACGCACGCTTGATTGATCAAGCCTGCAAGGCTTCTCCAGCGCCATCAATGCCTGACACCAACGGGTAGCGATACCACAATGGAGGGTTTCGGGATTTCGGAAAGTCAGGCCAGATCTTTTGATAACGTGAGGGTCAGTTGCCGCAAGGCCAGCCAAGGAGAATGGGGCCAGGCAGAGTGCTTCAGGCCTTTGATCACGCCATCGCATTCGTGGGCTTGCTGCAACCACTCGGTCAAAGTTGTGGGGGGTATTTTTGGCAAGAGCCGCTCGAACAATTTTTCTTTGATACCCCACACCCTTGCCTCGCGCAAGGCCATGGCCAGGGGTTGACGGGCTTGGATGGCTTGATGCAGCCGATACAAAGTGCGAACGTCATCACTCAATGTCCAGTGCACCAACACGGCAGCCTCGCCTTCAGCTTCCAAGCCTGACAATATTCTCATGGCACGGGCGACCTGACCGGACCACACAGCTTCACCCAAGCTGAAAACATCGTATCGGGCCACATTGAAAACAGCCTTGCGGATTTGCTCAAGTGTCAGTTTTCCGGGGGGGTAGAGCAGCGCCAGTTTTTGAATTTCCTGATGAGCGGCCAAGAGGTTGCCCTCGATTTGGTCAGCGAAAAAATTCAAACTTTGTCGGCCTGACTCACCCGGCTCAATAGTTTGCCCCTGGGCCGCCAGGCGTTGCGCCAACCATGCAGGCAGCGCTTTGCGATCAATGGCATCAACCCGCACGGTAACCCCCACGCGATCCAGGGCCAAAAACCAGGCTGACTGTTGCTGAGTGCGATCCAGGCGGGGTAAAATCAGGAGTATCAGGGATTGTGGATCAAGCTGCTCGCATAATCGCTGCAAGGCTTCAGAGCCTTCCTTGCCAGGCTTGCCAGATGGAAGGCGAACTTCAATCAGTTGGCGCTCGCCAAACAGGCTCAAGGATTGGCTGGCCCCCAACAGGCCACTCCAATTAAAATGAGATCCTCCCACAGTATGAACTTGACGCTGTGTGCAGCCAAGGCCTCTGGCCGCTCTGCGAATGACATCGCAAGCCTCTTGTACCAACAATAATTCATCACCCCATACCGCGTACACAGGGCGGAGTTGAGGGCCGCACCGCACGAGATGCTCTGGGAGTTGTTCGGCTTTCAGCTGCATGGGCCATCAAAGCGGCTGAAGGGCAGCAAGACGCCGCATGATCTGATCGGCCAGGTCGTGCTGCATGCTACGAAAAATATCCGCCTCTTCTTTTTCTTTCCCGAGAGCCTGCGACTCATTGTAAGACATGCTCCGTGCAGAGACCAGCTCTATCGCTGGCCATAGTTCCCGACCGGCCGCGTTCCTTAAACGAAACTTGAACCGATAGAGTAAATTGATCGAGCGAACTTGCCCGGCAGGGGTAATGGTGCCACGGGCACGCTCTGGGGAATCAAGCAATACATCAAGAATCACTTCGGCCTCAGTCAAATTTTCAGTCAGCTGAGTTGCGGGAGAGTTATTGAACATCATTTTGAGCTGAGCCGCTATTTCAGAACGGGGTGCAAAGCCATTGAATGCAATCGATCTGAACGCCATTCGGGGGGCCTGGCGGGGCGCAAACCCACAGCCAGGCAGCCCCCCCGACAGGGCCACCAACCCCATCATGCTGAGAATATGTCGACGACGCATGGTGTGAGCCCCCTCCCCTTTCGGCGTTCAGAGCACCACATTGATCAGCCGCCCTGGCACCACAACCACCTTCTTCGGCGAAGCGCCCTGAGCAAACTTCAGAAACTCAGGGCTGGCAAGGGCGAGAGCCTCAATGGCGGGCTTGTCGGCCGTAGCGGGCACTTTGACAGAGCCGCGCAACTTGCCATTCACCTGCAACATCAATTCAATTTCATCCTGTCGCAGCGCAGCCTCATCAATTTGCGGCCAAGGGGCATCAAGCAGGTCACCCAAGATGGCTGCATAACCGAGGCGTTTCCAGAGCGTCCAGGTGGTGTGGGGACAAGCCGGATAAAGCACCCGCAGCAAAAGACCAAAACCCTCGCTGAGAGCCGAAGCATCGGCAGGGGTATGAGGCACGAATGATTCCAGTGCATTGAGCATTTTCATGGCACCCGAGATCACGGTGTTGTACTGCATACGATCATAATCAAAGCTGACCTGGCGCAGGGTGTGGTGGAGGGTGCGCCGCATGGCTTTGCCTTCGCCGCTCAGATGGCCAGCATCAACCTCAAGGCTGCCGAGGCGATCAAGGTGTTTGACCCCGAAAGACCACACCCGGCGAAGGAATCGATGGGCCCCTTCAACACCCGCGTCATTCCATTCCAGTGTTTGCTCAGGGGGCGAGGCGAACATCACAAAAAGACGTGCGGTGTCGGCCCCATACTGCTGAATCAGCGCTTGGGGGTCCACGCCGTTATTCTTGGACTTGGACATGGTGGTCCAGCCCTCATAGCTTACAGGCAAACCATCGCGCTTGGCCGTGACAGCCATGACTTTGGCGTGTTCATCGCGAACAATATGCAGGTCACTGGCCCAGAAATATTCCTTGCCTGTTGTATCTGTCTTTCGGACAAAAGCCTCATTGAGCACCATGCCTTGGGTCAGGAGTTTGGTGAAGGGTTCATCAATGCTGACAAGCTTCAGGTCACGCATGACCTTGGTCCAGAAGCGTGCATACAAGAGGTGTAAAATGGCATGCTCAATGCCACCAATGTACTGATCCATCGGCATCCAGTAGGCTGCTGCACCCTTCCCGACCATGGCATGAGGGTTGTGAGGGTCGCAGTAGCGCATGAAATACCAGGATGAATCCACAAAGGTGTCCATGGTGTCGGTTTCACGACGAGACGGCCTCCCACACACCGGACAAGGTACATTCAAGAAAGATTCGAGCTTGTTCAGCGGGTTGCCACTGCCATCAGGCACCACATTTTCAGGAAGCACCACGGGCAGGTCTTTTTCGGGCACCGGCACAGGGCCATGTTCCGGGCAGTGAATAATGGGGATCGGTGTGCCCCAGTAACGCTGGCGGCTGATACCCCAGTCACGCAAACGCCAAGTGGTTTGCTTTTCGCCCAAGCCCTTGGCACACAGATCAGCCGCAATCGCATCCACGGCCACTTGATAAGCCAAGCCATCATAGGCCCCCGAGTGTACGGTGCGGCCACGCTGCTTGTCGGCATACCAGTCTTGCCAGAGATCGGCCCGGAAGGGCTCTGTGCCCTCCACAGCCACCACCTGCCGGATGGGCAGGCCATACTTGCGGGCAAAAGCAAAATCGCGCTCGTCATGGGCAGGGACGCCCATCACGGCGCCGTCACCGTAATTCATGAGCACATAGTTGCCAACCCACAGCGGCACCAGGGCTTGCGTGAGAGGATGGGTGACCATCAGGCCCGTGGGTACCCCCTTTTTCTCCTGAGTGGCCATTTCGGCCTCGGTACTGCCCCCGAGCTTGCATTCATCAAGGAAGGCGGCCACAGACGGGTGATGACGTGCAGCATGCAGGGCCAAAGGATGCTCAGGAGCGACGGCGCAAAAGGTGACACCCATGAGGGTATCGGCCCGGGTGGTAAAAACATAAAGCCGCCCCTCGCCAATCAAGGCGCCCTCAGAATTGCGAATATCATGGGGAAAGGCAAAACGAACGCCCTCGCTTTTGCCGATCCAGTTTTCCTGCATCAAACGGACTCTCTCAGGCCAGCCAGTCAGGTGATGCTGAACTTGCTCAAGCAACTCGTTGGCATAGCGACTGATGGCCAGATAATAACCGGGGATTTCCCGCTTTTCGACCACTGCGCCACTGCGCCACCCTTTGCCATCAATGACTTGTTCATTCGCCAACACCGTTTGATCAACCGGATCCCAATTGACAACTTGGGTGCGACGCTCGGCAATGCCGGCTTCAAGCATTTTGAGGAACAGCCACTGGTTCCAGCGGTAATAATCGGGCGAGCAGGTAGCAATTTCACGATGCCAATCAATGGCCAAGCCCATGGCCTGCATCTGGGACTTCATGTAAGCGATGTTGTCATCAGTCCAGCGGGCCGGCTGCACTTTGTTTTTGATGGCTGCATTTTCAGCGGGCAGGCCAAATGCGTCCCAACCCATCGGCATAAGCACGTTGAACCCCTTCATGCGGAGCTGACGGGCCATCATGTCATTGATGGTGTAGTTGCGCACATGGCCCATATGCAGCTTGCCACTGGGGTAAGGCAACATGGAACAGGCATAAAACTTGGGGCGGGCAGCATCTTCGGTGACGCGGTAGGCGTCGGCAGCGATCCAGGCAGCCTGAGCTGCTTTTTCGATGTCAGTGGGTTTAAATTCAGGGGTCATGAGAGTATCCAGGCTTCAAAATGAGCGTCACCGCACTCGACCGATGGCTCAAGCCAAGTGTCAAGGGACAGTGGGGGTTGCTGCAGAAGGTGCCACGACAGGCTCGATCACAAAGCCAATGCGTGTCAAGCCGGCTTTTTGCAAAGCCGCCATCAATTCGGCCACGCGCCCGTAGGCGATGGATTTGTCAGCGCGTAATTGAACTTCAATCTGGGGGTTCTTTTTCGCTGCCATAGTGAGTTGCTCAAAAAGTTGCACATCATCAAGGGGCACATCATTCAGGAAAAAACGCCCTTGGGCATCCAGGGCCACTGACATGAACTGGGGCTGCTCATCTGCCGAAGGCGCATCAACCTGGGGCAATTCCAGTTTTAAGCGGGATGTCATGAGAGGGGCGGAAATCATGAAAATGACCAGGAGCACCAGCATGACGTCAATCAGGGGGGTCATGTTAATTTCATGGAGGGGCGCAGAACCTGTGTTGCGCTGAAGGCGTCCGAATGTCATGACAGTCAAGCCTCTGCTTCAAAAGCGGGCCGGCGTACAGCTTCACGAGTGGCTTCGGCCCCATCAAGCTGCATTTCACGCAAGTCGTGGGCAAAGCCCTCCAACTCGGCCTCACAGCCTCCGACCCACTTGCCAAAAACGTTGTAGGCCAAAACAGCCGGAATCGCCACGGCCAAGCCTGCCGCCGTCATGATCAGAGCCTCGCCGACAGGCCCGGAAACCTTGTCGATGGAGAGGGTTCCTGCCGCAGCAATACCCGCCAAGGCATGATAAATACCCCACACCGTTCCGAACAAGCCAATGAAAGGTGCCGTGCTGCCAATAGAAGCCAAAAGCACCTGACCAAAATTCAGCGTTCCCAGAACGCCATGCAGAGCATCGCGCAAGCGACGAGTCAGTTGGCTGGCTTGATGCCCCTTGCTTTCCAGGGAAGGCCCTTGAGGTTTTGCCAGTGCGGCGTTGATGAGAGCCAAAACATGCCCCTCCCGGTCGAGAGATTTGACCTGGGCACAGGCGGCATCCAGGCCATCAGCAGCCCAAAAAGCCGGCACGGCCTTGCTCAGATCCCGATGGACACGCTGAAGAAACCAGGCTCTCCAGAGAATCACCACCCAAGTGCTGATTGACATCAGGAGCAGCAGCGCGGCCACCGTGTGAGAAACGGCATCACCCTGCTGCCAAAAATGCTCAAACCCATTCATCTCGTCACTCCCCTCAGGCTGTGGTGGTAGACCAAGGTGTATCAGGACAGGCCCAGCACATCATTCATGTCGAAGTAGCCGTGGGCATGCGCCATCAAAAAGCGGGCAGCACGCAGACTGCCCTGGGCATAGGTGGCCCGGCTGGAGCTTTTGTGGCTGATTTCAATGCGCTCCCCCGTTCCAGCAAACAACACGGTATGATCACCAACCACATCGCCCCCCCGAATGGTGGCAAAACCAATGGTAGACGGATCACGCTCACCCGTAACACCTTCGCGGCCGTAAACCGCACATTGCTTTAAATCACGGCCCAGCGCATGGGCAACGACTTCTCCCATTTTAAGGGCCGTACCGCTTGGGGCATCGACCTTGTGCCTGTGATGCGCCTCAATGATTTCGATGTCGTAGCCTTCACTCAGTGCCCGGGCCGCACGATCCAGTAATTGCAAGACCACATTGACGCCGACACTCATGTTCGGCGCAACGACCATGGGCACCGAAGCAGACAATTCACGCAGTAAGCCTTTTTGCTCTTCAGAAAAACCAGTAGTGCCAACCACGGCCTTGACGCCGAGCTCTCGACATGCTCGAAGATGGGCCAAAGTTCCTTCGGGTCGGGTAAAGTCGATCAAAACTTGGGCACCAGACAAGCCTGATTGCAAATCAGCCGTGATTTTGATGCCGCTGCTTTGCCCCAGAAAGGCCGTCGCATCAGCCCCCAAAGCAGGGCTGCCAAGCACATCAAGAGCGCCACTGATCTGCATATCAGGTGCGGCCTGAACGGCTTCAATCAGCATCCGGCCCATCCGGCCCGATGCCCCGGCAATGGCAATACGAAGCGGCTTCAACATCCAGTCAGACATCAGTCAGTCTCCAAAAGTGGGGGGTAATTTCTTTGAGCCCCCTGCGGGGCTTGAGCCTGGGAGGGGGCCGCCGCGGGAACCGGCAACGCTTTAATTTGCTCAGGGCTCAAAACCAAAGAAGGAATCGATTTTGGGGGTTTCACAGCATCAATCGAAGCCACAAATTCACGCTCTGAAGGCAGATCAGGAGCCTCCAGGCTTTTAAGACGATCTGCTTGAAACAGGGCCACGACATGGCGCTGCTGCGCGGCGGCGCCGGGGCGTCGAATGGTAAACATATAGTCCCACCGATCGGCATGAAAAATATCGGCGATCATGGGAGAGCCGAGAATATCCCGCACTTGGTCACGTTCCATGCCCAGCTTGAGGCGCTCGGCCTGCTCCTTTGTGATGACATTCCCCTGCACCACCTCGGCCTTGTAAATAAAAGACCATTGTGGGCCTGCACAAGCCGACAATAAAGCCGTCGCCAGCACCAGAACCGGAATAAGGGAAAAACGAGAAAATTTGGGGAGCATAGTCATACACAAACAGGACGGAAAGCCTCAGGTTGATCGAACATTTTAGGGCCTGTGCAGGCTTTCTTGCCCCATTTACTACACGCCATTTTCAATGAACCACCTGAAAGAACTCAAAAACAGCGGCCTGAAGGTTACTTTGCCTCGCATCAAAATTCTGGAAATCTTCCAAAGCGGACGCCAGCGGCATATGTCAGCGGAAGATGTTTTCAAGGTTTTGTTAAACGAGGGCTCTGATGTAGGCCTGGCCACTGTTTACCGCGTTCTGACGCAATTTGAGCAGGCGGGTATTTTGTCTCGGCATCACTTCGAGGCTGGAAAAGCCATCTATGAGCTGAATGAAGGCCAGCATCATGACCACTTGGTCTGCCTTGACTGCGGCTTGGTTGAGGAGTTTTATGACCCGGAAATCGAAAAACGCCAGCGGGAGGTGGCCTTGGAACGCGGGTTTGTGCTTCAAGATCATGCCCTTTCCCTTTACGCCTCTTGCACCCAAACAGATTGCCCGCACCGCAGCAGAAAAGGGTAAATTGGCGAGCCATTAATCAGGTCATGATACTCGGCTCATGGCCTTGGTGTGGCGCTCAATAAATTCGCGGTAGGTATCAATACCGCGCAATTGCAAAATGGTATTTCTGACTGCCGCCTCTACAAGCACCGCCAGGTTACGCCCGGCATCAACGGCAATCACCACTTTGCGCACCGGAATGTCAAGAATTTCTTCGTGCAAGGGCTCGTAGGGAACGCGCTCGAATTCTTTTTCGAGCGTTTCCTTGCGTACCAAGTGCACAATCAACTTAAGCCGCATTTTACGGCGAACCGCCGTTTCGCCAAAAATAGCTTTGATATCAAGCAGCCCGATGCCGCGAACCTCCAGCAGGTTTTGCAAAAGTTCCGGACACCGCCCTTCGAGAACAGTCTGGGACACCCGGAAGAGGTCGACGGCATCGTCTGCCACCAAACCATGCCCCCGGGAGATAAGCTCCAAACCCAGCTCGCTTTTGCCAAGGCCAGACTCGCCAGTGAGTAACACCCCAAGACCGAGAATGTCCATGAAGACCCCATGACGGGTTGTGCGCTCAGCAAATAACTGTGCAAGATAGCCGCGCACCACGTCAATGACTTGCCCGGCAGACTCGCGAGTAACAAACAAAGGGATCTCTGCACGATCACACAAGGCCACCAAGCGCTCAGGGACAGATTGATCATCGGCCACAATCACTACCGGAGGCTCCAAGGTGACAATACGCTGAATGCGCCGCTCCTGATCTTCTGAGCTGGCCTCTGACAGGTAGGCAACTTCGCGGGCACCCACAATTTGTACCCGATAGGGATGAATATAGTTGAGGTAACCGACCAAATCGGCAGCAGAACGTGCTCGGCGAACCGCAGAATCATCAAAGCGGCGCTCAGGATGGGCGTGGCCAGCCAGCCACTCCCAATGGAGGGAGGGCCTGTGAGCCTCGAACAAGGCCTCTGCGCTGATAATTGTGGGCTTCACACGCCAGATCTCTGCCGCGGCATTCCAACCCTCATGCCACCGACTTCAAAGGAGCCCATTTGGAAATGAGCTCGTGCAGCCGGGCAGCACCAGGCTCTGTTTTGAGTCGTTCGCGGAAATCACGATCGCTTAACATTTCAGCAATTTCAGAGAGAATTTCAAGGTGGCGCTGGGTGGCCACTTCGGGAACCAACAAAAAGATCATCAGGCTGACGGGCTCATCGTCCGGGGCATCAAAAGCAATGGGCGACTGCACACGGATCACGGCCGCCAGCGGATTTTTCAAACCCTTGATGCGGCCATGAGGCATGGCCACTCCGTGACCCAAGCCGGTAGAGCCTAAACGCTCCCGGGCGAACAGGTTGTCAGTGACAGTGGGCCTCGCCACTGCATGTTGGTTTTCAAAAACAAGCCCAGCATGCTCAAAAGCACGCTTCTTGCTTGTGGCATCAACGTCTGTCAGAACGTTGTTGATCGGCAAAATAGCAGCAAGACGGTTCATCGGCAATCCAGCTGAGGCAACACCACATGGAGCACAGAAGTCAGATTGTCATATCATGACCCCCACTTTCTCAACATCTGACAGGGGATACTTCCTGCCCGACAATGACTGGATTGTGCACCGAGTACCGCCAAGTCACAACGAAACTGTCCCGAAAAAGCATGGCGACACCGCAATTGAGGGGGGCGCCAAAGGCACTATAGCACGAGAGATTGTCATGATTCCAGCAACCGCCGCTTCGTCATTGTGCGGGTCAGTCGTCTCGTGCTTTTGTGCGTTCTGGACGCAGCAACTGCAACCGCGCACAGCACGACGCGGCGGGGCTCTGTGGGGCCGGGCGCAACGACCACAAAATAGGGCGAAAAACTTATGCCATCGCCCTGGGTGCCGGCCCCCTTGAAGAGATTAAGTCTCCATTTCTGCGCTCATTCGCTTGGCCGAGAGATGATGGTGGTTTTGCAATTTTTCTTTGTGGCTGCAAACTTCACGATCCAGCTTGTCAATTAATTGATTGATAGCAGCGTACAAGTCTTCATGACTGTGCTCGACAAAAATCACCTTTCCCTTGACATGAAGGGTGATTTCAGCTTTTTGCCGCAGATCCTTTTCTTTCATTTTGGCGACTGATAACAGCACATTCACATCCACGACCTGATCAAAATGTCGAGTAATTCGATCTAATTTGGCACGGACGTACTCACGCAGGGCGGGAGTCACGACAAGGTGATGACCGCTGATTGTCATGTTCATAGAGAACTCCTTTTGCAGAGGAAAAAGGCACCAGTAAAAAAAGGATCTGACGCCGTGGATTGAGGGTATCAACCTTGCGATAGAGTAGCAAGATGTCCCCGGTAACCCGAGCGTTGTTATAGGATACCAAATTCACTGTGCCGCCATTTTTTTCAATAGTTTTGCTTTATCGCAATGGCTTGGTTTTAATTTTTTTTATATTTTTCCCGGAAAATGAGCCCTTGGGCAGCGCTGCAAAACCGCTCGTGGTCATCGTAGATTGGGCTGCGAGAACCTCTACGGTCTTGGTTTGATGGCCCACGGCACCCCCTATAGGTTGCAAACTCCGCCTTGCCTCCACACTCAGGCCATGCTCGGCTTGCTCATCTGCGAAGGGTTTTGCAGAGCTGCCCTTGCTTGATCACTCCATGATCACGTTTCAATCACATGAACCAACTCGAACAACTGAAACAATTTACAACCGTGGTTGCCGACACAGGCCATTTCAGGCAGTTGGCCGCTTTTGCCCCCCGGGATGCGACAACCAACCCCTCCCTGATTCTCAGAGCGGTTCAAGAGCCAGAATATGCACCCCTCATGGAGCAAGTACTGGGGGAGTCTTCCCGCCTTCCCTTAGAAACCCAAGTGGATCGTCTGCTGGTGCGTTTTGGAATAGAAATTTTAAAAGTGGTTCCGGGCCGTGTTTCAACGGAGGTCGATGCGCGGCTGAGTTTTGATGCGGCCGGTATGGTGGCCCGGGCCCGCCGAATCATGTCACTTTATGAAAACGAAGATGTTGGTGTCGATCGTGTGCTGATCAAGCTGGCCGCCACCTGGGAGGGCATTCAAGCCGCCCGTATTTTGGAACATGAAGGCATTCACTGCAATTTGACCCTGCTTTTTTCACTGTGCCAAGCCGTAGCTTGCGCTGCGGCGGGGGTTCAATTGATATCTCCTTTTGTGGGCCGTATTTATGATTGGCACAAAAAGGCATCAGGTGCAGCCTGGAGCGAAGCGGATCATGGTGGATTGAATGATCCGGGAGTGCTATCGGTGACACAGATTTACAATTATTTTAAAAAATTTGATATTTCCACCGAAATCATGGCCGCCAGCTTTCGAAATGTCGGACAGATCCAGGCGCTTGCTGGCTGCGACTTGTTGACCATCAGCCCCGAGCTGCTGAGACAATTACAAATGAGCACTCAACCCCTGCAACGTGTTTTATGTTCTGGCAGGGCCTGTGAAGCCCCCATTCATGCACTGACGTACCATGAAGCAAGCTTTCGCTTTGCCCTGAATGAAAACGCGATGGCCACGGAGAAACTCGCCGAAGGCATTCGGGCTTTTTCAAATGATGCCGTTCAGCTGGATCGGATCATCATGACATTCAAAAACTGAGGCCTGACTTGCGATGATGCCCCGCTGTGACGAAACCCCGGCTTGGGCCTATCTTACTGAGCTTTTCCAGAGTCAAACCCGGAGCTTTGACCTGAGAGAATCATTCCGGTTGGATCCCGGGCGGTTCGACAAGTTCAGCTTCCAGATCGAAGACCTGTTTGTTGATCTTTCAAAAAATTGGCTGGACGAAAATACTTTGGAAGGTCTGCTGAGACTGGCTGAACAATGCCAAGTTGAAGAGAAGCGACATGCCTTGCTTCATGGTTCTGCTGTCAACGTCACAGAAGGCCGGGCAGCACTACATACGGCCTTGCGCAGCCCACTGAAACAAAGCCCCTTTCATCAGCAAATAAACCTGAGCTTGAAAGCCATGCTCAGGTTTGCCGAAAATGTTCGTCAAGAAGGACACATCCGGCATGTCGTGAACATCGGAATTGGCGGCAGCGACCTTGGTCCACAGTTGGTTGTCATGGCACTGGAAGCATTTTCGCACCCTGACCTGCAAATTCATTTTGTATCAAACCTTGACGGGCATGATATCAGCCGTGTTTTGAAGCACCTTGCTCCCCAGGAAACACTTTTTATTGTGGCCAGCAAAAGCTTCACGACACAGGATACTCTGGCCAATGCCCAAGCCGCCAAACATTGGTTTCTGACCCACGGAGGGAGCCAGGTGGCAGATCACTTCGTTGCAACCACGGCCAACACCGCCGCGGCAGCAGCCTTGGGCATCGAAACGACCTTTGGGTTATGGGACTGGGTAGGAGGCCGATATTCGCTGTGGAGCGCCATCGGGCTTCCGATTGCACTTGCCCTGGGGGCTGAGCATTTCCAGGCCTTGCTCGATGGAGCCCATCTCATGGACCAGCACTTTGCCCAAGCGCCCTTAAAAAGCAACCTCCCGGTTCTTTTGGGTTTGCTCGATATCTGGTACCGCAATTTTCATCGGCTTAGCTCGCGTTGTGTCGCTCCATATCATCATGGGCTCAGCCGCTTGCCGGCTTACTTGCAACAGCTTGAAATGGAGAGCAACGGAAAAGGGGTCGACTTGCAGGGCTTCGCCTTGCCATTTGCCACCAGCCCTGTCGTCTGGGGGGAACCAGGAACCAATGCCCAGCATGCTTATTTTCAGATGCTTCACCAGGGGCCTGATGTCATCCCTGTGGAATTCATTCTGGTCAAAAACCCCTCACACAAGCTGGCAGAGACTCACGCGAAAGTTTTGGCCAATGGCTTAGCTCAAGCTCAGGCACTCATGATGGGAAAAACCACCGAAGAAGCCTTTGCCGAAACAATACCTTCAGCCACTCCCGGTATTGATTCATGGGCCCTCGCCCGCCATCGAACTTTTCCGGGCAACCGACCCAGCAGCATCATTCTCTTGGAGGCACTGACACCTGGCAGCCTGGGGCAATTGATTGCACTGTATGAGCACCGCGTCTTTGTGAGTGGCGCCATCTGGGGCATTAACAGCTTTGATCAGTGGGGGGTCGAGTTGGGAAAATCGCTGGCTCACCAATTGCTTCCACGCCTGAGCAATGGCGACACCGAGGGCTTGGACGGATCGACTGCCGGCTTGATTCGCCGTCTGCAATGGTGATTGATGACAAGACCAAATTGAATTTTATAGGGGCGATCCAGCCTAGGGCCTGTTAACACTCAAGATGCCAGTGCGAACGCGATCAAAAGGCACCTTCCGGTGCCTTTCAAAGCAGCAACAGTCAGATCTGATCAGTGTTGCAAGATTTTAGAAAGAAAGTCTTTAGCCCGCGGGGATCGTGCCTCGGGGTTGCCAAAGAATTCATCCTTGGTGCAGTCCTCGACGATTTTCCCGGCATCCATGAAAATCACGCGGTGACTGACCTTGCGGGCAAAACCCATTTCGTGGGTGACGCACATCATGGTCATGCCTTCATTGGCGAGTTGCACCATGACATCCAGAACCTCGCCGACCATTTCAGGATCCAGGGCAGATGTTGGCTCATCAAACAACATCACGATAGGGTCCATGCTCAGAGCACGAGCAATGGCCACCCGTTGCTGCTGACCGCCGGAAAGTTGACCGGGGTATTTATTTTTGTGAGCCATCAAACCTACTCGCTCAAGCATCTGCAGGCCACGCGCTTTGGCATCTTCCGGAGAGCGCCCCAACACCTTGATTTGGGCCAGAGTAAGATTTTCAGTCACAGACAAATGAGGAAACAATTCAAAGTGCTGAAACACCATTCCAACGCGCGAGCGCAGTTTGGGAAGATTGGTATTCGGGTTGGCAATCGAAATGCCATCGACAACAATATCGCCCTTTTGAAAAGGTTCCAGGGCATTGACAGTTTTGATGAGGGTTGATTTACCAGAACCTGATGGCCCACAAACGACAACCACCTCACCTTTTTTCACCGATGTGGTGTTGTCTGTTAATACCTGGAAACTGCCATACCATTTTGAAACGTTTTTGATCTCGATCATGACGAAAATCTTTCAGTAAATCTTAACGAATGATTTGAATCTTCTTTTGTAACCGGCGAACCAGCATCGACAAGCTGAAGCAAATTATAAAGTAGAGTACTGCGGCCATCGAGTAGTTTATGACCGTACAACCGTACAATTCGCCGGCATTCTTGAAACCCTTGAGAAGGTCATATGCACCGATTGCATACACCAAGGATGTGTCTTGGAATAAAATAATGGTTTGCGTCAATAATACAGGAAGCATATTACGAAACGCTTGCGGAAGCACCACCAATGTCATGCATTGAGTGTAAGTCATGCCAACAGCATACCCGGCATAAACCTGACCCTTTGGAATAGACTGAATACCTGCCCGCATGATTTCAGAGAAGTAAGCGGCCTCAAACACAGTGAATGTGATCAGCACCGATAATTCTTTCCGATGATCTTCGCCAAACTGCCCGGCTACCGTATGATAAAACTCAGCGGGGATCAAAAGGAAGAACCATAAAATTACCATCAATAAGGGAATGGAGCGGAAGGTGGTGACATAAAAAGACGCCGGCAATACCAGAAACTTCTTGCCAGACAATCGCATTAAAGCGAGGAGAGTTCCAATGATGATCCCCCCCACAGTGGCAACCAAAGTGAGCTGGATAGAAAACAAAAAACCCTTTTGAATAAACATCCAAAGCTCAGGCCATGTCAAATTTTGACAGGTTGGAACGAACATTATTTACCCCCCATCAACATCCCCGGAACTTGCATACGGCGCTCTATGAAGGCCATAATCCGGTTCACCAGAAATGCAGATATAAAATATAAAACAGTCACAACGGCATACATTTGTACATTTCGTGAAGTTTCTTCGCCTGCTTGTTGGGCATAAAATGTCAGCTCAATAATGCCTACTGCAAATGCAACGGATGAATTTTTTACAATATTCATGGCTTCGCTGGTCAGGGGAGGCATCACAATTCGAAAAGCCATTGGCAGCAAAATATACTGGTATGTTTTTGGCAGCGTAAAACCCACGGCCAAACCTGCATAACGCTGCCCTCGAGGCAAAGACTCAATACCAGCTTTAACCTGCTCTGAAATTCGTGCTGAAGTAAAAAACCCCAATGCGAATATAATCAAAACTGAAACTGGCAAATTCAAAAGGGAAGGAAAAATATACGGTAAAACGTGATACCACAAAAAAACCTGAACCAATAAAGGAATATTACGGAACAACTCCGTCCATACCGCGCCAATGGACACGAATAAACGATTTGGCGTTGTACGAAGAACGCCCATCAGTGAGCCTGCAATTAAAGCCACTGCGAAGGCAAGTACAGCCAAACTCAGCGTTGCCCCCCATGCCTGCATGAGCCACTGAAGGTAAGTCGTTTGCTCATCTCCGATGTCTTTCAGAAAAATCTGAAAGTCTAATATGCTGTTGCCTTCGCTCAAGATGCCTCCAGATATGATCGACAGCGAATCTAAAATGCCGCGCGCAACAGAATGTTTCGCGCACGGTTATAAGCAACACGTCCCGCGAGGTCATCGCGGGACGTGTTCAAGTGGAATTAATTGAACGTTTTATTTTTGTGCGTATTCTTCCAAGGGCTTGTCATTTGGGTTGGCCCAAGCAGATTTGGTGGCATCACTGAGCGGAAGGTTCAACTTGGTATTGACAGGGGGGATGGGCTGCATAAACCACTTATCGTAAACCTTATTGATTTCGCCCGATTTCATCATGGTTTTCAGGCTGTCATCGACAGCTTTCTTGAAGGCAGGGTCATCCTTGCGAATCATGATGGCAATGGGCTCAACAGAAAGGGTTTCACCGACGATTTTGAAATCTGCCGGATTTTTAGCCTTGGAGATGGCTCCGGCGAGAATTTGAGAGTCCATCACGAAAGCATCGGCACGACCCGATTCAAGCAGCAGAAAACTCTCGGCGTGATCCTTGCCAAAGACTTCCTTGAAGTCAATGCCGGTAGCGCGCTCGTGCTTACGCAAATGCTGCACAGAGGTGGTGCCCGTGGTGGTAGCAATATTTTTACCGTTGAGTTGAGAAATAGAGGTAATGCCTGAACTGGCCTTGACTGCAACCCGAACCTCTTCAACATAAGTTGTCACAGCAAATGCGACGTCTTTTTGACGGGTTTGATTGTTGGTGGTGGAACCACATTCAATGTCTACAGTCCCATTTTGAACCAGCGGGATACGGCTCTGGGAGGTGACAGGCTGGAATTTGACTTCAACTTTTGCAAGGCCCAATTGTTTTTGGATATCAGAAATGACTCGCTGGCAAATCTCGTAGTGGAAACCGGTGTATTTACCGTCGCCCAAAGTAAAGCTAAGGGCGCCCGAGGACTCGCGCACACCCATCGTGACCACGCCGCTGTCTTTGATCTTTTTCAGGGTATCAGCCTGAGCCACACCAAGAGCCATAAGAGCAGCCATTGCAAACAGGGTCTTCTTCATCAAAAAAACTCCTTAGAGGATAAATAAAAAAGGAAGAACGCGTTACCGCGTAGAGGTTCAACGCCTGACTGGCTGCAATAGCCTACCATGCGTTGTTCAGTTATTTGCCCATGGAGGGCCTCCAATGCCTGTGATCACCAAACATTAGAAAGGGACTTGGTCTGTGGGGTATTTCCAGAAATCTTTGAGCAGGTAGCTCATGGGTAAACCGAGGGCCAAGCCTTTTGGAGGCACTGGTTTCATGAACCATCGCTCGTAAGTTTCGGCAGCTTCGCCACTGTATATCATTCTTTTCATTTCGTCGTTAAAAATTTTCTTTAACTCAGGGTCATCTTTGGAAAGCATGATAGCAAGAGGCTCAACGGTCAGGAACTTGCCCACCACTTTCAGCTTGGCGGGGTCGGGGCGCGCGGAAATTAATCCGTAAAGCAAAACATCGTCCATAACGAAGCCATCGGCTTCACCTTTCTCAACCATTTCGATGGCTCTGGCATGGTCGGGTACTTCCAAAATGGTAATCCCGAGCAGGCGATCCTGGTTGGCACGCTTCGCAACGGACAGTGGAGTGGTTCGCTCGGTAGAAACCAGCTTTTTTCCTTCGAAGTCAGTAATTTCGGCAATTTTACTGTCAGCCCGCACGGCATAGCGGGCCCCCCCTACATAATGAGGCACAGTGAAGGCCACTTTTTTGCGACGCTCGGCATTGTTGGTAGTTGAGCCACACTCCATGTCGACTTTGCCCTGTTCGACCATCATGATGCGATCTGCGGGCGTCACGATTTGATATTTCACATTGAGGGTGCGAAGCTGCAAGTGTTTGCGTACGGCCTCAGTCAGTTTGACGCACAACTCAACCGCATAACCAACGGGTTTTTGGTTGGCATCAAAATAAGAGAGGGGCACCGAAGACTCGCGATGTCCGATCGTGATGGTGTTGGTCTGTTTGATGCGATCCAGAACTGGACCAGCCCACGCGGTGCCAAGGCCGAAAGATAGCCCGATGATCAGTGACATAAATGTCGATTGCAGCAACGTGGGTGCGGGGGTACTCATGACAAATCTCCAAGGTGAACAACAAATCAGTCTTGAGGCATTGAACCTGTCAAACGCACAAGCCAAGTCAGGTCACCAGGAAACAGAACCACTTCATTTTCAACGCTGCACCATGCTCAGGGAAGGTTGCAGCCTACTGCGGGACCCGCCTTGAGTTGTATGTTTTTTTGAAAATGAGCCCCCCCTTTTGTAGCTTGTAGCAGGCTGACTAAGGTGATGGAAGTGACAGGCTCGGCAAGGCTCAGGAAGATCAATCTTGCTTGTCCTCAATACCTTCCATGCAATTTTCGTACAGGACGGCGGCCGTCAGTGTGAAATGTTTGAGGCTGTTATGCAAGCCCCATCATTCTCAAAACAGCAATTCAATTCCCTTGGGTGTTTTTTGGGGGGCTTGTAACGCGCGACCAGCAGCGTGAGTATCGGCTATGAGTCGTTTTTGAGGCTCAAAAATTTCCATAGCGCCTGAGAAGCAGGTTGGGTGTAGCGCGCAACTTCAGGACGCTCGCGGTAAATACGGATGTCCATTTGAAGCTCAAAAAAACCCTGAGCCGCGGCTGGCACAAGGTTGCCCGTTTTGAGTTCCTTGGTCACTGAACTGCCCGGCAAAAAGGCCAGCCCGTGGCCTTCGAGGGCCATGGCTTTGAGGCCTTCGGCCATATCTGTTTCATACAATAAATCCAGCTTCAGGGTGGCGGGGGCTTGTTTCATGATCAGATCCACCAGGCGCCCCAGGTAGGCCCCACTGGCATAACCAAGATAAGGAATTTTGCTCAGGCCATGAGGGTTCAGAGAAAACATCGGCAAGCCATGCCCATTGGCTTTTGCATAGGCAGCAAGGCTTTCATGGCCAAGGGTGAGCATCTCGTAGCGGTCAGGGTCGAGTTGCAAAGGTTGCGAAGGGTGGTGGTAAGCAATGAGTAAATCGCAATTGGCTTCTGTCAAACGCAAGACGGCATCGTGAACATTGAGTGCAATCAGCCTGCTCTTCACAATGCCAAAACGTTGTCGAAGCCCCATCACCCAGTGAGGGAAAAATGTAAAAGCCAAAGAGTGGGGAACCGCAAAAGTGAGCATGTCTTGCCCAGACGCCTGGTGGCCGCGCATCATGTTGCGGGTAACCTGCAAAGCACTCAGCACCTCAAAGGCTTGGGCAAGAAAAGTTTCTCCGGCGGGGGTCAGGCGGGTGGGATAAGAGGATCGATCCACCAGATCAATGCCGGCCCAGGCTTCAAGCGCCTGAATACGACGCGAGAACGCGGGCTGCGTGACATGTCGCAGCTGGGCCGAACGGGAAAAGCTACGCGTCTCGGCCAGGCTGACAAAGTCTTCAAGCCATTTGGTTTCCATGAGAGTTGTCTCGTGATGTTTCGGCGCTGCTTTGCTGCATCTGCCACATGTCAGCATAACGTCCACGAAGGGCCAGTAGCTCGGCATGCGTACCGCGTTCGATGATATGCCCGGCATCCATGACCAAAATTTGACAGGCATCGACGATGGTGGACAAGCGATGAGCAATCACCAGGGTGGTTTTGTTGGTGGCGACGCTTTGAAGTTCGGCTTGAATGGCGCGTTCGTTGGCTGAATCGAGGGCGGAGGTGGCTTCATCGAAAATCAGAATCGAGGGATTTTTGAGTAATGTGCGTGCAATGGCCACACGCTGCTTTTCACCGCCTGAAAGTTTCAAGCCGCGTTCACCGACAAGCGTCTGGTAGCCTCGGGGCATTGAGGCAATCAATGCGTGAATATGGGCCGACTGCGCCGCAGCCTCGATTTCAGCCATATCGGCCTCGGGCCGGCCATAGGCAATGTTGTAGGCAATGGTATCGTTGAATAACACCGTGTCTTGCGGCACGATACCCAAAGATTGGCGCAGACTGCGCTGGGTGACTGCACGAATTTCCTGGCCATCGATTCGAATTTCGCCACTGGTGACATCGTAAAAACGAAAGAGCAACCGGGCCAGAGTGCTCTTGCCTGAGCCCGAGGCCCCCACAACGGCCACCGTCTTGCCCGGAGGAATATCGAAACTGATTCGATGGAGAATTTCACGATCGGGGTCATAGCTGAAACAAACATCCCTGAATTGAACATGCCCACCCTTGATGTGAAGGGATGGGGCATTTGGAGCATCGGCCACCTCACGATGCTCTGAAAGCAAGGCGAACATTTTTTCCAGGTCAATCATGGACTGCTTGATTTCCCGATAAATCACACCGAGAAAATTGAGTGGGATATAAAGCTGGATCATCAGGGCATTGACCAGCACCAAGTCGCCCAGGGTCATGGTACCTGCCGCAACCCCCAAAGTGGCTCGCCACATAAGCAAGGTGACGGCGACGGCAATGATGCTGCTTTGCCCCAGGTTTAAAACCGATAATGAGGTTTGTGAGCGCACAGCGGCCGATTCGTATCGGTGCAGGTTGTCGTCGTAGCGTGAGTGCTCAAACTGCTCATTGGAAAAGTACTTGACGGTTTCATAGTTCAAGAGGGCATCGACAGCCTTGGTACTGGCCCGCGATTCCTGTTCGTTCATGGTTCGGCGGAAACCTGTGCGCCATTCGGTGATCATGACGGTGAAGACGATGTAGGCCAGCAAAGCGCTCAGGGTGATGCCGACAAACCAGGCATCCATTTGTGTGGCCAATAAAACCAGCACCAGGGCCATTTCGATCAGGGTCGGGACAATGTTATAAACAATGTAGCTGAGCAAAGACTGAATGGCTCGTGAGCCGCGCTCGATATCGCGCGATACGCCGCCGGTTTGTCGGGCCAAATGAAAACTCAGGCTCAATGAAAACAGGTGCTGAAAAACCTCCAGCGAGACTTGCCGGGCGATGCGGGCAACCACAGGATAAAAAACAAATTCCCGCAGTTCGGTAAAAAGTGTTGTTGACAAACGCAGGGCGCCATAGGCCAGCAACCAAGCCAGTGGCACCACAAGCAAAGCCGCAGCGCCTGAAGCTGGAATAGACAGTTCATCGACAATATGTTTTAAAGCCCAAGGCACGCCAACATTGGCAAGTTTGGCTGCCATGAGGCAAAACAAAGCCACGAGAACCCGCCCGCGCCAGCGCCACAAATAAGGAGCCAGGCGAGCCCACGTGGAGGCCAGAGTGGCCTTGCCCAACAGAGGAGTGGAATGGGGGGCGGAAGAATTTTGTGGAAGTGCACGCATCGTGAAAAAATAAAAACCCACTTGAATGAGAAAGGCTGCTCAATATGCCCGAGATTTTGAAACCGGAAAAAAACACGCCAAGCATGGGAGATCGTCAATTGGTGATGCGCGTCATCCCCATGCCGGCTGATTCGAATGCTTACGGTGATATTTTTGGGGGCTGGATTATGGCCCAAGTAGACTTGGCCGGCTCTGTACTGCCGACTCGCCTCTCTAAAGGGCGTGTGGCTACAGTTGCGGTCAATGAGTTTGTTTTCAAGGAGCCCGTTGCCGTGGGCGAATTGCTTAGTTTTTATGCTCGGGTGGAGCGCATCGGCACCACCTCGATGATGATTCACGTTGAAGTTTTTTCAGAGCGTAACCCCACCAAGCCCGAAGTGGTTAAAGTCACGGAAGCCCGTTTGACATTTGTGGCCATTGGGCCTGATGGCAAGCCTCGGGCCATCCCACGGGACGGGGAATTGTTACCTACGCTGAGGGACGATTAAAACGGCATGCATTCGTCGGCCCTGCAAAACCCGTCTGAGCCGCATAACCACCCGAAGCAAGCACTGCAAAATTCGAGGGCCTGATCAGCTTCGCGACGGCTGGAAATGTGTTCAGCCACGAGGGTTTTGCAGAGCTTCCTTTGGTTTGTCAGGGAGTTTGGCGTGAATTCCAAAGGATATTTTCATAATCCTTCTGGGTTTGCTGTGTCAGAAGATCAATGAGCAAGGTTTCGTCTGGGGTGAGCTCTCGTTTTTCAAACTGGGCCTTGCTTTTAATTTGACGAATCACTTCGTATAATGCGTGCTCAACCTTTGTGCTGTATTGTGAAACTGGCGTTAATTCGAGGCGCAGCTCAGCCACATGGCCATTTTTCAATCTCAGTTTTAAAATAATATCTCGGTAACCGCTCCACTGAGGCTTCAGAAATCTATCATCATAGCGAACAATATTTATATCTTTTTCATTAGATATAATGAATAGAGCCTGATAAAGCTGACTGATGGAGTCAAAAGTGATTCGACCTGCCAGCAAATCAGTGACCAGTTGAGCATCCCCGTCAAATTTTGTTGCAATTTTTTGCTTAACGCGCCGTTGATCTTTGGCTTCGGGTCTTGTGGTTGCCGCCCCTCCGGTTTGCCGGGCCAATTCGTTCAAAAAATTTTTATATTGATCAGTTAAACCATTAGATTCGAAATAAAGATTATCAAAATATAAATCTGGATTCGATTTTGCAATGGATTCAGGATCAGGTTGACGTTCATCAGGGTTGCCTGATTTAATTTTAAGACTTATTTTTCACTGATTTCTTTATATTTTTTACCGATAATAGTGGTTGGCCTTACAATATTAACATATCCTTCTTTCCAGCTTGGGGGAAATGGGCGGACATGGGGTAATTTTGCAATGGCTTGCTCAAAAATATGATGGGCGTGCGTATTTTCTTTCAAGTGACCGCTCACTTGGGTAAGAGTCAGTTTCAGTTTGTCAAAATTTTTAGGCAGTTTTGAATAAGAGAGTCGATCAGGTTTAAAAACAATTTTTTCAGAAGGGTTTTTTTGGGGATTGTTGTGAGGAATTTTTTCAACCTCGGTGGCCTTGATGGTGATGGTGGCACGACGCGGGTCGACCCAGCCTTTGCCATTCGACGCTGGGTTTCCAGGCCTTTGGTTTCTTCTGTTTTGAGGCCTGAGGCTGGAGGCTGTTCCTAAAGTACCAAGCAATGCCGTCATGCCCACGGAAGCATTGATCACAGACGCCCCGTTATAGGCCTCTTCAAAACCTTTCATAAATTCCTCCGCAACCCCACCCCCACATCCCGAAATGAGGCCAATGCCGCTTCGAGATGCTCAATGATCTCCTGCTGCAGAACATCCGGCGGCGGTAGATCGTCGAGGTTATCCAGGCTGTCGTCCTTGAGCCAGAAGATATCGAGACTGGCCTTGTCACGGGCCATCAGTTCTTCGTAGCTGAAGAATTTGAAACGCTCGGTGGCCACGCGCTCGTGGCGATTTTCCGGGTTGTAGCAGGTGATGAACTCCTGCAAGTCGTCCAGCTTGAGGGTGCGCGTCTTTAACGTGAAGTGCTTATTGGTGCGCAAATCGTAGAACCAAATTCCCTTGGTGTGGATCTGTCCATCCTTGGGCTTGGCGTCGAAAAATACCACGTTGGCCTTCACGCCCTGCGCATAGAAAATGCCCGTGGGCAGGCGCAAAACAGTGTGCACATTGCAGTTCTCCAACAGCTTGCGGCGAATTTTTTCACCGGCACCACCTTCAAACAGCACGTTGTCGGGCAACACCACGGCCGCTTTGCCGTCTACCTTCAGCATGCTGACGATGTGCTGTAGAAAGTTGAGCTGCTTGTTGGATGTGGTTTCCCAGAAGTCTTGCCGCTCGTAGGTCAAAGCCTCTTTGTCTTCCTCACCTTCCTCATTGGTGATGGTCATGCTGCTTTTTTTGCCGAAAGGCGGGTTGGCCAGCACATAATCCACCTTGAGCTTCGGTTCAGTGATCAATGTATCCGAACGCGCCACCAGGGGCTCGCCATCCAGCTCACCCACGTTGTGCAAGAAGAGATTCATCAAGCACATGCGGCGCGTATTAGGCACGATTTCATTGCCGTGAAAAGTCTTGTCGCGCAAGAACTCTTTCTGGCGCTTGTCCAGCTTGGCTGCCGGGCGTGTCAGCCAGTTGTAGGCACCCAAGAAAAACCCCCCGGTGCCGCAGGCTGGGTCCGCAATCGTCTTCATGGGTTCGGGCCGCACGCAGGCGACCATGGCCTCGATCAGTGCGCGTGGTGTGAAGTACTGGCCGGCACCGCTCTTGGTGTCTTCAGCGTTCTTCTGCAACAGTCCTTCGTACAGATCGCCCTTGGTGTCGGCGTCCAGGCTGATCCAGCTTTCGGCATCAATCAATTGCACCAAGCGTGAGAGCTTGGCCGGATCCTGAATTTTGTTCTGGGCTTTGAAAAAGATGGCGCCCAACATCCCCGGTTCCTGACCCAGCTTGTGCAGGGTGGCCAGGTAGTGGGCCTCCAGTGGCTCACCCACCTTGGAGGTCAGGCTGGCCCAGTCATAGCCTTTGGGGATGTGCGTATCGCGGTTATAGGGCTCCTGCGCGTACTCATGCGCCAGCTTCAAAAACAGCAAATAAGTGAGCTGTTCGAGGTAATCGCCATAGCCCACGCCGTCATCGCGCAGGGTGTGGCAGAAATTCCAGACTTTCTGGACGAGGGAGGATGTGTTCATGTTTTTTCTGCAATGAGTTCGCTTTCCATGCGCCGTATTGCCGTGAGCAAATTACGGTAACTTGGCGAGCGTTCGTTGTCCAGGCTCAGGTGTTGGCCGATGGCGCGCGAGCCGCCAATTTTCTCGTAGCGGCCTTTTGTCAGGGCTTGCAACTCCTTGCTCGGGTTGCCCAAAGCGTCAGGTGACCTGAACTTCCGTGATGCTTGGTGGCGCACCAGTCCGTCAATTTCCAGCGCACGCTCGACAGCCAATAAATCTGCCAGATAAAAGGTTTCCAGCTCTGTGCAGACAATGCGAACCAGGCATTGACCTGCCTTGCCCGATGCGTGGCACAAATCGAGCAAGCGCTGTTTGATTTGTACGCAATTGGGGTGACTATCTTGATCGCGTAAAACAATGAACCGTGCCACGGGGTTTTGATAGGCTCGGATTTTTCGGGTCAGCTGCTTTTCCAAATCCTGTTTGCCCTCGAACGGAATACACCTGAACGAGATATTCGGACTCAGTATGCGGGGCAGTAATGACTCCAGCATGGCCTTGGCTGAGGGCTCCTCCAACAGAAACACCAGTTCTTTCATTGGGGGTCTACCCCATCGAAGAAACCTTGTTTCCATAAATACCCGAGCTGGTCACCCTCGGCAACATAGGCGGCAATTTGTGCGTTGTCTTTGGCCCGATGAATGGTCGTGCAACCCTGGCTTTTGACCAGCCAGCAAACCTCATCCAATTCCAGCGCATTCAAAAAGTCGGGGGAATGCGTGGTCACAAAAACCTGCCCACCCCGCTTGGCGTAACTGCGGAATTCTTCGGCCAGTTCTGCCATCAATTGTGGGTAAAGCTGGTTCTCGGGCTCTTCCACGCACAGCAATGGGTGCGGTCTGGGGTCATGCAGCAGCACCAGATAGGCAAACATCTTGATCGTACCGTCGGAGACGTAGCGATCCAGAAAAGGGGTTTTGAACGAACCGTCCTGAAAGCGCAGCGTCAGGTAGCCATCATCCATCAACTTCGGCTCCACCGACGACACACCGGGCACGCGTCGGGCCATGGTGGCCAAGATGTTCTTGAACACACTGGCATGTTGCTCGTGCAGATAACGCGCCACCAAAGGCAGGTTGTCACCCGACTCCGACAGGTGTTCTGTCTCACCAGCCGCTTCTTTGCGCCCACGCGCCGCGCTGATATGAAAGTCGGAAACATGCCAGTTCTCGATCAATCGGCGAAAGGCGTTAGCAGCCTTGAAACGCTCGAACTGGCCAAGGCCTTTGATCGCGAGGGTATCGTGGGTTACTCGCTGATCTTCCCGGTTCAGATCTTTGTCGGCCTTTTTGAAGTTTTCCTCGTTGGTGATGGCATAGCCTTCGCCATTGGCAAAACTGAGGAAATGGTAGGGGCTGCCATGGCGGCCACGCTTGTAGCGCAGCAACTCCTTAACCACCACCGGAGCGCCACTGCGCTCGCCGATTTCCAGCGAATAAGTCACGAGCCGCTCTACGCCACTAATTTCCATGCGGTACTGCAGTTCGATCTGGATCAAATCTTTGGCCGGATCGCAACCACGGCTGAGGACTTCCGCAAAACGACCGCGCTTGTCCAGCGCCTGCCGCACATTGCCTTTGAGGCAGTCGTGCAAGAAACCGAACACATCAAACAACGTTGATTTTCCAGACCCATTGGCACCCACCACCACCAGAAAGGACGGAATGTTTTTCAAGTGCACGTCGCGAAATGCCTTGAAATTTTTCAAACGAATCGATTCGATTTTCATGGCTGATCCTGATTGATTTTGCCCTGTCCACGCGGCTTTTTAACCGCATCACGCTGCACCCGTTCGGCGCGAATGCGTTCAAGCAACGCGCTCGCCGGTTCGTCGTTGGGGTCTTGCGCTACCAGTTGGCCGGAGAAGGCGGCGCGCAGGATGTTTTGGCGTTGGGCGGTGGATTGTTTGAGGGCAAGCTCAACTGCCTGCTCTTGCTGAACAATCTGTTCGATCTGCAAGTCCAGTTGTGTCAGCAACTCGCGCTGTTCTTCTGCCGGCCCCAGTGGAACAGGGAACATTCGCAACATGGTCAGATTAATTGACGCGAGGTTGGTCGTTTGCTTGCCTGCATTTTGGAACCACGTTTTTCCAAACGTGTTGCCATGATGCGAGATCAGCTCAGGCAGTACCTCTGGCAGGTATGGGCGCATCCGAAAAACATGGTTTTGATGGATGCAGTCTGCAACCTCATCGCGCCAAACCCAACCACGCCCCAGCTTGTCGCGGTCACCCCCTTCGTTGAACAACACATCACCATCCTTCAGCGTCAATTCGGCAATGTCGCGTTCTGTTGCCAAAACGGTCTTCACTTCGGATAAATCCAAAAAGCCACGCTGGACATTGGCTACGCGCAAATAAGGCACCTCGCGGACTTTGATGTCAGCACCAATTTTGCTGCCCTTGGCGACGCCGGATGCAATTTCTCCGAGCATATCCAAACTGGCCCAAACCCACCCCTCCGGCAATTCCGGCAAATCACTGGTATCCGGCTTCACCGGCTCGGGGTATTTTTTTTGCCAATCCTTGGGCGGGGATTTGCCTTGTTCCTTGAACTTGGCGAGCTGCTTGGCTTCCCAGCGGGCGCGGCGTTCGGTGAGGATGCGTTCGAGCAGTTGCGCGCCGGTTTCACCCTCTCCCCCAGCCCCTCCCCCGTCAAGGGGGAGGGGAGCCTTCGGTCCCACTGATGGGCTGTGATCCGATGCGGCAGTGTGTAGCCCCTCTCCCCTCGCGGGAGAGGGGTTGGGGAGAGGGGGCTCCTGCTGCAACGCCAACCATATCGCCTCCAGCACCCCCTCTGGCTGCGCTGACCACTCGTTATTCCAAAACCGCAGCACCCGGAAACCCTGCTGGCCCAACCACTCATCCCGCGCCCGATCACGCTCTGCAGCCGTGGCATGTTGCCCCCCGTCGAGTTCAACAATCACGCGTTGGGCAAAGCACACAAAATCTACAATGAACCGTCCCAAAACTTGCTGCCGACGGAATTTATAACCGGCGAATCGTTTGCCGCGCAGTTGATGCCACAGGGCTTGCTCGTCGGGGGTTTGATCACGCCGCAACTCGCGGGCTCGGTTTGCAAGCCAGATCTGGTCATCTGTATTGAGCCCCTCTCCCCTCGCGGGAGAGGGGTTGGGGAGAGGGGGCGTTGGGTCATCACTACCAGATTGCCTGAGTGGGTTAGCCCCCTCTCCCCCAGCCCCTCCCCCGCCAAGGGGGAGGGGAGCACGAGCGGCTCGCCAGTCGGCTGTAAGCGCGCCTTCCACGGCGGCTTTGAGTAAAGACTGGCGGTATTGCGCGAGCTTCTTCTGCGCAGCCTTGAGTTCAGCCACGCCGGCATCAAGGTCGGAGAGGAGTTCTTCGAGTTTGGCGACGATACGGGTTTGTTCGGCGGCGGGGGCGATACTCAGCCGCAGAGTCTTGAGCTTTGCGCCCGATACATTTGAAATATTGGTCGTTGTGGACGACATTTCGCGTATACAACGTTGCACAAACTCCGAAGACATCTGGTAAAAAAGAAATCCAGCATCAATACCTTTGTAAGCACGAAGCAATGAGATAAACGCCCCGAGGGTCGACACATGCTTCGTATGCGTAACACGAGAGACTTTGCCAACAAGGTCGTAACTATTTGCTGTCGATATCAATACGTCATCAATGGCAACAAGCTGATCATCGTTCTTAACATGCTGTCTGGGCACAAACCAAAGGTCGTCCCAATCCACCGTTGCCTGAACATTCGCAGTGCGTAGGCAGGCGATTAGCCCTGCGCCAGGCTGGAATCGCTTTTCTGTTGTCGGGAAGGTAATTCCTCGAATAACTTCACAGATATCATCGAGGTTGGCGTCTTCCCAACCATTTGCAATAGCTGTCACGCCACCAACTCCACATTCATTTCATTCATCAAGGTATCCAGTTCCTTACCAAACAAGCCCCAGGCTTTCTGCAAGCCGCCCTTGTCCGCCAATTCCGCATAATCAAAATCATCACGGCTGATGCTGCAACTGCTGGCGATGTGATCCTTTATCAGTCGCAACCATTCCGTCTGCGCGGGCGTGAAGGCCGTGCCGCGCTGGGCATTGTGGCGGAAGATCCAGGCCTGAAAACGTTTATCCACTTCGTCGGCAAAGGGCTTGAGTTCGCCATCCAGCCCCAATGCAAAACGCACCAGTGAGACCAGATCGGTGAGTTGGCGCTTCCGATCGGTTCCTTTCACGGCGCTGGCCTGCACGCGGGCATAGGCACTCCACAGGCGTTCAGTGGTGAGCATCAGCGGCGGTTTGCTCAGATGCTCGTGCAGGTTTTCGATCATGTCGAAGGTGAGTGCGCGGCGCTGGTAGGGCTGCTGGTAGAAAAAGTCCAGCGCGGCGATTTCATCTTTGTGCTGCCGGATGTAGTCGGCAAAATTCTGGATGACGGCTTTGGCCTGCACTTCAGCCTGATCACTAAAACCAGAGAAGGTGACCTCATCAAGATTGATGTGGTCGATGAGTTGCTCACGCTCACGGCGGGCGGCCTCTAATTCATCGCGCAGATCAGGATTATCGAAAGGCGCGCAGGCCGCCGCGACGCGCTCGGCGCGGGCGGCTTCAATTTCTTCTGGCAGCAGGGTGTCTTCAGAGCGCGTAATACCTTTGACCTTGGCCGTGGCCAGAGCGGCTTGCGCAATGGCATCGAGGTCAAGCGCAGCAATCAGGCCTTTGCCAAGTTCACCCACCGGAATGCCGCCACTGATTTTCTCAATACGCGCCTGCGCCTTGTCGTCGAGCTGTTTAGCCAGACGCACCAGACGGTTGGCGAGTGAGAGCACGGTGTCGTCGTCGCGGCTGCCCATTGCCACGCCTTGTAGCAAGTCCTTCAGCGCTACGCCGGGTTTCTTTTCGAGTGGGCGGCTTTCGGTTTTGAGGGACTTTTCGACGCCAACAGCATCGATCAGCACAAAGCGGGTTTTGGCGCCATCGGCACTGTTGGTAACGCGCTTCAAGCTGTCGCCATCCAGGCTGCGCACACCGCGCCCCTTCATCTGCTCGTAATAGCCCTTGCTGCGTACATCGCGCATGAACAGCAACACTTCCAGCGGCTTCACATCGGTGCCCGTGGCGATCATGTCCACCGTCACGGCAATGCGCGGGTGGTAATCGTTGCGAAAACTGCTGAGGATGCTGTCGGGATCTTCCTCGGCGCGGCAGGTGACCTTCTTGCAGAACGCATTGCCCTGCCCATACACCTCACGCACGATGTTGATGATGTCATCGGCATGGCTGTCGGTTTTGGCAAAGATCAGGGTCTTGGGTGTTTCCTTGCGCGCCGGGAATATCTGCGTTTCCACCGCCGTTTTCATGGCCTGAATCACCTGCCGGATCTGGCTCACGTTGACCACGGATTTGTCCAGCTCCTTGCCCGAGTAAGTGATGTCTTCTTCCGTTTCGCCCCAGCGTTTTTTACGGGTGGCGCGGTCGCGATGATCCACCCACTCTTTGGCCTTCAGTTCGGCGCCTTTCTGGGTGATTTCAGTTTCGATCTCGTACACGTCGTACCCAACATTGACGCCATCGGCCACCGATTGTTCATAGGTGTATTCGGCAACGATGTTTTCGTTGAAGAAGCCGAAGGTGCGTTTGTCGGGGGTAGCGGTGAGGCCGATCATGCTGGCATCGAAGTAGTCGAGCACCTGTTTCCACAAGTTGTAAATACTCCGGTGGCACTCATCGATGATGATGAAATCGAAGGTTTCCACCGGCACGGCCGGGTTGTAGCGAACAAACTTTTCCTGCTTGGTGGTTTGCTGCACTTCGTTGAGCGAGACATCCTCAGCGGATTCGTCAAGAGGTTTGCCGGAGAGGATGGAGTACATGCGCTGGATGGTGCTGATACACACCTGCGAATGTGGGTCGATATTGGATGAAACCAGCCGCTGCACGTTGTACAGCTCGGTGAACTTGCGACCATCATCCGGCGGCGTGTAAGCCATGAATTCCTGATGCGCTTGCTTGCCGAGGTTTCGGGTATCGACCAAAAACAATATGCGCTTGGCACCGCCGAACTTGAGCAGGCGGTAAACCGAGGTAATAGCGGTAAAGGTTTTGCCCGCGCCGGTAGCCATGTGTACTAGAGCTCGCGGCTTGTTCAGCGCCAACGACTTTTCAAGCCCGGTGACAGCGCTGATCTGGCAATCGCGCAGATTGCGCTCGGGGAGCGCAGGCATTTGCTCTGCCAAACGGCGACGCAGAGTTTCGGTTTGCGCCAACCATGCCGCCAGCGTCTCCGGCTTGAAGAAGTGGAAAATTTCGCGCGAACGTGGCGCGGGATCGGCGTTGTCAGTATAGCGAATGATCTGGCCGGTGGCCTCGAACAGAAAGCGCAGCGGTGTGTTGTCCTTGCGCCATTTGAGGTTGGCAGTGGCGTAACGCTGAGTCTGATCTTCAACGACAGTGATGTTTTCGCCCGCGCAGTCTTTCTTGGCTTCGATGACACCTACAGCATTGCGGTTGACGAACAGCACGTAATCCGCCGGGCCGGTGTCGGTGGGGTATTCGCGCACTGCCACGCCGACCGCAGCACCGAGATTGAGGTGCTTCATGTCCTGAATGACCCAGCCCGCTTGCTCCAGTTTCTGGTCGATCTGCAGGCGTGCTTTGGTTTCTGGTGTCA
Organism: Burkholderiales bacterium; assembly: GCA_046342195.1. Classification (GTDB taxonomy): domain Bacteria; phylum Pseudomonadota; class Gammaproteobacteria; order Burkholderiales; family Burkholderiaceae_C; genus CANHBY01. The sequence continues at coordinate 44,576 of JBKDQE010000010.1, forward strand.
TGCGTTCCCCCTCCTCATGGTGAGCGGGTCTATCGCCCACTCTTTATTCCCCGTGGTCGATAGAAACCATTGATTCATCAAGCCGATGCCAGGGTATCGCCCACTTTCTATCGCCCAGTGATCACCGATAGGGCGCACATTGCCTGATATCTTGTGCGCAGGCAAGCCTTTGCTCTCACGCCAGCGATAGTCCGACAGGCGCCAGGGCGTAGACTGACAGGGTGAATAAAACTGACTCCCTCCCTCCCGCCCTCTCGACCCAACTGCATCATACCGCTCAAGCGGTTCAATTGGTGCGTCAGGGTCGCTCATTGACAGACGCTTTGGCCCGCTGCCCTGCAGGCCTGCGGCCTGGAGTGCAATCCCTGAGTTTTGCGGTTTTGAGGCGCCTTGCCGGCGCCCAAGCTGCACGCCAGGCTTTGGCGCCTCGACCACCCCGAGCTGAAGTCGAGGCTTTACTGCTTTGTGCGCTTGCCCTGCTGTGGCCCGGTGAAGGGGCTGATGCAGCTTCATATGAAGATCACACGCTGGTCAATCAAACGGTGACAGCGATCAAAAAAATCGACGCCCGCAGTGCCCCATTTGCCAATGCGGTGCTGCGCCGCTTTGTACGTGAGCGTGAGAGCCTGGTGCCGCACCTTGGCGCAGATCAGGTGGTTCACACCGGGCACCCCGCTTGGTGGATTGACCGGCTACGTCAAGATTGGCCGGAGGCATGGGAACATATTGTGCGCGCCAATAACCAGCAGGCCCCCATGGTGCTGCGGGTGAATGCCCGGTGGGGCTCTGCTTCTGATTATGTCGGGAAGTTGGCAGCAGCAGGGCTGAAGGGATCGACTTTGAATCACCCCCACTTGGCTCAGGCCGTGTTGTTGGATCGTGCAGTGCCAGTTCAACGCCTGCCCGGGTTTGCAGAAGGGCAGGTTTCGGTGCAAGACTTGGCTGCTCAGTGGGCTGCGCCGCTGCTGTTGGAATTACTGGGGGCCCGGTCACCAAGGCCCAGGGTTTTGGATGCCTGTGCGGCGCCCGGAGGCAAAACCGCGCACCTGCTGGAGCTGGCCAAGCTTGACCTGTGGGCGCTCGACCGTGACCCGGAACGTCTTGAGAAGGTCAATGAAACCTTGGCACGACTGCACTTGAAGGCGCACACCCTGGCTGCCGATGCGAGCGACCCCCATGCCTGGTGGGATGGCCAATGCTTTGATGCTATTTTACTCGATGCCCCCTGCAGCGCCTCTGGCATTGTGCGGCGGCACCCCGACATTCGCTGGCTACGTCGACCGGAGGATATTCCAGCGCTGCAAAAAACTCAACGCGAATTACTGCACCAACTCTGGCCCTTGCTCAAACCAGAGGGCCTTTTGTTATATGCCACTTGCTCGGTTTTCAAGGCCGAAGGGCAGGATGTGATCCATGACTTTTTGAGCCATACCCCCGAGGCGCAGCCCTGCCACCCGGCGCTGGGCCACTTGTTGCCCGGCCTGCCCGATACGCAGCATCAATTGAGCTCACCCGGCGATGGTTTTTTTTATTCCCTGCTCAGAAAAATTCCTTAAGGAAAAGGCGGGGTTTTAGGCTATTTTAGCGGGATGAAAAACCTTTCTTTCTTCGTGGTGCGCTGCTTGCGTCAATTGGCCCGTGATTGGCGCGCGGGTGAGTTGCGTCTTTTGGCTTTGGCGGTTTGTCTGGCTGTGGCAGCCCTGACGGCAGTGAGTTTTTTTTCTGATCGATTGCAGAGAGGCTTGGCTCGCGATGCGCGCCAGTTTCTTGGCGGCGATGTGGTCTTGGTGAGTGACCAAGCCCTGCCCGATGATTTTTCAAACCAAGCGGTGGCGCAAGGCCTGCAAGTGGCGCGGACAATGAGTTTCCCTAGCATGGCCCGCGCCCCCGATGAGCGGGGTGCCGCTTCCCGGCTTGTGGCCATCAAAGCGGTGGGTGAGGGTTATCCGCTTCGGGGTGCTCTGCGCTTGAGCCCGGGGCAGGGGCTCGCAGAGGAAACGCGGGCTCAAGGGCCTCAGCCTGGATATGTGTGGGTGGATCCTGGGGTGCTGGAGGCCCTGAGCCTGCAAGTGGGTGACAGGCTTTTATTAGGTGATGCTTCTTTCTCAATCGAAAAAATCATTCAAAACGAGCCTGACCGAGGGGCTGGCTTTTTGAATTTCTCACCTCGCGTGATGATGAATTTGTCGGATCTTCCCGCCACCCAACTGATTCAGCCAGCCAGTCGGGTGCGATACCGATTGGCGGTGGCTTCGCCCGCAAAGAATGATCAACTGGCCAAAAGCTACCAGGCCTGGGCTCAGGCCGAGATAGAGCGACAACAGCTCAGAAATGTTCAAGTCGAAGTGTTCGACACCGGGCGCCCCGAAATGCGCCAGACGCTGGATCGGGCGAGTCAATTTTTGAATCTGGTGGCGTTGCTGGCGGCGTTGCTGGCGGCGGTGGCGGTGGCAATTGCCTCGCGAGACTTTGCCCTGCGACACCTCGATGATTGCGCCATCTTGCGGGTGCTCGGCCAGTCGCATCGTCGCATCGCCGCCCAATATGCCATTGAATTTGGGCTGGTTGGGGCGGCATCGAGTGCTTTAGGCGTTCTGCTGGGTTTTGTGATTCATGATGTGTTTGTGGTGTTGCTGGCCGCCTTGCTGACCACTCAACTGCCTGAGCCCGGTCTCTGGCCCGCGGCCTTTGGAATGGGTGTGGGGCTGACGCTGCTGGCCGGCTTTGGTCTTCCTCCGGTGGTTCAATTGGCGCGTGTACCTGCGCTTCGGGTCATCCGACGTGAGCTTGGCCGCCCCAAGGCCGCCTCGCTGATGGTCTTGCTGGCGGCGCTATGCAGCTTTGTGACGCTGTTGTGGGTAGTGGCCAATGACACGCTGTTGGCCGGGGTGGCCATTGGTGGCGTGGTGATGGCCCTGCTTGGGTTTGCTCTGTGTGCTTGGCTTGCCCTGATGCTGCTGCGGCGGCTTGTTCAAAAGGCGCGTGCCCCCCGATGGTTGTTGCTTGCAACCCGACAAATGGCCGCAAGGCCGGCATTCACTATTTTGCAAGTATGCGCGCTCAGCTTGGGCTTGCTGGCTTTGGTGCTGCTTGTTTTGTTGCGAACGGATCTGATTCAAAGCTGGCAACAAGCCACTCCCCCTGATGCCCCCAACCGATTTGTGATCAATATTCAACCTGATCAGACGCAAGCCTTTCAAGCTCATTTACAACAAGCAGGTATCACACAATTTGATTGGTATCCGATGGTGCGCGCCCGACTTCTGGCGGTGAATCAGCGCCCCGTCAGCGCCGACCAGTACTCCAGCGAGCGCGCCAAAAGTCTTGTAGAGCGCGAATTCAATCTGAGCTATAGCGCCCAACTTCCCTCAGGAAACCAGGTGCTTGCAGGGGCTTGGCAAGCGGAAGAACCCGGCGCATGGAGCGTGGAAGAAGGTTTGGCCAAAGCATTGGGGTTGAACTACGGAGACACCCTCCGTTTTGATATGGCCTCGCAGATCATTGAAGGAAAAATTACCAGCCTCCGAAAGGTCAATTGGAGCTCCATGCGGGTGAATTTTTTTGTCATGCTGCCTGTGTCTGATTGGCCCCAAGCCACGCCCAGTTACATCGCGGCATTCCGGGCCCCTGCCCTGCCGGGCTTTGACAATCAGCTCAGTCGGGCATTTCCTAACATCACCAATGTGGATACCTCTGCCTCGGTGGCTCAAATTCAATCTGTTTTAGGACAGGTGATTCGGGCTGTCGAATTTTTGTTTGGTTTTACTTTGGCTGCGGGCTTGTTGGTCTTGTTTGCCACTGTAACAGCCTCGCGGGAAGCCAGAGTGCGTGAGTTTGCCGTGATGCGCGCCTTGGGTGCCGGATCTGGCTTGCTGGCTCAGGTGCAGCGAACTGAATTGCTGGGGGTGGGTGCTCTCGCCGGAGTTTTGGCCAGTACGGCGGCAATGATCATTGGCTGGGCGCTGGCGCGCTGGGTCTTCGATTTCGTCTGGGCTCCGTCACCTTGGGTTCCCTTGCTGGGGGCTTTGGGGGGCGCTGTGCTGGCTCTTGGCGCAGGCTGGTGGGGCCTGCGGGAGGTGTTGCGCCGGCCCGTGGTTGAAACGCTTCGCCAGGCCGCACACGATTGAAATTGCATTTATTTTTACTGTGTCATAAAAAATCTGGAACCATAACTCATTTAGGGCTGACGCAAAATCTGAAGAACCTCTGCAAAACCCCTCGCGACGAGCCCCTCTGCATTCACCAGCACTCTCGCCAATCTGTTTTATCAGTGAACCGATGTCCACAACAAATTTTAAATCTCTGGCCCATCCGGCTGAATCGATTTCTCTGGGGCTGCTTCAAGGGCCAGTGCATCCAGAATTCATTCGAGCCGAGGTGTTGGCTGATTTGTTTGAAGCGAGCGCAGATCGTTGCCCTGAAAAAGTGGCCTTGCGGGCGGGAGATCGCGGGGTCACCTATGCCCAGCTGAACAATTTGGCTGATTGGGCAGCCTCTCGCCTGATTCAATCAGGTGTTCGGCCAGGGCATTTGGTGGGTTTGTGCTTACCCCGGGGGGTTGAACTTTTGGTGATGCAACTCGCCATTGCCAAGACCGGTGCAGGCTGGCTTCCCTTGGATTCAGAAACCCCCCCGGATCGCATCAAAACCTGCCTGAACGATGCCAGTGCTTTTGGCATAGTGAGCAGCTCAGCCCACTTGCCTCGCCTGAATGGCCTCTCTATATCCATTTGGCTGGCTGAGCAATTGCTTGAACCTGCTACAGAGTCAGAGGTATTACGGCGCCGCCAAGGGGCCATGCCGCATCATCCCGCCTACGTTATCTACACCTCGGGCTCAACCGGAAAGCCCAAAGGTATTTGCATTCAGCAAGGCAGCATTTGCCACTTTTGCCAGGTTCGCTTGCTTCGGGCGGCACTGTCGGAACGCTTGCAGCCCTACATGGTGCCCGGACGCTTCGAGATTTTGTCAGAGATGCCCCGCTTGACCTCCGGCAAAATTGATCGCAAGGCCCTGAAAGCCCGACCGCTCGAAGCCTGTCCGCTCGCAGAGGCTTCGGAGGGGCCTGAAACGCCCACGGAGGCAGCCCTCTTGAAGGCCCTTGCCCCCTTGTTTTCCGGGCAGATCATTCAGCGTGACTTTGATTTTTTCTCTGATTTGGGTGGACACTCCTTGCTGGCCGCCCGATGGGTTTCGGCATTGCGACAAGTTCCGGGCCTGGCCCACGCCACGGTGCGTGATGTTTATCAACACCGCACCATACAAGCCATTGCTGCCGCTTTGCAATCATCCGAACCCGACAACCGGCCCTCATTGAGCCTCCAAGATCAGCCTGTGCCTGGCGTTTGGCGCCGGTGGCGCTGCGGCTTGGCTCAGGCAGCGATGCTGCCCCCACTGATTGCCCTGCGCATGGCGCAATGGCTTGCTCCGTTTTTTACCTATCATTTCTTGACGGGCAACCCCGGTGACTCGATTTTCTATGCCATCACCCTCTCGGTGCTGGTGTTTTTATTGGTCACTGTGCTTGAATTTGGCATCGCCATTGTTGGCAAGTGGCTGATTGCCGGGCGGTTGAAGCCAGGGCGCTATCCTCTTTGGGGCCTCACTTACTTTCGGTGGTGGCTTTCTGATCGCCTGATCGAAGCGGCACCGGTTTATTTCATCAGTGGTTCTTCTTTGCATGCCTGATGGCTGCGCAGCCTCGGTGCCAAAATAGGCCAGGACACTCATATTGGCTCCATCACTTTGCGCGCCCATGATCTCTTGTCTGTGGGTGATGGCGTTTCCATTGGTAATGCGGTCAACATCGAGAATGCCCGGGTTTTTCAGGGAGAGCTCTACCTGGGCCGGGTAGAAATCGCCTCCCAAGCCAATGTAGGTTCTTATGCTGTGATCGAAGGCCACACAAAAATTGGAGAGTGGGGGCACCTGGAGGCTCAATCAGCCTTGCGTGACGGCCAGCAGGTGCCTCCCCGGCGAATTTGCAGCGGCTCGCCACTGCGTGATGTGGGTGCTTTTGATCCTGCTTCCCTGCCTCCACGACCCCCAGTTGGGCGCTGGCAGCTCTTTGGCGAGGCCCTTTTTTTTGTTTTTGGGGCACTCTTGGTGGCCACATTGTTCTTTTTGCCTGTTTTCCCCACCTTCATGCTGATCGATCAACTGGACGATCCTGCCCTCTGGCCCTGGTTGGAGGAAAATGATTCCACGGTGGTGCAGCTCCTGCAGTATTTTGTACTCGCCCTGCCGGCAGCGGCTCTCATGACCGTTTGCACGGCTTTGCTTTCGGCGGCTATCCGCTGGAGCATTGTTCCCCGCATGAGGCCCGGAACCTGGCCGATTCACAGCCTTTTTTATTGTGGCAAGTGGTTTGTGAACCAGATCCAGGAAGCCAGCCTTCATGTCCTGCATGGTGTCTATGCGACGGTGTATTCTCCATTTTGGTATCGGCTCCTGGGGGCCAAGGTGGGTCGTGACACCGAAATTTCAACCGCACTGGGCCTGGTCCCTGACATGCTGACCCTCGGGGAGGGCGCCTTCATTGCAGATGCCGTGCGCTTGGTGATGAGGCCATTGATGGGGGTTGGTTGACACTTCAACCCACCCATATTGGCAACCGAAGCTTCGTCGGCAATGGGGCCTATATTCCTGATGGCACCCGCCTGCCTGAAAACGTACTCATCGGGGTCATGTCCAGGCCCCCTGAACAGGGCAAAGTTCAAAGCGGCGACACTTGGCTCGGCTCTCCACCCATCCGTCTTCCCGCCCGCGAAACCCTCCAAGGCTACCCAGAGTCACTGACATTCCGCCCTTCCTTCTATCGACGTCTGGGGCGGGGCCTGATTGAAGCGTTCCGGATCGTCGCCCCCCATGCCTTGGTCATTTCTGCGGGTTATGGCATTGTCTTGTCAGCTATGCCAGCGGCATCCTCAGAGCGGTGGTGGGATGTGGCGGCCCAATTGGCCCTTGATGGCATGCTTTTTGGTGGGGCCTGTTTTGTTTTCGTGGCCTTGTTCAAGTGGGTGTTGATTGGTCGCTACACTCAGCGTGCCACCCCCATGTGGACTCCATTTGTCTGGTTATCAGAGGCGGCCACCAACATGTACGAAGGCCTGGTGGTTCCAAACTTCATGCGTTACCTTCGCGGTACCCCTTGGCTGCCCTTGGCTTTCAATCTGCTGGGTTGCCGAATAGGCCGAGGCGTCTATATGGACACCACCGACATCACTGAATTTGACTGTGTGAGCATTGGTGATGACTCTGAAATCAATGCCTTGGTCTGCCCACAGACACATCTTTTTGAAGATCGGATCATGAAGATCGACCATGTGCATATCGGTCAAAAGGTCAATATCGGGCCCCGCTCGATTGTGCTGTATGGCGCCCAACTGGGCCCCATGACTCTGATCATGAAAGGTGAACGCATCCCTGAAGCCTCTGGCTGGGCAGGCAATCCGGCTGAGCTGTTCTAAGAAAACGCTGAACAATGCAACCTGAGCCCTGAACCCACAAAGCACCATGAAGACACAATCCAAAACAGGCATTGGATGCCTAGGGAAAACTGGGTTGCCGCCTCAGAAAAGGCCTGCTGGTGGCCTTCTTGACCGCTGGCCGGGGTGTACCATGGCATGTTTTTCCTCACTTTGCCACCCATTGACTCTGTCATCACTTCCCGCTCTGGGCCGCAAAGTTGGGCGGGGCCGCAGCGACGCCGAGAACCCTGAAATTGATGGTATTATCCACCCCCCCCCCCCCCCCCCCCCCCCCCCCCCCCCCCCCCCCCCCCCCCCCCCCCCCCCC
>JBKDQE010000011.1:0-3644 GCA_046342195.1 Burkholderiales bacterium
GGCTGGCTTTCAAACGCATACGCATGACGCGGTAGATCACCAAGGCGATAAAGCACACCAGCGAATGTGCGCGGATGCGCTTGGGGAGCCGGTGATAAACAGGGCCGATTTCGATATCGGACTTGAGCACACGGAAACCCCGCTCGATATCGGCCAAGGACTTGTAGCGTTGAACGACTTGCTCGGCCGGCTCAAGGGTGTTGGTCACCAGAAGGAGCTTGCCATCAAGCAGCTCCAGGTAGCGCAGCCGGTCTTCGTCCAAGCTATAGGTGAAGGCGTCGGCCTTGAGGTCCACCTTGAGCACATGGGCCAGGCTGGCCTCCTTGACCGCGTGATAGAAGCGCGCCTTGGCGCCTGAATCTGACAGTGGCTTGCCAAGGCCACGTTGGCCGGCATCTTGTTGGTCGAGCTTGCTGCTCCATTGCTGCCCCTGTTGGATCAGCTCGTCAAGAGTGGCTTGGCGTTGTTGCGAGCGTCGCGCAGCCGATTCGGGGTCATGCGCCACCACCAAGCGTCGAGTGGGTGCATCGGGCTCATCCGGGTCGGCCCAGGTGGTCTCGCCCACCCAAGCTTGATCCTGGGTTTGCGCCGCCGCCAAGGTGCCCAGGGCATCAGCAAAGTCACCATAGCGTGCCGCAGGCACGGCCAAGATGTACTCCAGGGTGATGTCACGTTTTTGTGCGCGCAAGGCTTCCTGTAATTGGGCGAGTTGCTCCAGGTTGCCGACATTGAGCAGGCCGCGGTCGGCAATCAGCACCACGCGCTTGAGCGGATAGCGCGCCAGCAGTTCGGTGATCATGGGCAGCAAGGTCTTGGCATCGGCCGTGTTGCCTGGGTGAACCTCATGTGCAATGGGCAGACCCTCAGCGGTTTGCACCAAAGAGAGCATGAATTGGCGCTCAATCAGACCCGACTTGCTGCGGCCCTTGAGACGTACATCGTTGGCCACCACAGCCTCACCGGCAATCTCCACCGTGGTGAGGTCATAAAAAACAACTGAGAGATCTTGGTCAATCAGCGGGCACATCAGCGCGGCCATGCGCTGGCCAAGCGCTGCGCTGTGCTCATCGAGCACGTCCATGGCGCGCAGCAAATGTTGGTGCGAGGGCGGGGCATCGTCAAAGCCGAAGTTGGCAGGCCAGGCCACGGAGTCTAACCAACGCAGCACGCCGAGTTTGCTGCTCGGGTCACACAGGCGATTGAAGACCATGCTGCGCAGGCAGGCCAGCACGTCGAGCTCAACCCGCGAGCCACGCCATGCGTGAGCAAGGTCGTCCAGGCCCAGGCTGCGCCAAAGCTGAGCCACAGCCCAGACATCCCCCGCATTGCGCGAGTCCATGAAGCGCAACTCATCGAGTGGGTTGACTCTGGTTTGAGAATCGCGCCCTTGGGCGCGACTCAACGAGTCAATGAGGGTGTCGACGGCACCGTCTGGCTCAAGCCGGCCGAGGGTGCAGATGGTGCGCTGACGGGGCTGGCCCTGCTCGTTGCGGAACGACTCCACGAGTTGAGCGTAACGGCGCCCGCCAGATTGGGTGACTTTGACAAACATGGGGGCATGGTAGCGGGAGAATGCTTAACATGCAACTACCCAGAGTATAAAACGTGCCACTACAGCTATTTTTCAATTTGGAGTCAAAAATCGGCGTAAGCCGTTGATTTGCAACGAAGAGATCTCGCCGAAATCACGAAAAAAGGCTCGCTGCTGTCGAACTTCGGTAAAACTAAGCATTAATACTAACAACCATCCAACCATCATCGTCTGGATTATTTACTCCGTGAAATACAGGGGCTTGTTATCATTTTTCTTAATAAATTCATGTTCAATAGTTTTTTTTAACGCCTGCTCGAGGGGAATGGGTGCCACAAAACCAGTCGAACCAATGCTAGTATTGTAAACAGAATTTGAGCAGAATTTTTTTACACGTATTGAACTGATCATTAACCTCTTGCCCGTAATTGCCGCAACCAAGTCAAATAATTTTCCAATTATATAACCTAGAGCATAGGGAAATCTAAATTTACTATTATTCTGTCGGCCAAGAATCTGCTGCACACTACTGACCAGCTGATTCATTGTGAAATCAGGCTTGTCAATAAAATTATAAACATAAGTTCCCGGCTTGAATTCAGAAGAAAATTCGATGAATGCCGCTACGTTTTCAACGTAAGCCATAGACTTTCTATTTTCCCCATGGCCCACCATGATGAATTTACCTGACGCTATCTGCTGAAGTAAATTAAAAACATTGCCGCGATTTTGCTCACCAAAAACAACCGTCGGACGAATAATAACTAATGTTCGCTCGTTAGGCGATTCATTCTGCCATGCCCTTAATATTTTTTCAGCTTCGTATTTGGTTCGTCCGTAATCATTAAATGGCGCAATTTCACTATTTTCGTCAGCACCAACTTGAGCGAATCCGTAAACTGCAACCGAGCTAGTAAAGACAATTGTATTTATATTTTTTTCTCGAGCAATTTGACAAATATTTTTTGCCCCGCCGACATTTACTTCATCATACAAAGATGCAGGTCTAACGTCATCGCGATGCTCTGCAGCAAGATGAATTATTATTGACTCCGGCTTAATTGATGAACGCATGCGATCCAGATCGCGCACATCTCCAATAATGACCATATTTGAATGATATGCACTTTGATTCTTGTCAAAAATATAAAAATCTTTTCCGGTACTGCGCAGTCGGTCGGCAAGTCGGGAGCCAATAAATCCGCTCCCTCCAATTAAACAATACGTCATAAATTAACCTCTTAACAGGCTGCTGAAATACCTCATGCGCGAGGGGAATCTCGCCCCGCTTGGTTTTTATTAGGACTTACGCAAAACAGCCACCTCATTCTGCATCGCGAAAAATCTTGCAATTTCTCGAAAGCAAAAATTACGTAAGTTGTTGATTTCAATAGAATTTAATAATGTTTAAAAGTTTCTTTTGCGTAAGTCCTATTGATTTTTCGGATTTTTTCGCATTCTGATATTGTCTTCGTTTTTTGCTCCCTTTGGCGCGCTTGTGAGCCCATTTCGGGGCCTTTCCTGCTCCTCACGCCCCCTGCAGACGGATTTACCCCAAGGTGCGCATGCGCATGAGGTTGTAGGCGGTCATCGTCAGCACAAACATCTGATCGACTTTCTCCAGCCCCCGTACCATCACCTAGGCCATGTGGCCCACCACTTTGGCCCAGCCAAAATCTTGTTCGATCCCACCGCGCTGGCAATCAAGCCATGGCGGTTGTTACTCAACCTGTGGCCCATGTAGCGCAGCTCGCTTGTCGTATTGCCCTTGCGGTAGAGCCTGGCAACCGGAGTTCGACACAAAGCCCTGCAAGTAATTGATCTATAGGACTTACGCAAAACAGCCACTTCATTCCGCATTGCCAAAAATCTTGCAATTCTTCGAAAGCAAAAATTACGTAAGTTTTTAATTTGCATAAAATTTAATAATATCAGGAATTACGCAAACCATTATTAATATTATTCATTGATACCCGCGAATTATTGCATAATTTTCGATCCGAAGCGATTTATTTTAAAAAGCATGAAGCCGACCCGAAGAGATTATTGTCAATTTTTGATTTCGACGCAAACAAACTACACGCAAACATATTTTGCAGACCAGCATGAGCAT
>JBKDQE010000012.1:0-2415 GCA_046342195.1 Burkholderiales bacterium
TGCAGTGTTCTGGATTTTGCGCACAGGCTCGCCATGGCGCAATTTGCCTCCAGACTATGGCGACTGGAAGAATACGCATCGGCGATTTTGTCGCTGGCGCGACAAGGGTGTGTGGGAATTTTTGCTTGAGCGATTGATTGATGAGCCGGATTATGAATGGCTGATGATCGACGCCAGTCACTGCAAGGTTCACCCGCACGCAGCGGGTGCGCGGGGAGAAAACCAGGGAATGAGTCGCACCAAAGGGGGATCAACACGAAGCTACATTTGGCCGTGGATGCGTTTGGTATGCCGGTCCGAATTATTGCTATGGAAGGTACCCGGGCGGATTGCGCTGAGGCTGCAAGCCTGATTGAGGGTATTGATGCCGAGCCTCTGATTGCCGACAAAGGCTGTGACAGTGACGCCATCATCCGACAAGCCCGGAGCCAAGGCATGCAAGCGCAAATCCCGCCACGCAAGAATCGCAAGGAGCCACGCGACTATGACAAGCCCCTCTACCGCCAGCGCCACCCAGTCGAGAATGCTTTTTTGCACCTCAAGGGATGGCGCGGCATTGGCACGCGTTACGCCAAAAATCTGGCTTCATTCCTCGCTGCCGCACAGATTCGTTGTCTCGCCCTTTGGCTCCGAATCTCGTGACGAGAGCATCTAAGTTTTCGATTTATTAGGACTTACGCAAAAGAAACTTTTAAGTATTATTAAATTCTATCAAAATCAACAACTTACGTAATTTTTGCTTTCGAAAAATTGCGAGATTTTTCGCAATGCGGAATGGAGTGGCTATTTTGCGTAAGTCCTATTTATTGTTTTTGGGCTTGGTTTGCAGAAATGTGGCTTCTAAATTGAGAGATGATTTCACCCCAACCCACTTTCGATTTTTCAACAGCCACTGCTCACTTGCAGACCTTCCCAGATCAAACAACTGATTCAGGAATGCACGGTCGGTATTGAACTTGCTGCTGGCATTGAAAGGCAGCAACCCCGTATCGTCAGAGATCATGTGTAGACGCAAATCTTTGTAACTTTGACGATCAAGCTTTTTTTCTTTCAGTAGTCGGGATACAAAATTAATCGCTCGCATTTCGGAAATAAGGCTGGCATTGAAAGTGATTTCACTGACTCTATCAATGATATCCATACTTCGGCTGGGGGTGCCTTCTCTGTTCAGGGGGTTAATTCGAACCAGCAACACATCGAGTGATGAGCTGTCATAAATTAACGGAAAGATCGCTGGATTCCCGGTGTAACCACCGTCCCAAAATGGCTCTCCATTGATTTCAACCGCCTGAAACAAAAACGGCAAGCATGCTGAGGCCATCAATGAATCCAGCGTCACATCAGAGCCGGAAAATACCCGGGCCTGCCCGGTCCTGACACTGGTAGCTGTGATAAACAAGGTAACCTCGCAGCGATGAATGGCCTCTGGATCAATGTGGCGCCGCACCACATCCCGAAGGGGATTGAGATTGAGAGGATTAAACTCATAAGGGCTGAATGACCTGAACAGCGACCCAATCCACTGGTAGCCAGGCAAGTTTTCCATACCGAAAGGATTATTCGCCGTAGCCTGAGGCGACCCTGAGAAAGGTCTGAAAATGCTGCCTGAGTGGCTGATCTCGCTCCAAAATTCTGCCAATGCTGACCTGGCGCCCGATCGCCCCCTTCGGGCCAGGCCTGTCAGCATCACGGCGGCATTCAAAGCGCCGGCACTGGTTCCTGAAATGGCACTGAATGACAATGACTCATCTTCCAAAATACGGTCCAAGGCACCCCAAGTGAAGGCGCCGTGGGAACCTCCGCCTTGAAGAGCCAGGTCAATGGGGTGTAGGGTGGTCAAGTCAAAATCCTGAACAAGAAAGAATGTTCAGTGTACGGGTTTTGCGTACACGACCATGCTAGATTCTGTCGTCACAAGAATGCCCTATGATAGAGGATTGAATCTTTTACGCAAAGCCAAATGACACGGTAATCGCCCCCTAGAACCAAAGGCGCGAGAAGTAGAACTTTTTCCAAAGGAAGAGGTTCTACATGAGGAGGTCAAAGTTCACCGACAGCCAGATCATGGATGCGGTCAAGCGCGTTGAAGCGGGGTTTGCTGTGCCCGATATTTGCCGGGAGCTAGGCATCAACACAGCGACGTTTTACAAGTGGCGGGCCAAATACGGCGGCATGGATGTGTCCATGATGGCGCGCATGAAAGATCTGGAAGACGAGAACCGGCGGCTCAAGAAGATGTATCTTGAGGAAAATGAGGTTGCCCCCGAAAAGTGAAGTTCTTAGCTCAAGACCAAAATACTGGAAAGGAGCAAAGAAATGGTTAACAAGCTGGTCAGGGGCAAGTACACCCTGGAGTACAAATTGGAGGCGATCAGGCAGGTCAAGGCTGGCCAGTCGAGCGCAGTGGTCGCGAAG
>JBKDQE010000013.1:0-239462 GCA_046342195.1 Burkholderiales bacterium
GACACCTGCCCACCGACGCCACGATATTTCAGACAAAGACTGGGCTCTGCTGAAGCCACTACTTCCGGGTCGGACCGGGCAGTGGGGCGGTGTGGCTCATGAGGAGAAAACCAAGGAATGAGTCGCACCAAAGGGGGCTCAACACGAAGCTACATTTGGCCGTGGATGCGTTTGGTATGCCGGTCCGAATTATTGCTACGGAAGGTACCCGGGCGGATTGCGCTGAGGCTGCAAGCCTGATTGAGGGTATTGATGCCGAGCCTCTGATTGCCGACAAAGGCTGTGACAGTGACGCCATCATTCGACAGGCCCGGAGCCAAGGCATGCAAGCGCAAATACCGCCACGCAAGAATCGCAAGGAGCCACGCGACCATGACAAGCCCCTCTACCGCCAGCGTCACCCAGTCGAGAATGCTTTTTTGCACCTCAAGGGATGGCGCGGCATTGCCACGCGTTACGCTAAAAATCTGGCTTCATTCCTCGCTGTATAAAAAATGCCATGGCGAGCATTTGCAATACCGGAGATTTCCTCAAGAGATCATTTGATGATTGACAAAGACTTTTCGAAAAGGCGCCAGCGCACTCATGAGGGCATCCGGCAGAGCCAACACTTCATGGGGCCAACTCAATGGCGTATGATTTTTACATTTCTTGAAGATAGCCTTGAGTGGATCTGCTGATTCCAAAAAATCAGCCCTGATTGAATCCGCCTCTGCGTCGCATTTCAGTTCATGTCGTTTTGTGCTTGAAGGCTGGGGTCGAGCGCGCTGCGCTCATCAAAAACAAAACACTGGCCTTCATAATGTTCCGTTCCCACTTCCTCAAAGTATTTCAGAATGCCACCTTCAAGTTGCAGTACCTTTTCAATGCCCGCTTTGGCCATAAAGAGGGCGGCTTTTTCGCAACGAATCCCGCCGGTGCAGTAACTCACAACAGTTTTTCCATGAAATTCATCCCGATGTAACCGAACCGCCTCGGTGAATTCGCTGAACTTGTTGAGCCTCCAGTCAATCGCTCCACGGAAGCGACCAACATCCACCTCAAATGCGTTACGCGTGTCAAGCATGACGATCGGGCGGCCTTCGTCATCAACACCGCTGCGTAGCCAGCGAGCTAAGGTACCGGAAGAAACAGACGGTGCGCGCTGGCTATAGGGTTGAATAGTAGGATGATTCATGCGAATGATCTCGCGCTTGATTTTTACCCGCAGTTTAGCGAAGGGCACAATATTAGACTCGCTTTCTTTGGGCTCAATGGATTGCAGTAGGGGGTCTTGGCGCAGCCATGCGACCATGGCTCGCACAGACTCGTGGGGGCCCGCGAGAAAGACGTTGACCCCTTCCTCAGCCAGCAAGACCGTGCCAAGCAAACTCAACTCTTGCGCGCGAAGATGAATCCGATCGCGTAGAGAGGGGAGGTTGTCCAAGGGAACAAAAAGGTAACAAGAAATGTTCAGGATATGCTTCACAATGCAGCAATTGTATGTTGTTAGATTTGCAAAAATTGATTGAACCTCGATTCACCTGAATATTCTTGCTGCCCAGAAACTCAGGGCGAAAATCTTGGTGGCATGCTGCTCAATGATGCTCTGAATCGTACGAATTAAAAATCAATACGCCACTTATCTCTATCGGATTTTGAGCAAACATCCCTAAGGGATGTCCCTTATTGGGCTACAATTTCCGGCTAGGCCTATGGGGCTGCGGTCTCTGCACTGGCCTGAACCTGTCGCTTGATCGGTGCATTTTCAGCACCTTCGCGACCACCCATCAACTACCCCTCAATTTTTAAATTGATTAAGGACAAATATGAAATCGTTACTCCTGTTGACCTCATTGGTTGTTGCTCTCTCTGCCTGTGGCAAAAAGCCTGAGGTCATCGAAACCCCTACGGTTCCACCTGTAACGCCATCCAGCCCCACCACTGTACCTGCAGTGCCATCTAGTACCCCTGCTGCATCGGCCACGGAACTTGTGGCTCCGGGTGCATCCTCAGTCAATGCCACTCCCTCTTCTGCCACTTCTGCCGAGGTCAGTGCCCCAGCAGATTCAGCCTCTGCTCCGGCTACTCCTTCAACTGCACCCATCAAGTAACTTAGTGTAGTCATGGCAACAGCGCAGTTGAATGCCTGGCTGTTGCTGAAAAATAGCTTGAAAATTTGCCACCCCGATTTTCGTGGCCTCCTGTTTTTTTAGTGAACTTATGGTGGGCCGCTAATTCTCTACAGGGTCATCATATGATCAGCCCTCAAAGTTTTTGGCGGTTCCCCGTTGATCGGTGTGAACCCCCACCAGCGCGGCATTGACTGCGACAACCAAGATTTCAAGCAGGTTACGCGCCATCTTGCCCGCCTGCCTTGGGTCTATGGTCAATACAAAGATATCCGCAAAACGCAGCCCCCCTCCTGTCTTCACAGCAAACTCAAAAAATACAGAAAGCTAAGCCAATCTGGGCGGAACGAACATTACTCTTTGCAGAGGTTCTCAAGGCCTTGATTTTAAAAGCGTATTTTTCCTGAAGGAACCTCAAGGTTCTCGTATGATTGCCCGCTACTATAGTGGGAAAATGATATCTCGCAGTTTTTTTCAGGATAATTGGAAGGTAACCTAGATACACCATGAGCCTTTCAAAAAACAATGAATCACCAACGAGGCAACATACCTTGGTTCTGGCTCACCGAAGCTGGATTTCAAAATTCATGAGGGCTTTTTTCTGGGCTCTCGGGCTGATCTTCGTTGGGCTGATATCAAGCTTTCTGATCCTTTTACTT
Organism: Burkholderiales bacterium; assembly: GCA_046342195.1. GTDB lineage: Bacteria > Pseudomonadota > Gammaproteobacteria > Burkholderiales > Burkholderiaceae_C > CANHBY01. The sequence goes on from JBKDQE010000013.1 coordinate 2,771, forward strand.
GCTTTGGCCGCAGCTCACAGTAACCTCCCGGATATTGAAGGGCTGAGTGACTATCGTCCTAAGCTGCCTATGCGTATTTACTCTAGTGATAATGTGCTGCTAGGCGAATACGGTGAGGAGCGCCGGATTTTCACCCCGATCGCGCAAATTCCAAAGGTGATGAAAGATGCTGTGCTGGCCATTGAAGATTCCCGTTTCTATCAGCATGGGGGGATAGATTATGTAGGTATCGCCCGTGCTGGCTTGGCAAATTTTGGTGAAGCCAGAAGCCAAGGAGCATCGACAATCACCATGCAGTTGGCTCGAAACTTTTACCTTTCTACTGAGAAAACCCTGATTCGAAAAATTTATGAGATTTTGCTGGCACTCAAAATTGAACGGCAACTGACCAAAGATCAAATTCTTGAGCTTTATATGAACCAGATTTTTCTGGGAAAGCACGCCTACGGGTTTGCTGCTGCCTGCGAAATTTACTTTGGCAAGCCTCTGAAAGAAATCACCATCGCTGAGGCAGCCATGCTCGCTGGGCTGCCCAAAGCGCCTTCGGCCTATAACCCTTTAGTCAACCCAAGCCGAGCGACCAAGCGTCAGCTCTATATTATTGACCGAATGCTGGAAAATGGTTTTATTACCCAAGCACAGAAGGTTGAAGCCAAGGCCCAGCAGTTGAAGTACCGAAACAATTCTGATGTGCCAACTCACTCTGAATATGTCACGGAGACGGCGCGACAGTTGATTTTCAACCAGTATGGTAATGAAGCCTATTCGCGTGGACTGAACGTGTATTTGACGGTTGACTCTGTTCAGCAGAGAGCTGCCTATCGGGCCCTGCGCAAGGGTATTATGGACTACGAGCGCAGACAAGCCTACCGAGGCCCAGAAGATTTTATCGAGCTTCCAAAAGAGCCCAAGGATTGGGATGCTCGAATTGGGGAAGCCCTCAGCGATCACCCTGATGATGACGATCTGAAAGCGGGCGTTGTGGTTGAGGCTTCACCACGCAAGGTGGTGGTGATATTGCAAAGCGGAGAATCAATCACTATCACAGGAGATGGACTTCGCGTGGCATCGTCAAGTTTATCAAATAAGGCCAACCCCAATTTACAGATTCGAGTGGGCTCTGTCATTCGTGTCACACGTACAAACAAAGAATGGGCTATCACGCAGCAGCCAGAGGTTGAAGGGGCATTTGTTGCCATGGATCCAAAGTCTGGGTCCATTCGTGCCTTGGTGGGTGGCTTCGATTACTCAAAGAGTAAATTCAACCATGTGACTCAGGCTTGGCGGCAACCAGGCTCTAGCTTTAAACCCTTCATTTATTCTGCAGCATTAGAAAAAGGGTTTACTCCGGCCACAGTTGTCAATGACTCTCCTTTGTTCTTTGGTCCCGATGTGACAGGGGGCCGGCCTTGGGAGCCGAAGAATTATGACGGGACTTTCGAGGGCCCAATGACGATTCGGCGTGCTTTGGCAAAATCAAAAAATATGGTATCTATTCGCTTGCTCAATGCCATAGGAGCAGGCTATGCCCAGACTTGGATTGGTCGTTTTGGATTTGAACCAGACAAACACCCTGCTTACCTGACTATGGCTCTCGGTGCCGGTTTGGTAACGCCGCTACAACTTGCCACAGGCTATGCTGTATTCGCCAATGGCGGCTACCATCTTCAGCCCCAGTTAATCGCGCACATTACTGAGTCAAATGGACGTATTCTTAATGAATTCGATTCCCCTGTACTAGACGAATCCATGCGAACCCTGGATGCCAGAAATGCATTCTTGATGAACAGCCTTCTGCAAGAGGTTACTCGCTCGGGTACTGCAGCACGTGCTTCAACGATACTGAAAAGAAGTGATCTTTACGGCAAAACAGGAACCACCAATGATTCCATGGATGCTTGGTTCGCAGGGTATCAGCGATCCTTGGTTGCGGTCGCTTGGGTGGGTTATGACACACCACGTAAATTGGGAGATCGAGAAACGGGGGGCGGGTTGGCCTTACCGATTTGGATTGATTTTATGTCGGTTGCGCTCAAAGGGGTTCCGATTGCTGAGGCCCAGGTCCCAGAAGGCGTTTTGAGTATTCATGGAGAATGGTTCTTTGAGGAATTCACGAAAAATTTAGGGGTGAAAAGCCTTGGCTTAGAAAATCCGCCTCAGCAGGCTACGCCGCCACCTACCGCAGAGGATGAGCGACGCAGTATCCTGGATCTCTTTTCTCGCTGACAGACTTAGAAAATGGGCCTCTGGCGATGTGGTGGCAACTCAGTCAAATGGCTATTGTTGGTTTAGGTGGAAAGCCTCTCCGCAAAAAACCTTATCCTGGCGACTGGCGCTGACGGAGTGTTTCATAAAGACAAATTGCGCTGGATACTGATACATTCAGGCTTTCAACAGCACCACGCATCGGCAGGTAAACGAGCTGATCGCAGGTTTTGCGCGTCAATTGACGCATACCTTGGCCTTCTGCCCCAAAAACCCAAGCCACTGGGCCCGTAAGATCCAGATCAAAGATAGACTTTTGGGCGTTATCTGAAGTGCCAATGATTTGAATGTCTCTCTCCTTGAGTTCATTGAGAGTTCGGGCCAGGTTCGTCACCATGAAATACGGAACCGTTTCGGCTGCACCGCTGGCCACTTTCGAAACAGTTGCATTGATTCCCACGGCATGATCTTTCGGAGCAATCACGGCTTGAGCTCCAGCACCATCAGCCACCCTCAGACAAGCTCCGAGGTTGTGCGGATCGGTAACCCCATCCAGTACCAATAACATCAACTCACTTGCTGCAAAAGTTTCCAGGGTGCCATCCAGAGATCGGCTGAGTTGAAGTGGCTTGACACGCGCTACCACGCCTTGATGATTCGACGTTCCACATATCTTATGCAAAGCATCATCATCACTTTCTATCAAGCGCAGAGATGCACCCTCAAGCTTCTGCAAAAAATCGCGCATTCGTTGATCTCGGCGGGTTTGATCAAAATAAACTTCCAGAATGGTTTCAGGAGCGGTCTTGTATCGGACACGAATGGCATGAAACCCAAACAGAGTTTGGATAGAAACGGGGGATGGAAAGATTTTTTTCATCCTCCTATGGTAGTGGAGAGACCAAAGCGCACACCGCTATGCGACGATTCAAGCTGAGCCTGCCCAGCTTCTAACAGCCACCAATAAACCTAACATCAGGGGCTGATGCAGCATGGCGGTGTCCCGAATTTAGTTGAAGGTTTGAATCAGTGGCAGGTTTGATTATGCGGCCTTCAGTTCGGACTTTGAAGGCCGCAAGGTCTTGATGAGAGTCTTGATTTGCGCATGTCCGCGCACTCGCCGAAATGATTTCTCAGCCTCTAGGCTGAATCGACATTCAGTAGCTAATACGGGATTTGTGGAGAGCCGTCCAGGATGAACAACCCCAAGCGATACGAATTGACGCAAGCGCAGTGGGAGCGATTGGAGAAGGATCTGCCAGGCAAAGCAGGCGACCCAGGGCGCACAGGCGCGGACAACCGCACGTTCGTCAACGCAGTGCTATGGGCTCTGCGCTCTGGCGCTCGGTGGATCGACCTGCCGCAGTGCTATGGCAAATACAAGACAGTGCACAAGCGCTTTACCCGCTGGGCCAGTGCCGGGGTGTGGGACAAAATATTTGCCATGCTGGTCAAAGACCAAGGCAATGACTACGTGCTGATTGACAGCACGATCGTTCGAGCCCACCAACAGGCGGTGACTGGGAGCGGGGGTAAAAAAACTCGGCTATGGGGCGTAGCCGAGGAGGATTAAGCACAAAGATTCATCTGGCCAGTGATGCCCGGGGACGACCGCTGCGTTTAATCTTGACACTTGGTCAGTCCAACGACATCACACAGACCGAGGCTTTGTTGGAGGGTTTTGAGCCCGCCCATGTGCTGGCCGACAAGGGTTACGACAGTCGAGCCTTGGTGGCTCATATTGAAGCCATGGACGCTGAGGCGGTGATTCCGCCGCGCAGTTGCCAACGAAGCCGAGCCTTTGACTCCAAAACCTGTCGTGCCCGCAATGCCATCGAGCGATGCTTTGCGCAACTCAAACAGTGGCGCAGCCTCGCCACACGCTACGACTGCAAAGACTCAAACTTCCGAGCATTCCTCTGTATCGCCTCTTTCCTCATCTGGCAACCAATCTGAATGTCGATTCAGCCTAGGACTTACGCAAAACAGCCACCTCATTCCGCATTGCGAAAAATCTTGCAATTCCTCGAAAGCAAAAATTACGTAAGTTTTTGATTTGCATAGAATTTAATAATATTTAAAAGTTTCTTTTGCGTAAATCCTATTTTCAACAGATTAACCCAACGACTTGACCACGGGGCTTTCTTTTTGCCATGATCATTTCCCCTGCATCTACCCCGTATCAGTATATTGGCCGCTTTGCCCCTTCCCCCAGCGGCCCCCTGCATGCAGGCTCGATCACCACTGCGTTGGCTTCTTGGTTGGATGCCCGTGCTCACGGTGGCCGTTGGTTGGTGCGTATCGAAGATATCGATACCCGACGATGCCGCCCTGATTGGGTCCCTGTGATTTTTCGGCAGTTGGCGCGCTGTGGCATGCAGCCTGATGAGCCGCCTGTGTGGCAATCTGAGCGAGAAGCCTTGTATCAATCGGCGCTGGCCCAATTGAGATCTGGGGGCCATACTTATGTTTGTGATTGCAGTCGAAGAGGTATTCAGGCGGCTTACCTTCAAATACAAGCCAGAGAAGCGATGCCCCCTGCCGGCGAGCTGCTTTATCCAGGAACCTGTCGGACGCGCCAACTGAAGTGCCTGCCTGGGCGCTCGGTGCGCTTGTACTGCGGTCGATCATCTCAGCCTCCTGCGCTTGTCGAGTGGTTTGATCGCCGGCTTGGCCCCCAACATGAAGACATCACGCAATCGGTGGGCGACTTTGTTCTCAAACGGCGGGATGGGCTTTGGGCTTACCAACTGGCGGTGGTTGTCGATGATGCAGCCCTGGGCATTACTCATGTGGTTCGCGGGGAAGATCTGGCTTCCAATACGGCCCGGCAAATTTATCTGCAAAAGCTGCTCGGTTGTGCTCCACCGCACTACCTGCATACCCCTTTGGTGCTTGATTCCGAACAGCGTAAACTGAGCAAGCACCATGGTGCTCCGGCCGTGTGTGTTGAAACCCCCGAAGACATACGATCAGCCCTGCAAAACGCTGCCAAGGTTTTGCGCCTTTCCTTGCCCCAATATGTTTGGGAGCGCACCCCTCCTTCCGAATGCCTTTCTTGCTTGATTGTCGCCTGGAAGCAATCAAGATGGTTCCCTATCAATGCTCATCCCGCTTAAGGTGTGATGGCATCTGCTTCATTTCTTGGGCTGCATGGCTGGTTCAGAAAAAAGGTGAGGGGGCTGCCTGAAGGGTTTGTTTGTTGATCTGTGACGTTTCTCCCCCCCTGTATAGGGATGGTGAGCAGGCTGGATCTTGAGTAACATCGGGGGTTTGACCTCTACTCATCAAGTGGCAGCCTACCACTTGCCTATTTTTAGTTTCATCATGATTCACATTCCTCTCTGGTTGGCCGCTCTTTTGGGCATGGTCAGCCTGACCTTGGCTATTGGGGCCATCATTGTTTTGGCTCTGCAACAAAAATCCAGGCCCAAATCGCCAAGCCTTCCAGACGAGTGGGCACTGACTGGCCGTGCTGTCTTCAGCACCCATGAGCGCCGCCTCTTTCGTCTTTTGAGCGAAACTCTTAGCCAGCATATTATTTTGGCCAAACTTCCGATGGTGCGTTTTTGTCAGCCCATTGATTTTGGCCGCACCCGTTACTGGTATGACCTTCTTGGCTCAAACTATGTGAGCTTCGCGATTTGTGCGTCAAATGGTCGTGTTCTCGCTGCGATTGACATCGATAAAGATCGTTATGGCGATGAAACCAGCCAGTTGCGACTGAGCATGAAAATCAAGCGCGCTGCCTTAAGAAGCTGTCGCATCCGTTACCTGCGAGTTCCCGCAGGTGCCACCTTGACAGAAGCAGAAATTAAATTGCTGGTGTCTCCTGCCCGAGGATTTTTCGATGAAAATTTCTTGAAACAAAATGACGAGGGAGCTATTCTTCAAGCAGAGACGCCTCCATCTGAGGGCAGCAAACTCTCTAGCTTGACCGCCGAAACGACAGCCCGCCTGGTGCGAGCCCGTGAATCTTTAGCCAGCGCCGTCGCTTCCCGGCGAGCTCAGCGTAAAAGTTTTTGGGTGGAATCCAATAGTTTGTTTCAGGATTCTTTCTTTGCCTTGGATAGCCGGTTTGCAGGTTCAGATCCGCAAGAGGCACCAGTAACATTGCAGCCCAAGCTCACAGAGGAAGCTTTCATTCCAATGCCGCCAAGGCCAGAACAAGCACCAGTCATTGGAGAGCATTTGTCAGAGCAGGGAGGCTTGGAAGTCTCTTTGGCTGAGAGCAATGACCAGGCAGCATTCAGCGCACATGGCCGGCCAGAGCAGGCGACCTTGGCCCCCCCCCCCTGTAGAACCCCCTATTCGCTCTCAAGAGAGCTTATATGATCGCCGGCAGCCCTTGGTGGTCAATATTACTCTGGAAGATGCCGTACCATCAGAGCAACTCCGGGAGGCATTACCCTTAGGTTCTGAAGAAGCCCGTCACGTTGCTAGAGCCTGTTAAGACTTACACCCCCCTGGATCGGTCAGCCTTAAAGCGGCTGACGAAATCGCTGAACTTGCTGGCCTCCAAGGCTTCGCGTATTTCACGCATCAGGTTTAAATAGTAGTGCAGGTTGTGAATGCTGCTCAGCATGGGCCCCAGCATTTCGCCGCAACGATCCAAGTGGTGCAGGTACGCGCGTGAGAAATTTTGGCAGGTGTAGCAGGTGCAGGTCTCGTCGATGGGCTGCTTGTCGAGCTTATAACGCGCGTTGCGAAGCTTGAGGTCGCCGAAACGGGTAAAGAGGTGCCCGTTGCGGGCATTGCGGGTGGGCATGACACAGTCGAACATATCAATCCCTTGCCCCACACTTTCCACCAGGTCTTCGGGAGTGCCTACCCCCATCAAGTAACGCGGCTTGTTGGCGGGCAGCTGAGGGGCCGTATGGTGCAAAATGCGCAGCATGTCTTCTTTAGGTTCACCCACGCTGAGCCCCCCGATGGCGTAACCGGGAAGGTTCAAGTCTGTCAGGCCGGCGAGTGATTCTTCGCGCAATGACTCAAACATGCCCCCCTGCACAATGCCAAAAAGTGAGTTGCTGTTTTCCAGCCGTACCAGTTCATCTTTGCAGCGATGCGCCCAGCGAAGGCTCATTTCCATGCTGAGGCGGGCCGTGCGCTCGGTGGTCAGCACCCCCTGGGTTTCGTAAGGGGTGCATTCATCGAATTGCATGACAATGTCGGCATTGAGTGCGTGCTGAATTTGCATGCTCACCTCAGGGGTGAGCCAGAGTTTGTCTCCATTGACCGGGGAGGCAAAACGCACGCCTTCTTCGCTGATTTTGCGCATCTCTCCGAGGCTCCAGACTTGAAAGCCCCCACTGTCTGTCAAGATGGGCTTTTGCCAGCTCTCAAAATGGTGCAGGCCTCCAAAGTGGCCAATGACCTCCAGCCCAGGGCGCAACCAGAGGTGAAAAGTGTTGCCTAAAATGATCTGCGCCCCCATTTCTTCGAGAGAGCGAGGCATGACTCCCTTGACTGTGCCGTAGGTGCCTACCGGCATGAAAATGGGCGTTTCGACGACGCCATGGGGTAAGCTTATTTGGCCGCGTCGTGCCTGCCCCTCAGTGTTGAGCAGCTGGAAGTTGAGCATGGGTATGGTCCGGTGGAAAGCTGAGATGGCTGGATGCTGTTGGAGGGGTGCAGGGGGCGAGAATATCCAGGCTGGTGTTGGCGGCTTGGGTACGGACTTGTGCCAGTTGCAGCACCGTATGAAAAAAATGGTCATGCGAGAAGGGCTTGTGGCTTTGACCCTGGATGCACTCCATCGACCAGCCCCGTTCACGTTGCATGGCGGGTGAGAGCCACAATACCATGGGCACATGGGTTTGTTCAGAAGGGGCCAAACGATAGGGCATGCCATGCAGATAAAGCCCTTTTTCTCCGAGCGATTCGCCGTGATCTGACACATACAGTAGTGCCGTTGGGCGAGATTGACGGCTTAACCAATCGATGGTTTCGGCGAGAACGTAGTCAGTGTATCGAAGCGAGTTGTCATAAGCATTGATGAGATGCTCAGGGCTGCAGTTGGCCAGGGAATGGCTGGTGCACTCAGGCTGAAAATGCTTGTGCGCTGCTGGTGACCGCTTGTAGTAAGCCGGCCCGTGGCTGCCCATGGGGTGCAGCACCACCACGGTGCCTTGGACGCGTTGCTCAGGAGGCAACATCTCCAGATGTAGCGGCAACTGTTGCAGCAAAATTTCATCGAAGCAGTCATCGTCATTGCACAGGCCGGGCACTTTTTGTGCTCTCAAGTTGACATTTGGAATGCGGTCACAAACGCCTTTGCAGCCAGATTGGTTATCCAGCCAGAGCACGGCCAGCCCCGCGCGCTGAAGAACGTCCAGCAGCCCCTCTGAGGGCCCCGTTTGCGACAGAAACCCATCACGTCCCAAGGGCGAAAACATGCAGGGCAGGGACGTTTGGGTGTTGGTGCCGCATGAAGTGACTTGAGAGAAGTAGGTGAGCTGCCCTTGGGCAGCGAGGGCCTGGAGGCGGGGCGTGGTGTCTCGTATGTAGCCCCCAAGACCAAAATTGGCGGCTCTGGCTGTTTCGCCCACCACCAGCACAATCATGGGAGATAATTCAAGGCCTTTCGGGGAAGAAAGCAAGTGTGCATCTTGACCCACCTGTTTCATTGGTTCTTGTGCCTGGGCTGCCTTTCCCATCGACAGGTCAATCAACCCGTAGACCGTATTGAAGGGGTTGATCATGTAGCGAAGTGATTTGTGATTGCGCATGAGCGAGGCCAGATCATCAAAGGCAAGCCATAGCATGGCAACACAAACCAGCAAGCTCACAATACCGAGAGCCCCTTGCTGAAGCAGCAGGCGCCAGGGCTTGATGGGTTGCAGGTTTTGGCGCCACCACCAGACCCCAGGCAACACAACTCCGAGAAGCAAGCTGACTGCCAGTGGCCATGAAAGCAGGTCTCGCGCCTCTCGAACATCGGTGTGGATGACATTGGCCACCATGCTGGGGTCAATCACTACACCATAGGTGAGCATAAAGTAACAGCTGGAAGCCGCCACGGTCAGAAGCAGCAAGCCAGCCCCTTTGAGCCAGCGAGGCCAGAGGGTCAAGGCCAAAAAAGCGGTCGAGAAGGAAATCAGTGCCGGAATCAAAAAAGCGAGGGTTTTGGAGGCTTGGACGGGAGTGATTTCAGGCAGACGCGCAACAGCCAACCACAGGGGGAGGTTTCCGATTGTGGCCAGCCACAAAGCCAGCATCAGCAGGAGGGTGATGGGGTGCCAAACGTTGCGATGTAATAGCAGCATGAACAGAATGGTGGGATAAAACCTGCATTGTGCCTTGTCAAAAACCATATCAGAAGGGTGCATTCATGATTCAGGGGGTTCAATAAGCAGGCATGAACATTGACAATGGCTGCACGCAGCATTGCAATCCATGAATCATGTCATCACACATCCCGACCCAATCACCAGTGATCGCATCCAAAGCCAAGTCAGGTCCTCAAAAAGTGATGATCAAGCTTGGTCTTCGCAGTGATATTGATTTGGCCTTGCATCTGCCACTTCGCTACGAAGATGAAACCCGCTTGGACTTGATCGCTCAAATTCAGGACGGGCAGACAGCGCAGGTTCAGGGTTGGGTCAGTCATTGTGAAATTCACACTCGAAATCGTCGGCAGCTGATCGCAAGGATGGTCGACGCTCGCGGCGATGAGTTGATCCTGCGTTTTTTGAACTTTTACCCTGCTATTCAAAAATCCTTGGCAGAGGGTTCCCTGGTTCGGGTTCGGGGTGAAGTTCGGGGCGGGTTTTGGGGGCGTGAAATGGTGCATCCAAGCGTCAAGGTGGTCACAGACGACACCCCACTGGCAATGGCGCTCACTCCAGTTTACCCGGCCAGTGCAGGTTTGCCGCAAGCCTATCTGCGCAAGGCCATTGCCTCGGGCTTAAGCCGTGCAGATTTGTCGGAGGTTCTTCCGCCTGATATTCTTCCTACAGGCTTTCCCAGTTTACGGGATGCTTTACATAGTTTGCATCACCCTGGGCCCGAGAGTTCCCTGGAAGCCATGGAAAATCGAAGCCACCCCGCATGGCAGAGGCTCAAGTTTGACGAATTGCTGGCCCAACAGATTTCTCAATTGCAAGCTCAACGTGAGCGGGCCTTACAGCGTGCGCCGCGCTTTGATATGCGACCCGGTGGGCTGCATGAGCGCTTGCTGGCCCAGCTGCCTTTCCACCTGACTCCCGCTCAACGCCGGGTGGTTGAGGAAATTGCAAATGATTTACAGCGAAACATCCCAATGCATCGTTTGTTGCAAGGTGATGTAGGCTCTGGCAAGACAGTGGTGGCCGCCATCAGTGCGGCCTTGGCCATGGAATGGGGTTGGCAATGCGCACTGATGGCCCCCACCGAAATTTTGGCGGAACAGCATTTCAGAAAGCTCGTGGATTGGCTGGAGCCATTGGGTATTCAGGTGGCTTGGCTGACGGGAAGTCGCAAAGGCAGGCAACGCCATGAGATGCTGAAGCAGGTGGCTCAAGGAGTGGCCTCGTTGGTGGTAGGCACCCACGCCGTGATTCAGGAGGAAGTGGAGTTTCACCGATTGGGCTTGGCCATCATTGATGAGCAACATCGTTTTGGCGTGGCACAAAGGCTGGCACTTCGCGCCAAGCTTCAGTTGGCTGATTTAAGCGAGGCTAAGGGGCCACTTGAAGCACACCTCCTGATGATGAGCGCCACCCCCATTCCACGCACCTTGGCCATGACTGTTTTTGCAGACCTTGATATCAGCACGATTGATGAACTGCCACCTGGGCGCACCCCGATTGTGACTAAGGTATTCAGCGACGCACGGCGAGAAGAGATTGTGGCCCAAATCGCGCTTGAGGTGGCCCGGGGGCGTCAGGTTTACTGGGTTTGCCCCTTGATTGAGGAAAGCGAAAAGATGGACTTGCAAAATGCCACAGCGACTCATGCGGAGCTTTGTGCGCAGCTGCCTGGTACTGTGGTGGGTTTACTTCATGGGCGGATGAGCAGCACTGAAAAAGCGGCGGTCATGGCGCGTTTCAGTGCTGGTGACATGGGGGTCATGGTCAGCACCACTGTGATTGAAGTGGGTGTGGATGTGCCCAATGCCAGCCTGATGGTCATTGAGCATGCTGAGCGCTTTGGCCTGAGCCAGCTGCATCAGTTGCGAGGGCGCGTGGGGCGCGGCTCGGTGGCCAGTGTGTGTGTCTTGATTTACTCTCCCCCCCTGAGCCTGACCGGCAAAAACCGGCTTAAAGCCATGGCCGAAACCAACGATGGCTTCGAGATTGCCCGACGTGATCTTGAAATTCGAGGTCCGGGGGAATTTCTGGGGGCGCGGCAGTCTGGGGCGGCCTTATTGCGTTTCGCTGATTTACAAGCTGACCTGCATTTGGTGGAGGCCGCCCGCAAAGCGGCAAAATGGTTATTGGCCGGGCACCCCAAGGCTGCAGAGCGCCATTTGGCACGCTGGCGCAGCGTTCGGCCTGATTATCTGAAGGCTTAGGGCCTGTTAACACTAAAGATGCCAGTGCGAACGCGGTCATTGGGGCGCAGCAAGGCCTTGCACGTCTCGCCAAGGCGAATCTGGGCAGCGAGCGCTCAGGATAGACGCTGCTGAGTCGCCTATAAAAAAGATGAGGTACTAAAGACGCTTTATTTCAAAAAACGTCGCTCTGAGGGATGCCGAAAATAAAGACACAGGCTGAAACATTTCGTGAGCCTGAAGCCTGCGGTAATCAGGCCGCAATGGTTGTCTTTTTAGGAGTGGACGTGATGGCACAAACGATCAACACCAATGTCGCATCTTTAAATGCCCAGAGAAATGTATCAGCGTCTCAGTTGTCACTTAAAACATCCATGGAGCGTCTTTCTTCCGGATTGCGGGTCAATTCGGCCAAAGATGATGCAGCAGGCTTAGCGATTGCCGAGCGCATGAGTGCTCAGGTCAGGGGAATGAGCGTGGCCATCCGAAATGCCAATGACGGCATCTCGCTGGCCCAAACCGCAGAAGGCGCCTTGGCAACAATCACGGACGCTCTCCAGCGGATGCGTGAGTTGGCGGTGCAAGCTCAAAATGGTACCAATGGCACCACTGACCGCAGCAACATGGATACAGAATTTCAACAACTTTCTCAAGAGATCACTCGGATTGCCACCCAGACCCGATTCAATAATTCAGCCATCATTGATGCAGCAGGATCAGGTACCAAAACTTTTCAGGTAGGGGCCAATAACGCTGAAACTTTCACTTTGACAACAAATACGGTGACCACCGTAGGTGGTGATCTGACCACGTCAGCGAACGCATCAACCGCACTCTCGGCCATTGATGCCAAATTGGATACCATTACCACCGACCGTGCCACCTACGGTGCAGCCATGAGCCGGCTTCAATTTGCCATCTCGAATTTGCAAATTTCCAGTGAGGCGCAATCTGCGGCACGCGGACGCATCATGGACGCAGATTTTGCGGCAGAAACCTCTAATTTGTCGAGGGCACAAATTTTGCAGCAGGCTGGTGGGGCCATGATAGCCCAAGCCAACCAGATGCCTCAGCAGGTCATGCAACTTCTTAAAGGTTGAGTCAGGCCTGGTCACCTTCAAAATTGAGCCTCAATCTGTCTACTTGACACCTTGCTGCTGAGCCTGTCTTCAGTAGCTTGGAGGATTTTTTCAAAAATAAGCCTCAAGTTCTTGATTCAAGAGCCGAATTATCCTGACGAAGCGAATCGATGTAGGAGACTTCTTGGACGCCTACTTTTCTGGAGTGTTCAGATTCTTATAGAACTTACGCGAAACAGTCACTTCATTCCGCATTGCGAAAAATCTTGCAATTCCTCGAAAGCAAAAATTACGTAAGTTGTTGATTTGCATAGAATTTAATAATATTTAAAAATTTCTTTTGCGTAAGTCCTATCTTATAAACCCTGCCGGAGTTTTCCATGGCTACCATATCATCCCCCGGAATTGGCAGTGGCCTCGACATCAACAGCATCGTCTCCCAGTTGGTGGCCGTGGAAAAGGCCCCACTGAAGAAGTTGCAAACAGAAGCTTCATCCTTGCAGTCAAAGCTGTCAATTTACGGCCAAGTCAAATCTGCCTTATCGAGTTTGCGAGATGCCTCTAACGCGCTTGGAAAATCAGAAACTTGGGGGCAATCGTCGGTCACTAACAGTGACCCGAGCAGCGTGGCAGTGACTGCCTCGGCCAATACACTCCCCGGCAGTTATTCCTTGCAAGTTCAAAGCTTGGCAGCCGCTCAACTCAACGCCAGCAAAACTTACGAATCCCCCAACTCGCTGGTTGGCGAGGGGTCTCTCGTGATTGAAACAGGGACCTGGTCAAACAATCAAAGCAACTTTACTTCCAAAACCTCCATAACCATTTCTGTTGGTCCGCCGGCAGAATCTTTGGCTCAACTGAGAGACAAAATCAATGCGGCCAAAGCTGGCGTTGTAGCCTCTGTCCTGACAGATGCCGGTGGCTCCCGGCTGGTTTTCAAATCATCTGCAACCGGAGTTGAAAATGGTTTTCGAATTAAAGTCACGGATGCCGACACTAACCATAGTGATGCTCTGGGATTGTCTGCACTGGCTTATGACCCCTCTGCGGGTATTTTGACAATGGCTCAGGCAATTGCTGCCGCCAATGCCGCAGCCACGCTCAATGGGCTTTCATTATCATCCTCCACCAATACCATGAACAACGTGGTAGATGGCCTCACACTGACTTTAGGCAAGGTCACAACAACGCCGGTAAATATCACCACCGCACGTGACAGTGCAGGCATACGAAAATCACTCGATGATTTTGTTAAAGCTTACAACAGCCTCAATAGTTTGCTGGCCGATCAGACAAAATATGATGCAGCCAGTAAAAAAGCGGGCGCCTTGCAAGGCGACAATGCTGCTTTGTCGATACGTGCCCAGATGCGTAATTTGCTGGCGACCGAAAGTACGGCTTCAAGCACTTTTAGCCGCTTGTCTGAGATTGGTTTTGATGTACAACGCGATGGGTCTATCAAGGTGAATGACACCAAGCTGAGCGCAGCCATGAGCAACCTCAGCGAACTACAGAAAGTTCTCGGCAACATCGATATTGCAGGCTCTGCCAAGGAAGGAATTGCTACTCGAATACGTCGCTTGGTTGATCAGATGAATGGCTTCAATGGCACAGTTGCCAATCGAACTGATGGCCTGAAAAAACTTATTGACACCAATTCTGACAAACAAAGTGACCTTAATGACAGGGCTGCTGCCTATGAAAAGCGGCTGCGACAGCAATATACCAGTTTGGATACCAAAATGAGCACACTCAATGGCTTACAAAGCTATGTCACCCAGCAATTTACTCCGCGTAGCAATTCATGAACCGGGTTATATCAAACTTTTGAAACAGGCCTCACAGGGTTTTGTAACTCACGCTCGTCATGATGAGGTGAGAAAAATAGACAATTCTCTCCCTCATGCTGCGCATTAAAGCAGCATTCAGGTCATCCCCATCCCTTCAGGCTGCCAGAGTATTCCCGAGCATTGAATGGCCATCCCCCATTCAGAAAAGGCGGGTTCATCCACGATGGGTTTTACAGAGGCTCCTTGACTATTAAAAAGTTTACAACTATATTGGCCTTGTTTAATCGTCAGAGTCTAAAGAACCTCGGAAAAACTTTTCTTGTGCCCAAGATACCCTTTTTCAGGATGTGTTTGTGGCTGTGGCTTTGTACCCTATTGTACCGCTACAAGCTACAAAATTTACCAAGCACGCACAGTCTGGAAAGAACGGCATCCACTCCTGACAGGTTTTGCAAGGTCCCTTTGTTTTGAGTCCGCCAACATAGGCTCCTTTTGAATTTTCGAATGGGGTGTGTTTTTTTATTTGGAGTAGAAAATGGAAATAAGTAAATTTTGGATGACTGTAGATAATCCATATTATAAAGCGATGGCTGATTTAATGCTCCCTGATGGGACGATGCGTGCATTGCAAATTGCCCCTTTAGATCCGCAAAAAAATACTTACACTTATCATTTTCCACTCAATCCGGAAAATAACAATAATTCCGGCTCATTTGTTTCTTTTAAAACAAGAACGCCTTTATCAAAGAATGATGTTGTAAAATTTATAGATGCATTAAAAAAAGAAAAAAGCGCTCTGCTGGGCACCTATGATCAAAAAAATCCCAATTCACAGTCGATTGCCAAATCAAATGTTCCTTCTGGAATATCAAATTTATTGAAACAAAAAATAGAGGCTCCTTTAAATATTTTAAAACCCGAAAAAAACACCGATAGCGGGATCACAATTCAGTCTCGTGTAGGTAACAACAAAAGAACTGAAGAATTTATTGTGTTAAAAAATGAAAAGCAGTCTATCATATTGAAAGATGGTGATTATGAAAACCATTTACCTTCTATTTCTGATTTAGTTCCAAAAAGAAATCCTATTATTCCTGTTATGCCCGAAAAAATTCCTAATTTTAAGATCCCATTCCCAGTATGAACCCGGGAGGACTGATCCTGTCGTTGGCTCGGCCCCTGTAAAATTCAATCATTTGGTCATCCTGCGCAAGCAGGAATCCAAAGAGCACTTGCCTGCGCTGGCTGAGCCGCCGCCTTCGTGGCGGTGATGAGCGCCTTGATTTCTTATTTTCCAATACAAAACCGACTGAAAATTTCTCCGAGGAGATCGTCGGCAGTGAATTCCCCCACAATCTGGCCTAGGGTTTGTTGCGCTAACCGAAGCTCTTCGGCTGTCAAATCAAGGGCTGAGCAGGGGTGTTCGAGGTGCTTGCGGGCTTGGTTTAAATGATCTTGGGTCAAGCGTAGGGCGTTCAGATGGCGTGAGCGTGCCATGTAAACTCCCTCGGAAGCCACAGATTGCCACCCAGCCCATTGCAGCAGGCGCTGACGCAATGCCTCAAGCCCTTCGGCTTGGACGGCAGAAATGCACAAAGCCCCTTCAGGGGGCCTGACATGGTGCATGAGCAAGTCTTGCTTATTCCAGACTTCAACAAGTGGCTTTGAATGTTGTACCAGTTCAGAAATTTGCTGGGCAATCTCGGATTCTGCTTGGTCATAAGCGGCTTGGCCAATCCGGCTGAGATCGCGCAAAAAAATAATTGCATCAGCATTGCCGATGGCCTCCCAGCTTCGTGACACCCCGATTTGCTCGACCTCGTCATTGGTTTGGCGCAGGCCGGCTGTATCGACAATATGCACCGGAACCCCCTCGATCTGGATAGTCTGAGAGACCTTGTCGCGCGTTGTTCCGGCAATGGGGGTGACGATGGCCAGTTCAGCCCCGGCCAAGGCGTTCAGCAAAGAGCTTTTTCCCACATTGGGCTGGCCCGCAAGCACCACGGTCATGCCCTCGCGAAGCAGAGCCCCTTGGCGGGCCCGGGCCAAAATATGATCAAGGGCAGTGTGCAGCCGAGCCAGTTGCCCCTTGGCATCATCCCGTTGCAAAAAATCAATTTCTTCTTCTGGAAAGTCAAGGCTGGCTTCAACCAAGATGCGCAGTTGAACCAAGCCTTGTCGCAGATGATGAATTTCTTCTGAAAAGGCACCGCAAAGAGAGCGGCTGGCTGATCGTGCGGCGGCTTCGGTGCTGGCATCGATCAGGTCGGCCACGGCCTCGGCTTGAGCCAAGTCAAGCTTGCCATTCAGAAAAGCCCGCTGCGTGAACTCGCCGGGCTCAGCCAAACGCAGGCCGATCTCCTGCCCAGCGCTCAAACAACGCGCCAATAGCAGCTGAAGCACCACCGGCCCCCCATGAGCCTGGAGTTCAAGCACATTTTCGCCCGTGTAGGAGTGAGGAGAGGGAAAGAACAAAGCCAAGCCATAATCAATTGGTTGTCCAGTTGCATCCAGAAAAGGGCCATAGCTTGCAAGCCGTGGGGTTAATTCTCGACCGCACAGGGCCTGGATACACCCTGCCAAATTCGGCCCCGACAATCGGACAATACCAATGGCTCCTCGGCCTGGGGCTGTAGCGATGGCAACGATGGGATCAAAATGCTGTTTAAGCATGGCCAGAAACAGGAGTTGTGACGATCAGGCAGCCTTTGGTAAAAGTCACTCTGGCCAAGCGAAGCAAACGGAAGGGGTCGCAGCCTGATGACTGAGGGTCATGGATGGCGTGGCAAAAGGGCGATGCAGGCAATCTCTGACGACAAAAGCTGAGACACCTCAAGGGTGGCTGGAAAGAAGCAGAGCACACAAGGCGCGGGGGGAGGCAAACCATGGAAAATACCATCATTTGCCTCTGAGCCTGGAACCCGAAGGATGACAGGGTCGGCCCCCGCAAGCTTGTATTATCGGCAGCGGGGCCGGGCAACTTGAGTGATTTTTTCAGGGTTTGTTCAGAAAATTGTTGTTGGGTATTATTTTTGAACACCCATTCGCTTGTTGATCAGGTACTGTTGAGCAATTGAGAGAATATTGTTCACCAACCAGTACAGCACGAGTCCGGCGGGAAAAAAGAAGAACATGGCCGAAAAAACCAGAGGCATGATCCACATCATACGGGCCTGTAGGGGGTCTGGCGGGGTGGGGTTCAGCCAGGTTTGCAGCAGGCTCGTGCCGGTCATGAGCAATGGAAGAATATAAAATGGGTCAGGGGTGGATAAATCTTGAATCCAGCCCAACCATGGGGCCCCACGCATTTCAGCACTGGACAACAATACCCAGTAGAGCGCAATGAAAAAGGGCATTTGAACCAACATGGGCAGGCAGCCCCCCAAGGGGTTGACCTTTTCTTCACGGTAAATGCGCATCATTTCTTGCTGCATTTGTTGGGGGTTGTCTTTGAGGCGCTCGCGCATTTCCATGATTCTTGGCCCCACTGATTTCATTTTGGCCATGGAGCGGTAGGCATTGGCATTGAGCCAATAAAAAGCCACCTTTAATAACACCACCAAAGCCACGATTGACCAACCCCAATTGTTCAAAAATTTATGAAGCTGGGTGAGCAGCCAGAACATCGGTTTGGCAATAATGGCCAAGCGCCCGTAATCTTTGACAAGCTCAAGCCCGGTGGCTAATTTTTCGAGTTTGTATTCTTCTTGGGGGCCCGCGAACAAACGGGAGTTCAGTGTGGTGTGCTCACCTGGAGCCAATGAGCCAAGAGGCACAACCATGCCAATCGCATACTGGTTGTTGCCTATTTTTTTGGTATGAAAACTGCGGTCACGCTTTTCATCGCCTTCCAGGCCCAATAACCACGCTGAAGCAAAATAATGTTGAATCATGGCCACCCAGCCGTTGTCGGCGGTGGTGTCGTGTCCGGGAGGGTCTCCTGGAGCCTTCTTGGCAATGTCATCGAAAGACACTTTTTTGAAATGTGAGCTTTCTGTATACAAAGCCGGGCCCGTAAAAGTGAAATAAAGTTTCGAATCACCTGGAGGGGGGTTGCCGTCACGCACAAGCTCAAAATAAACTTGAGGATGCACAGGAACGGCTGATTTGTTCATAAGCTCTTGTTGCACACGAATCACATAGTCAGAGCGCTGAAAGGTGTAAGTTTTCAGCCATTTGACCCCCCCTGATTCAGCTACGAAACGAATTTTGAGTTCATTTTGCCCCTCCTCAAGCACCGTCGGCCCTGGTTCAAGCTGCATAGGGCTCAAGTGGTTAGGGAGGTTTGCCCCCGCGGAGGTGCTGACCAAGCCGGTCCGCGCTGTGTAGTAGCGTTGAGCAGACTGATCCAATAACACCACATTTCGAGACCGATCAACCAAATCAGGTTGCCCAAGAAGCTCAAGGCGAATCAAGGTTCCGCCCAAGGTATCAATGGTGGCCTTTACCAGGTCGGTGCTGACAATGACTTTTTCTGAGGTGGCCGCCTCTGCAACTGATGAAGGGCCTGGTGGTGCGACTCCTGCGATGGGTGCGGGAACCTCTGCGGTTCGATCGGGAGCCGCCCCGGCAACGGGGGCAGGCGCTGCAGGCGCGAACATTGAGGGGCGGCCGTTGTGCTTGGCCCAGCCATCCCATAGCATGACGATGGCCATGGAAAAAACAACCCAAAGCACAGTTCGGCGAATATCACTCATGAAACATTTCTCTTTGGCGAAGGGCTCCGACTGGAATGGCTGGAGCTCCAGATTGAAAACAAGCGAGGCAATTGCCCCGGAACAGGATCATGGCCCCCTTTACAGAAAGGGTGACACCGGAGCAAGCGTGCTGTGGTCAAGTAAGTGCCCCCGAGGGCGCCGTGTTGGTCCAGGGCCTCAAGTGCATAGGAAGAGCAACTTGGAAAAAATCGACAATGGCTTCCGAGCCAAGGGCTGAAGGCGATTTGATACACCCGGATGAGGCCCATCAAAAGCCTCTGGGGGAACGCTTTGATGTCAGCCGCGATGCGGTATAGGGCCATGACGGTGAACTTTGTCAGTTGGGTTGAGCTGCCGCGCGGTACTGGGCGCACTGGAGCAATTCATGCAATTCTTCGCGAAGCATCTGGACGATTAAATCAGATTTGGCACTGATGAACTGCGGCTTGTTGATAGGCTGGCGCAACTTGCACACCCATGTTCCGGGCATGATCAGGCCGCACTGATGCGCCTTGGCAAACGCAGTACGGATGTGCCGCTTGACAAGATTGCGGGTCACGGCTCTGCGTGCCAAGCGTTTGGGAACCACCATTCCGAGCTCAATCACAGGGGAAGAAAACTGGGCAACAGGGGGTGCAAGATAAAAGTTATCCACAGGCTCTAAAGGAAGGGGTTGATGGCCTGTGGATAACTTGGGCCGCGAGGGCTTTGGATGAGACTCGAGCCACGAAGCTGCTCGCACATAATGAACCGTAAAATGCGCCGAGCGGGCGCAAGGTCGGGCCTTTAAGGCTTGTTGAAAGGCGATTGACGCTTTCAACATTTTTTTGCCTGGCCTGCAAGCAACATCATGACAGGCCGATACGCTTGCGACCTTTGGCGCGACGAGCATTGATCACTCCACGGCCTCCGCGGGTTTTCATGCGAACCAAAAAGCCATGAGTGCGTGCACGGCGAACTTTGGAAGGTTGATAGGTACGTTTCATGGTCAATCCAATTCAGTGAAGGGGAGGGGGGCTTGAGGCGAAAAGCCAAAGAAGAGGCTTTCAACGCAGGCCTCATCAGAGGCTTGGGCAGTGGTGATGCTTCACTACAGCAAAAAGCAGGCCGCCACGGGCGTTTCCCGTCAAACCGTCTATTATCACCAAAATCAGTCCATATCGTCAAAACTTATCCAGCCCGTACCGATCAGTGCCAGCATGAATGCTGTGGACAAGTGCAAAAAATAGAGCATCAAGAGGCGTAGAATGTGCTCGCTTCGCAGAGGGTTTTCCACAGAACATGAGCACGGATCTTTGGCGTAAAGGGTGTGAGCGCTTGGCCGCAGAACTGCCTGAACAACAATTCAACACATGGATTCGTCCTTTGCCTGATGCCAGCGTCAGCGACACCGGCGGTGAAGACACAGTGGTGACTCTGAGGGTGCCGAACCGTTTCAAACTAGACTGGATTCGCAATCAGTATGGCAACCGAATTCAAACCTTGCTGAGTGAACTGGCGGGGCACCCGATCCGATTGGAAATTGCCCTGTCGCCGTCATCAGCCCCCATCCGGGGCTCGGCGGTGCCTGGGGTTTTGGCGCCAGCTTTAAGCCCTGTCGGTGTGACAGGCCCTGCGGCAGCAGCTCCTCTTGTTACGAGCGCAGCAACCCTCTCTGAACCCACCTCTGGGGCAGCCACCCAGAACCCTTCCCGTTCACGCCTGAACAGCATGCTCACCTTTGATAAATTTGTACCAGGCAGGGCCAATCAAATGGCACGAACGGCAGCCTTGCATGTGGCAGGTGCGCCTGGCGTCATGTATAACCCGCTGTTTATTTATGGTGGCGTGGGCTTGGGTAAAACCCATCTGGTTCATGCTGTGGGTAACGCTTTGCTCAACGACAAGCCTCACGCTCGAATTCTTTATCTTCATGCTGAGCAGTTCATTACTGATGTGGTGAAAAACTATCAGCGCAAAACCTTTGATGACCTTAAGGCCAAATACCATTCACTGGATTTGTTGCTGATTGATGACGTGCAATTTTTTGCCGGAAAAGAGCGTACGCAGGAAGAATTTTTCAATACCTTCGAGGCCTTGTTGGCCAAACAGGCTCACATCATCATGACCAGCGACACTTACCCGAAGGGCCTGGTGGATATTGATGCGCGCCTGACCTCGCGCTTTGATGCCGGCCTTGCGGTGGCCATTGAGCCGCCCGAGCTGGAAATGCGTGTGGCTATTTTGATGCGTAAAGCCGTGGCTGAAGGCAGCCCCATGCCCGAAGATGTGGCTTTTTTCGTGGCGAAAAATGTGCGGGCCAATGTGCGCGAACTCGAAGGGGCTTTACGCAAGGTATTGGCTTATGCCCGCTTCAGCCAAAAAGAAATCAACATCCAGTTGGCCCGTGAAGCCCTTAAAGATTTACTCTCCATCCAAAACCGCCAAATTGGTGTCGAAAATATTCAGAAAACGGTGGCTGATTTTTACAAAATCAAAGTGGCTGACATGTATTCCAAAAAACGCCCCCTCAACATTGCGCGACCAAGGCAAATCGCGATGTACTTGGCGAAAGAAATGACGCAAAAAAGCTTGCCTGAAATTGGTGAGCTCTTTGGTGGAAGAGACCACACGACGGTATTGCACGCTGTGCGCAAGGTAGCCGGGGAACGACTCAAAAGCTCTGAACTCAATCAGCAGTTGCATGTTCTGGAGCAAACACTGAAAGGATGAATTTTTTGGTCAAATCGGTTCGTAGCCCAGGCCATCGCGCCATAACCCTTGAGAAACTGACATGATTCTGTTGAAGACTACCAAAGAGAAACTTTTGATGCCATTGCGTGCCATCTCAAAAATTGTTGAACGCAAGCACACCAAGCCTATTTTGGCCAATGTATTGATTCGCAAAGCCGGCCGTATGATCGAGCTGACCACCTCGGATGAAGAGGTTCAGCTTCGCACCCAACTCGACCTGGATGGCGACAACATCAGCTTTGCCACCACCGTGGCGGCAGGCAAGCTGATTGAGATCTTGCAATCGATGCCCGAGGATCAAATCATCAGCCTGAGCGCCAAAGAAAACAAGCTCATCTTGCAAGGCGGCAAAAGCCGCTTCACGCTGCAAACTTTGTCGAGCGAAGATTTTCCGATCGTAAATGAAGCCCCTGACTTTGGCCCCCTTTTCAGTCTGCCGCAAAAAACCCTCAAGAAGCTGATCAACCAAGTTCACTTTGCCATGGCTGTGGAAGATATTCGCTACTACTTCAAGGGCATTTTGTTTGTGGCAGAAGGCCATGATTTGACCTTGGTGGCTACCGATGGGCACCGCCTGGCATTGGCCCGGGGCACAGTCGATTGTGACATCCCCAGGCAGCAAGTGATTCTGCCCCGCAAGACCGTGCTTGAATTGCAGCGACTTTTGCGTGATTCTGAAAAAAGCCCTGACAAAGGAACCCAGTTGGCCACTGAGGATCAAACCATCATCAAGATGCAATTCGCTGCCAACCAGGCCAAATTTTCATTCAGCGGCATAGAATTTGTGAGCAAATTGGTTGAGGGCAAATTTCCCGATTACAACCGTGTCATTCCCAAAGACTATCAAAATCAATTCACCCTGAGTCGTACCTTGCTGCTCTCCAGTTTGCAGCGTGTGTCTATTTTGACCAGCGAAAAATTCAAAGGTATTCGCATGAACATTGAGCCGGGTTTGTTGAGCGTGGCTTCAAGTAATGCTGAGCAGGAAGAGGCCAAGGAAGAAATTGACATCGACTACAGCGGTGACCCGATCGAGATTGGTTTCAATGTGCCCTACCTGATCGACCCCCTGTCTCACATGGGCTGCGACATGATCACGGTATCACTTAAAGACACTCACTCGGGGGCCTTGATGACGATTCCTGAAGATGAAGGTTTTAGCTATGTGGTGATGCCCATGCGCATTTGAGGCTTCATAAGGCAGTGTTGCTTTTTGAGCTTGAATGGATCAATAAGCCTGCTGCAAAACCCGTTTTAACAGATCCCTGTTCTGCCCGCGTGTCAGGCACGCCACTTCTGGAAACAAAATGACCGATACGAGCAAGCAACCCGAATTTGATAAGCCCGCTTCCGATGCTGTGCATCGGGTACCTTCTGGCGCTGCTGATTTTTACGGGGAAAGCAGCATTCAGATTCTCGAGGGCCTGGAGGCTGTGCGCAAGCGGCCCGGCATGTACATTGGCGACACCTCGGACGGCACAGGCTTGCACCATTTGGTTTTTGAGGTCGTTGATAACTCGATTGATGAAGCTTTGGCCGGTCATTGCGATGACATTATTGTGACCATTCATTCTGACAATTCCATCAGCGTCACTGACAATGGCCGGGGCATTCCGACGGGAGTCAAGATGGACGACAAGCACGAGCCCAAGCGCAGTGCCGCTGAAATCGCCCTGACAGAGTTGCATGCCGGCGGCAAGTTCAACCAAAACAGCTACAAAGTTTCGGGGGGCTTGCATGGTGTTGGTGTGAGTTGTGTCAATGGCCTGTCAAAGTGGTTGCGCCTGACCGTTCGCCGTGATGGCAAAGTGCACTACATGGAGTTCAAACAGGGAGTGCCTCAAGAGCGCCTGATCGAGAGGCGTGATGGGTTTGAAGTGTCCCCTTTGAAGGTGATTGGTGAGACAGAAAAGCGAGGTACAGAAGTTCATTTTTTGCCCGATCTGGAAATTTTTTCCAACATTGATTTTCACTATGAGGTTCTGAGCAAGCGCCTGCGTGAGCTCAGCTTTCTTAATAATGGAGTCAAGATTCGCCTGGTGGATGAGCGCAACCAGCGCGAAGACAATTTTGCTTTTTCCGGCGGGGTCAAAGGCTTTGTCGATTTCATCAACCAGGGCAAGAAAACTTTGCACAACCATGTGTTTTATGCCCTCGGTGAGCGTGTCAGCGAGCAAAACACCCACATTGCTGTCGAGGTTGCGATGCAGTGGAACGACAGCTTTAGCGAAAATGTACTGTGCTTCACCAACAACATTCCGCAGCGTGATGGCGGCACCCACCTGACCGGCCTGCGTGCCGCCATGACTCGGGCCATCAACAAATACATTGAGGACAACGAATTGGCCAAGAAGGCCAAGGTCGAGGTGTCGGGTGACGACATGCGTGAGGGCCTGTGCTGTGTGTTGTCGGTCAAGGTGCCTGAGCCAAAATTCAGCAGCCAAACCAAAGACAAGCTGGTGTCGAGCGAAGTGCGCGGGCCCGTGGAAGAAGTGGTCAGCAAAGCTCTCACCGATTACCTGCTCGAAAACCCCCATGATGCCAAAATGATTTGCGGCAAAATTGTGGAAGCCGCTCGAGCCCGTGAAGCTGCCCGAAAAGCGCGCGAAATGACGCGCCGGAAAGGTGTTTTGGATGGCATGGGCCTGCCCGGGAAACTGGCCGACTGTCAAGAAAAAGACCCCGCCCTGTGTGAAATTTATATCGTGGAAGGGGACTCTGCGGGTGGCTCGGCCAAACAGGGCCGAGATCGCAAGTTCCAGGCCATTTTGCCGCTACGTGGCAAAATTTTGAACGTGGAGCGCGCCCGTTTTGAGCGGCTGCTCACCAGCAATGAAATTCTGACTCTGATCACTGCGCTCGGCACCAGCATTGGCAAGGAAGAATTCAACCTCGACAAACTGCGCTACCACCGCATCATTATCATGACCGACGCGGATGTTGATGGTGCCCACATTCGAACCCTGCTGCTGACCTTTTTTTACCGCCAAATGCCGGAAATCGTGGAGCGGGGGCACATTTACATTGCCCAGCCCCCGCTTTACAAGGTCAAGTTTGGCAAGGAAGAACAATACCTCAAAGACGACCACGAGCTCGATTCTTACTTGCTTAAAGTGGCCCTGAAAGAAGCCCAGCTGGATACGGGTATGGCGGGCTCTGTATTGCTTCAAGGGGCTGCTCTTGAAATTCTGGCCCGGCAGTATGTAACGGCGAATCATGTGGTTTCGCGGCTGGGCAATTGGATGGATGTGGAAGCTTTGCGTGCGATTGCCAATGGCCTGACGCTCAACCTTGACACACTGGAAAGCGCTGAAACTTCAGCCCGCGAATTGCAGTGGGCACTCCATGACGCGCAAGTCTTTGCTGAATTTGATGCCCGTTCTGACAAGCACCTTTTGCGCATCAGCCGCATGCAGCATGGTAATATCAAAAGCAGCCTCATGACTGCCGACTTTATTCATGGTGCGGACTATGAAGCACTGAGCGCTGCCGGGCAAACCTTCAAAGGCTTGGTGGGCCCTGAAGCGGTGATCCGACGCGGTGAAGGCGACAAGCAAAAAGAAGCGCGGGTGACTGATTTTCGGCAAGCCATGGCCTGGCTGCTGCAACAAGCTGAAAGCTCTGTGGGGCGGCAACGCTATAAGGGGCTGGGCGAAATGAACCCTGAGCAACTTTGGGAGACTACCATGGACCCTCAAGTCCGCCGCTTGTTGCGGGTTCAAATTGAAGACGCCATCGAAGCCGACCGCGTCTTTACCATGCTCATGGGCGATGAAGTTGAGCCTCGCCGGAATTTTATTGAAAGCAATGCTTTGCGAGCGGCCAATATAGACGTGTAAAGGGCAAGCCGTACAAGCATTGGTCGGGGGCCAGCAACAAGAACAAGGCGCCGCACCATGCTGAAGCTCGAAAAAATCCAGAAAAACCAGCTGTCTTGGGCCTGGAGCCGGGGCAGGTGGTGCGCGTTGTGACGACGGAACCCGTGGGTGACAACGCCCTTACCGTTGACTACAAGACTGCCGACGGCCAGTTGCCAGGCGAAATGTTGAATGATGGGGTCGTCTCAGAAAACGGAAAATAAAGCACGTTAAGCCGGTTGCAGAGGTCGTAGCGGCCTGAACTTGCCCACGCCGATCTTGGTATTGCTACGCCAGACGTAATCACCAGTCAGGTTGATGTGCTCCCAGCCCAGCGGTGACAGGTACTGCAACAGCATTTCATCGACGGCATGGCCGTTGCCGCGCAACGCCTGCGCCGCCCGTTCCAGATAGACCGTGTTCCACAGCACGACA
Organism: Burkholderiales bacterium; assembly: GCA_046342195.1. Taxonomy (GTDB): domain Bacteria; phylum Pseudomonadota; class Gammaproteobacteria; order Burkholderiales; family Burkholderiaceae_C; genus CANHBY01. The sequence continues at coordinate 29,042 of JBKDQE010000013.1, forward strand.
GCCGCTGTCACCAGGTTAAGGCCACTGGCCCGGTAGCGTTGCTGCTCAAAGCTGCGGTCACGGATTTCGCCCAGCCGGTTGAAGAACACCGCCCTGGCCAGCGCGTTGCGGGCTTCGCCCTTGTTCAGCCCGGCATGGACGCGGCTTCAAGCCCGATTCGGTGATGATGGCATCTGGCAGGTTGTTGGTCGCCGCCATCCGGTTGACCGCGGCGAGTTGAGCTTCCAGCAGTTCCAAGCGCTCGCTCAGGTACTGGTCGCAGTCAATGGCCACGGCCAGCGGCAACGCGCTGGACTGCTTGAGGCTGGCGAACTTCTCGGGCGGCACCAGGTAGTCCTCGAAGTCCTTGAACTGGCGCGAACCCTGCACCCAGATGTCGCCCGAACGCAGGGAGTTCTTGAGTTCCGACAGCGCGCACAGTTCGTAGTAACGCCGGTCTATACCTGCATCGGTCATCACCAGTTTCTGCCAGCGCGGCTTGATGAAGCCGGTTGGTGCATCGGCGGGCACCTTGCGGGCGTTGTCGGTGTTCATGCCTCGCAGCACCTCAATGGCATCAAGCACGTACTTGGCGGCGGGCGCGGCCCGCAGCTTGAGCACGTCGAGGAATTCCGGCGCGTAGCGGCGCAAGGTGGCATAGCTCTCGCCGATGCGGTGCAGGAAATCGAAGTCATCGGGCTGAGCGAGCTTCTGCGCCTCGGTGACGCTCTCGGCGAAAGCGTCCCAGGAAATGACGGCCTCGATGGCGGCGAATGGGTCGCGGCCTGACTGCTTGGCGTCGATCAGCGCCTGGCCGATGCGCCCGTATAAACGCACCTTGGCATTGATGGCCTTGCCGGACGCCTGGAACTGCTGCTGATGCTTATTCTTGGCGGCGTTGAACAGCTTGCCCAGGATGCGGTCGTGCAGGTCGATGATTTCGTCGGTAACAGTAGCCATGCCCTCGATGGCCAGCGCCACGAGGGTGGCGTAACGCCGCTGTGGCTCGAACTTGGCCAAGTCGGCGGGCGTCATCTGGCCACCCTCGCGGGCGATCTTGAGCAGCCGGTTTTGATGAATCAGCCGCTCGATGCCGGTAGGCAGGTTGAGCGCCTGCCAGGCTTTGAGACGTTCGATGTGTTCCAGCATGTGGCGGGAATTCGGCTTGGCCGGTGATTGCCGCAGCCATGCCAGCCAGGTGGTCTTGCCGTTGTCGCGGCGCTTCAACAGTTCATCCAGGCGATGCCGGTGCCCGCTCGACAACGGCTCGGACAGGGCCTCGTGGATGCGCCGATTCGCGCGGGTGATGGCCTCGGCACTGGCCCGCTCGATGGCGTTGAGTGCGGGCAGGATGATCGACTGCCGCCGCAGATGCTCGATCAAGGCGCTGGCCAGCACAATGCCCTTGTCGGTTTGCATGGCCAGCTCGGTCAGCGTGTGGACCGCCTGCCGGTAGTGGCTCATGGTGAACGGCTGAAAGCCAAACACCGTTTGCAGTTCAACGAGGTGTTCGCGCCGGGTCTGCTCCCGCTGCCCGTAGTCGTCCCAGCTTTCGACCGGCACTTTGAGCTGCGACGCCACGATGCGCAGCAAGGGCGGAAATGGCGGCTCATCAGCGCCCAATATGACACCGTGGAATCGCAGGTAGCAGAGCTGAACAGCAAAGCCCAGCCGATTCGCAGGCCCGCGCCGCTGACGAATCACCGACAGGTCGTTATCGCTGAACGTGTAGTACCGGATCAGATCGTCTTTGGCATCGGGCAATGCCAGCAGGCTTTCGCGTTCAGTGGCGGACAGGATGGAACGACGCGGCATGCTCAGTTTTTCCGCAGGTACTGGTACAAGGTTTCGCGGCTGATGCCGAAGTCGCGGGCGATCAGGGCTTTTTGTTCGCCAGCCGCGACTCGCCTCTTCAGTTCGACAATCTGCTCATCGTTCAATGACTTCTTGCGGCCCCGGTACGCGCCCCGCTGTCGGGCCAGTGCGATGCCTTCACGCTGTCGCTCGCGGATCAAGGCGCGCTCGAACTCGGCAAACGCGCCCATCACCGACAGCATCAAATTCGCCATCGGCGAGTCCTCGCCGGTGAAGGCCAAACTTTCTTTGACGAATTCGATGCGCACGGCGCGCTTGGTCAGACCCTGCACGATGCGGCGCAAGTCATCCAGGTTGCGTGCTAGCCGATCCATGCTGTGCACCACCACTGTGTCGCCTTCGCGCACGAAGGCAAGCAGCCTTTGCAACTCGGGACGTTGAGTGTCTTTGCCGGATGCCTTGTCGGTAAACACCCGAGCTACCTGAACCCCCTCCAATTGCCGTTCCGGATTCTGGTCGAAGCTGCTGACGCGAACGTAGCCGATACGTTGACCGTCCAAGGTGTCTCCAAAGGGTAATGTGTCAGATTGAAATTTATTACTCTTGATTGATTGTGTCAATAAATTTAAAATTTGACTCTATTCTGACGCGATTGTGGCTTCAATCCTGACGTTCTGTTAGGGTATAGCTCAATCTGACATTCTAAAAGAACCACCATGCTCAACCGCATTCGATGCAATGCAAAAAAGTGGGGGGCTGATGCTCCATAGCACTCCGCTGATCACGACTATTGCCACGGCACTCGGGCTGGCTCTCGTGCTTGGCTTCCTGGCCGTCCGACTCAAGCTCCCTGCGCTGGTCGGCTACCTGTTGGCCGGTATCCTCCTTGGCCCGTTCACACCAGGTTTCGTCGCCGATGCCGCGATTGCTGGAGAACTCGCCGAAATCGGCGTGATGTTGCTGATGTTTGGCGTGGGCCTGCATTTCTCGCTGGATGACCTGCTGGAGGTGCGCAAGATCGCCGTGCCGGGCGCAGCGCTGCAAATTGCTGTAGCCACGGCGCTAGGTGCCGGCGCAGCCGCCGCCTGGGGTTGGGGCTTAGGAGCCGCGCTGGTGTTTGGCCTAGCGCTTTCGGTGGCGAGCACCGTCGTGCTGCTCCGCGCGTTGGAGGCAAGCGGTGCGCTGGAGTCGATGAACGGGCGCATCGCCGTCGGTTGGCTGATCGTCGAAGACCTTGCCATGGTGCTCGTGCTCGTGCTGCTGCCGCCGTTAGCTGGGGCACTTGGCGGCACGACCCCGGGGAGTGACGGCGGAAATCTGTGGCAGACGCTTGGCATCACACTGGTCAAGGTATCTGCGTTCATCGCCTTGATGCTGGTGGTCGGTCGCCGCGCCTTCCCGGCACTGTTGTGGCAGGTCACCCGCACCGGTTCCCGCGAACTGTTTACCCTGTGCGTCGTGGCCGCCGCCGTCAGCATCGCGTACGCCGCAACAGCCTTGTTTGGCGTGTCGTTCGCCTTGGGCGCATTCTTCGCCGGCATGGTGATGCGCGAATCCGAATTCAGTCACCGCGCCGCCGAGGAGTCGCTGCCGTTGCGGGAAGCCTTCGTTGTGCTGTTCTTTGTGTCGGTGGGGATGCTTTTCGATCCGATGATCCTGGTCGAACGACCGCTCCAGGTCCTGACGGTCGTTGCCATCATCATCGTCGGCAAGTCGCTTGCCGCCGCTGCATTGGTGCTCGCCTTCCGTTACCCGCTAAATACGGCGTTCACCGTGTCGGCGAGCCTGGCCCAGATCGGCGAGTTCTCATTCATTCTGGCTGGCCTCGGGGTGAGCCTGAAGCTGTTGCCCGCCGAAGGCCAGAGCCTGATCCTCGCCGGCGCGCTGATCTCCATCGCACTCAATCCCGTGGTATTTGCGAGCGTGACGCCGCTCCAATCCTGGTTGCGGTCGCACTCGAACCTGGCCCGCAAGCTGGAGCAGCGCACCGACCCCTTGGCCGAATTGCCCATGTCCACTCACGAGCGATATCTATCCGGCCAAGTCGTCCTGGTGGGTTATGGCCGCGTCGGCCGGCGCATCGGCGAAGCGCTCGCCGAGCGCGACATTCCCTACGTGGTAGCCGAACAGAACCGTGAACTGGTCGAACGCTTGCGTGCCAAGGGCATCGCGGCTGTTTCCGGCGACGCCTCGGAACCAGTGGTTCTGATCCAGGCGCACATCGCCCAAGCCAGCATGCTTGTGATCGCCACGCCTAACACCTTCGACGTGCGGCAGATGATCCAGACCGCCCGCACGCTCAATCCCGACATCGAGACGGTAGTGCGCACGCACAATGAAGAAGAGGCCGACTTGCTGGAGCGGGACGCGGCCGAGACAGTTTTTCTCGGTGAGGATGAACTTGCTAAGGGCATGAGCCGCCATGTGTTGGCGCGGTACGGGAAGGCGTCGTGAATTGCTTGCACAAGGTGTCGATCCCCATGTGGATCAGTATTGCGGTCTTGCTGCTGACGGTTATGGCCAGCCTGGCCACCGATGCGCCCGTGCGCAGTATTCTTCCATACGGCCTGGCCGTGGCAATGGTCGCATGGCATCACGGGATCGTGGCCGGTTTCCTGTTCGCCGGACTTGCGACGCTGGCTGCGCTCGCGGCCGGCGCGTTCCCAACCCGGCACGAATGGAGCGGTGAAGAAGTCGGGGAAGGGCTATTCACCTACCTCAAGCTGTCGGCCATCGCTATCGGCGTTACTCTCGGGAAACGGGCTCGGAACCGTCGTTCATGAGGCGCGCCCCTTAGCGTGCTTTATTTTCCGTTTTCTGAGACGACCCCAATGATGATGAGGCCAATGCCCGCAACGTTTCCGAAGACATTTGGGAATCTGACGACGCCCTCTCCCCGGAGAATTACGAAAATTTCGAGGAAACCGTTATCGATCAGGCCGCGTCGGGGCAGACCATCCAGGAGCGCGAGGCCGAGATCATCATCCTCGAAGGACTGGAGGAGCAAGCATGTATGGCAAAGCGCAACCTTCTTAAGACCCAGGACGTCACGTTTCTTGATCTGATTGGCAACGGCAAGAATTGTCATGTGCTGAAGTTCAAGAATGCCAAGTTCGAGTGAGCCCATTGAACTCACAATCAAGCACTGAGGCCCTCTATAACTCTTCCACTTTGATGGGTGGAAAGCTGTCCCAGCTCACGCAGGCAGGGCATTGCCAGAAATAATTTTGAGCTTCAAAACCGCAGGCGGCGCAACGGTAGCGTTGAAGGGGTTTTGCGGCTTGACTGATGGCCGTATCCAGGAGGTGGTGATGGGGCTCTGGAAGGCTTGAATGCATGGTACTGAGCATGGCTTGTGCGGCAATCAAGCTGGGGTGATGTTTCAAGTGTTCAAGTAGGCGAGCCGGATGACCCTGAGCGTCGATTATTGCGAGTGCATGGAGGATGTCAATGCTGGGGTAATGATCGTAATGGGTTTTTAGGCGCTCCATGGCCTGAACATATTCTTCGCACTCCACGGCCGCCTCAGCATAGGCTTTGGCCACTAAATTAAAAAATACTGGCTGTACCAAAGCCAGTTGTGTCCAAAGCTGGATTGCATTATGAAGCTCTCCCACAAATTTAGCCCGGAAGCCAGCCAGTATCAAAGGGCGAGCCGCCAAAGGAGATGATTCCCTTGCTTTGCTGAGGTATTCGGCAAACTGAATGGCGTCTTGTTGAACCTCGGCGGTTTGAGCCAATTCACACCAATAATGTGCAATTCTTGCTGCATAAGAACCAATTCCGCTGCTTTCAAGATGCTGGGCGGTTTCTATGGCAGAGGGCCAATCTCTTGATCGTTCCTGAATCGTTAATAAAGCCAGCCGGGCTTCAGTATCAAAAGAAGTGCCTTCCAAAGCCTGCCAGGCTTGTTCGGCCCGATCAAATAAACCTGCGGAAAGAAAGTCTTGTGCAAGCCCCTCTTGGGCACGATTTCGTTCAGATTGTGAAAGGTCGGCCCGATTGAGCAAATGTTGGTGAACACGAACCGCACGCTCATATTCACCACGTCGCCGAAAAAGATTGCCAAGTGCAAAGTGGAGCTCAGAGGTTTGAGGGTCATGTTGAACTGTTTCGATAAAAGCATCGATGGCTTTATCTTGCTGTTCGTTGAGAAGAAAATTCAAGCCTCGAAAGTAAGCTTTGTGCGCATCACCTTTGTCTTTTTTCCACTGTTGAATATCCAAGCGCGAAGCCACCCAGCCGAGACCGAATGCCATAGGAAGGCACAACAAAAGCCATTGAATGTCAAAGTCCATCGTGAGGGAAGGGTGTTATTTATTCTGGTGGCCCGGATGGGGAAGTCAGGGCCAATTTTTTACGGCTGGCTCCTTGACCAAGCCCCCTATGGCGCCACCAGCTTGGCAGCATGGCCAGTATGCCGACGGCGCACCCGAAAGCAAAAGCAGCAAAAATGATAAAGACGGTTTTTGATTCCCACTGGTATCCGAATGGCCACCTGATCGTGGCCGGATGTTGATTTTGAAGGGAAAATATAAATAAAATAAAAAACATCAGGATCCGAAAGATCCAAACAAGCACCTTCATGCGCTTTCCTTTGATGGCCCTGAACCCCGAGCGGGGGTGGCATCAACTGATTCTCGCAGTGTTTTCCCAGGTTTGAAGTGAAGAGTTGTGCGTTCGGGGATCATAACCTGTTCGCCCGAGCGAGGGTTCCGTCCGTGGCGAGGACGGCGACGCTTGATGCAGAAACTGCCAAATCCTCGAATCTCGATTCGATGACCGTGAGCCAGCGCTTCGGCCATGGCATCCAACACAATTTGGACGGCCAATTCGGTGTCTTTGCGACTCAGTTGGCTGAATTGCTGAGCCAACTGCTCTACCAAGTCAGATCGGGTCATGCCTAAACAAGAGTAGTGAGTATATTGAGTCAATCTAAGGAACCTCTGCAAAACCGCTCGTGGATGAGGGCGCCTTTCCCGGATGGGGGATGCCAAGCGGATTTTGCAGCCTGTCGCGGGGGCTACAGGCAAAAAAGCCAACGCTGCAGACCACGTTCGCACTGGCATCTTTAGTGTTAACAGGCCCTAGGCTTTTGGGGAAGTCACAAGCCGACGGTTTGTTGAACAGCACCTACTGGCTTGTGACTCCCAATGACTGCAGGCAATGAATGTCTGAGGCCCCGATGGATCAATGGGAAAATATAGACAGGGGCTCCTGGCAGCCGAGAGCTCAGGTATTGCCTTGATTATCCAGCTTGGCGCGCAGCAGAGCACCGAGGCTGGTAGTACCTGCGGCGCTTTCACGCTCGCTCACCTGGGCCGCACGTTGGATGGCTTCTTGTTGATCTGCGGCATCTTTGGCTTTGACCGACAACTGAATAGAACGGGTCTTGCGATCAATAGTGGTGATCAGTGCAGAGACTTCCTCACCTTCCTTGAGCACGTTACGGGCATCTTCGACGCGATCACGAGAAATTTCCGAAGCACGCAGATAACCCGTGATATCTCCACTCAGTTGAATTTCGGCGCCACGTGCATCAACAGTCTTGACCTTGCCTGTCACAATTGCACCACGATCGTTCACGGCGGTGTAGCTGGTGAAGGGGTCAGAGTCAAGCTGCTTGATGCCCAGCGAGATGCGCTCACGTTCGACATCAACGGCCAAAACAACAGCTTCTACTTCCTGGCCTTTTTTGTAATTGCGAACGGCGGTTTCGCCAGGTTCATTCCAGCTCAAATCAGAGAGATGCACGAGGCCATCAATACCGGCAGCCAAGCCGATAAACACACCAAAGTCAGTGATTGACTTGACCGGGCCCACGACCTTCTCGCCTCGTTGAACCGTGGCAGCGAACTCTTCCCAAGGATTGGTCTTGCACTGCTTCATGCCCAAGCTGATGCGACGCTTGTCTTCGTCGATTTCAAGAACCATGACTTCGACTTCATCCCCCAGTGAAACGATTTTATTGGGGGCAACGTTTTTATTGGTCCAGTCCATTTCAGAAACATGCACCAGACCCTCGATACCGGGTTCAATTTCAACGAATGCGCCGTAGTCGGCAATATTGGTGATTTTGCCGAACAGTCGGGTGCTATTGGGGTAGCGGCGTGCCACACCATGCCATGGATCATCACCAAGTTGCTTGATACCCAGAGAAACACGGTTTTTGTCAGCATCGAACTTCAAAACCTTGGCTTGCAGCTCTTGGCCAACAGTAACGACTTCGCTGGGGTGGCGTACACGGCGCCAGGCCATGTCTGTGATGTGCAGGAGCCCGTCGATACCGCCGAGGTCCACAAAGGCGCCATATTCAGTGATGTTTTTGACCACGCCGGTGATAATGGAGCCTTCAGAAAGAGTGCCCAGAAGCTTGGCGCGCTCTTCACCCATCGAGGCTTCAACCACGGCACGACGTGACAAGACAACATTATTGCGCTTGCGGTCAAGTTTGATGACCTTGAACTCCATGGTCTTGCCCTCGAAGGGGCTCATATCTTTGACGGGCCGGGTGTCAAGCAGGGAGCCGGGCAGGAAGGCCCTGATCCCATTGACCAAAACAGTCAGCCCACCCTTGACCTTGCCATTGACCGTCCCGGTAACAAATTCACCGGAATCAAGAGCGTTTTCAAGGGAGAGCCAAGAGGCCAAGCGTTTGGCTTTGTCGCGCGACAGGATGGTGTCACCATAGCCGTTTTCAATGGCGTCAATGGCTACAGAGACAAAGTCGCCGATTTCAACTTCAAGTTCACCTTGATCGTTTTTGAATTCTTCAATAGGTATATAGGCTTCAGATTTGAGGCCTGCATTGACCACCACGAAGTTATAGTCCACGCGAATAACTTCCGCGGTGATGACTTCGCCCATGCGCATGTCAGAGCGCTTGAGGGATTCCTCGAAAAGAGCGGCAAAAGATTCATCGCCAGAGGAAGTGGTGTGAGAGGATTGAAGCATGGAGGTTCCGGTGCAGCCAAAGACTGCGGTGAGTTTAAGTTGAAGATCGCCAGGTCGATGAGTTGGCAGCCACCGCAGATGACGGAGCTGGCTTTCGAGGAGACGGCGGGCTTGGGGTTGTGGGGCCGGAGGGGCCGAACCCACGTTGATGCCAGGCACTCAACACAGCATCCACGGTATCTTGGGGTGACAGCGTTGAGTTATCCAGCAAAACAGCATCTTCGGCAGGCTTCAGCGGTGCAGTAGCACGGTTTTTATCGCGTGCATCTCGAGCTTCCAGGTCAGCGCGAAGGTGTTCTATGTTAGCGGCAATTCCCTTAAGAATCAATTGTTTATAGCGTCGCCCTGCGCGATGGGCAGCGCTGGCGGTGAGGAAGATTTTCAAGCGCGCATCAGGAAAAATCACAGTTCCCATGTCACGACCATCAGCAACCAGACCCGGAAGTTGCCTGAAATCAAGTTGACACTGTCGTACAGCCTCCCGCACTGAAGGCCAAGCCGACACGCGAGAGGCCATGACTCCGACAGACTCTTCACGTAGAGCATCAGTGATATTTTCCTGATGGAGCCAGACTTGATGATCTTTGAATTGAAGTTGCAGGCGACGGGCCAGCTCACCCAAAGTGTCTTCATTTGTATCGGGTACACCTTGACGGAGAGCAAGCAGGGCCGTGGCACGGTAAAAAGCGCCTGAATCAAGCAAGTGATAGTGAAGAGTGCTGGCAACCGAGCTGGCCAAGGTGCCTTTCCCGGAGGCCGTTGGGCCATCGATGGTAATGACCGGAATCCATTCAGGGTCGGTTCGGGCCACAGAGAAAAAAGTTTTGAAATAATCAGGGAATGTTTTGCCTACACAATCAGGATCGAGAATACGAATGGGTGCCGGAGGAACTGCGCCGGTCAGTGCATTGAAGGCGGCGAGAGAAAAACACATGGCCATCCGATGGTCATCGTAAGTATGGATCGCCGCAGGCCGCCACTTGAGTGGCGGGGTAATGTCGAGAGCGTCAGGATGTTCCGTGACCGAGGCTCCTAGCTTGCGCAGTTCGGTTGCCATGGCATGAATGCGATCAGTTTCTTTGACGCGCCAGCTTGCGATGTTGCGCAAACGGCTGGTGCCCTTGGCGTAGAGGGCCATGATGGCGAGGGTCATGGCAGCATCGGGAATATGATTGCAGTCCAGGTCGATCGCTTTCAAGGGCCATTGGGCACGCCGGATTTCCATCCAGCCCGGTCCACTTCGTACCTCCGCACCCATCAGGGTGGCCGCATCAGCAAATGCAATGTCTCCCTGGATGGAGTCAGACCCCAAGCCCTCAATACGCAAAGGTGTTTCCGGACAGGCCAAGGCCCCCAATCCTATAAAATAAGAGGCGGCCGAGGCATCAGCCTCAACGTGAATGGACCCCGGAGAGAGGTACTGACTACCTTGTGGAATGATAAACCGATGCCATCCAGTTTGTTGGACATTAATACCGAAGCGCGCCAAAAGCTTCAGCGTGATCTCGATGTACGGCCTTGAGATCAAGTCGCCTTCTACTTCAATGATGCACGGAGCCGTTTGGCTGACCAGAGGTAAAGCCAGTAGCAGGGCAGTTAAAAATTGGCTGGAGACATCCCCACGAACACGGATGGGTTGGTGAGTGGAAAGTGGTCGTTGTTGGGGGTTGATACGCAGAGGAGGAAAGCCTTCCTGACGCAGGTAGTTAATATCGCAACCCAGTTGACGCAGAGCATCCACCAAGTCACCAATGGGCCGCTCGTGCATCCGAGGCACCCCACTGAGTTCAAATTGGCCGCCTTGTGTGCTGCCCAAAACAGCCAGAGCAGCAGTCAGTGGGCGCATGGCTGTGCCTGCATTGCCCAAGAAAAGCTGTGCTTCCTGCACTTTGAGCTGACTTGCGAGGCCCGTGATGGCCAGAGAATTTTCCGGGAGTGTCTGCAGGGTACAGCCCAGTGCAATGAGCGCGTTTTTCATGACCCGGGTATCGTCTGAATCGAGAAGATCATGCAAAACGGTGGTGCCCTCACTAAGCCCAGCCAACAACAACAGGCGATTCGAAATACTTTTAGAGCCCGGCAGACGCACTGAGCCATGCACGCTGAGCAAGGGGGGAATATCAATAAAAGGGCGATTATTCATGAAGCAAAATAGGTCACAGACCTCGCAAAGGGTGACCCAGGGAACCGAGATTCAGCTCTTGCGCTTGGGGGTTAATGGGCTGAGGAGAGAGGCCGGTATGGGGCTTGGATCCAGTGACCAATTCGAACGTATTTGGGACGCTTGTTGAATAAGCGATTCTAAGCCTATGGTGTCTCCAGATTGAATTTTGGCTTCAAGAGCCTCGAGCGCCACCCGAAAATGATGCAACTGTTTTTTCAGCTCAGACTGGTTGGATTGGAAGATATCTCTCCAGATGGCCGAGTCGCTCGCGCCGATGCGGGTGAAGTCACGGAAACCCGGCCCGGCCAATGAAAGAAGAGCCTGGTGATCTATTTGTGTATTGATGCCATTGAGGTAGGCAAAAGCCAATAAATGCGGCAGGTGACTGACGGCGCCTAACGCCGCATCATGGTCTTGAGGGCTCATTTCTGAAACGTAAGCGCCAATACCTCTCCAAACAGAGGCCGCTTTTTCAAGCAACTCGGGGGAAGTTTCTGCCATGGGCGTCAGGATCACTTTGCGGTCAATATATAAATCGGGATTGGAATTGGAGACCCCCGTCACCTCTCGACCCGCAATCGGGTGGGCTGGAACAAAGGATTTCACACGGTCTTTCAGTGCGCGGCGGGCTGCCTCAACAACATCAACCTTGGTAGAGCCGACATCCATGATCAGAATATGCGAATCGACCAAGTGAAAGATGGCGCGAAAAGTGCTTTCAGTGGCAGACACCGGAACGGCAATCAGGACGATATCAGACCCCGAGACAGCCTGAAGGGCCGATTCGACGGCAATATCAATGACTCCAAGACGTTTCGCTTTTTCGGTGGTGGAGGGTGATTTACTGTAACCAACAACACGATTGACCAGGTTGGCTCGCTTCAGGGCGAGAGCGAATGATCCCCCGATAAGGCCGCAGCCAATGACGCCGAGTTGATTGAACATAAGGCTGATACTTTACTTAGTGGGTGTCGACAGGGTAAGTACCCAAGAGCTTGAAAAACGCACAGGCCGAGCGTAGTTCACGCAATGCAGCATAGACAGCTGGATCATCGGGGTGCCCTTGTAAATCGATGTAAAAGTAATACTCCCACTGCCCCGAACGGGCGGGTCTGGATTCAAAGCGGCTCATTGAAACTCCGTGGAGTTTGAGCGGGACCAACATATCATGCACAGCGCCGGGGCGATTCAGCACAGAGACGACCAAGCTGGTGCAGTCATGGCCGGACGCCTGCGGCTGAGGTTGGCGATCCGGGTGCGCAAGAACCGCAAAGCGAGTACGGTTGTGGGCATCATCTTGAATGCAGGGAGCCAGCACATGCAGACCGTACTCACTGGCGGCTCGCGTGCTGGCAATGGCCGCCAGGTTGTCATCCTGGCTGGCCAGTCTGGCACCCTCAGCGTTGCTGGCAACAGGCCTTCGTTCTGCTTGAGGCAGATGCCCATTTAACCACCCATGGCACTGAGCCAAGGCCTGGGGATGGGCGACAATCACTTTGATGTTGTGCAGGGTGGCGCTTTTGCACAGCAGATTATGCTGAACAAAAAGGCTGGTCTCGCCAACAATCGACAATGGCGTGGTCAAAAACAGATCCAGCGAGCGTGCCACCACCCCTTCCGTTGAGTTTTCGACCGGAATAACTCCAAAATCGGCAGCTCCGGCAGTGGTCATGCGAAACACTTCATCAATGCTGGGGCTGTCAACTGGAACCATCGAACTGCCAAAAAAACCCAGTGCCGCTTGTTCGCTGAAAGTTCCGGCAGGGCCCAGATAAGCCACTCGAACAGGGGTTTCAAGGGCGCGGCAAGCAGACATGATTTCCCGCCAAATCGGGGCGATACTTTTTGTTTTCAAAGGGCCTGCATTCGCGCTTTTGAGGCCCTCAATGACCTGAGCCTCGCGTTCTGGCCGAAAAACCACAGAGCCTTCCTCTTTTTTTATTTCACCGACATGCTGAGCCAAGGTTGCGCGCTGGTTTAACAGCTCAAGGAGTTGACGATCCAGGGCATCGATTTGGAATCGCAGAGCTTGCAAACGAGAGCCTGGAGTGGAATGCGTGACAGGGTCAGCCATGACGTTTTTCGAAGTCTTGCATAAAATTGATGAGCGCACGAACACCCTCTGGCAGCATGGCGTTATAGAGGCTGGCGCGCATTCCTCCGACAGATTGATGCCCTTTGAGCTGAAGCAGATCAGCATGGTTCGCCTCTGCAAGGAAGGCATCATGGAGGCTGGAATTTCGTAAATGAAATGGCACGTTCATTCTGGAACGGCATTTGACATCTACTTTATTTTCATACAAGTCAGAGGTGTCGATGTAATCGTAGAGCCATTGAGCTTTTTGAATATTACGTGCTTCTATGGCAGCCAAGCCTTTGAGATCTCCATGAGTTTGTCGTTGAAGCCATTGAAAAACCAAGCCTGCAATGTAAATAGAGTAGGTTGGGGGGGTGTTGTACATAGATTGATGATCAGCCACGATCTTGAAATTGAAGGCCGACGGGCAAATCGGTAAGGCATCTGCAAGCAGGCTCTCATGCACGAAGACGAGGGTCAATCCGGCAATGCCTACATTTTTTTGTGCTCCACCATAGGCCAAACCCACGCGCGTCCAGTCGATGGTTCGTGAGGCCAGATTTGACGAAAAATCAATCACCAAAGGGGCATTGCAGCCTAGACTTTGAAGGTCCGGGAGGTCATGGAACTCAATGCCATTGATGGTTTCGTTGCTGCAAATATGAACATAAGCTGGCTTTGGGGTCAGGTTCCATTCGGACGGGGGAGGAATACCGATGGGGTGGGTTCCTGATGGTATTTTGGCGGCCAAATGGGCACTGCCATAACGGCTGGCCTCTTTGAATGATTTGTTGGACCAAGCCCCTGTCACCACAAAGTTCATGACTTGGGCAGGGGTGTTGGGGTGAAGCAAATTCAGTGGGACAATGGCATTTTCAGCCAAACCCCCTCCTTGCATGAAAAGAATGTGAAACGCGGGCGGAACAGAGAGTAGCTCACGTATATCAGCCAAAGCCTGCTCCAGGATAGAGCCAAACTCTGGGCCGCGATGGCTCATTTCCATCACACTCATGCCGCAGCCTTGCCAGTCAAGCATTTCATCAGCGGCTTGTTGCAAAACCTCAAGGGGTAAGGTGGCAGGACCTGCAGAAAAATTGAAAGGCCGGGGCATGGTCGGTCTGTGATTGATAAGTTAGGGCACTGAGGAGTCAAAAATTCAGGCCAGTGGATCAGTTCACGGTAATGAATATGAAGTGAGCCAAGATGGTTTGTGGTGGGGCGCTCTTGGGATGTTATTCGGCAGCAGGCTTGGTTGCTGGCGTTAATTTTTTTGAGGGTTTGAGGGGGAGGGCCGAAGACTCAGCGGCTGGGGCTTCATTTGAAGAGCCTACGGCAAAACGCTTGGCCAGCCGGTTTTGAAGGTTTCGGATTTGCAGTTCGATTTCAGGCCGGGCATCAGAGATGATTTTTTCTGTCAGGCGTTGTTGCATTTCGGGCCCCATCTCATTGAGCTTGCGATTCACAGGAGATTCAATGATGGCAATCAGTTGCTTGAGTTCATCAGGAGAAAATTTTTCCTCCAGCAAGCTTCCCAAGGTTGAGGGTGCAGCCAGAATCGCTTTGTTCCGAACCAAGGGGGTGGCTTCATCCAGAAATTTTTGAATGTCTTCCCGGACAGATTTATTAAGGTTGTCGCGTTTTTCTGGTGCCACACGGGATTGAAGAGCTGTGTGGGCTTGTTGGAGCAGCTGATTGACTGGTTGTTGTAAAAGCCCGTCGGCGATGCCTTCAATGAGGCCGCGTTGCAGCGTCAGCAGCTTGTCGATCAGTTCTTTTTTTTCCACTTCAGGAACGGGGGCTGTATCAGCGTGAACTTGAAAGAAGGGCCCCACCAAGGCGGTCGATAAAGTCAGAAAAAAGAGTGTACGCCGGGTGAGGGCAAGGCGGATGATCATGTCGGGTCCTGGGCTGTGTCATTGGGAGAGTCTGTTTCAAGGCTTAAATCGGCATCTGAATCGCTTTCATGGGCATCATTTTCAACAATACGTTGCAGGCCGATCAATTGAGTGCCCGCATCAAGGGCAATCAAGGTGACGCCCTGCGTGGCACGACCCATTTCCCGGATTTCAGCAACTCTGGTTCTGACGAGCACGCCTTTGTCGGTGATCAGCATGATTTCGTCATTTGAATGCACCAAGGTTGCAGCAACAACCTTGCCATTGCGCTCACTTTGCTGAATAGCGATCATGCCTTTGGTGCCGCGACCGTGGCGGGTGTATTCAACAATACTGGTGCGTTTTCCGAAGCCGTTTTCAGTGGCGGTCAGGACGCTTCGGGTTTCATCGTTTGCCACCAGCATAGCAATCACGCTTTGGCCGTCTTCCAGGGCCATGCCCCGAACTCCGCGGGCGTTGCGCCCCATCGATCGGACGTCATTTTCGTCAAATCGAACAGCCTTGCCGCCATCGCTGAACAGCATCACATCATGATGGCCATCGGTCAGGGCGGCGCCGATCAGGAAATCACCCTCGTCAAGATCAACGGCGATGATTCCTGCCTTGCGTGGGTGGCTGAATTCGCTCAGGGAGGTTTTTTTCACGACACCTTGTGCGGTGGCCATGAAAACAAAATGGTCTTCCGGGAAAGTATGGAACTCGCCCGTCAGGGGCAGTACCACATTGACCTTTTCTCCTGGCTGCAAAGGGAACATATTGACAATCGGCTTGCCGCGTGAGTTCCGGGAACCTTGAGGAACTTCCCACACCTTGAGCCAGTAAACCCGGCCCCGGTTGGTGAAACACAAAATGTAGTCATGGGTGTTCGCGATAAAGAGCTGATCAATCCAGTCGTCTTCCTTGGTCTGCGTGGCTTGTTTTCCGCGACCTCCACGTTTTTGAGCGCGATACTCATGAAGAGGCTGGCTCTTGAAATAGCCCGTATGACTCAAGGTGACGACCATATCGGTGGGAGCGATCAGGTCTTCCGTGCCGAGGTCTTGGGCATTGTGTTCAATCAGGCTGCGGCGTAAACCGGTCTTGGTTTGTCCAAATTCCAGCTTGATAACCGCGAGCTCATCAGAAATGATCTGGGTGACTCTTGAAGGTGTGGCCAGAATATTGAGCAAGTCTGAAATTTGGCTCATTACCTGCCTGTATTCGCCAAGAATTTTGTCTTGCTCTAGGCCAGTGAGGCGCTGCAGGCGCATTTGCAGGATTTCGGAGGCTTGGTCATCGCTGAGCCTGTAGAGGCCATCGGATTGCAAGCCATAATTTCTTGGCAGCCCCTCGGGTCGGAAGGATTCCCGTCCGCCAGGCGTTTCGAGCCCTACGCGAGCGAGCATCTCCCTGACCAGGGAAGAATCCCAGCTCTTGGACATCAAGGCTTGCTTGGCGACAGGGGGGGTGGGTGAGGTTTTGATGGTTTCAATGAATTCGTCAATGTTGGCGAGTGCCACGGCCAAGCCCTCGAGTACATGCCCTCGTTCGCGGGCCTTACGCAGCTCGAAGACCGTGCGCCGTGTAATGACTTCACGACGATGCTCAAGGAAAATGGCAATCAGGTCTTTGAGGTTGCAAAGTTTGGGCTGGTTATCAACCAGAGCAACCATATTGATGCCGAAAGTGTCCTGGAGTTGGGTCTGTTTGTAGAGGTTGTTGAGCACCACTTCGGGAATTTCGCCGCGCTTGAGCTCAATTACAACCCGCATACCAGATTTATCGGACTCATCCTGAATATGGCTGATTCCCTCGATTTTTTTCTCGTGAACAAGCTCTGCCATGCGCTCAAGCAGAGATTTTTTATTCACTTGGTAGGGAATTTCATCAATGATGATCGATTGGCGTTGCCCGCGATCAAGGTCTTCAAAGTGACACTTGGCGCGCATGACCACCTTGCCACGGCCAGTGCGGTAGCCTTCCCGAACTCCGCTTAAACCATAAATGATGCCTGCCGTAGGAAAATCAGGGGCGGGGATGATTTCCATCAGTTCATCGACCGAGGCGCCCGGATTTTTCAATAAATGCAGACAGGCGTCGATAACTTCGTTCAGATTATGGGGCGGGATGTTGGTGGCCATGCCAACAGCAATGCCGGCTGAACCATTGACCAGCAGGTTCGGCAGGCGCGCAGGCAACACCAAAGGCTCTTTCTCGCTGCCATCGTAGTTGGGGCCAAAGTCGACAGTTTCTTTGTCGAGATCCGACAGCATGTCGTGAGCGATTTTGGCCAGTCGAATCTCGGTGTAGCGCATGGCTGCGGCATTGTCGCCATCCACTGAACCAAAATTGCCTTGGCCATCTATGAGCATGTGCCTGAGGGAAAAATCTTGGGCCATTCGCACGATGGTGTCGTAAACGGCACTGTCACCGTGAGGGTGATACTTACCGATAACGTCACCGACAATGCGAGCAGATTTTTTGTAAGGCCGGTTCCAGTCGTTGTTTAACTCATGCATCGCAAACAAAACGCGGCGATGCACTGGTTTAAGGCCGTCTCGGGCATCTGGCAGCGCACGACCAACAATCACGCTCATCGCGTAATCGAGGTAAGAACGGCGCATTTCTTCCTCAAGGCTGATGGGCAGGGTTTCTTTGGCGAACTGTGTCATGCAGTGTGGGGCGCCCGATCGGCCGCCTGATGAAGAAGATCAATGCAGTATTTTAGGGCCTGTTCGGAAAGTCTTTGCCAACCATAAAATGGTCTCTTGAAGAGATCTGCCGCTTTGCAAACACTCGCAATACCAATTGGTATTGCTGTGCTTTGTGCCTTGCAGCTCACTCCAATATTTTGTGTTAATTTGACTCCAATGATGGCACGCCCCCAATATTTGCTGCACTGGGTTCTGCGTGATTGAGGAGATCTTTGGCCACGGCTTGCAGCAAAAGAAGTTCGCGGTAAGCGGGTAAATCAAAGGAATCAACTGGCACATTGCTCTTGAAAAGGTACCCACTCAGAAGCTTCAGGGCTGTAGCGGGGGTATGCCAAGCGCTGGCCAAGGTTTGACTGACCTCGGTATATTCTTCAAGATGCTTGCCGTTAGTTTGAGGCTCGCCCCAATTGGGAATGTGGCCATTAAACTGACGAAGGAAACTGAGCCGCAACTGCTCATAGCTTATACGATCATTTTTGGAAATCAAGATTTCCAGGAGTTTGAGGTAAGGCCTCGGGTTTCCGCTGTGAGGGCCTTGAATATGGCTGTTCAGCAAATCAATGGCCATTTGCTCTTGCCCAAGTGCCATGAAAAAATCAGTCTGTTGTTCCAGGTCAATCAATTCGTCGGGGGCTGTTTCGTGAAGAGGATTGATCGGGTTGAAGTGAGCATTGAGCTGACTTTCGGTGACTTCTGAAATTTCAACCGCAGTAACGAGAGGTTTGGGGGGATTGTTGACGGTTGGGTGTGTCGCTACAGAGAGCGCGGAGGGGGGCTGCACAGAGTTCAAGAAGCTATGTGGGGCCTCTCCGAGACCGGAGAGGCGGCTTTCATGGTCGTTAAGGAAGGAGCCTGGATTGCGCCTTTGGTTCCAAAGCATCAGGCCCAAAGTGGCCCCCAAAATGATGACGATTCCACCCAGAACCCATACGATGACAGGCTGCTCGTTTTTTCGTTGGCGTTCACGCTCAAGCTCGTTTTCTGCCAATTGTAATTTTTTACGCTCTTCTTCGAGCTTCTTTTGAGAGTCTTGTAGCTCTGCTTGAAGGCTTTCAGTGCTGGGCCTGGCTGCTTCACTTTCCGCCTTGATCTGAGCCAGTATTTGTTCCAACTCTGTGAGTTTTGCTAGTTGAGCAGCATAGTCAGCATCACGTTCGATGTTCGCAAATTCGGGGCCTTTGGCGGGGTCAAGGGACGGTGCTTCCAGGCTGAGGCGTGGCCCGCTTGTTTTGGCTGCGGCCTGATTGCTCTCTATGGTGGCCTTGGCAGAAGCCTTGCGGGTTGAACCTGAGGGCGCTTTGGGGGGCGAATTTGTGGCTTGTACAGCCAGGATTGTGGGGTCTAAAGGGGGGAGTACAGGCTGGCGAGAAGGGCGGTTTTGTCGGGAGGCCGGCTTGGTATTTGAATGGGAAGGGAGAACCTTCGCAGATTCAGGGTCACGGGAGTCGGGGGCCGGGCTTATTGCGCTGCCTTGGGTTGATGAAGGAGAAATTGTGACCGATTGAATGACAGATGCAGGGGGGTCTACAAACATCAAAAATTGTTTTGTGAGCGGAGCGGTGCAGCCCACAATCACAGAGATGCTGACCAGCGGTTCGTCAATTCTCACATAAGTAGACACTTGAACCCTGAACAAGACGGACTTGTGGCCTGGGGGTAACAATTTTGTTTTCACCACTCTCCCGATCAAGGGGTTTTCACCAATCATCACTTCTGAACGCACGCATTCGTCAGGCACCCGTTCATCAAGGGAGCCATAAACAGGGATGATGACATTCAAGGGTTCACCCAAGATCGGGCTGCCAGTTACGTTACCAATTCCAAGTGCCCATGAGGGGGAAGATGAGGCAAGTAAAAATACAAGCCCCCAAAGTTTCAAAAGTTTTAAAAGTCCTGAATGACGCGAGGCGCGAAGCATGCTGCTCATGAATCAAATCCCAATAGTTTTCAAACCTAAGGAACCTTTGCAAAATCCATCGTGGATGAGCGCGCCTTTCCCGGATGGGAGATGCCAAGCAGATTTTGCAGACTGTTGCGGGTGCTACAGGCAAAAAAGCCAGGGCAGCAGGCCTCATCCGGGAAAGGATGAGGTCGCCGCGAGGGGTTTGCAGAGGTTTCCTGAAGGGCACTCTAGCATGAACATTTTCAGCTTGCGACTATAAAACACTGGGCAATACCTCATGCAGGGGGGTGGCGGCGCTGATACTCAGCGTCATCATCTTTGCTCAAGTGTGCCCAAAGACCGGAGAAAATGCCACCACTCCGCTGGCAAGTTTTTGACTCGTTCAAACTCATGCTGGCAATTTGTAAGGCCTGCCTGGCTGCCAAGGTAAAGACGCTGCGGATAGGCTCCAGTACGTCAGGCACAGGAGTCGAAATCTGACATCGCAGATAAAGACGACCTCGAAGGGTCATGAGCAAAAACGGCGTGTTTTGGGGCAAATGGCTTTCTGCCAGATCTTGGAGGGCTGTTGAAAGAGGGCCTTCTAGCCACCAAGGTGCCAGGCTGGGTGAGCTTGACCAGGATTCATAATGTGCGGCCAAGGCGGTAGCAAGTTGAGCCTTGGGGAACATTGATAACCAACGAATTTCTTCAGGCGCGGAAAAATCGACCACTGTTTGCAAGGTTTGGACGCACTGTGCAAAAGCAAGCGCCTCCAGAGAGCTGGCCAAGGCACAGTTCATCAGCAGCATTTGTAAATTGGCTGGCAAGCCTAATTCGGTACGTATCAGTAATTCGTGGCCAGAGATATAAGCACGCTGGGCTGGGCCCCAGTCCAGTCGCCAAGGTCGGCCTTCGGAGACGCCTTCAATGGCAAAGCCTGCCACTTCTTTGCTGTATCTTAGGCGAGCATCAATTTGGCGCGACCACAGCCATAAAGAGGCGATATCCAGCCCCTCCGCATGGCCAGCCAACCAGCACCTGATGCGTTCCATCATGACGGTCCCTTCCAGAAAATCAACGGCTGTTTTGAGGATAATTCATGAGAAATTTTGCATTGATGCCGCACCATATCAAGCCAATAGGAAGACCAATCGGTCTATCAATGCCTTTGAAACGGCTATTTTTAAAGGTTGAGTGAATTCAGGCCAACAGACCTTGAGTTGATGGTCAGGCCCTGGAGGGGGCTGTTAAAAGGTAGTCACCTGCACAAACAGCAAAATACGCCTTGCATGAACCCTTGGCTCAGCCGCGCTCATCCACAATAGCGGGCTTGCCAAGTGATTCCTTGGCCTCTAATACAACTGAAAGACATTTATTTATGAGCCTGAAATGTGGCATTGTGGGCCTTCCGAATGTGGGAAAGTCGACCCTTTTTAATGCACTGACCAAGGCCGGCATTGCGGCTGAAAACTACCCTTTTTGTACCATCGAGCCGAATGTGGGCATTGTTCCGGTGCCAGATTCCCGACTGCACCAGCTGGCATTGCTGGTGAAGCCAGAGCGGATCATGCCGGCCACCGTTGAATTCGTGGACATTGCTGGCCTGGTAGCCGGAGCCTCCAAAGGCGAGGGCCTTGGCAACCAGTTTTTGGCACACATTCGTGAAACTGACGCGATCGTCAATGTGGTGCGCTGCTTTGATGATCCGAACGTCATTCATGTGTCGGGCAAGGTGGATCCTATCGCTGATGTGGAGGTCATTCAAACTGAACTTTGCCTTGCTGACCTCGGCACGGTGGAAAAATCTATTCAGCGCTATTCCAAGATGGCCAAGGCAGGCGACAAAGAAGCTCAGCGCTTGGTGCAGGTCCTGAGCGACTGCCTGAATGCTTTGAATCAAGGGCAGCCGGTGCGCAGCATTGCTTTGAGCAAGGAAGACCAAGCCCTGCTCAAGCCCCTGTGTCTCATTACCGCCAAGCCTGCCATGTTTGTAGGCAATGTGGATGAAGGCGGTTTTAAAAACAACCCTTTCCTTGATAAGCTGACAGCCTTTGCCCAGGCCCAGCATGCCCCGGTGGTGGCCATTTGTGCCCAAACCGAGGCCGAGCTTTCTGAAATGGAAGACGAAGACAAGCTTCTATTCCTGAAAGACATGGGCCAAACCGAACCCGGCTTGAACCGATTGATCCGTGCCGCCTTTTCATTGCTGGGTCTACAGACTTACTTTACGGCGGGCGTGAAGGAAGTTCGGGCCTGGACCATCCGGATTGGCGACACCGCGCCTCAGGCTGCGGGCGTCATTCATACTGATTTTGAGCGTGGCTTCATTCGTGCTCAAACCATTGCTTTCGATGACTACATGGCCCTCAAAGGCGAACAAGGCGCCAAAGACGCCGGCAAAATGCGATCTGAGGGGAAGGAGTATGTGGTGAAAGATGGCGATGTGTTGAATTTTTTGTTTAACGTCTGAGCCAAAATAGCTGTTTTCAGGTGTTCGTCGATGTTTTTAATATCGCCTAATACCTTGAAAACAGTGGATTCTATGATCGATTCTGTTCATGAGTGTTCATTGACATCCGGCAAGGCTGCGGGCATATAAAAGGGTGACAGCAATATTGTGCCGATCAAGCCTGACGTTGCAGCTTGATGGAGTGGCGGCAAGCGGTTGATTGAATATGTTGCGATTTCGAAGGAATCGCAACATATTTGATTGACCTGTTGTCGCCAGCGACATAAACCGGGAATGTGTCGCAAAACTCGAAAAATTAAAACTCAAGCAATTCCCTTTGAACACCCGCACCGCCGAACAGGTTTGCTCACGGATCAAGGGCATCGAGATGCAAGTCAGGCGCGTACCGGGAACGGCACTCGCCAACCAAGCAACCGGAGACGTGATCTACACCCCACCTGTCGGTGAAGATTTGCTGCGGACAAAACTCGCCAACTGGGAACGCTATCTTCATGAACAGCGCGACATCGACCCCTTGATTCGCATGGCGGTTGGGCATTACCAGTTTGAGGCGATCCACCCCTTCACCGATGGTAATGGCCGTACCGGTCGCATTCTGAACAGCCTCTTTTTAATTCAGGAGGAATTGCTGACGCTACCGATTCTTTATCTGTCAGCGCTGACCATCACCCATGTAAGGCAGGCCGCACCGAAAATTTATAGCCGTGAGCTGGTCGATTTGATTTTCGACCTGCCTTACTGCCGAATCCAGAATCTCGTAGAAAGAGACATCGCCGGCCGCCAAGCGGCATCGCGCTATCTCAAGCAGCTCGTTGAAGTTGGCGTGCTGGAAGAAAAAACCGTCGGGCGTGACAAGCTATTTATTCATCCTAAGCTGATGCACTTGCTGACGCGAGATGACAACGCCGTCACCCCTTATGAATATTCTGAATGAAAATATTTTCTTTCCCGAAGCTGACTCAGGCATGCCCTCAAATTACCAAAAAATTACTACTTAGAGCCTTCTTCCCATGACCCTTATTAAGTCGCGAGAACGCGTTACTGACCACGGAGAGGTCTTCACTCCCGCGTGGCTGGTCGATGCCATGCTTGACCTCGTGAAGGACGAATCGGAGCGCATTGATTCTCGCTTTCTGGAACCAGCGTGCGGAAGCGGTAATTTTATTGTCAAGGTCTTGCAACGAAAGCTCGCGGCTGTCGAGTCCAAGTTCGGGAAATCTGACTTCGAAAAGCAGCACTATGGCCTTCTGGCATTGATGTGCATCTACGGGATTGAGCTTTTGCCAGACAACATCACCGAGTGCAGGGAAAACATGCTGGACATCTTCGCCGACTATCTGAACGTTCAGCAGTCAGATGCCATCTACCGTGCAGCTTCCTACGTGTTATCGCAGAATCTTGTCCATGGTGACGCCTTGACGATGTGCGCTAGCCGCAAAGAGCCGATTACCTTCGCCGAATGGGGCTATCTGGGCAAGGGCAAATTTCAGCGTCGCGACTTCCGCTTCGACACCTTGACCCATTCGTCGGCCTTTAGCGCTGAGGGCGATCTCTTTGCCCACCTCGGCAAGCACGAGATATTCACTCCGACCAAGACCTATTCGCCCATGACTGTCGGCGAACTCGCATCCGCTTCAGTCAATGCGCTGCTGAAGGATGCCGAATGACCGAACTGGCCAGTTTCACCTTGCGGGGTCGCAATCCGGACGTGCTGACCTGTATCGCGAACCTTTCCAACGACGAGGTGTTCACGCCGCCCGAGTTTGCCAACCGGATGCTGGATACCCTTACCGAGGCGTGGGCCGCCAGCCACAACGGGGCGGACATCTGGGCCGACAAGACGGTGAAATTTCTGGACCCCTTCACGAAATCCGGTGTGTTTCTACGCGAGATCACCAACCGCCTCACAAAAGGGCTGGAGAAGGAGATTCCCGAACTGGAGGGGCGCGTGAATCACATCCTGACGCAGCAGGTGTTCGGCATTGCAATCACGCACCTCACCAGCCTGCTGGCGCGGCGCAGCGTGTATTGCTCGAAGCACGCCAATGGCGAGTATTCCATAGCCAAATCCTTCACGAACGACTCGGGGAACATCTGGTTCGAGCGCATCGAGCACACATGGGCCAATGGCAAGTGCACCTATTGTGGTGCCAGCCAAGCTGAGATGGATCGCGGCGAGGAGTTGGAAACCCACGCTTACGCGTTCATTCACACAGACAACATCAAGACTCGGATGGCCGAGTTGTTTGGAGGCAATATGCAATTCGACGTGATCATCGGCAACCCGCCGTATCAGTTGGACGATGGCGGCTTTGGCAAGAGTGCCGCACCGATTTATCAGTTGTTCGTGGAACAGGCCAAGAAGCTCGAACCGCGTTATCTGTCTCTGGTGATTCCATCGCGCTGGTTCGCGGGTGGCAAGGGATTGGATGATTTCCGCCAAGCGATGCTCGCCGACAACCGCGTACGTTCGATTGACGACTACCTCAGCGCGGGGGATGTATTTCCGGGCGTGGGCCTCAAGGGTGGTGTTTGCTACTTCCTATGGGAACGGGACAACCCCGGCCTCTGCCGCGTGACTACCCGCTTCAAGGATTGGCCTGTTTCGACTGCCACGCGACGGTTGCTTGAACAGGGCGCGGATGTGTTTATCCGCTTCAACGAAGGGCTATCCATTCTCAAGAAAGTCGTTTCTGTCGAAACGGGGCAATCTGAAACTATCCAACTACCAGAAAGTAAGCGATTTGATCGGCTCGTCAGTTCGCTCCGACCGTTCGGATTCCGTACCTTCTTTCGTGGACGTAAACAAACGCGAAAAGGGGATGTGACGATTTATCAAAACGGTGGAACAGGTTATGTTGCGCGCCAAGACGTTGAGACTGGCACTGAACTCATTGACAAGTGGAAAATATATGTCGGCCGCGCTGCGCCCGGCACCGGCAATCGCGACACCTACCCGCATCGCATCCTCAGCACGCCATTCATTGGCGAGCCGGGCAGCATCTGTTCTGAAACCTATTTGTGCATCGGCCCGTTCGAGACCCAAAGCGAAGCCGAAAGCGCCTTGTCATACATCACTTGCCGGTTGACGCGCCTGCTGATCCTGCTGCACAAGCCATCCCAAGACACCACGCGCAAGGTCTATACCTTCGTTCCGACGCAGGAGTGGAACAGGAAGTGGACGGACGATGAGCTCTACGCGAAATATGGCATCACCGAGAGTGAAATTGCGTTCATCGAAACGATAGTTCGCCCGATGGATCTCGCCAGCGATTTGTTCGAAAATGTCTCGGTAACCGAAGAAGATGAGTAAGACCATCGAGGACATCCTCGCACCCAAGCCGGAAGCCCGGCCGCGCATCTACGCTTACTCGATTGACGACAAGGCGCACAAGGGGCTACTGAAGGTGGGGCAGACCACCCGCGATGTGAAGCAACGCGTCGCCGAACAGCTCAAGACCGCTGCCATCAAGAACTACAGGATTGAACTTGATGCCTCCGCCGAGAGCGACGACGGTAGTATTTTTAGCGACCACGATGTGCGCGCCGCGCTCGTCAAAAAGGGCTTCGAAAAGGTCGAGCTTGAGTGGATGCGCTGTACGATCAAAGACGTAAAAAATGCACTCATCGAGTTGCGCACCGGCCAGCACTTCACCAGTACGCATCACGAAACCTTCCCGATGCGCCGGGAGCAGGCTGATGCCGTGGACAAGACCTTTGACTACTACCACTCGATCTGGGCCGAAGACAAGAACGCCGCCCCGCGCTTTCTGTGGAACGCGAAGATGCGCTTCGGCAAGACCTTCACCGCCTACCAGTTGGCCAAGAAACTCCACTCAAAGCGCGTGCTGGTACTCACCTTCAAGCCGGCCGTCGAGGATGCGTGGCAGACGGATTTAGAGTCCCACGTGGACTTTGACGGGTGGCAGTATTTGTCGAAATCCTCCGGTGGCGATCCGCGACAGATTGAACCCAAGAAGCCGGTTGTCTGTTTCGGTTCGTTTCAGGACCTGCTAGGCCGCGACACGGCTGGAAACATCAAGCCCAACAACGAGTGGATTCACACGGTGAATTGGGACCTTGTGGTGTTTGACGAATACCACTTCGGGGCGTGGCGCGACACCGCAAAGGAACTGTTTGAAGGCGAGGATGATGCCGTCGCGAAGAAGGAGGCAAAGCTCGAATACGCGGCTGGGCTGGAGGACATGAACGAAGACCTCACTGTGCTCTCGGAGAAGGAAACCGAGTTCCTGCCCATCACCACCAAGGCGTACTTGTACCTCTCCGGTACACCGTTCAAGGCACTGGCAACCGGCGAGTTCATCGAGGAACAGATTTTCAACTGGACCTACACCGACGAGCAGCGTGCCAAGGAGGCGTTCGCGACACAGCACCCGGCCCAGCGGAACCCCTACGCTGGGCTGCCCCAGATGCGGCTGCTGACTTATCAGATGCCGGATGAACTTCTCGCCATTGCCAGTGGCGGTGAGTTTGACGAGTTTGATCTCAATGCGTTCTTTGAGGCATCTGGCGCTGGCGTGCTTGCCCAATTCAAACACAAGAGCGACGTGCAGAAATGGCTGGACATCATTCGCGGCAGCTATGCCCAAAAATCCGTCGAGCATTTGAAGACGGGGACAAGGCCGCCCTTTCCGTATTCCGATGTGCGCCTGCTACCCTACCTGCAACACTCATTCTGGTTCCTGCCCAACGTTGCCGCCTGTCATGCGATGGCGAACCTGTTGGCTGAGAGGCAGAATGTCTTCTGGCATGATTACAGCGTGGCCGTCGCCGCAGGTGCCTCGGCGGGAATCGGATTGGAGGCGTTGCCGCCAGTGCGAAAAGCGATCGGCAGCGGATTCGACACCAAGACCATCACGCTCTCGTGCGGCAAGCTCACCACCGGTGTCACCGTGCCGCAGTGGTCGTCCATCTTGATGCTGCGCAATCTCAAGTCGCCCGAAACCTATTTTCAGGCAGCGTTTCGCGTGCAGTCGCCGTGGTCCATCAAGAATCCCAACGGCGATAACCCGAACGTGGAGGAAATACTCAAACCCGTCTGCTTTGTGTTTGACTTCGCCCCTACACGCGCCCTGCGGCAACTCTCGGAGTACGGCATCGGCCTGTCACCCAATGAGCCGGACCCGGAGAACGCAGTAAAGAAACTCGTATCGTTCCTGCCCGTGCTGGCTTACGACGGCGCGAACATGACGCAGATTGACGCTGGCGGCATTCTCGACATTGCGATGGCAGGCACCTCGGCCACGCTGCTGGCGCGCAAATGGGAGAGCGCGCTACTGGTGAACGTGGATAACGACACGCTTCGGCGCATCATGGACAATCCAGACGCCATGGCTGCCGTGGAGCGCATCGAAGGCTGGCGAGCGCTCGGCGACAATATCATCGAGACCATTATCAACAAGAGCGAGAAGGTCAAGGAACTCAAGAATAAGGCGAAGAACGAGGACCTGACGGCAAAGGAGAAGAAGGAACTTTCCGACGAACAGAAAGAATACAAGTCAAAGCGCAAGCTAGTTCAAGAGAAACTGATCAAATTCGCCACCCGAATTCCGGCGTTTATGTACCTCACCGATTTCCGCGAAAACACGTTGCAGGATGTCATCACCAAGCTGGAACCCGACCTGTTTCTTGCAGTCACCGGCCTGACAGTGCAGGACTTTCACCTTCTGGTCCGCCTCAAAGTATTCAACACCGAGCAGATGAACCAAGCCGTATTCGCTTTCCGTCGCTATGAAGATGCTTCACTATGCTATACGGGTATTGAGAGCCACCAGGGCTTGTCTTACTATGGGCTTTACGACACCGTTGTGGCAAAGGATTGAACGGCGACGATTCTCCGCGTTCTGGGAATCGATGTTCAATCCTTTTCTGGCTACCCAAGCAGGAAAGGAGTTGCAGATTCACGAACCAGTCTAAAGAATAGCAGCCTGTCAGACTTGGGAGTTGTCGGCTACTGGGGCTGTTTCCGCTTGTGACGCCCCAGGCCCGACAGGCTGTGAGCGGCTTTGCTCACTTCGCATGATGGCGGCTTCGATGATTTGGCGTTTTTTCTCTAAAGTTTCAGCCTCAAGCCGGGCATGTTCAGCGAGCGGC
Organism: Burkholderiales bacterium; assembly: GCA_046342195.1. GTDB lineage: Bacteria > Pseudomonadota > Gammaproteobacteria > Burkholderiales > Burkholderiaceae_C > CANHBY01. Next base: position 57,088 of record JBKDQE010000013.1, read on the forward strand.
TTCAGCTGGGCGGCAGGATCATCAATTTGCTGTCGTTGGAGTCGAAATTCATAGCGGTCCCGGGCTTGTGTGGCCAGGGTTTCGTCCCAGGCTTGCCAGCCGGTTCGTCCGGGGGTGACGCTTTCCAGCGAAATGCAGTCGACAGGGCACGCCGGAAGGCACAGTTCGCAGCCCGTGCAACTGGATTCGATCACGGTGTGCATGGCTTTGGGCGCCCCGATGATGCTGTCTACCGGGCAGGCCTGGATGCACAAGGTGCAGCCAATACACCCATTTTCATCGATGATGGCCACGCTTCGTTCAGATTCCTGGCCGTGTGCAGTGTCGAGGGGCAGGGTGGGGCGGCCTGTCAGTTGGGCAAGGCGACGCACACCTTCTTGGCCTCCGGGAGGGCATTGGTTAATTTCAGCCTGGCCTTCAAGAATGGCTTGTGCGTAGCTGTGGCAATCAGGGAAGCCGCAGCGAGTGCACTGAGTTTGGGGCAGCGCAGCATGGATGACTGAAACCCAATCTACTCGGTGAATTGGTGGGGGTGACATACGACAACAGGGGGGCATCAGGGCGGGCCTGCCGAAGGCCTCAGCAGCCCCACCCAAGAGGGGTCAAGCTCAATAATCAGATTGCACCGCCGCCTTTTTTGGGGGGTTTGGCGCTGAATTTTGATTTCGAATGGGGGGGGGCTTTTTGGCCAAACTGGCGAAGCACGCTAGACTCTGTGGCGATCAAGTCCTTGTTTTTAGGGGCAGAGGGTTGGTAGGCCGCGATGAAATCACGCACTTGCGGATAAATATTTTCACGCCAACGGCGCCCCGAAAAAATGCCATAGTGCCCGGCCCCTGCCGCATCAAGGTGAAATTGCTTGGCTTTTGGAATGCCCGTGCACAAATCATGGGCAGCCTTGGTTTGCCCTGCGCCCGAAATGTCGTCGAGTTCGCCCTCAACGGTGAGCAGGGCTGTGCGTTCCGTGATGTCTTGGGGGCGTACACGTTGCCCTGCCACTTCCCAGGTGCCGTTGACCAGCGCAAACTCTTGAAAAACCACCTTGATGGTGTCAAGGTAATACTCGGCTGGCATATCGAGTACGGCGTTGTACTCGTCGTAAAAATCACGGTGAAACTCGGCGCTGTCTCCGTCGCCCCGGATCAAATCGAGGTAGTAATCATAGTGGGACTTCATATGTCGGCTCGGGTTCATGGCAATGAAGCCGCTGTGCTGCAAGAAGCCGGGGTAAACGGCGCGCCCACTGCCAGGGAAGTTCACCGGCACGCGATGAATCACGTTGTGCTCGAACCACTCAAGGCTTTTGTTCATGGCCAGGTTGTTGACAGCCGTGGGGCTTTTGCGTGCGTCAATCGGGCCGCCCATCATGGTCATGGTGGGGGGGGTGGGTTCACCGTTGCTGGCCATTAGTGATACCGCAGCCAGCACCGGCACAGTGGGCTGGCATACTGAAATCACATTCACATGCGGCCCGATATGCCGTAAAAATTCTTGCACATAGGCCACATAGTCGTCAAGGTGGAAGGGGCCCACTTCAGTGGGCACCATGCGGGCGTCAGTCCAGTCGGTGATGAAGACTTTGTGGTCTTTCAAGAGGGCTCGAACCGTTTCACGCAGCAAGGTGGCGTGGTGCCCTGACAGGGGGGCCACGACCAGCACCGTCGGCTGTGATTTCATCTTGGCCAGCGCTTCAGGATTGTCAGTGAAGCGTTTGAAGCGCAGCAGCCTGCAGAAAGGTTTTTGAATTGCAACCTGTTCTTGAACTGCCACATCAACCCCGCTCAGGGAAACCGAGCGGATGTTGAATTGAGGCTTTTCATATTCCTTGGATAAGCGATACATCAGTTCCAGGCCCGCGGAAATCCGGGCGGCCATGGGGGTATGGGTGAATGGCGAAAACGGATGGCTGTAGAGTTTGGAAGAGGCACTGGAAAACTCTGCAAAAGGGCTTAGAAGGGCGCGTTGGGCTTCGTACCACTGATAAAGCATGTTGGTTCCTGTTGCAAGTGGGGGATGCGCCTGAAGGCGCGTTGATGACCGGGACTATTTGCGCAAGCACAGTGTGAACGACCCGACTGTGCTTGAACAGGGGCACTTGCAGACTGATGAAGCCTGCAAGTGAGTTTGTGCCGCTATGGCCAAAAGAGTTCCCGTCGAGACCTCTTTTTGGTGCAATGCAACATTTTAGGCCGACCAGCCCGTTTTGCAAAGAAATCTATCGATTCGGCCATCAAAGCTTGAATTTTTTCTATCCAAGTCGTGTTGGAGCCTTTTATAGCAAGCTCAAGAGGCTCATCAGAGCCCCCACCGGAAGGGCTTAAAGCACCTGAGCGATGGCATGAACCACAGCGTCGATATTTTGGCTGTTGAGGGCCGCGATACAAATTCGGCCAGAATCAAGGCCGTAAATGCCGAATTCCGTGCGCAGGCGTTCCATTTGAGCCTTGTTGAGGCCGGAGTAGCTGAACATCCCTTTTTGCCTGCTGATGAAGCTCATGTCTTGCTGAACACCTGCTGCCTGAAGTTTTTCAAGCAGGGCCTGGCGCATTTGCTGGATGCGGGCTCGCATACCCGCCAGCTCGTTTTCCCACATTTGATGCAGCGCAGGCGTGGTCAGAACTTGAGCGACCACCGCCGCACCATGCGTAGGCGGGTTGGAATAATTGCTGCGAATGGCGATTTTCAGTTGGCTGAGAACACGCGCGCGTTCTTCCGGATCAGAGCAAACCACACTCAGTGCGCCGACCCGTTCACCGTACAATGAAAAGCTCTTGGAAAACGACGTAGAAACCAGGAAATTGACCCCAGCCGCCAGAAACTGAGCGATCACGGCGCCATCTTCAGCCAGCCCTCCACCGAAACCTTGGTAGGCCATATCCAGGAAGGCCACCAAGTGACGGGCCTTGATGATATCGATCACGTCAGTCCACTGAGCCGGGGTCAGGTCATACCCTGTGGGGTTGTGGCAGCAGGCATGCAGAACCACCACGGTGCCCGCCGCAGCCTCTTTAAGCCGGGAGAGCAAGCCCTGCACCTTGACCCCCTTGGCTTCAGCATCATAATAAGGGTAGGTGTCGACTGAAAACCCCGCTTGGCTGAACAGGGCCCGGTGGTTTTCCCAGCTGGGGTCACTGATCAGTACTTGGGCCCGTGGGTAAAGCTTGTAGAGAAAATCAGCCCCGACCTTGAGCCCGCCGGTTCCGCCAATCGCCTGAACGGTGGCCACCCGACCCTCTTTTACGGCCGCACTGTCAGCCCCAAACACGAGCCTTTGCACGGCCTGGTCATAGGCGGCAATGCCATCAATGGGAAGGTAGCCACGCGGCTTGGGTGTGTCTTGAATGTGGCGCTCGGCCTCTGCCACACATTGGAGTAATGGAAGTTTCCCTTGATCGTTGTAATAAACACCCACGCCAAGGTTGACTTTGGCAGGGTTGGGGTCTGTGTTGAACTGCTCGCTGAGGCCCAAAATAGGGTCGCGGGGGGCCATGACGACATTGGCAAAAAGAGAACTCATGGGGGTATCCTTGGGGAAGGCTTTCCTGGGGTGGAGGCCGCTCGGTCATCCTGCCAACCAGGGGGGTTGATAAAAACAGTGTAGGCTGGAATTTTATCTGTCTGTATCCATCAAACTTGGGAAGCTCTGCAACCCGACAAGGCTTATGAACCCTTCCAGCCCATTTTTATCCCCAAACGATTCTTCCGGGGCTTGCGCCACATTGCCGCCAATTCAAGCAACTGAAGGGCGGTGGGTTTGCTTTGACGATTCACCGTTTCAGTTGTTTCAACCTTACCCCCCGGCGGGTGATCAACCTGCCGCAATTGCCCTGCTTTGCGAAGGTTTGCGCGATGGCTTGGCGTATCAGACTTTGCTGGGTGTGACCGGGTCAGGCAAAACTTACACCATGGCCAACACCATTGCCCAAACGGGGCGGCCGGCCCTTGTTTTGGCCCCCAACAAAACCCTTGCAGCGCAGCTCTACAGCGAGTTTCGCGAGTTTTTTCCGCGCAACGCGGTGGAGTACTTTGTCAGCTACTATGACTATTACCAGCCAGAGGCTTATGTGCCTCAGCGGGATCTTTTTATCGAAAAAGACAGCGCCATCAATGAACACATTGAGCAGATGCGGTTGTCGGCCACCAAAAGCCTGTTAGAGCGCCGGGATGTGGTGATTGTGGCCAGCGTGTCAGCCATTTATGGCATCGGTGACCCCCAGTCTTATCACTTGATGGTAATGACCCTGCGAGTGGGCGACAAGCTGGGCCAGCGTGATGCACTTGCCCGGTTCGTGTGCATGCAATATTCGCGCAATGACACCGAGTTGACTCGTGGTACCTTTCGCGTCAGGGGCGACACCATTGACGTTTTCCCCGCCGAGCATTCCGAGTTGGCAATCCGTATCGAATTGTTTGACGATCATATTGAAACACTGCAACTCTTTGATCCGCTCACTGGTCGCGTCCGTCAAAAAATTCCCCGCTTTACGGTGTACCCCTCCAGCCACTATGTGACTCCGCGAGATCGGGTGGTGGTTGCGATCGAAAGCATCAAAGAAGAACTGCGCAGCCGGCTTGATGAGTTGGTAAAAATGGGCAAACTTGTTGAAGCCCAGCGCCTGGAACAGCGCACACGTTTTGACCTTGAAATGCTGCAAGAAGTAGGCCATTGCAAAGGTATCGAAAACTACACGCGGCATCTCTCGGGAGCCAAGCCGGGGGCTCCCCCGGCTACTTTGCTTGATTACCTTGCAGACGATGCTCTCATGTTTCTCGATGAAAGCCATGTTCTGGTGGGGCAACTGGGCGGGATGTCCAGTGGCGACCGGGCCCGCAAAACCACCTTGGTCGAATATGGGTTTCGCCTTCCCAGCGCCCTCGACAATCGCCCTTTGAACTTTGATGAGTTCGAGGGCAAAATACACCAGACCGTGTTTGTTTCAGCCACGCCCGCCCATTATGAAATGCGCAAAACGGCCGAGGGTGGGCAAGTGGTTGAGCAACTGGTACGGCCTACCGGCTTGGTTGACCCCCTCATCGAGGTTCGACCCGCCACCCACCAGGTGGATGATGTGTTGCAGGAAATTTGCCTGCGTGTTCAGCGGCAAGAGCGTGTATTGATCACCACCCTGACCAAGCGCATGGCCGAGCAACTCACCGAGTATCTTGGCGATAACGGGGTCAAGGTGCGCTACATGCACAGCGATGTTGACACGGTAGAGCGCGTCGAAATTCTTCGTGATCTGCGGCTGGGCGCTTTTGATGTCTTGGTGGGGATCAATCTCTTGCGTGAAGGCCTCGATATTCCTGAGGTATCCCTGGTGGCGATTCTGGATGCCGACAAAGAAGGTTTTTTACGCTCTGAACGCAGCCTCATTCAAACCATTGGCCGGGCGGCACGGCATGTGCGAGGCATGGCGATTCTTTACGCAGACCACATGACCGATTCAATGCGTCGTGCCATCAGTGAAACTGAGCGCCGACGAGCTCGGCAAATGGCTTTTAATGAAGCCCACGGCATGACGCCCAGAGGCATTCAAAAGCGGGTGAAAGATTTGATCGACGGGGTTTATGAGAACCAAGCTTCTGGCGTGTCGATACGCACCGAACTGGCGGCAGAGCCTGAGGCTCTGAGCGAAAAAGACTGCGGCCAACAGATCAAGCAACTCGAAAAGCAAATGCTTGATCACGCCCGCAAGCTTGAGTTCGAGAAAGCCGCCGCCCTGCGTGATCAACTTTCGGTTTTGCGCCAGCAAATTTTTGGCGCCGCAGCCTCGGACAATATCCGGTCTCTTCCGCTTGGGGGCAGGCCACTTTGATCAATTCGGCATCAAAAATGGCAGACCTTATGACGTCTGTTTTTCAGAGGGCCACTCAGTAGCCAAGTGATGAACTTTTGTGCTTTTTCAAGCGGGTCTGGCTCAAGACTCCGGCTGAGTGCAAAATGGGGTAGGCAGTTGAGCAGATGTGTGAATTGATGCGTTTGAGTTCACTGATCAAATCCAGGTGCAAGGCGCTGGTTTCAATGCTGGGCGCTGTATTGTCTTGAAGGCGCGTCAGGTGGCTCGCGGCGTAAGCATGTTCGAGGTCTCTGAAGCGGGCTTTTTCTTCCAGCAGGCTGCGGGCATCGGCCACCTGGCCTTCAAGAAAAACGCTCATGCTCAATCGCATGTTGGCTACCAAGCATTCTTGAAGATGGCAAATTTCGGCCATGCCTGCTTCAGAAAAACGACGGCTTTTTTTGATTTTTTTGTCTTCGAGATCTTGCAATACGCGCTCGACACAGTCGCCAATTTGCTCCATGTTGATCACAAATGAAACAATATCTGTCCATCGACGGCTCTCTCGCTCAGACAGCGCCTCGCGCGAAACCTGGGTCAGGTAAAACTTGATGTCGTTATAAAGGCCATCCACCGTGTCATCCATTTTGCGCAAATTTTCCGACAAGTACAGGTCGTTATGGCGAATCACCGGCTCAATGCCGCGAACCATTGCCTCGACCACATCGGCCAAATGCAGGGCTTCCCGGGCGGCACAGGCAATGGCCAGCGAGGGAGTGCTGAGGGCTGATGGGTCAAGGTGTTGAGGCCGGAGGGGTATCCCCTCAGCCTTTGGCGACCTGACCCACCAGGCTTCAAGCCTCTGTGCCAAACCATGAGTGAAAGGCAGCATTGATAAAGCCATCAAAGTATTGAAGCCCAAGTGAAACAGCACTACCGAAGACAAGCTTAGCGCCGAAGCGTGTTCAAACAAAGGAGGTAAAAACGGCAGTAAGGGCAAAGTGACCAGGCAGCCCACCAACTTGAAAATGAAATTTCCCAAAGGAAGGCGGCGTGCTTCAATCGGTAGCTTGGTGGTGGATATGATTCCCAGCAAACCACTGCCCAAATTGGCCCCCAGTACCAGCCCCATGGCCATAGGCAAGGGAATCAGGTCTTGTATGGATACCGAGGACACCAGCAATACAATTGCCAGGCTTGAGTAGGCCAATACGGTCAATAACGCGCCCACCAGAATGTGCAGAGAGACGTCTGAGGGCAAGGAAAGCAGGAGGGCACGCACTTCAGGAGATTGAGTCATGGGCCGGGTGCTTTCCATGATCATGTGCAAAGCCAGCGTCATCAACCCCAAGCCCAAAATGCACTTGCCGACTATCATGGCATGACCTCGATCAAGAGAGAGGCTCAAAATCACCCCGGTCAAAATGAGCAGGGGTGATAACCAAGACAAATCGACCGAAAACACCACAGACATCAAGCTGGAGCCGACATCGGCCCCAAGCATCAGGCCCAAAGCAGCTGCCGTGCTGACCAGGCCTTTGCTCAAAAATGAGGTGGTGATCAGGCAGGTTGCCATACTGGATTGCACCACACAAGTGACACTGATACCCGCCAACATGGCGCGCAAGCCACCGCCCAATCGATCAGACAGAAAGCGGCGTAAGCCTTCTCCAAAAACCCGCAAAACCCCGGTACGTACCATGTGGGTGCCCCAGACCAGCAGGGCGATGGCAGCCAACAGATGCAGTAAGGGGTTCATGTGTCCTTTGTACGCCTGCAGCTTCAGGGTAAACACATCAATAAACAGGGATTTTGCGGGATGTTTCACGCTTTTCTCTGCGGCTTGAGATGGAGCCCTCAAAAGTTGAGCCGGTCGTTATTTCTTAATAGCGCCCAGAACGCCCTGCCACCCGCAAATAAATATGCGCCAGAGAGGCCACCAAAGCCCGTCGCCAGGGGCCATACCAAAGGCGCTTGATGAACTGATCATCAACCTCGACTGACATCGATACGGCATCTTCAAAACGCACAGCCAACTCTGCGTTAAAACCAATGTCACGCACCACAATATTGGCTTCCAGGTTAAGCAACAGTGACAAGGGGTCAATGTTGCTGCTGCCTACGGTGGCCCAGTCATGGTCGACCAAGGCCACTTTGGCATGAAGAAAGGCGGGCATATATTCAAAAATTCGCACCCCCGCCGCCTGTAACTCAGCATACAAGGCGCTGGCAGCAAAGCGGGCCATTTGATAATCAGGCCTGCCCTGGAGCACCAGCCGAACCTGAACTCCCCGCCGGGCAGCCTGAATCAAAGCCCTCCGAAAAGCACGCCCCGGGTAAAAATAAGGACAGATCAAGTCGATCCGATTTTGAGCCTGCCGAATGGCGCTGATGTAATGGCGCTCAATGGTGCGCCTCTGGCGTAGGTTGTCGCGGACCACAAAGGCGACTTGTACCGGCTTCAGTGGTTCAGTGAGATCAATTGTTTTGGATGTGCGCTCCATCCGTACCCGTTTGAGAATTTTGCGAATGCGGGACCATCGGTGGCTCGAGTGGGCCAAGGCGAGCAATTCTTCGCGCAGTTCTTGCCCCAACCATGAGCGGGTCCATAAGGCACGAATGGTTTGCCGGATACTGATCACTGCGGGGCCATGAATTTGAACAGAAAAATCCAGGCGCGGCCTTTCACTCCAGCCATGGCGTAAATCAAAATGATCGTCAATTAAATTGACACCGCCAACAAATGCAGCTTCCTCATCGACCACACACAGTTTTTGATGCATTCTTCGCAGTTGCCCCGGTTGAAACCAACTCTTCCAGCGATGCAATGGCCTAAAAACCGCCAGAGTCACGCCGTGCTGCCGGCATTCTTGGGCTAGTTTCTGTAAGGCGCCGTTGGTTCCAAACCCATCGACCAAAAGCCGAACATTGACGCCACGCTGAACCGCAGCGAAGAGTGCGACCAATACCGAACGGGCAGCAGGGTCGTCATTGAAAATATAAGTGGCCACCCACACCTCATGCCTTGCCCGTTCAATGGTTTTGATCATGGCCGGAAACAACTCGTCACCACCTTGCAATAAAGCGACTTTGTTTCCTCCAGAAAATACCCCCATGAAGCCTGTCTCCATAGCATCTGTGGAAAAAATGCCCGAAAAAGGGAGCCAAGGTGAGCAGGCTTGGCGGCGCCATCTTCAGATCAACTCAGAATATGCAGGCCTCCGTTCAGATTCAGGTTAATCTTGGATCTTGACTGAAGCCTGTTTTGAAAGTTCTTGCCAAGCATAAAGCGCACTCCAATAAATTATTTTCCGCCCGACAATGACTTTCCGAACAGGCCTGATTTTGGCCATTTTCCAGACCATTTTTCCATGAGCACACGCATCAGTTTGACCCGTTACTTGATTGAACAACAACGCCATCACGGCCTGATTCCATCCCCTTTGCGCCTGCTGATCGAGGTGGTTGCCCGGGCTTGCAAACGCATCAGCATCAGCGTCAATAAAGGGGCATTGGGAGATATTATTGGCAGCGCCAATACTGAAAATATTCAAGGTGAGGTTCAAAAAAAGCTCGATATCATTGCCAATGAAGTGCTCATTGAGGCCAACGAGTGGGGCGGGCATTTGGCTGCCATGGCCAGTGAAGAAATGGAGGGAATTTACGGGGTACCGAACCGTTTTCCTCAAGGCGAATACCTGCTGCTGTTCGACCCCCTCGACGGCTCCAGCAACATTGACGTCAATGTGAGCATTGGCACCATTTTTTCTGTGCTGAAAAAATCTGACACCGACTCCAGTGTGTGCGAAACTGATTTTATGCAGCCGGGCTTGGCACAAGTCGCCGCGGGTTATTGTGTCTATGGGCCGCAAACCAGCTTGGTACTGACGGTCGGCGACGGGGTGGCCATGTTCACCCTGGATCGGGAGCAAGGCTCTTGGGTACTGACTCAAGATAAAGTCAGTATCCCCACTGACACCCAAGAGTTTGCCATCAACATGAGCAATATGCGTCACTGGGCCCCCCCTGTTCAACGCTATATCAATGAGTGCCTTGCCGGCAAGGAAGGCCCCCGCGGCAAAGACTTCAATATGCGCTGGATCGCCAGCATGGTGGCTGATGTTCACCGTATTCTCACTCGCGGGGGTATTTTTATGTACCCTTGGGATAAGCGCGAGCCGGAAAAACCCGGCAAGCTCCGCCTGATGTATGAAGCCAATCCGATGGCCTTTTTGGTCGAGCAAGCGGGGGGGGCGGCCACCAACGGCCAGCAACGGATTCTTCAACTGACTCCGAAAAAACTGCACGAGCGCGTCAGTGTCATTTTGGGCTCGAAAAACGAGGTCGATCGGGTCACTCGCTACCACCTGGAAGATATCGGTTTTTGAGGCCTGGGTGACGCAGGCGTTGATAGGCCATTTTTTAGGATAAATTTCTGCATGGTTGCCCGATTCACCAACCCTAATTCTGTGCACTCCAGCCCTACCATAGGCCCATTGACGGGCATCAGTGTGCAAGCCCCCCACGACGCTGCCGTCCCTTCTTTTGCCTACCTTGTGCGCAAACTGGATTACCTCGAGCCAGCCGATATCCGCAAGGTGCGTGATGCTTATCGTTTTGCTGATGAGGCCCACTTGGGCCAATTCAGGGCTGGGGGTGAGCCCTACATTACCCACCCCATTGCCGTGGCGGGGCTGTGCGCTGATTGGCGGCTGGATGCTCAAGCCATCATGGCCGCCTTGATGCACGACGCCATGGAAGACTGCGGTGTCACCAAATCTGAATTGATCGAACGGTTTGGATCCCCTACGGCTGAACTGGTCGATGGACTGACCAAGCTTGACAAGCTTCAGTTTTCCACCCGCGAAGAAAGCCAGGCCGAGAGCTTTCGCAAAATGCTGTTGGCCATGGCGCGTGATGTGCGTGTCATCCTGATCAAGCTGGCTGACCGTCTGCACAATATGCGCACGATGGATGCCATGGCGCCTGCCAAATGGGCGCGCATTGCGCGGGAAACCATTGAAATTTATGCACCCATTGCGCATCGGCTCGGGCTCAACCAAACCTATCGTGAATTGCAGGAGCTGTCCTTCAAATATTTGAAACCCTGGCGCCATCATGTGTTGCTCAAAGCCGTACAAAAAGCCCGTGGTTATCGGCGCGATGTGGTCGAAAGGATTCAGCGCGATGTTGAAAAAGCATTTTCCCAAGCCTCTCTTCCGATGCAGGTTTTTGGTCGGGAGAAAACGCTCTATTCTATTTATACCAAAATGCGCGATAAGCATTTCAGCTTTGCGCAAGTGAATGACATTTTTGGTTTTCGGGTTGTGGTAGCCAACATCAGCGACTGCTATCTTGCCATGGGTGTCCTGCACCAACTCTACAAACCCATGCCAGGCCGCTTTAAAGACTATATTGCCATTCCGAAGGCCAATGGCTACCAGTCCTTGCATACCACTCTCATCAATCCTCTGGGCACGGCAGTAGAGTTTCAAATTCGTACCGAACCTATGCATGCAGTGGCCGAAAAAGGTATTGCTGCGCACTGGATCTACAAAACCAAAAGTTCCCTCAATGGCCCCGGCTCAGTGCAAGAGGCCCAAGGTCTGGGTTCGTTGTGGCTGCAATCCTTGATCGATATTCAAGATGAAACCCGGGATGCCAGTGAATTTCTTGAACACGTCAAAATTGACCTGTTCCCTGAGGCAGTTTATGTATTTACACCCAAATCAAAAATTCTGGCGCTCCCCCGAGGGGCCACCCCGGTTGACTTCGCCTATGCCATTCACTCGGATGTTGGAGACCATTGCATCGCAGCCAAAGTCAATGGCGAGCCTGTTGCCCTGCGAACCCATTTGCGCAGCGGTGACGTGGTAGAAATCATCACTGGGCCCCAAGCGCGGCCAAACCCTGCCTGGCTGAATTTTGTTCGCACAGGTCGGGCACGTTCAAAAATCCGGCACCATCTTAAAACGATGGAAGTGGAAGAATCTGAAGCCTTAGGCGAAAAGATGCTGACGCAGGCCCTGCGTGCAGAAGGTCTGAGCCTGCCTCTCCCCGATAACTCTGAAAGCTCCATCTGGCAACAATTGGCCCGCTGGAGCGGCAATCGCCATCGCAACGAGCTCATGACCGAAATTGGCTTGGGCAAAAAAATTGCCAGTATTGTTGCCAAACAACTCGCACGCATGCTGGCAGAGCGCGGCACCCGCCCCCACGCACTGGCTCTCACGATGGGGCGCTATGGCAACCATGAAGCAGCTCATGTGCCCAATGTGGTCCTGATTGACGGCAGCGAAGGGGCTTCGATCCAACTGGCCAAATGCTGCCGCCCTATTCCGGGGGATCCAATCAAAGCTTATTTAGGACGCGGAGAAGGTTTGGTGATTCATACAGCAGACTGCCCCACTTGCCAGCGTCTGTTCGAAAAAGACAAAGACCGTTTTATCAGTGTGGACTGGTCTGACCAGCCAACCCGGATGTTCGAGGCCCACCTTTCTTTGTTGCTCAATAACGAGCGTGGCGCTTTGGCCAAAGTGGCTTCGGCCATGTCCGAATCAGAAGCCGACATTGTTCATATTGATATGGGCACCGAACCGGCAGGAGGGGAAGTCGAACTGAAAGTGCTGATCAGTGTGCGTGACCGGCTTCATCTGGCGGAAGTGATTCGATCTTTGCGGCGTTCCAGTGCTGTTCTTCGATTAAGCGGTACCAAAAACTGAATCCCGCCCACTATCAGCCACCCAGCCTTGACGATTGCACCCATGAAAAATCTCATCATCCACGAAAGCTTGTTTTACAAAGCTTCCATCCAAGTTACTTCATTTGTAGCCGGTGAAGGTAGTCGGCCAAAGACAACATCCTGCCTCGCACATAGGCTTCAGATTCATAAGGGGCATCAAAGTAGTATTCAGCCGCTTGAATACTGAAACGAGTTCCCCAGACTGGCATCTCACGGCCTCCATGAGGCTTGATATCCAAGCGGCCATCAATGGCCTGAACAACCCGATCGACCGGAAAAACGCCGCCATTGTTTTTTGCCAGCACACTCAAATCAGGAGGGCGGCGAGCCAAATAAGACCCAACCGGGCCATCTCCCTTGCCACTGGCTCCATGACAAGCCGCACAACTATGGTCATATTGTTGTTTGCCAAAATCGACTTTGGCTGCAGGGGCCGCCAAAGCATTGGCGCCTGAAACACACAGCAGACCAAAAGAGATCATCAGCATGGGAAGTCGCATGTGAATTCCTTCAAAATAAGCCATACCGTTCATAAAACAGGCCTTATATCGTTGCTCCTTACTTTCTCTCGACGCCTCACAAGAGCCTTGATTGAACTCAAGGAATCTATTCCCTGAGGCCGATGGGTTGATCGTGTTCAACAACCATATTGAGGCTGAGGCTGTCTTGAGCCATTCCTATGTTCCATACTGCCCCGATGCAAGCCATTCATAACTGCCGTGCCGATCAAGCCCTTCATGACAGCGCTGCCAGTCGTTTTTTAGAACGCCTGGCACTGGAAACCCTTCCCCCTTTTACTTTGATGCAGCGAGCCGGTCTTGCCGCTGCACGTTTGGCATTGTCTCTGGCGCCGCATGAGCGTTGCTTCTGGGTTTTCTGTGGCCCAGGTCACAATGGTGGCGATGGGCTGGAATCAGCCAGGGTACTGCATTTGACGGGTCGCAAAGCCGTGGCCATTTTGGCAGGTGGCCGCCCCGAGTGTTTGCCACCTGGCGCCCATACGGCTTACCAACGAGCCCTTGATGCGGGTGTCGAGATCAGATTCGCTTTGCCTGCGCCCGCCATGCTGCAGGGGCATCTGGTGATCGATGCCTTGCTGGGCCTTGGTTTTCAAGGCAAAGAACGCCCCTTGCCCGAAACACTGACACAGGCCTTCGCGCTTCTCCAGGCCCATCGTGGGCCTGTGCTTGCCCTCGACTTACCTTCTGGATTAAACCCCGACACAGGTGAGGGGCAAGCCTGGACACCACGTGCCACGGCCACCTTGTCACTTCTGACACTCAAGCCCGGGCTTTTTACAGGGCAGGGTCGAGATTTGAGTGGGTCGGTTTGGTGGGATCCATTGGGTGTCACAGGCTCCATAGCCCCAAGCGCCTGGCTGAGTTGTGGCGCCCTCCCGCCGGCGCGCCACCCCACACAGCATAAGGGCCATTTTGGCGATGTCACCGTCATTGGTGGCGCCCCAGGCATGACAGGTGCCGCCTTGCTGGCCGCTCGAGCGGCTCATGCCAGTGGCGCGGGTCGGATTTATCTGTGCTTGATCGAGGGGTCCCGTCACGAAAAGCCTTCCCCCGCCATTCTGTCGCTTGACCCCGTCAATCCAGCGCTTATGTTTCGTCGTATGGATGAACTGATGCAGCACACCGAACTCGAGCAAACGTGGGTGCTTGGGTGTGGGGCGGGGTCGGGGGTGGCTGAAGTTTTGGAGCAGGCTTTCAAATACGCTGCTCGACTGGTGATTGATGCTGACGGACTGAATGCGATTGCCGCCAGCCCTGCGCTTCGAGCCGGTTTACAGGCACGCAGCCACAATGGCAGGCCAACAATTCTCACGCCTCACCCCTTGGAGGCCGCACGCCTGCTGGCCTGCACAACAGCACAAATTCAAAAAAACCGCCTCCAAGCGGCCCAAGGCTTGGCCGATGATCTTGGCTGTGTGGTGGCGCTGAAAGGCTCAGGCACCATATTGGCAGCCCCCAAGGCCACTCCCTTCATCAACTTGCCTGGCAATGCCTCACTCGGCAGCCCTGGCACCGGCGATGTTCTGGCAGGCTGGATGGGCGGCTGGTGGGCTCAAGAGCCTGGCATTTCCCCCCTGATCATTGCCCGCAATGCCGTAGCCTGGCATGGCTTGGCCGCAGAACCAGGCTGGAATGGCCCAGCTTTGGCCACCGATTTGATTGAACAAATGTCTCAGGCATCCCGCCACCCCGATCGCTGGGGTTGTGAGAAACAATTCAACGGGCAGGACAGCTGGCCCGCTTGGCCCCCAGTGGCATCATGAAAGTTGGCATCAAGGGCCGCGCTTCAAGCCTTCAGAGCTGTTGCAAAATCAGCCATTCAAACACCATTTTGGCTTGAATATATTCAGGTTTAATATGCCGCTATTTCGAATCTTTTTTGAAACTTTGAGAACTTGGGTTGAGGGCTTGTTGTGCCTGCTTCTCATTGTGGTTCCGCTATCGGCTTGTGCCGGAAAGCCCAGTCAGTTGCGGAGCCCTGATGGGTCTTATGCCCAACGAGAAGACGTCATGCGTTTTGCCCAAGAAGTTGCCGAGCGCCACTCGCTAAAAGAGTCATGGGTGCGCCATATATTACGTCAGGCCTCTTTTCAGCCCGCGGTAACCCGCCACATCATGCCTGCCCCTCCAGGCATGGCCAAAAATTGGGAGGCTTATCGGGCCCGGATGGTCGAGCCCACCCGTTTGCGTTTGGGTTTGCAATTTTGGCGCAACAACGAACGCTGGCTCAGCCTGGCCCAGCAACGGTATGGCGTTCCACCGGAAATTGTTCTGGGCATTATTGGCGTAGAAACCATTTATGGCCAGCACATGGGTGGCTTTCGAGTCGTTGATGCCCTGACTACCCTGGCTTTTGACTTCCCCGCAGGACGCAGTGACCGGAGTGGTTTTTTCCGGCAAGAGCTCGAACACTTGCTGCTGCTTGCTCGCCGTGAAAACATCGACCCACTCAGCCTGAAAGGCAGTTTTGCGGGAGCCATTGGCATGCCTCAGTTCATGCCCGGCAGCATCAGAAACTATGCCGTTGATTTTGACCATGATGGACACATTGACCTGCGCAACAACACCGCAGACGTCATTGGGAGCGTGGCTCATTATTTGGCCCAATTTGGCTGGGAACGTGACTGGCCCACCCACTTCGAGGTCGTCCCTCCTGGCGAGCAGGAACCGCTTGCGACGCTTCTGGGGCCAGACATCGTCCCATTATTTTCCCCTCAAGAGTTCACTGAAAAAGGCGCCCAGCTACCCCATGATGCCCTCGAGTATCCCGGGAAATTGGCTTTGGTGCAGCTTCAAAATGGTGCAGCAGAGCCCTCCTATGTGGCGGGCACCAGCAATTTTTACGCGATCACACGTTACAACTGGTCAAGCTACTATGCCATGGCGGTCATCAGCCTGGGTGAAGCCCTCCGAAAAGCACGCTATCAGGGGTCCTGATGAAGTGGCTTCAAGACCCCCAAGACCCACTCCCCCCGACCCATCTGGCCTGGCCTCCTGAGTCAGCGGCCCCGGGCCTGCTGGCGGCAGGGGGTGAACTGACACCAGAACGCCTCCAGCAGGCCTATACACAAGGGGTCTTTCCTTGGTATTCGCAGGGCCAGCCGATTTTATGGTGGTCACCTCCAAAGCGCATGGTGCTGCCGGTCAGTGAATTTAAACTCTCGCGCTCGCTTCGCAAAACAATTTCAAAATTCCATCGCTCACCTCATTGCGAACTGCGCATCGACAGTGCTTTCAGACAGGTTATCACTCATTGTGCCCACACCCCGCGAGCGGGGCAAGATGGCAGCTGGATTGTTCAAGAGATGCTGGAGGCTTATGTCCGTTTACATGATTTGGGTATGGCTCACAGCGTGGAAACCTGGATCGACGGACATCTGGTGGGCGGCCTGTATGGGGTTTGTCTGGGCCGGATGTTTTTTGGTGAGTCGATGTTTTCTCATTGCAGCAATGCCTCCAAAATTGCATTTGCAGCCTTGGTCTCCTTTTGTGAAGCGAATCAGGTTCCCCTGATCGATTGCCAGATGTACACCGGGCACTTGGCCTCGCTGGGAGCGCGAGAAATACCGCGCCACGCGTTCGAATTGCACTTGGCTCGGCATGTGCATCAGAACAATATCATTGATTGGACCTATGATTCAGCCCTATGGACTCGCTGGCTTCCAACTTTGAGCAGCAGCGGCCCCACAAGCATTGCCACTAAAGCCCCTTCCGCCAAGCCGTGACGCACCCCAAAGAGCGCTTTTTTCCGCCTCTGCAATTTTATGCCACTGCACCTTACCCTTGCAGTTACCTGGAGGGGCGAATGGCTCGTTCACAGGTGGCTTCACCCAGCCACCTGATTCAATCCGATGTGTACTCAACCCTCGTGCTTACGGGCTTTCGGCGCAGCGGCCTGTTTACCTACCGGCCTTTTTGCGAAAACTGCAAAGCTTGCATTCCCTTGCGCATTCCAGTCACTGAATTTAAACCTTCGCGCAGCCAGCGCCGGGCATGGAAACTTCATGCGCCGCTGCAAACCAGGGTGCTCAAGCTGGGTTTTTTAGCGGAGCATTATCAACTGTATTTGCGCTACCAAAACCGTCGTCATGAAGGCGGCGGGATGGACCACGACAGCGTTGATCAATATACCCAGTTTCTTCTCCAAACGCGCGTCAATTCGAGGCTTGTAGAATTTCGCGCACCCCCTGAAGCAGGGCAAGAGGGCCCCGGAAAGCTCAAAATGGTATCCATTCTCGACATCCTGAATGACGGCCTGTCAGCGGTGTATACCTTCTATGACCCGGATGACCGGCAAAGCAGCTACGGCACCTACAATATCCTGTGGCAAATTGAACAAACCAAGCAGCTCAATTTGCCCTATCTCTATCTTGGCTACTGGATTCACGAAAGCGACAAAATGGCCTATAAAGCCAGCTTCCGTCCACATGAAATGTGGGTGGATGAGCGCTGGATTCAAGCCGTCATCGAGGCCGAACCAGAGCCTCGCATATTTTGATTTGAATCGGCCGGCACCTCAGCCAGCCTCAATTGTTGAATTTCTCTCATCAAGGACACCATATGGCTTTTCTTCAGGGCAAGAAACTCCTGATCACCGGGGTTTTATCCAACCGATCGATTGCTTACGGCATTGCGCAGGCTTGCCATCGTGAAGGGGCAGAACTGGCTTTCAGTTATGCCGGTGAGCGTTTCAAAGATCGCGTCAGCGAATTTGCCGCAGAGTTTGGCTCCAAACTGGTGTTTGAATGTGATGTCGCTGATGATGATCAAATCCAGGCCCTGTTTGCTGATTTGGGGGCTGTGTGGCCCGAGTTCGATGGTTTTGTGCACTCGATTGGTTTTGCTCCCCGGGATGCCATCGCAGGGGATTTTCTCGAAGGGCTCTCGCGGGAGTCGTTTCGTATCGCTCACGATATTTCTTCATACAGCTTTCCGGCCATGGCCAAGGCTGCCGCGGGCCGCTTGAGTTCACGCGCCGCCTTGCTCACCTTGAGCTATCTGGGCTCTGTGCGCGCAGTGCCCAACTACAACACCATGGGCTTGGCCAAGGCCTCCCTGGAAGCCAGTGTTCGGTATCTGGCGGCCAGCCTGGGGCCCAAGGGCGTGCGTGTCAATGGCATTTCAGCAGGCCCCATCAAAACCCTGGCCGCCTCCGGGATCAAAGGCTTTGGCAAAATGCTCGAAGCCGTCGAGGCGGCCTCCCCATTGCGCCGCAATGTCACCCTTGACGATGTTGGCAACGCGGCCGCTTTTCTGCTTTCTGATTTGGCTGCCGGTATCACGTCTGAAATCACTTACGTCGATGCCGGTTACAGCCATGTCATGGGCGGTGTGCCAGAAGCCTGATTGAGGGCTGGGCCTGCTGTGGCCCCCATCAAGCTTGCACGCAATCAACGAAGTAGCTGGTGACTCCGTTTTGCTCCAAAGCAACCAGGCCATGGACATCGGTATCAAAACCCGGAAAAGCCTGATTGAATTCTCGAGTAAACCGCAAATAGTCGACAATTTTTTGATTAAAACGTTCGCCGGGCACCAGCAAAGGAATGCCCGGTGGGTAAGGCGTCAGCAATGACGTTGTGATGCGGCCTTCAAGATCATCAATGGGAACCCGCTGGGTTTTGCGGTGAGCGATGTGTGCATAGGCATCGCTTGGCTTCATGGCCGGTTGAAGGTCTGAGAGGTACATTTCGGTGGTCAGTCGGGCCACATCACCCTTGGCGTACATTGAATGAATGGCGCGGCACAGGTCTCGAAGCCCCATTCGTTCATAGCGCGGGTGTTTGGCCACAAATTCCGGCAATACGCGCCAAACTGGCTGATTGCGATCATAGTCGTCCTTGAACTGTTGCAGCGCCGTCAGCAGGGTGTTCCAGCGGCCTTTCGTAATACCGATGGTGAACATGATGAAAAACGAGTAAAGCCCGGTTTTTTCAACAACCACCCCATGCTCAGCGAGAAACTTGGTCACAATACTGGCCGGAATGCCAGTGTCTGCGAACTCGCCGGACATGTCCAGCCCAGGGGTAATAATGGTACTTTTAATGGGGTCAAGCAGGTTAAAGCCTTCAGCCAAGTTGCCAAACCCGTGCCATGTGGCATTGGCTTTCAAGACCCAATCTTCACTTTTGCCAATGCCCGATGCGGCGAGCTTGTCAGGCCCCCACACCTTGAACCACCAGTCACGGCCAAAATCTTTGTCGACCTTGCGCATGGCGCGGCGGAAATCCAGGGCCTCGGTGATGCTTTCTTCCACGAGGGCCGTTCCCCCAGGGGCTTCCATCATGGCCGCAGCCACATCACACGAGGCAATAATGGCGTATTGCGGGCTGGTGCTGGAGTGCATCAGATAGGCCTCATTGAAAAGGTCTCGGTCGAGCTTGCGAAACTGCGAGTCCTGAACGAGCACCTGTGAAGCTTGGCTCAGGCCAGCCAGCAACTTGTGGGTGGACTGAGTGGCAAAAACGAGTTGATTCTCAGGCAAAACGCGACCTTTCCCCATCGCATAGTAAGGCTCATAAAAACCATGAAAAGCTGCATGGGGCAGCCAAGCTTCATCAAAGTGCAGTGTATCGATGTAGCCATCCAGCGAGTGCTTGATGGTTTCGGTGTTGTAGAGCACGCCGTCATAAGTGCTTTGGGTGAGGGTCAAAATGCGCGGCTTCACATGTTCAGAGCTGAGCCCTGCAAGCAAGGGATGGGACGCAATTTTGGCCTGAATGGCTTCAGGTGAAAACTCGCTCTGGGGAATGGGGCCAATGATGCCCAGATGATTGCGCGTGGGCCTGAGAAAAACAGGCACAGCACCCGTCATGATGATCGCATGCAGGATCGACTTATGACAGTTGCGGTCAACCACCACCACATCGCCTGGCGCCACTGTGTGGTGCCATACCATTTTGTTGGAGGTGCTGGTGCCGTTGGTCACGAAGAAGCAATGATCGGCATTAAAAATACGAGCGGCATTGCGCTCACTATGGGCAATCGGGCCCGTATGGTCCAGCAACTGGCCTAATTCATCCACAGCATTGCAAACATCTGCCCGCAGCATGTTTTCGCCGAAAAATTGGTGAAACATCTGGCCGACAGGGCTCTTCAAAAAAGCCACACCCCCGGAGTGACCGGGGCAATGCCAAGAGTAAGAGCCATCTTGGGCATATTCAAGCAGGGCCCGAAAGAAGGGAGGGGCCAGCGAATCTACATAACTGCGGGCCTCGCGAATAATGTGCCGCGCCACAAACTCAGGGGTGTCTTCAAACATGTGAATGAAGCCATGAAGCTCTTTCAGGACATCATTGGGAATGTGTTGGGAGGTACGGGTTTCACCATATAAATAAATAGGAATATCGGCATTTTTGAAGCGGATTTCCTGAATGAATTTGCGCAAATTGAGTACCGCCGGATCAAGCACAGGGCCGGCGGTGAATTCTTCATCATCGATAGACAAAATAAAAGCGCTGGCCCGGCTTTGTTGTTGAGCGAATTGGCTCAGGTCTCCATAGCTGGTGGCCCCAAGCACCTCGAAACCTTCTTTTTGAATGGCATCAGCCAGAGCCCGTATGCCCAAGCCCGATGTGTTTTCAGAGCGGAAATCTTCGTCGATGATGACAATGGGGAAACGAAATCGCAGCATGGCAGTCCTTGGTACTGGGCAAATAAATGGCAGCAAAACCCCTCAGGGCATGAATATGGGGGTGTATTGAACAGCAATGAGTGACCTCATTGAATCACCTGATCCATAAATAGCCAATCTACCGTGTGGCTTATTCATGGGAAAAACTTGGTGAGTCATCCAATGAGTTTGACAAAATAAATCCGCCAATCTTGGGCCGGGTTGGCCTTTCGCCAACCGAAGTTGTCACTGATAAAGAATTCAGCAACCTGATTGTCAAAGACAAGGATGGAAAGTACTGGCGGCTGTGCCTGGAAGATTATGACGGCAAGATGATCGAGATCATAGGGCTATCTGCTGATATTGCCCGCCAGATTTCGTATTATTGAATAAGGTGAGGTCTGTTGAAGTGGACTAAAAGGCCCAAAGCACAGCAATGTCAAGAGGTATTGTGAGCATTTGCAAGGCCTGAGATCCCTTTAAAAGGCCATTTTATAGTTGGCAAGGTCTTTCTGAACAGGCCGTCAATGCTAAGAAACCTCTCTAAGAACCCTCTGCAAAACCCATGATGAATGACTACGCCTTTCCCGGATGGGAGATACAAGGCGAATTTTTCAGCCTATAGCGGGGACTAAAGGCAAAAAACCAACGCAGCAAATATCATCTCCGGGACCGGCTGCTAAGACTCTACTGTGTCTCGAACTGAGGCCGCCAATTCAGGGGAAGGATTGCTGACCACAGGCTGGCGACTTGTGACATAGGATGAGGCAGCTTTTTGAGTATCGGCGCTGCTGAGATTTTCAATTGGAACCCTGATCTGGGGATCCCATTCAAAATCAGTAGTGGGTGATGGCGGGGGGTGATCAAATGCTACGTAAGGCCTCCGCGATGCCTGGAGGCGGCGCGTCTGGGCAAGTCGAGAGGATCGAATGCGATGGGCGCACCAGAGTAAAAATACAGCCGACAGCACAAAGCCGCCAATGAACCCAGCAAGGCCCCATCCATAATAACCTAGAAGCATGGAAGAGCCCGTCACCGTGAAGAAAAAGAATTTTTGGCCACCAGATAAATACATGAATTCCTCTCTGACAAGGAGTGTTAACGAAATTACAGCCAGAGTTGAAACTCGCAGATACTCCAAAAGCAATTCCATCAAGGCAAGTGCTGATCGTGCGTGCGAATTAATGCGAAGCTGTTCGCATTGGTCCACGATGATTTTTGCAGAGCTTGCCTAGGGCCTGTTAACACTAAAGATACCAGTGCGAACGTGGCCATTAGGCCGCAGATCAGTTTGAAAAATGGTCGGGACGGCGGGATTCGAACTCGCGACCCCTTGCACCCCATGCAAGTGCGCTACCAGGCTGCGCTACGCCCCGACTGAGCTTTTGATTATAACTCAGCTTTTATTAATACACCAGTAGAGTGCGAATGGAAATTAATTCATCGCGAACCTGTGACCAAGTCATTGCATTGCCAACATTGACTGATTTTGATGTCACGATATCGGGTTTGCTCTGTTCGCGTTTCTCGGCCTGGGGGATGGCTTGAGGGTGTTCTGAAGAAATTGAAGCCCTGACCATTGTCAAATCAACATGATTTAGCTCACGAACCTCAAGGCTTGGAGGCTGTACTGCGACAGGCTTGGGCAGCCATAATTCCTTGACTTGGCTCGTTGGGTCAGAGAGGCGATTGCGCGCACCGCTGATGGTAAACCCTTCATCGTACAAAAGCTCTCGAATACGGCGAATAAGGAGCACCTCATGATGCTGATAGTAACGACGATTGCCTCGACGCTTCATGGGCCTGAGCTGAGAAAACTCTTGTTCCCAGTAGCGCAGGACATAAGGCTTGACGCCACACAGATCACTGACTTCACCAATAGTGAAATACCGCTTCACGGGAATGGAGGGAAGAACCTTCTCCATCAGTATCTGGCCTTTCTGTGAAAAAAGAGGTTGGGGTGAATATCTCCCCAGGGAGCAACCCAGGCACAATGACTGTCAAAGAGTGCGGTGATCTGTGCAAATCCTGTCAATCTGCTGACACATTTAGGCTCCAGGGTCATCATGGAAAGATGGGTGACTTTGGGCAATGGCTTTGAGTTTTTGGCTGGATTGAAAAGTGACCACGCTGCGTGCTTGAATGGGAACAGACTCTCCCGTTCTGGGGTTGCGCCCCGGACGTGCAGATTTGTGACGCACCGAGAAGCTACCAAACCCCGAGAGCTTGACTTTATTTTCCTTGACAAGGGTTATCTTAATTTGATCGAAAAAAGCTTCAACCATTTCTTTGGCCTCACGCTTGTTTAAACCAAGGCGATCAAAGAGAAGATCGGTCAGCTCAGCCTTGGTCAGTGTGCGACTTTTAAGGGTGGGCAACAGCACAGTTCTGCTTCGAGCTGACGGTTGCCGCATGGGATCATTTTCGGCTTGATCTTTTGAATGGTTCATCATCATCCCCTCAAACGCCCACCTTGTTGAGTTAACAAATTGATGATACCTTGCACGGCAGTTTCGATACGATCGTCTGTCAGTGCTTGGGTCTCGTCATGAAGTTCCAAGCGAACCGCAAGGCTGCGATAAGGCGATGCCTCTTGGTGCTCTGGTTTATAGAGATCAAACAAAACCGCCGAGCGCACCAGTGTGTGGCCAGAGCGAATGATGTTGATCACCTGATCGTGACTGACTTCTTGCGGCATCAGTACGGCCAAATCACGCCAAACTGACTGCTGTCGCGCGACACCTGCAAAGACCGGAATTGGCCGATCAAGGACTGAATTGAATGAAATCTCAAACAGAATGGGCGCAGATGGCAGATCATAAGCTTGTCGCCAACGAGGGTGCAGCTCGCCCAAAAAACCGACCCTTTGGCCGTCGATGACAATGGACGCACTGCGACCGGGGTGCAAGGCCGGATGAGCAGCCGGTTCAAAACGGAGACTTTTCGGGGCAAACAGGGCTTCAAGGTCGCCCTTGACGTCAAAAAAATCGACGATACGCTCCCCGCTCGACCACTGGGTTGGAACAACAGGCCCAAATGCCAAGCCTCCGAGGTTCACAGGCTGACGCAGACCCTTCACTTGCAGAGGGCCTTCAAGGGCTGCATCGTCACGGTGGAAAACCCGGCCGATTTCAAACACCCGTACGCGTGAAGCGCGCCGAGCCAAATTGTGGCGCAGGACACCTATCAGGCTGCCCATTAAACTCGAGCGCATGACCGCTAAAGGGGCAGAGATGGGGTTGAGTAACTTGATTGGATGGGGATTACCCGCGAGCTCACTTTCCCAGCGCTTTTCCACGAAACTGAAGTTGATCGTTTCAAAATAATCAAGGGCGGCCATGGCATGACGCACCAAGGATGCTGTCCGGCGATTTTCTGGGCAAGCTCGGGGTTCTACTGGAGCCAAAGGCGCTTGTGAGGGCAATTGATGAAAACCCAGCACTCGAATGACTTCTTCGATCAGGTCTTCTTCAATCTGAAGGTCGAAACGCCAGCTTGGGGGTTCAACGCTCAAGATGCCTTCGAATTCTTCCAAATGTAAACCCAGCCGCCGGAGAGCCTGGCTGCATTGAAACTGAGTGACTGGCATGCCAATCACCTTTGCTGCTCGCGCCACACGCAGAGAGATAGGTGCCTTGAGTGGCCATGAAACGATTTGATCGGTGAGGGGCCCCACTTGACCGCCGCAAATGTCGAGCACCAATTGCGAGAGCCGCTCAATGCATGCCACAGTTTGCCTGGGATCAACGCCACGCTCATACCGATGCCCGGCATCAGTGCTAAAATTGAAGCGCCGTGAACGACCAGCCACAGCCTGTGGCCACCAGAATGCGGCCTCAATATAGATATTTTTTGTGTTGTCAGAAACAGCGGTGGCAGATCCCCCCATGATGCCCGCCAGCGATTCAACGGCTTGGGTGTCAGCAATAATCCCTACCGTACCATCCAGATCAATGGTTTGCCCATTTAAGAGCTTCAAGCTCTCGTCAGGACGGGCCCAACGAACGGTCAAGCCCTCGTGAAGATAATCCAGATCAAAAATATGCGAAGGCTGGCCCCACTCAAACATCACGTAATTAGAAATATCCACCAAGGGTGATACTGAGCGCTGCCCGCAGCGTGCCAGACGATCTACCATCCATTGGGGTGTGCAAGCCCGCGCGTTGACTTCACGAACAATACGCCCAGAAAACCGCCCACATAAATCGTGGGCCTCGATCGATACGGGTAAAACGTCATTCAGGGAGGGCTCAACCCGAGGCACCTTCGGCACCTTGAGACTGGCACCGGTGAGTGCAGCAACTTCACGCGCCACTCCATACACACTCAGCACATGGCCGAGATTGGGCGTGAGTTTGAGTGTGAATAAAGTGTCATCGAGATCAAGATGCTCACGAATATTGATGCCCACGGGGGCAGTCAGATCCAGCTCAAGCAGCCCCCCGGCATCAGGATAGGGCAAATGGAGCTCGCTTGCCGAGCATAGCATGCCGTGACTGTCTATCCCACGCAGCTGACTGAGCCTGACTTTAAAAGGCTCACTGGCTTGGGCACCAGTTTCTTTGGCTAAAGCGGGGGGCAGCTCGGCGCCCACCAAGGCACAGGGCACCTTGATCCCGATACGCACATTGACTGCACCACAGACGATCTGCAAAGGTTGGGCAGCCCCGATGTTGACAAGGCATACGCGCAACTTATCTGCATTTGGATGGGGTTCTACACTCAGGACTTCGGCAACCACTACACTGCTGAAAGGGGGGGCTACAGGCCGAAGCTCTTCGACTTCCATGCCAGACATGGTCAGAAGCTCTGCCAACTCGGCTGTACTCAGTGGCGGATTGCAAAATTCGCGTAACCAGGATTCAGGAAATTGCATGCTGAGTTCTCACTTGAACTGCGCCAGAAAACGCAGATCTCCTTCAAAAAAAAGCCGCAGGTCATTGACCCCATAACGGAGCATGGTCAAACGGTCTGGGCCGATGCCAAAGGCAAAGCCGATGTGGCGCTCAGGATCCAAACCAAAATGACGAATCACATTGGGATGAACTTGACCTGAACCTGCCACCTCAAGCCAGCGCCCTTGCAGCGGACCGGCATCAAAAGCAATATCCACCTCAGCAGAAGGTTCGGTAAATGGAAAAAACGAAGGCCGAAAGCGGATTTGCAGGTTATCGGTCTCGAAAAACAACTTGAAGAAATGGGTAAAAATAACCTTCAAATCTTTGAAGCTCACATTCTCGCCGATCCACAAGCCCTCACACTGGTGAAACATAGGTGAATGCGTGGCATCACTGTCAACCCGGTAGGTTCTACCCGGAGCAATTACACGAATCTCTGGCATGGTTTGGCCTTGTGCCACGAGATGAGCATATTTTTGCGCATGGGCCTGGGCGTAGCGCACCTGCATCGGAGAAGTGTGGGGGCGCAAATTCAGCCAGCGGCCGTTGTCATCTTTTAAATCCACATAAAAGGTATCCTGCATGGATCGTGCAGGGTGGTTTTCAGGATTATTCAGTGCTGTAAAACTATGCCAGTCGGTCTCGATTTCAGGGCCGTCGGCGACGTCAAAACCGATGGATCGAAAAATGGCCTCGATGCGTTCCATGGATCGAGAAACGGGATGAATAGCCCCTGTGCCTGGGCCGCGACCGGGCAAGGTGACATCCAATGCCTCCGCCGCCAACTGGGACTGCATTTCTTTCTCAGCAAGAGCTTCTCGGCGGGACTGTAAAGCTGTTTCAATTTCTTGCTTGGCTACATTGATCAAACTTCCTTGTTTTTTCTTTTCGTCAGGAGGGAGCGTTGCCAAAGCCTTGAGAAGCTCGGTGATCTGGCCAGACTTGCCCAAGTAGCGCGCCTTGGCATTTTCAAGATCCGCGGGCCAGTTGGCTTGAGCAAAGTCGGTTTGAGCCTGTTGAACCAGTTGGTCGAGAGCAGTCATGAAACGAATAAAATAAAAAAAGGCCGATTTGATTGTCGGCCTTGAAGGACTTGAAATGAAAAAATTCAGCTGACTCAATCATCCTGTGCCGGCCTGGGGCCGGGCGATCAAGGGATTCAAGCCAGTTGAGCCTTCACTTTTTCGATGATGCTATTGAAAGCCACGGGATCATGGATGGCCATATCTGAAAGAACCTTACGGTCGATCTGGATGTTGGCTTTTTTGAGGCCCGCCATGAAACGGCTGTAGGTGATGCCAAGGCTGCGGCTTGCAGCATTGATGCGCGCAATCCAGAGCCGACGGAATACCCGCTTGCGAGTGCGGCGGTCACGGTAGGCATATTGCCCGGCACGCATGACCGCTTGCTTGGCAATACGAAAAACGTTCTTGCGACGACCGCGGAAACCCTTGGCGAGCGCAAGAACTTTTTTGTGACGTGCACGGGCGGTGACGCCACGTTTGACGCGAGGCATATGATTTCTCCTTCAGATTCAGTGTGGAAGCCCTGCCATCAGAGACCTGCTGAAGGCAACATCTGTTTGATATGGCCCATATTGGTCTCATGCACGTTGACTGCACCGCGAAGCTGGCGCTTGTTTTTGGTGGTTTTCTTGGTCAAGATGTGGCGTTTAAAAGCTTGACCACGCTTGACAGTACCCCCTGGACGCACGCGAAACCGTTTGGCCGCGCTTTTTTTGGTTTTCATCTTGGGCATAAATGCTCCTGTTGGTAGCTTTCTGCAGGCGCCGGCAAACTTTGCCGTCTTGTTGGCCTGCAGCAGCTTGTTTTCAACACGACGGTAAGCAAAACCGACGCAATGAACTTTGAATGAAGGAGGAATGATCAGGTTTTACGCTTGGGTGCCAAAACCATGATCATTTGCTTGCCCTCCAGCTTGGGCATATGTTCAACGACGGAGACATCAGAAAGTTCGTCACGAATACGCTCAAGCAAGCGCATACCGATTTCTTGGTGGGTGATTTCACGACCGCGGTAGCGCAGGGTGACTTTACCTTTGTCGCCATCTTCGGCAATGAAACGCCGCAAATTGCGCATTTTAATCTGATAGTCACCTTCATCGGTACCGGGGCGAAATTTGACCTCCTTGATTTCAATGACTTTTTGCTTGGATTTGGCCTCTGCAGCCCGTTTTTGCTCTTGGTAACGAAATTTGCCGTAATCAACCAAGCGACAAACCGGGGGGTCGGCATTGGCGGCAATTTCAACCAAATCAACATCAAGGTCGCCTGCCATGCGCAGAGCATCTTGGATGCTGACGATTCCAAGGGGTTCGTTCTCAACCCCATTGAGTCGAACTTGGGAGGTGGTGATCTCACGGTTGAGACGGTGTTTGCGCTCAGCGGGGGGAGCGCGACGGTCGGCAAAAGTAGCGATGGCTCAAACCTTTCAAAAGCCCCCCAGCCACGAGGGTAATATTGAATAGTGGGTACCCAAGAGATCAGAGCAGGGCTCAGATCTTTTGAGAGATGTCACTGAGAACTTTTTGCGAGAAATCTGCAAGGAGCATAATGCCAAGATCTTGGTTGCCCCGGGCCCTCACTGCCACAGTGCCGTGGGCTTTTTCCTTGTCACCTACAACGAGGATAAACGGCACTTTTTGAATAGCATTCTCACGTATTTTACGGTTTATTTTTTCGTTGCGCAAATCTGTGAGCACCCTGATCCCTTGTTTCCTCAATGTGTCGGCAACTTCTTGAGCATACTCTGCCTGAGCATCAGTGATGCTGGCAACCACAACCTGAGTGGGTACCAGCCAAATCGGCAGAGCGCCAGCGTGGTGTTCGATCAGAATGCCAGTAAATCTTTCAAGGGAGCCGAACAGCGCGCGGTGCAACATGACTGGCCGCTGACGAGACCCATCTTCTGCCACATAACTGGCATCAAAACGCTCGGGTAGGTTCAGGTCAACTTGTAAGGTGCCACATTGCCAATCGCGACCAATGGCATCACGCAGAACAAATTCAAGCTTGGGCCCGTAAAAAGCGCCTTCGCCAGGGTTGATGCTGTAATGGATTTGATTCACCTCCAAAGCATGAATGAGCGCTCCTTCGAGTTTGTCCCAGAGATCATCAGAGCCCATACGGTTGACAGGCCGGGTGGAGAGTTTGACGCGCACATCCTTGAAGCCGAATTCGCTATAAATTTCAAAAATCAGGCGCATGACCTTGGAACATTCTTCGGTCATTTGATTTTCGGTGCAATAAATGTGGGCATCGTCTTGGGTGAAATGGCGAACTCGCATCAGGCCGTGTAATGAGCCGCTGGGCTCGTAACGATGCACTTTGCCAAACTCGGCCATGCGCAGAGGCAGTTCTCGGTAGCTCCGTAGGCCGTGATTAAACATGGCGACCGAGCCTGGGCAGTTCATGGGTTTGAGGGCAAATACACGCTCGTCTTCGGTGGTGGTGGTGAACATGTGGTCTGAATAATTCAACCAATGACCTGAGGTTTCCCAAAGCGAGCGATCCATGACATCCGGGGTGTTGACCTCAACATAACCTCCTTCGGTTTGTTTGAGTCGCATGTAGTTGATCAAGCGCTGGAAAAGTTGCCAACCTTGAGGATGCCAGAATACCGAGCCGGGAGCGAACTCTTCGAAATGGAACAGGTTCAGTTCGCGACCGAGCCGGCGGTGGTCTCTTTTTTCGGCTTCTTCAAGCCTGTGAAGATATTGCTGTAAATCTTCCTTGGTGGCCCAGGCCGTGCCGTAAATGCGCTGAAGCATTTCATTGCGGTGATCACCACGCCAGTAGGCGCCGGCCACTTTCATGAGTTTGAAGTGCTTGAGTTTGCCGGTGCTGGGCACATGGGGGCCGCGACATAAATCTTCGAAGGAGCCCTCACGATAAAGTGAAACAGCCTCGTTGGCTGGAATGCTCTCAATGAGCTCTGCTTTATAGGTTTCGCCCAGCCCTTTGAAGTAAGCAATGGCCTCGTCGCGAGGAAGAACACGGCGAATAATAGCCTCATCCTTGCGGGCCAGATCGATCATTTTGGCTTCGATGGCGTTTAGGTCTTCGGTGGTGAAAGGGCGCCTGTAAGAAAAATCGTAATAAAAGCCATTGTCAATGACTGGGCCAATAGTAACCTGAGCGTCGGGGAACAGGCTTTTTACGGCATAAGCCAGCAAGTGAGCCGTTGAGTGGCGAATAACTTCAATACTGTCAGGGTCTTTATCGGTGATGATGGCCAAGGAGGTGTCTTGATCAAGGAGGTGACTGGTGTCGACCATTCGGGCGTCCGGGCCCCTGCCAATTCGAGCCGCCAAAGCAGCCTTGGCCAAGCCTGAACCTATGGAGGAAGCAACTTCGGCGACAGTTAGGGGAGCAGGGTAATCTCGCCGAGAACCATCAGGTAAATGAATTGAAATCATGGGAATCCAGAAAAGCAAAAGGCGCGGTGAAACGCGCCAGGAAAGATCAGGGGACCTCGGGCTGTTTCAGCCTGAAATCAGGGCGCGCGCTTCAAGCAAGACAGGGAAGGGCAGTCCGATAAGTTCGTGGTGTCATAACCAAAAATGCCTTTCTCAAGCTTGATGCCGGACAGATACGGGCTCGATGGCGCAGTTGTGCCAAGACAAACCGCGCTATAACTTATGTGGTTGAACCGCTATTGTAATGGTGGGAATCAATCAGGCAGGGAAGCGGCCACGCAGAAGCATCCAGGCTCTCCAAATAGGATGGAGACGGTGTGCTGTCTCGAAGAAACTTCTGGGGTGCTGGAATATGAAAAATAAAACCACAGGGGCCAGCACCGCAAACAGCGGCTTGACCCATGATGGCCATGACCGAGTTAGTTGCTCAACTTTGATACCATGGGAGTGCTCAGGTCGGCCACTCAGTGCCAATTGCAAATTCAATCGTTGCTGGGCTGCTCGCCGAAGCAGTTGCCCGCGACGCCATGCCAAAGCTTGGGCGCTGTTATTCATGGTAAACCCTGCCGCGGGCACCTTGGCGCAAGGCTTCGACATCCAGATGCAGCTCAATCAGTGTTTCTGCCAACAAGTGCGGCTTGGCTGCCGCTTTGGATTTCCAGCGCCAAGTTGCCCAAAAAGCCCCCCCTATAAATGTCAGGGCCAAGCCTGTCATGGTTTGAAGTCGATGCGATTCTCCCATCCATTCAATCAGCGCGAGACTGGCCATGATGAGTCCCATGGCCCAAAGGAACAGACTCACACAGGCCCTGATAAGAAGTTCTGCCCATCGGAGTCGCTCCTCCTCCAGTTCAGTCATGATCAGCTCAAAGCGGGTTTTGGCCATTTCGGCTAAAATCGATGAAATCTGCTTGATCGACTCAAACATGATGTTGAACTGTAAAGCGAATCTTGGCGATCGGCCAAGAGCCGAGTGTTGTTAATTGAATTTCACGGTATCAAGTGGCCCCGCAGAAACACTTGAGGTTTGCATGAAGATTGCACCGAGCATCCCCTTGACGGAGCTGCCATCCCTTGCGTCAGCTCAGTTCTTGAGCTAAATGAAGGCCTAAATTTTTCAGGAATGATGATTTAACCGATGCAAGTTCGGTTCTTTCCTGTTCTTTTGGCTTCGTACAGAGCTTGGTCGGCTCGCTCCAAGGCTTCTTCGAGGCGCTCATTGAGCCGATAGCTTGTCACACCTGCAGAGAATGTGACGAAAATCGGTTTTTCTTCGTGCATAAACAAGCCACCCGTGAGCGAGCGTTGAAGACGCGTCAAAATCTGCTGGGCTTCATCCTGAAGAGTGCGGGGCAATAGAACAACAAACTCTTCACCCCCATAACGGGCCACCGTGTCGGTCGGCCTGAGGGTTTTACTGACGACTTCTGCCAAGGCTTTGAGCGCCTCATCACCGGCACCATGGCCTAATTCATCGTTCAGGCGCTTGAAGTTGTCAATGTCGAGCAGCCCAATGCACAATACTCCCCCTTCACGTGCCAACCTGGATCGCTCGATATCAAAAGTCGCGATCAATCCGCGGCGATTGGCGATTTGTGTGAGCTGGTCGGTGGAGACCTCCTGAGCCAATCGGCGTAATTCGCTTTCCAGTTCAAGCACGCGATTGTTCAATTCGTTGGCTTTGGCATGTTCATTGTTCAAGCGGTTTTGCGTTTGTTGCACCAAAAACTGAACAGCCCGGCTTTCTTCAACCATTTCACGCACCACACCGGCAAGGCTCTCCAGCGAGTCGGCCTTGTCAATGACGTCTGCGTAGCGGCCTACACTTTCATGAAAACGGCCAGTATGCGCACCCAAATCACTGAGCTCAGCCAACATTTGATTGATCAGTACTTTCAGTGAATCACGGGCTTTTTCACGTTCTTCGCGAATGCGATGTTGGTGTCCTCGTGTGTGATGCAACAATTCGGTCACTGCTTTCACGCCGCGAGCAGTGAGCCCGTTGTTGAGTAAGTCGTGCATGGCGTCACATTGACCTTGAACCCAACTGTTGTTTTCAGTCAGGTCGGTCAAACTCACGGTGAGTTCATTGCACAAAGCACCGAGTTGATTGACGAGATGATGGCGGTGTTGAATGATGCGGTTGGCTTGGCCGCATAAAGCTGATATTTCATCCGCCAAATCATGTGAAATGCCCTCGCGCTGTATTCTGCGGGTTGCATTGTGGATAGCTTCGGCCAGGCGCTGACTATTGACTTCCGAAGCAGGCAAGGCTTCCTCGACTGAATTGCCTAAAGCTCCGACTGCCAGCTTCCATGAGGGGATAAAATCATCCGGTTCGTCAGGGGCTGAAAGAACCTGCTTGAGAACATCAATGTCATTTCCGACATTGATGTTGGAAGGGGCCGGTGCCAAAGGTGCACCCACTGAGGTAAGGCAGGCTGATTCCTCGTTGACCTCTGAGGTGTCGTCAGGTTTGTCTGTTTCCCAGTTGCCCAGAAGTTGTTGCAGCCGTTGTTGAAGGCGGCCGGCATCATGTCGGTTTGCAGAAAGTAATCGTTGCAGGCTTTCTTTTTTGCGTGCAGCTGTCCATTGTTTACTTCCGCGATCCAGGCCGCGCAGCATTCGATCCATCAGATGAGCCCAGAGGTTTGCCCCGTCATCTGGGGCAGAGATCAGCCGATCAGCCAATTCCCAACGCCCCTGAGACATCGCCTTGGCTATATCGCTTGCTGTCGAAGTTTTGTGTCCTGGAAAAGCCCGGGCTGACAGCTTTTCAATCAATTTTTGGGCACGATCTGACAGCACACTACTTGTGTTAGTGTGCGCTTCTTGCTGGTAAGCGCGTGCATAGTTGTCTGGGGTTGGCTCAATTTTCTCGCTTGCAAGCCGGCGCAAGGCTGCCTTGGCCAGCCGTGAACTCTCGGGCTCGGTGTCTGATTTGGTGTGAGGAGTTGAAGGGTGCTGGGCGGGGGTGACAGGTTTTGCTTTGTTTGTTGAGGAGGGGTCAGAAACTCCCCGTCGCGGCGGGGGGCGATGCCCAAGAGGCTGAGCAAGACCAGTTTTGTTGGGCGGCAATACGAGAGATCGCTCAGCATGACGGGGCCGAGTTTTGCTGGTTGAGGCTGAAGATGATGAAGCCGTTCCGGAAGCCACCTCTGGATGGGTCGTTGCGCTTACTGTGGGATCGCGCTTAGTAGCCATGGATGAACCCCTCTTGATCGAGATAATATCAGGTTATCAGACGGGAGCCGGCCACCGTACAAGATGTGCCGACTTTGTCGGTATCTTCGCCGGCAACACCGATCCAAGGTGCTTTTTGAGGAAGCACGGTTTGCTTCAGCCAGCGCTCAATCTCATTTGGAGGCTGTGGACGGCTGAATAAAAAACCTTGCATAATGATGCAGCCAAGCCGGTTAAGAGCTTCCATTTGGCGCAGGTTTTCCACCCCCTCAGCCACAACTTGCAACCCCAGAGAACGTGCTACGGCAATAATGGCAGTGACCACTGCAGCACTTTGCGGTGTCAAGCCGAGGTCACGCACAAAACTGCGGTCAATTTTGACCTCGCTAATGGGCAAAGAGGTCAAATAGGCCAATGAGGAATAACCCGTTCCGAAATCGTCAATCGAAATAGCAACACCCACTTCATTCAGCTTATGGAGGGTGGGGATGACATTTTGCAGATCCCGCATCAGGCTGGTTTCGGTGATCTCAAGTTCAATCGCATGATGTGGGACACCGTAGCTTGTGACAGCCTCACCGATGATCTCGACAAGGTCTGGCCGCTCGAACATCCGATTGGGGAGATTGACTGCAATTGAGGCTGAAAAACCAAAACTATCTTGCCAAATGCGAGCCTGACGGGCCGACTCTCGCAAGGCCCACTCACTCATGGGAACAATCAGGCCCGTTTCCTCGGCCAGAGGAATAAACTCAATGGGGGGAATCAATAAATTTCCCCTTTGCCAGCGCATCAAGGCCTCAGCCCCCACCATCCGTGCTGAACGCACGTCGAGCTTGGGTTGATAGTGCAAGACAAGTTCATTGCGCTCAATGGCTTTATGCAGAGCGCTTTCCATCTCTAGTTTTTCCCGTCCTTTGCCGCCCAGCGCTGGTCTGTAAACTGAAGCTGCATTGCGCCCTTGGGCCTTCACTGCGTACATGGCAACGTCTGAGTTACGCATCAGATCTGCAACTGTGAGGCCATCACGTGGAAATAAAGCAATTCCAACGCTGGACGTGACGAAGCATTCCTGTCCGCCCACCAAAATAGGCTCTCGCATGACATCCAGAATGCGAATCGCGACACGTTCGGCGTCACGCTCATCGGTGACTTCAGGCAAGAGAGCCACGAATTCATCTCCTCCTAATCGCCCCACGGCTTCGAGCATGCGATGCGACCGGGTACCTACACTCTCTAAAGAGCTCTCTACGACCTGATCTGAGTGGCGGACACAGGATCTTAATCGTCGCGATACCTCCACTAACAGTTCATCGCCGGCAGAGTGGCCTAAAGTGTCGTTGATGACTTTGAAGCGGTCCAGATCAATGAGCAGAAGCCCGACTTGGTGATTTAATCGGCGCGCATGTTCAAGGGCTTTCTCTACACGCCAGATCAATTGACGTCGGTTTGGCAGTCCCGTCAGTGCATCAAAGTTGGCCAGGTGCCGAATTTTGTCTTCAGCCATTCGTCGGTCAGTGACGTCCTGGATAATGCCCGTATAACCGTTCAAATTGCCGTGTTCGCTGAAAGATGGTTCAGCCTCAATGTGAATAATTCTCTGCAGACGACCTTCCGCCAAGCTCAAAGTGATATCGGTGGTCAAGACGCTCGTATGGTAGAGAACATCATGCAAAACGGCCAAAAAAGCTTGGCGGCTTTCTGGGTTCAAGAGGCGCAACAAACCCATGAAAGAAAGGCGATAAGAGTGACCAAAACCAAATACCCGGAGAGCCTCTTCGGATAACATGAGTCCGATATCAGGCTTCCAATCAAAACTTCCGATGCGTGCCAAATCATGGGCCCGGGCTAACTTGGCTTTACTGCTCTCGAGCTCAATGCGGGTTTTACTTGCACGCAGCAAGTGTCGGAGCCTTCCTGCCAAAAGGCTCCATTGGTGAGACTTGACGAAAAAGTCAGTGGCACCACTTTCATAGGCCCGGCTGATGGAGGCTTCATCGTCCAATCCGGTGAGCATCAAGACTGGTAGATTTTCGAAGGTAGGTAACTCCCTGAGCTCCTGACAGATTTCAAACCCATCGAGCCCAGGCATCAGTGCATCAAGTACCACGACATCAGGCGTCCAATCCATCAGAATCTGTAGCGCTTTTTGACCACAAGCTGCTTCGGTAATCTCGAACCCACGCTCCTTGAGGGCGACAGAAGTCAGGAGTAAATTAACCTCGTCATCATCCACCAAAAGCACTTTTGGTTTCATAGAGTGGGCGGCTCCAACGATGGGGTTGTCTGGGATCATGTTCCGGAATCCAGCAAATTTTTGAGCGCTTGGGATACCAAGGAGATTTCATGGCACAAATCAAATACTCGTTGATCCAAGTGGTCGGGTGCTTCAAGACGAGTCCAAGCTTCCAGATCGGCACAATCTTTGGAAAGTTTAGTGGCGCCAATGCTGGCCGATGATGATTTGAAGGTGTGTGCCACATGCCGAACACCTGCCAAATCTCGGTTCTGCCGTGCCTGATCAAGTTGAGGCACCAACCTGTCGACTGATTGAAGGAAAGCGGCAATTACTCGCTCTATCAAGCGGTTCTCACCCCGGGGATCCAATTCGCGCAAACGATCCATGGCATGCAGATCCAGCAGGGAGTCTTTGGAAGCATCGGATGCAGGCGTCGAATTTGCATCAATGGTTTGATTGGGAAACGCCGAGGAATCATGGTTTGGGGGGAGATGTTTTGACAGCATATGCACCAACTGGCTTTGCCGAAAAGGTTTGGAGAGATAACCATTGAATCCTATGGAGAGAACCGTTCTTCATTGCCTACGAGGGCGTTGGCTGTGACGGCCACCACAGGCACGTTATGGGGCGTGATGAATCAGACCTTGGGTCGCTTCGGTTTCGAAACCGACGTAGCGCCTCAATACCATCCATACTTGGCATCATGATATCCATCAAAATCAAGTCAAACTGAGTCTTGCACAGGCCTCTCAACCCCTCTAAGGCACTTGCTGCCACAAACACTTCGAGTTGGTGTTGCCTCAACATTTGGCTGATAATTTCCTGATTGACCACATTGTCTTCCACTACCAGAACTCGACCTCATACGCCGAGCAAGGCCAGATGGGTCTCTGGCGTTGTAGTCAGTACCCTTTGGCTGACTTGCAAAAGTTCAGATTTGCGTACGGGTTTGGCCAGTAAACCATGAAAGCCCGCCGAAAACGCATCGCGAACATTGTCAGATGATGATCCGGCCATCAGTAGCACAAGCTTTGTATTTCGACACAGACCTTTCGCGTTTAATTGCTGAACCCACTCGATACCATTCAATTTTGGCAGATTAAAATCAATGAATGCGATGTCAAAATCAACCTGTTCTTTCTTTGCTTGCGACAACACTTCCATTGCTTGCTCATCTTCTTGAACAGCCACACATTGAAAGCCCTCTTGTTCAAGCAATCCGATCAAAACTTGCCGGGTTGTTGTGTGGCGTTCCGCAAGAAGCACCCTTGCAGATTGATAGGGTTTGCTTGCTACCGGGTTATTCAAGCCGCGAAAACTCATTGACGGAGCATCTTTCATTGACGGAGCATTTTTAAAAGGAAGTTTGACTGTAAACACTGAGCCCGCCCCCAAGGTACTCATGACATCAACCGATCCGCCCATGAGTTGAGCAAGGCAAGCTGCCGTAGTCAGCCCCAGGCCAACCCCGCCATGTTGCCTTGACAAACCACCACTGCCTTGCTTGAAAGCTTGGAACAAGCCAAGCAGTATGGAT
Source organism: Burkholderiales bacterium (assembly GCA_046342195.1). Taxonomy (GTDB): domain Bacteria; phylum Pseudomonadota; class Gammaproteobacteria; order Burkholderiales; family Burkholderiaceae_C; genus CANHBY01. The sequence continues at coordinate 94,031 of JBKDQE010000013.1, forward strand.
GGCTCAATGCCAATTCCTGTGTCTGTGACACTCAACTCAAGTAAACAGCCTCCAATGTTTCCTCCTAAAGGGTACGCTCGAATATCAATGATCACTTCACCGGAATTTGTGAATTTGATGGCATTACCCACGAATTTAGACAGAATCTGGCGAAAACGTCGGGTATCACCGCGAACACTCTGAGGAACACCTTCAGATCAAACCTTCAACTAAATTCGGGACACCGCCTTGGGCGATATGACCTTGCTCTTGCACCAGCAGCATGACCTCATCCAAGGTCGGGGTTTGTCCCTTGCCCCCAATGCTGCGCACCCATGATGGGCCCGTGATGCCGGCCAAGCCTGGTTCATGGTCACAGTAAATGCCGAGCGTGGGGCGACCTAAGGCAGCAGCAAGATGGGAAAATCCTGTGTCCAGCCCGATCACCACATGCGCTCGTGTTAATAAACTGGCAGCTTGAGCCACCGAAAGAAAAGGCGGAACCAGCCCTGAGCAATGGGCCGCAATGTCTTGGGCCATGGCTTCTTCGGTGCGCGACCCCCAGAGGATCACAGGCACCCATCCTTGGGCACGGAGCCAGCGGCCCACGGCATACCAATGAGGGATTGGCCAGAACTTCTCTGGCCGGCTTGCACAAGGGATCAAAACAGCATAGGGCAGGTGCGGCGAATTCCAGCCAGATTGAATCGGAGATACCAGACCAAAATCAGGGTCGGTTGAGGGTAGCTCATAACCCAAATGATGCGCAGCCAATTGACGGCAACGACGCACAGCGGGCAAATTTCGGGGCACCGCCGCGTGGTCTTGATAAAACAAAGCGGCGAGCGGTTCGCGCAGGCTATGCCGGTCATAGCCTAACAGCGGCCCACGGGCTTGAGCACCCCACGAAGCACTTTTGATCAAGCCCTGTAGATCAATCACTTTGTCGTAGGATTGAGCGCGTAATTCGTGCCGAAATTGTGCCATGGCCTGCCAAGTTTTCCGCTGAAGCCAATGGTGCCGCCACATGCGCCACCGTAAAACATGCACCCGACAAATACCGGGATGCATGCATGGAATAGCTGCGAAAGCTGCTTCGACCATCCAATCAATCACGGCTGTCGGGAAGTGTTGAACAATGTCTGACACCACCGGCAAGGCATGCACCACGTCACCCATGGAGGAGGTCTTGACAATCAAAATGCGCATAAATTGGTAAAAACGTGTGACGGATCTATCAAAGCGATTCAACGCGATTTTTGCTCTGCCACCAACACTGGATTCCAACGAGGGTCGTTGTACATTTTGAACTGGCGGTAGATCTTGAAATAGGCCTTTCCAGAACGAGCCTCTGTGAGCAAATTATCGAGGCACTGAGCCAAGTCTTGGCGTTGCTGCGATAGCTTGTCTAACTTGACTTGACTCGATTGAATATGAGCCTGCTCGACATCTGTCCGCTGGGTTTGCGCTCGCATGGCAAAAATTTTCAAAGCCAAGATCGAAAGTCGGTCAATCATGCTGCCGATCGTTTCACTGTGCAGTCGAGCCCCGGCTGGTACCCACACCATCGGAGCATAGGAACGGGCAGATTCTTCATTGACCCACCCCAGCATGACCAACAGCAATTCGTCAACGCGTTCCGTGGCGTCGTTTCGTGCCTGGTTGAATCGATCAATCGCACGCTTGTTAGCCGCAATTTCCTCGGCACCCACTGTTGTGCGCCTGGCCAGATCTTCCTCATTCCAAAGCTGGTGGTTGTTTTGATGATTGGCCTGAATCCAGTACCAGATGCTGCCTACTGAAAAATGTGGGGCCTGTGGATCCGTTTGACCAGACAAAATTTCGTCGTGAAATTTCATCACAGCGTCACCCGTTACAGGGCTTTTGGTATCCAGGGCCCCTGAAGCACCTTGATTTACCTGCAAATTATTCATTTTTTTCTATTCGTTTCTATCTTGGTATTTTTTAGAGAAATGATGGTGCTGTCAAATATAAAATTGAAAACAATTTTCAATTAATTTTTCCAAATAAACATCGATACCGTAATAATTTTTTCAGATTTTTATTATTTTTGAGCAATTCTATTTAACAACATTGCATCTCCGTAACTGAAAAATCGGTACCTTTTGGTGATTGCTTCCTGGTAAATTGATTGAATGCGCGAGTAACCTGCAAAGGCACAGACCAGCATCATGAGCGTGCTTTTAGGTAAATGGAAATTGGTGATTAATGTATCAATGACTTTAAAATCAAAACCCGGTGTAATAAAAATATTGGTTTCCCCTGAGGTGGCTTTGATTTCACTGCATTGAGCCGCTGATTCCAACGCTCGTAATGTCGTTGTGCCGGCAGCAATAACACGTGAACCACGTGCTTTGGCTTCGTGGATTGCCTTCGCGGTACTTTCTGGAATATCAAACCATTCAGAGTGCATTCGGTGATCCGCCAGATTTTGGGTTCGCACGGGCTGAAAGGTTCCGGCGCCAACATGGAGGGTGATGTGCGCCTTGAGAATTCCGCGTTGGCTGAGAGCCGTCAGTACCGCTTCATCAAAATGCAATGAGGCGGTAGGCGCTGCCACTGCTCCAGGTTTGGCGGCAAAAACAGTTTGATAGCGACAATCATCTTCTGACGTGTCCAGATGCGTGATATAGGGCGGCAGTGGTACATGACCATGAGTGGAAAGCAGTGTGAGAGGGTCTGCTGGTAATTTCAGATGAAATAAAGCATTGTCGGGGCCGCAGCGGCCCAATACTTCAGCTTCAAATGTATTTTGCTGATCATCGCCCAAGGTCAAGCGAGATCCTGTTGCAGGGCTTTTGCTGGCCCGCACATGAGCCCATACCTCATGGGTGCCAGGTACAATACGCTCAACGAGAATCTCCAATGCGCCTCCACTGGCTTTGTGGCCATACAGCCGGGCCTTGATCACTTGTGTATCGTTCAAAACCAGAAGGTCACCCGGCTGAAGCAATGAGGGCAATTCTTTGAAAATATGGTGTGTGGGCGGTCGCTGGGTGCCATTGAAAAGCCTTGAAGAACTGCGCTGCTTTGCCGGGTATTGAGCAATCAACTCGGTGGGTAAATCAAAATCGAAATCATCAAGAGTATATTGATCTGGCTTTTTCATGGAAGGTGAAGGGGGCGTATTGCGCCCACATTGTCCAGAGGTTCCTTAATTTACGTGGCAAAATTTTGATTCATCATCAGTCGATACTCTCATATGGCGAGCAGCGACATTTTCATTTTGAACACTGATTGGATACCATCATGCCTAGTTTTGACGCAGTTCTGGAGCCAAATTTGGTTGAAGTTCGTCATGCAATTGATCAAGCATCAAAAGAAATCGGCAATCGTTTTGACTTTAAAGGGTCGGCGGCCCGGATTGAGCTCAAAGAGAAAGAAATTACCTTGTTCGCCGACAATGATTTTCAAATCAGCCAAGTCACTGACATTTTGCTGGCTAAACTGACCAAACGTGGAGTAGACACTCGATTTTTGGATCGTAGCACCAAAATTGAAAAAATTGGGGGCGACAAAGTAAAGCAAGTTCTGACGGTCAAAAATGGAATTGATTCTGAAACCGGAAAAAAAATCCAAGCACTCCTCAAGCAAAGCAAACTCAAGGTTCAAGGGGCAATTCAAGGGGATATCGTTCGTGTCACGGGCGGCAAGAGAGATGACCTCCAGGCAGCCATGGCCCAAATTCGCCAAAATATCACGGAATCTCCCTTATCGTTCAACAACTTCCGGGATTGATCATGCTTCATCGATGCGCTTTCTGGTGTGTTTTTGTGTCGTGCTTGGCGATAGCCTCGGAGGTGGAAGCCCAGGTAGGGTTCAGTGGTCGCATGGGGGATAAAGCCATTCTGGTTATCAGTGGTCAAGTTCATTTGTTGAATGTTGGGCAAACCCGAGAGGGCGTGAAGCTTATTTCGCTGGAAGGTAATGAAGCTGTCGTGGAATTCAACGGACAACGTCAAGGACTCAATCTGGGCAGCAGTCCTTCTCGTTTCTCCGGATCTGCTCAAGCAGAGTCTTCAGCCCGCAAAATTATTCTCACGGCCATGGATGGTGGCCACTTTGTTGCGCAAGGCTTGGTGAATGGGCGCAATAGCATTTCCTTCCTTGTTGATACCGGAGCGACATTCGTCACCCTTAGCCAACAAGAGGCCACACGCCTTGGACTTGATTTAACCCATGCGCCACGAGTATTGAGTCAGACGGCGAATGGTCAAGTAGTGGCCTACCGAACCACCCTGGAATCGATACGTATTCAGGATGTGATCATTTACAATGTGGATGCGACCGTGATTCCGGCGCCAATGCCTTTCAGCCTGTTAGGCAACAGTTTCCTGACACGATTCCAGATGAATCGCGAGAATGATCGCCTTACCCTGGAAAAACGTCTGTGAGCACACGGGACCTGACCGCTATTGATCATTGCTGCCCCAACTCCATGGTCTTAAGCTTTGCCGAGTAATGCGGCCGCTTCCAGTGCCGAATAGCTCAGGATGCCATCTGCGCCCGCCCGTTTGAATGCCAGCAGGCTTTCGAGCAATACAGCGTCATGATTCAACCAACCATTCGCTGCCGCAGCCTTGAGCATGGCATATTCTCCGCTTACCTGATAAGCAAAGGTTGGCACCTGAAAGGTTTCTTTTACTCGCCAAAGAATGTCAAGGTAGGGCATGCCCGGTTTAACCATGACCATGTCGGCACCTTCTTGCAAATCCAGCACCACTTCACGAATTGATTCATCAGAGTTGGCCGGGTTCATTTGGTAGGTTTTTTTATTGTTTTTTCCCAAGTGAAACGCTGAACCAACGGCGTCCCGGAAGGGCCCGTAAAAGGCGCTGGCGAATTTGGCGCTGTACGCCATGATCAGGGTTTGCGTATGCCCGGCAGATTCCAATGCTTGTCGAATAGCGCCGATGCGACCGTCCATCATGTCGCTTGGGGCCACGATATTCACACCCGATTCAGCTTGAAGCAAGGCTTGGCGTGTCAATTGTTGAACGGTGAGGTCATTATCAATTTGACCTGAATCATCTAAAAGACCATCTTGGCCGTGGCTTGTGTAAGGGTCCAGTGCGACATCGGTCATGATACCCAGTTCTGGGAATCGTTGTTTCAGAGCCTTGATGATTCCAGGTATCAGCCCTTCAGGGTTGAGCGCCTCTTGGCCGTCTGGGGTTTTGAGCGAGGTATCAATAACTGGAAACAGGGCCATCACCAAAATTCCGGCTGCAACACATTGCTCGGCTATCGGTAACAATTGATCCAGGCTCAGGCGGTTTACTCCGGGCATGGATGCCACGGCTTGGCTGATTCCGTGCCCCTCCAAAACGAATACCGGCAAAATCAGGTCTTTGGGCTGAAGATGGTGCTCCTGAACGAGAGAGCGTGAAAATTCATGAGCCCTCAAACGTCGGGGGCGGCTCAGTGGAAATGGAGCGGGTATGCACAAATGAGACAGGAGAGGGTGTGACATGGAAAACCGGGTGAGCGTATTTTGATGGGACATCAGGATTCAGTGTGCCGGCTGAATCGCTGTTGTTCTCAGAATTATAGGCCCTCAGCCTTTAAGATCACTGGGTTCCGCCAAGCCTTGGCGCCCTGATAATCGAGATCATGACAAATAGCTACCTTTGGCTGAAAGCCCTTCACATTATCTTTGTAGCAAGCTGGTTTGCTGGCTTGTTTTACTTGCCTCGCATTTTTGTCAACCTCTGCGCTGTTTCAAATGATTCGCATGCAGAACGAGATCGTTTATTGTTGATGGGGCGCCGACTCTACCGATTCACCACGCTGTTAATGATTCCAGCTTTGGGTTTTGGGTTGCTGCTTTGGTTGGGTTATGGAATAGGGCGAGGCCCGGGTAATGGCTGGATGCATGCCAAGTTGGCCTTGGTGGTTTTGGCTATTGGCTACCACCACATCTGCAAGGGCCACTTGCGTCGCTTCGAAAACCGATTGAACCACCGGAGTGAAACTTGGTTCCGCTGGTTCAATGAAGTGGCTATATTGGTATTTTCTGCGGCGGTAATCTTGGTTGTAGTCAAACCCTTTTAAGCAGCTCATGTCGTTGCGTTTGCAAACTGAATCTGCCGAGCTGCGATGGTCTGCTCCAAGTTTTCGTAGTTCAGCTTATTTGCTGGCACTGGTCTATGTTTTGGTGGTGGTTTATGCCAGTCTTTATCCTTTCACTGGTTGGAGGGTTGGTGGGCTTCAGCCTCTGGTCTTTTTGAGCCAGGCTTTGCCACTCTATTGGACAGCCTTTGATCTTATTTCCAATTGGCTGGGCTATGTGCCTTTAGGGTTATTGGTTTTTGTGGCCTTTGTGCGGCAATCTTGGCGCCCTTGGTTGGCTTTTGTTTTGTCAGTGATGAGCGGCGGGGCCTTGTCTTTTGTGCTTGAGTTTTTACAGAACTTTTTGCCTCAGCGTGTACCTTCAAATTTAGACTGGCTGCTGAATTTTCTGGGCACTCTTGTCGGGGCCATGTTGGGCTCTGTACTTTTTAAACTGGGTTATTTGTCTCGTTGGCAATTATTAAGAGACCGTTGGTTTGTCCAGCCCAGTTCCGCAGGGCTGGCCTTACTATTGATCTGGCCTGTAGGGTTATTATTCCCATTGTCATTTCCTTTTGCGATGGGCCGGATGCTGGACCGTTTGCTTCATGTGATATCAAGCGGGATGGGTGAATTGCTGAGCGCCTTTGATTTGCCTATCATTGCGCCATCAAGCAAATGGCAGGGCCTGACGCCAAGCGGTGAGTTTCTCTTGGTGATGCTAGGAATTTTGGCACCTTGCTGCTTGGCAATTCCTGTAACCCGGCGCGGCTGGCGTCGGGTTGCCCTGATCGCACTCGTTGTGATCAGTGGCATTTTAGCGACCAGCCTCTCAACTGCTTTGAGTTTTGGCCCGGAGCACGCTTGGGTTTGGGCCACTCCAACCGTGTGCTGGGCCGTCTGTGCAGGTGGGATCGTCGCACTTGTTTTCAGCCTTTGTTCCCGCCGGGTATCAGCAGCCTTAGGGCTCATGGTGATAACCGCCTTGCTGATTTTTGTAACCCAGGCTCCCGCCAATCCGTATTTGGCCCAGAACCTGCAAGATTGGGAGCAGGGTCAGTTTATTCGCTTCCACGGAGTTTCACAGTGGGTCGGCTGGTTGTGGCCATTTTTAGCAATGGCTTATCTCATCGAGCTGGCATTGGCTCGTTATGCTCACCCTTTGGATTAGGGCCTGTTAACACTGAAGATGCCAGGCGGATTTTGCAGCCTGTCGCGAGTGCTACAGGCAAAAAAGCCAAGGCTGCAGACCTCTTTCGGGAAAGGATGCGATCACCGCGAGGGGTTTTTCAGAAGTTCCTCAAGGCATCATTTCCATAGTAGGATATCCTTGATGTCCCATCCCGTTTTAATGATCAAGCACCCCACAACGGCAATAAAAACCCAGCGTACAAAGCCTGAGCCATATTTGAGCGCCAAGCGGGTTCCGACCAAGCTGCCGATCATATTAGCCACCGCCATGGTGGCGGCCATGTACCACCAAACGTGCCCCTTCAAAGAGAACAAGATCAAAGCCGCGAGATTGGTCATGGTATTCAGAACCTTGGCACTGGCGGAGGCGTGTAAAAAATCATATCCCAACCAGCGAACAAACAAAAAGACAAAAAAACTGCCCGTGCCTGGCCCAAAAAAACCATCGTAAAAGCCAATGCTGATTCCCAGTAGACAGATGGCCAGGGTTTCATGGCGGCCATTGAAACGAGGCTGATGGCTTTGCCCCAAATTTTTACGGGCCAGCGTGTACACCCATACGGCCAATAACACGAAGGGAAGTGCCAGGCGCAACAAAGCAGGATTGATGAGGGTCACGGCCCATGCCCCCATCAAACTTCCAAAGATAGCGGTAGCACATCCTGGGGCCAAAGCGCTCCAAGACAGTTGAACCTGGCGTGTGTACTGGATAGCAGCGAAGCTGGTGCCCCAAATTGAGGCGGCCTTATTGGTGCCAAGCAGAGTGGCAGGTGCTGTTTGGGGAAAGGTTGCAAACAGCGCAGGAACCAAAATCAAGCCGCCGCCGCCAACAATGGCATCGATCAACCCTGCCATCAAGGAGGCGGCTGAAACGAGCAGGAGATCCATCATGGGAGACCTCCGAGACGACGGTGACTTAAGGCCGGTAATTGCTGCCGAATGGTGGTTGCGCTCTCCAGGGAAAGTTCAGCCAAGGCCATGCCCTCGCCCTCTGGAACAAGCGACAAAACCTCACCCCAAGGGCTAATGACCATGCTGTGCCCCCAAGTTCGGCGATTATTTTCATGAAAACCACCTTGTGCTGGTGCAATCACATGACACTGGTTTTCGATGGCACGGGCACGAAGCAGAATTTCCCAATGGGCTTGGCCGGTGGTGTAAGTGAATGCAGAGGGCACACAGATTAAATCACAAGGCGGGCTCATCATGGCCCGGTAGAGCTCAGGGAACCGCAAATCATAGCAAACGCTGAAACCCATGCGCAAGGTGTGGCCGTCGATTGTTGCCTCAAAAGTGACGGGCTGGTTCCCGGCTTTGAGAAAGACACCTTCATCGTAAGCTTCCCGGCCATTGTCAAACTGGAAGAGGTGCAGTTTGTCGTAGCGGACAGCCAGTGTGCCATCAGGGCGGTACACACAGCAAGCGTTCAACACTTTGTCAGGCTCATTACATTTCAGGGGCAGCGTGCCGCCAACAACCCAGAGATCATGCCGACGGGCCATATCAGAAAGTGCGTTTTGAATCGGGCCCTCGCCGGGAAATTCAGCGACCTGCAGCTTGTCGCTTTCTTTTGAACCCATCAGGCCAAAGTATTCTGGCAGCGCCACCAAACGAGCCCCTTGACGGGCGGCATCGGCAGCCAGGCGATGAGCCGTTTCAAGGTTGTGGCTGAGATCAGGAGTGGACACCATTTGCAAGGCGGCGATTTTCATGGGGTGACAATCTGAAGGGCAGGGCCCAAGGTTGGGGCTTGGCTGGCTTGCGCAGGCACAATGTGTCGGGTTTGAATCGGGTGCCCCGCAATTTTCATCAAATTTTAGTGTGGCGTATCGGGCGAAATGGGCATAGGCGAAGCCCCGCCTGGATCGGATGGGTTTTCCATCGTAGGGGAGGGGGGTATTTCATGGGTTTCTATTTTATTTTCAATGCGTTCGACTTGAGGGTCAGACCAGGAACCAGAAATATGGAATTCCCGAGTACCCGCTTGTGCTAGCGGCTTACGTAAAAAAAGCTGGGCCACAAAGGTGCCCAGTCCGATTCCTGGGTTAATGACCGCATAGGCTAAAGAAGCTGTGCCTGCGTTAATTTCAGGCACCACAAAAACCCGCAGGTCTTGGGTTTCATGGCGCAGATCGGCATTGCCCTCCATCAAAACAACGGCTTGAACTCCCCGCATACGCAGGTTGGTGGTACTGGCAATGCTGTTGAACAGAGTGATATCACCCGTAATATTGTCAAAAGCAAAGCCTTCTTGAAAAATATCCCGGAAGTCCAAGATCAAACGTCGGGGAAGGCTTTGCAGGCTCAGCACCCCAAGCAGTCGGGCGGCTCCTGGGTCTGCCTTGAGAAACTGGCCCGAGTTGATGGCTACTTTCATTTGACCGCTCATGATTTGATAGTCTAAGGTGAAGGGCGACCCTGCCCAGCTGATTTGTCCGGACATTGCTCCTTTCCCGCCTTTGATGATGCGCCCCCAACCCAGACGATCAATCAAAAGACCGGCATCTTTGAGGTCGAGTTTGAAATCCAGGGACATACGCCGGCTGGAATGGCCATGGCTGTCGGGAACCCCCCATTGGCCTTGGGCTTTGATCGTGGCTTCGGGGGTGATCAGGCTTAAATGTGAAACTTTCCAGTCTTGAGTGGATGCTGCGCTGGGGGCCGCTTCCATTTCGAGGCGCCCCAGCTTTTTGCCTCGAAACTCGAAATTGTTGACCACAATGTCAAGGGTTGGCAGATGATCAGGGGTGTTGTCTTGTAAAATTGATGACCCCCCAGCCGCCTCAGCCGGGGGCCAGTAGAGCCGTTCGAACCGCGCCATAACCCGACTTGGGGCCTCTCGGCGTGCAGGCCGGTATTCAACTTTTCCGCTTATTTGTGGAGCATCAAGTGCGGCACGCCAAACCTCGGCTTCTTGTGTCATTTGAGCCGATAACTTTTCTATGCGGCGAGCGTCGATGAAAAGTTCATCGGCCCGCAGTGATATTTTGCTGGGTAAATAAGCAGAAGTATTGAAAGAGGAGCCGGAGAGTGAATTGCGCCCCCCAGTGAGACGAATCACGTTCTGCCATTCATCAAGGTTGATTGTTTGCAAGGCAACGTCTGCCACAACCCCTGACCCGCTCGTGATGGGCAGCGTGGGAGATGCGGCTTCAGTGGGTGAGTCTGATACCCACAGTTGTCCTCGCAGAACTTGGGGTTCAGCACCGCTCACATCACGCTGATAAATCGCCCGTAATGCGGGGCCAAACACAAAGCTGAGCGTATCATGGCGCAAGTTTTGGTGGGGTTCATGATTGCGCTGTGGGGTAATTTGCAATTGAAGGGGCCATGGCGCTTGAGCATCAATACTGCGGCGCAAGGGAGCAGGCAGGTGAATACCCAGCCCGATCCCGTCGCTTGTCAGGCTGATGTCGGGGCGGCCTTGCGAAAGCCCAAGATTAAGGCGGTAATGAGTTTGGCCGCTGAGCCACTGAGCCGCTTGGCTCACGCCAGGCCATTCGGGTATTTTACGCAAACCTTCAGCAGTAAGCTGGCCCTGAGCCACAATACGCAAACCGGTATCGAATTGCCACCCCCCATCGATCCGGGTTTCCCCTCCCGCCAAACGAGTGCGCAGATCTACGAGCTTAAAGCCTTTTTGGGTGAAGTCAATTTGACCCTTGGTCGAGCCTAACAGGGGGAGTTCCCGGTTGAGCTGAACATCATTCCCCAGCAGGATGATGCTGCCTTTCAGGGTAGAGTCAGTCAGGTGCGCCAGTGGAACCGACAAGGCCAAGCGGATCTCGGCAGGGCCTGAGGCTGAAGCCTCTGAAAGAGGGAACTGAGTCCAGCGGGCCACCGGGGAGTGCTTGGTAAAACTCAGCATATCATTCAATGGGCCGAAGCCCACCCCCTCGACGGTTAATCGTGAATCGTGTCCCAAGTCTTGAATTTCAGCCTGAATTTTGCTGAGCTGAACATTTTTGTATTGAGCTTGTGCATGGCGAATGCTCAGACGATCGCGCTCGAAAACCAAATCACCGTTGACCTTGCTTAGCGGGGGCCATGCCGCGATAACTGGAGGTTCATTGCCTTGGGCGGGGAGGGTGGGGGCGTAATTTAAAGTCAGGTCTTCTACGCGGCCAGCAATTCGAAACTTTCCAGTGGGTTGGCCACCAGGGGAGGAGGCAGCGAAGGGGAAATCTTTCAGGTTTCCTTTGACCTTGAACCCGACTTCACCGAGTTGGCCGCCACGAAGGGCCAATGGCAAGTAATCCAAGAGGCTGGCCCCCATCATCAGGGGCAGGTATCGAGGCACGCGCTCTGCCCGAGCCCCTGGCAGCAATTTGCCATGAAGATCAAGATAGCCACGATCGGGTTCGCCGGGCTGGCTTTGAGGGTTATTCGACCAAACGGCTTCAGCCTCTAATTGCCCATCTTCATTGGTCAATTTGAATTGCGGAACTTTGATCAGTACCGAGGGTTTGGAGTTGGAGGGCCGCTGTTCAATACGCCACTCTAACCGGGCTTGGAGCTGCTGAACGGGAATAAGTGGATCGTTAAATAACCCCGGGAAATTTATTTTCCCGGCTTCCATCTGGACGTCCGCTCGTCCGCCTTTTTCGGTGGCTGACAGGTTGACATTTAAGGACTCCATGCCGGGTAGGCCCATGATATTTTTTTGTTCTGCTGCAACCGCCTGAAGGGCCAGATTTTTAAAATGGCCACTGATTTGGTATTGAGCCGGATTTTCCATTGGCCCTTGCCACTGAACTGACAGCGCATTCACCTTCCCTGCAGGGCGCCGGGTTGCCAGTGTGTGCCTCAGGAGTGAGGTGAGGGGCAGGTGTTCGGCCAGTTGAGCCAACAGGCCAAAATCCAGCCATTCGGCGCTGACCTCTCCTCCCCGAACTGCCTGCCCCTGGGCTTGCAGCCAGCTGAGTGTGAGGTTGCTTCGTGGCCATTCAATACCGCTTTGGGTGGTGAAGCCAAACTGCTGTAGCGCTAGCCGGTGCTGCTCACCAGAGGGTTCAAACTGCAAGCGCCCCTCTATTTTTTGAAGTAATAGGGGCTGTAAATTTTGGGATATTTGGGCCGTTATATTGGCGAGGGCAGCATCGATCGTCAATGATTTGAGCGCGCCCTGCGAGATGTTCATCCAGACTCTTGTGGCACCAAACCCCTCTTGCACAGCAAAGGGTAAAGTCACATGGTTTTTCAGCTCTTTGACATCGATATTTGGCAATTCCACATAAAAAGTTCCACTCCAGCTTTGCCAATTACCAGACCGCTTGAGTAGAGGTTCAGTGAATTGCCCTCGAATACTCAAACGATCTCCCACAGCCGGCGGCGGTGTGGCATCCAGGCGAAAAGCATGTTTTCCCACTGTATTACGAATGACCAAATCGACGTTGGAGAGCACTAACGGCGAAGAGGGGCGCAGATGATCAGTCAAGTGAATGGTACTTTTTAAGAGAGTGACTTCACTTTGCTGCATCAGCCAGTTGAGGCCCATATTTTCTGTATCACCAGGCTGGGTAACAGGCATTCCGGCGAGCAAAAATTGGCCATGAGCATCGCGATCAATGTCAAGATCAGCCCCTTCAATCAAAATTTGTTGAAAACGAGGTTCCAAAGCCACCATGGAACGAGGTGAAAGCGCGGCCAAGACCCGTGGGAGCTTGAGCGTGACTTGTTTCTGGGCATTGAGCAAAACCACATCATGCAACTCGATGGTTGGGATCCAGGCTTGAGATTCAGCCCCCATATGGCCGATTCGCACGGACACTCCCACAGCACGGCTCACTTGGGCTTCAATCTCTGGACGCCATTTCTCAATGTTGGGCAAAATAAAGTGATGCAAGCCCAGCCATGCCAGCAGCATCAGGATCAGTACCAAAAAGAGGAGCCCTGATGCCCACTTCAGGCAGTATTGAAAAAATCGGAGCCACAACGGCCTGGCGTTTGCAGCGGCGTGGGGCATGAGGGGTTGTAAATCAACAGACATCACATCGTGAGGTGAGCACAAAAACATAATCGCAAACCCCGATGGGTCTGGCAACCGCTATATTGCTGCATCAATCTAGCATACTGCAATCAAGGTATCTGTCATGTTCATTGGCCGTTGTCAGCGTTCACACGGGTGACCAGGAGAGCAAATGACCCCTATCTCCGATATTTCCGCCACCTTCATGTCCAATGCCCAGGCTGATTACAGCCGATTTGTGCAACGGGTGAGGCGTCGCTACATGGAGGAACAAAGCTTATTGCCCAAGGGCCTGCCCCGCCGGGATGACGTGATCTCCTTGGTGAAAAATTTGCAATACCGCGGGCGCAGCCTATCCAGCGCCATGCGGGTGGCACGTCACCTTGTGCTGGAGCGGCTGGCTGTATGGGATGTGGAAGGTGGCGCCCCCATGACGGACATCACTCTGGTCATGACCGAGTTGGCGGAGGCTTCTTTGGATCTGGCCCTGGCTCAGGCTCTCGGCGATCTGGATGAGCAATATGGCGTGCCTCTCAATGCCCAAGGTGAACGGATCGATTTCTGGATCGTGGGGATGGGTAAATTAGGGGCTCGTGAACTGAATGTGTCCTCTGACATTGATCTTATTTATGTTTATGAGGAAGATGGCCACACTGAGGGAGGAAACTGCCCGGCCATGACGGCGCATGAATACTTTTCCCTGTTAGCACGGCGTCTTTATTCTCTGGTGGGCGAAACCACAGACGATGGACAAGTTTTCAGGATGGATTTGGCATTGCGGCCCAACGGCCATTCCGGGCCCGCGGCTGTGAGCTTGGCGATGCTGGAGGAATACTTTCAAGTGCAGGGGCGGGAGTGGGAGCGCTTTGCCTGGCTCAAGAGTCGAGTCGTTGCACCTCGCGAGAGTATTTCAAATGGCCGGGCCCTGGCCCTGCGGTCGGTTGTGGCTACTTTTGTCTACCGGCGCTACCTTGACTATGGCGTTTTTGAAGGCTTGCGGCAATTACATCGAAAAATACGTGATGAAGCCCAGCGCCGGGCAGCGGGCCGACCTGAGCGGGCAAGCGATGTCAAACTTTCGCGGGGCGGAATTCGAGAAATTGAATTTATCGTTCAATTGTTGCTGGTTGTGCGCGGCGGGCAGTTTCCTGAAATACGAACCCGCTCCACTCTCAAGGCGCTCCAAAATCTTACTGCCGGCGGCTTGATGAAGCAATCAACTGCAACCCGGCTCGCACAAGCTTATATATTTTTGCGTGAACTCGAACACCGCATTCAGTACCTTGATGATCAACAAACCCATACGCTACCCACACAAGACTCCGATTTGTCCTGGATCGCCAGCAGCCTGCATCCACCTTTTTCTGATGCTCCGAGCCTCTTGCAGCGATTTCATGAAACCCGTGAATTCGTCGCCATGGAGTTTGACGCGTTGCTCAACGAACGTGAAGGCAAGGGCAGTGGGGGCGATGCGATTCGAGTCTGTCCTCCTTGCACGCTGTCGATTCTTCCCATAGACAGCGAGCCAGTACTTGAAAAACTCCCTCCGGAACTGCAACAACGAGTCCAGGTCTGGGGTGAACAAGGGCGCCTCAAAATACTTCGTGAGAGCACCCGACAACGATTGGCTCAGTTGATGTTACGTTGTGTTCATGAGCTTGAAATGGGTCAGTGTGACCTGCAAGCGATCGATACCTTTATGGATTGGATTGAACCTTTGCTGCGTCGGGAAAACTACATTGCCATGTTGGCGGAAAGGCCGAGGGTGCATCAGCGTTTGCTGCGCTTACTTGGCTTGGCACGTTGGCCCAAGCGTTATTTGATGCAACACCCTGATGTCATTGATGAATTGGCAGATGATCGTCTGGTCTTGGGACGCTTTGATGCTGCGGCTTATTTGGCCGAGTTGACGGATCGCCATCGAGCTTGGGAGCGCGCAGGGGAGGCCAATGAAGAAGCTTTACTTGACACTTTGCGGCGAGCCCATCATGCTGAGATATTCCGGACCTTGGTTCGTGATCTGGAAGGGCATATCAGGGTTGAACACGTTGCAGATGACCTCTCAGCCTTGGCAGACGCCACCTTGGAATGCACCTTACGCTGGGTATGGCAGCGACTCAAGTCAGCGCATCAGCCCGAGCCCCAATTTGCCATCATTGCTTATGGCAAATTGGGGGGCAAAGAGTTGGGTTACGGCAGTGACCTGGATCTGGTTTTTTTGGTTGACGATGCCCATGAGCCGGATGCTGACAAGGCTGCCGAAGTCTATGGCGCCCTGGTGCGTAAATTCATTCATTGGCTGACTCTGCGCACAGGGGCTGGTGATTTATTTGAAATTGATACAGCCCTTCGCCCGAATGGCAGTTCTGGGCTGCTGGTGACAACCTTGAGCAGCTATGAAAAGTACCAAACTGGCCGAGGAAGCAATACAGCCTGGACCTGGGAGCATCAGGCCCTGAGTCGGGCACGGGTGTGCGTGGGGTCACCTGATATGGTGGATCGCTTCGAAGCCATCCGAAAAAAGGTGCTGACGGCACATCGTGACCACCAATCCCTGCGTTTGGAAATCGAATTGATGCGCAAAAAAGTGCGTTCTGCACACCGTATTCCGCCCGATTTCTTTGACGTCAAACACAGCCCAGGCGGCATGATAGATATCGAGTTTACGGTTCAGTATCTCGTCCTTTCGAGCAGTTGCAAACACCCCGAACTGCTCGACAACGTGGGCAATATTGCTTTACTTTTACGAGCACAAGCCGCAGGTTTGTTACCCGAAGGGGTTGGCTCATCGGCTGCTGATGCCTACCGGGAGTTTCGCCGCCTTCAGCATCGTGCACGCTTGGACGAAAAGCCGGCTCATATTCCCGATCAATCATTGACTGCCGAGCGGCAGGCAGTCAAGGCTCTGTGGCTTATCGTTTTTGGCAAGGAAGTGGTGCCAAACCCCTTGTAGCAATCAGTTGCTGGCTGCGAAACCTTCGCCGCTGGTCACGCCATACCCGCGATTGGAGCCCCATCACCTCCGTCACCCTCAACCCAGAGCGTGAATCGCTCGTCAGCTCGCTGGCTGACACCCAAGATCAACAGTCAATGGCCGTTTGAGTGATGCGACAGGTCGCTTGACTCGTACCGCCCGCCCTCTGGGCAAACCACGTTCACTCACAACAGCCATCCGTTGCAACTGAGAAAGAATAGAAGCTTATTCGTTAATTTTTAACAGTTTCATGATTTTAGCCTGCCTTGCTGCAGGCTATTTTTTTATTGCATGATTTTATAATAATATAAAATTTTTTATAAAAATAAATAACGTTATTATAAAATAAATAAATATATTAAAATTTTTATTTTTTAGCATTTAATGGCGATTTTTTGATTTATTTTAATCATCAAAATGATGCCATGCTGTAGATTTTGTGGTGGAGTAAGTCATGGTTTCTGGCTTGGGGAATATTGGGGTTGGCAGTGACCCAAGGAGAAATCTTCATGAAATATTGAATTCAAAAAAATCTTATCTTGACATACCAAATTTAAATGCCAGGGTCGAGCTGATTAAATCAAATAATCAATTTTCAGTAAAAACTGAAAGTGGAATTTACCCAATTCCAAAAGAATTAAAAAAAATTACACAAGTTTTGGATTGGCTTCGAAGGCAAATTATTGCAAAAAATATATCAGGAACTTATAAAATTAATGACGTTTTGTTGCCTGGCGAAAGTTCAGCCCGAAAGAGGGCTATTGAAACAAAATTAATGAATAATAAAATTGATGAAAAAATAAAGGAAACCCTTGACGGAAATGTGCGAAGGTACAGGCAGGCTGTTTCAATGTTCCCTGCTTTGGGTCAATATAAGGTGACGCCTGTCTTGGTGATGGCGGTGATCAGGAACGAAATTTCAAATTATGATCCCGGCGATGAAAGGCAAGACTTGAGTGCAAAAAAAGGCCAAGCCGGAGATGATACCACTTTGGGTTATGGACAAATTTCTTCCAAAGGGGCTCACGGGCTTCGTAATGATTTTCCTCAGCTTGATAAATTGCTTTCTGAGCAGGGGTTTCCGAATAATCAGCTCGGAAATCAGCGTGCCTTAGTCAACCCATTGATGGTTCCATATTTTGTGGCAGCCAAGCTGGCCAGCATTGCCTCTATTTATGAAAAATCTCCTCAAGGTAATATAAAAATCACCCCTGAGTCTATTATTTATGGTTATAATGCAGATGATTTTGCCAATCAGCCAAAAACCTCAGAAGATCTTAAAGTTGGCCTGCAGTGGAAATTATTTCCTGGAATGAAGAAAGTTTTTCCTGGAAGTGGGTTTAATGAATGGATTGAGCAGGCAGCAAAAAATTCAACTTATGTTCAAGGTGTTCAAAAAAATACCATGGCATTACTTAATGGCTGGCTTTTTAATTCTTCATTTTAATGGTTATGGAACCTCTGCAAAAAACTTTCATTTTATGAATGCTGGTGAACACTTGATGGATTGCCGCTTTCGTGGAAATCAATCGACGGGGGCATTTTCTGAATGCTGCGACTCCGCGCAGCATGACGGGGTGAATCATTCATTCTGCTACCTTGTCATTCCGCGTATTGGTCAAGAAATTTACACAGCCACTGCTGCCTTGATGGCAGGGTGGTGCTGGTAATTTTCGATGAGAAAATCTTCAAATTTGTAACTGAACAAGGAATTGGCGCGTTTTTGGATGTGCAGGTTCGGAAAAGAAAAAGGCTGGCGGCTGAGCTGAAGCTCAACCTGTTCAATATGGTTGCTGTAGATGTGGCAGTCACCGCCAGTCCAGATAAAATCCCCGACATCCAGATCACACTGCTGCGCGATCATGTGCGTAAGCAAAGCGTAGCTGGCAATGTTAAAAGGAACCCCAAGGAAAATATCCGCGCTGCGCTGGTAAAGCTGGCAGCTTAGCCGCCCCGGGCTGCCTGGGTTTGAGGCTGGGGCAACATAAAACTGAAAAAAAGCATGGCAAGGTGCCAGTGCCATTTGGGGCAGGTCGGCAACATTCCAGGCGCTGACAATCATTCGACGTGAATCAGGCTGGGTTTTAAGCTGGGTGAGCACCTCTGTCATTTGGTCAATGTGCTGCCCCCCAGGGGTCGGCCAACTGCGCCATTGCACCCCATACACAGGGCCCAGTTCACCGTCTGGACGAGCCCATTCGTTCCAGATGGTGACACCGCGCTCCTGGAGCCAGCGAATATTACTTTCACCCCGAAGAAACCAAAGCAACTCAAGAATGATGGATTTGACATGAACTTTTTTGGTAGTCACCAGTGGAAAGCCCTCAGAAAGATTAAAGCGCATTTGATAGCCAAACACGCTGCGTGTGCCTGTACCGGTTCGGTCAGACTTAAATACGCCATGGTTATAGACATGTCGCATGAAGTCTTCGTAGGCAGTTTGAATGGGCGGGCTGGAGGAGGGCGCGGTCATGGTCATGAATGAAAAAAGCACAGCCAACTCAGGGCAGGCGTGACAAAACGGACGAGCACATTAAAGGGTGGGCTGGACGGTTTCCTTGAACTGTAGCGCAGCCAAACGAGCATAGCTTCCTTGCGCCGCACACAAGGTGTTGTGGGTTCCAGCTTCGATAAGGCGCCCATTGTCGAGCACCAGAATACGGTCGGCTCCTTGAACTGTTGAAAGGCGATGGGCAATCACCAAGGTCGTGCGGCCGGTCATGGCTGAGCCCAGTGCGGCTTGCACCATGCGCTCGCTTTCAGCATCCAGGGCGCTGGTGGCTTCGTCCAGAAGGAGCAGGGGGGCATTCTTCAAGATGGCCCGGGCAATGCTGATACGTTGCCGTTGACCACCAGAAAGACGAACCCCCCGCTCACCCAAAAATGTGTTGTAGCCTTGCGGCAGCGCCAAAATGAATCCATCTGCAAAAGCGGCTTGTGCGGCAGCTCTTACTTCTTCGTCAGAAGCTTCTGGCCGTCCATAGCGAATATTTTCCATGGCATTCGCCGAAAAAATCACACTCTCTTGGGGAACGATGCTGATATGGCTGCGCAGCGCCTGGAGGTTCAGCTGATCAATCAGGGCACCATTGAATTCAATAGCCCCTGATTGAACGTCGTAAAAACGCAGCAACAACTGAAACAGGGTGCTTTTGCCTGCCCCGCTCGGGCCCACCAAGGCCACCGTTTCACCGGCATGCACTTCAAAGCTCAAGTCTGAAAGGGCCGGGGTTCCGGGCCTTGAAGGATAGGAAAAACACACCTGACTCAAGCGCAGATGGGCCCCTGTAGAAACCTTTGGCAGAGCCTTCGCTTGGGCTGGGTTGTTGACATGGCTACGGGCTTGTAAAAGCTCAACCAGCCGCTCTGTGGCACCCGCCGCCCGGAGCAAGTCTCCGTAAACTTCGGCTAAAACCGCCACACTACTGATTAATAAAATAGCATATACCACCGTTTGGCCTAGGTGGCCGGCACTGATTTGACCTTGAAGCACGGCCTGAGTGCCTTGGTAAATTCCCCACAGCAAGGTCGCAAAGGCGGCCGTGATAATAAAAGCCACCAAAAAAGATCGCATGCGCGTACGTTGAATGGCCGTTGCGAACGCATCAGCCGTTGATCGCTGGAATCGTTCAGTTTCATGCGCCTCTTGCGTGAAGCTCTGCACCACAGTCATGGCATTGAGCACCTCGGCCGCGATGGCGCTGGAGTCAGCAACCCGATCTTGGCTGGCACGGCTGAGTTTGCGAACCCGGCGCCCAAAATAAAGACTGGGCAGTACGACCAGCACTAAAGTACCCAACACCTGAGCCATGACGTAAGGGTTGGTCACAATCAACATGACCATCGCACCCAAGCCCATGACCATATTGCGCAGCCCCATACTCAGGCTGGAACCAACCACCGTTTGCACCAAGGTGGTGTCGGTATTGAGCCTGGACAGCACCTCGCCAGTTTGGGTATGTTCAAAAAATGCGGGGCTTTGGCGCAACACGTGGGCGTAAACCGCTTGCCGAAGATCAGCGGTAATACGCTCTCCCAGCCAAGTCACCACATAAAAGCGCCCCGCTGAAAAAAAAGCCAGCGCCATACCGACGCCAAACAATGCCAAAAAATGTTCCCGCAGGGCCATGACCCGCTCTCCGGGGTTGCTGAGCACCAAGCCCTTATCAATCACGGCTCGAAGGGCAACAGGAAACACCAGCATGGTGATGGCGGCAAGAAGTAAAAAAAGCACCGCCAAAGCAATGCGAGCCCGGTAGGGCCTCACAAAGGGGATCAAACTCCGCAAAACAGCGATGGGAGGGCGAGCATGCGGAAAATCAGTTTGATGAAGGGGGAGGGAATGAGTGGGGGTTGAAGCAGGCATGGGCAACAGTTTGGCGCAAAGTAAAAGGCAGGGCAGGGGACAATGGGGGCTTTTGAATTTTTACCTGAGGAACAATGGCCGACTGCCATCGACCCTGATTGTCGTCGTTGACCCAAAATTCATGCCATCATTACCGAAATTCATGAAAGTTCCTTGGAATGCTTTCTTCTAACGCAAGGTCTCGACCTCGCTACTTTGCCTTGGTGCCTTGTGCAGGCAAGGGCGAGCGCTCAGGTTCGGCGGGGCCTAAGCAATATGTGGCCCTGGCAGGCCAAGCCATGGTGGCATATCCCCTTCAAGCGCTCAGTACTGCACAAGGCATTGATCAATTATTGGTGGTTTTGCATCCTGATGACGTCTTGTTTGAAAGCCACGTACCGGACTTCAGCGGCTGGATTGGGCGGGTGGGCGGGGCCACTCGGGCACACAGTGTTTTGAACGGCTTGGGTCTGCTGATACAGCGGGGTGCTTTACCTGAAGATTGGGTGCTGGTTCATGATGCTGCACGCTGCCTGCTGCAACCCTCCTGGGTGGATCGGCTGATTCAGGCTTGTCAGGATGATCCTGTTGGTGGCTTGCTCGCCTTGCCCGTGACCGACACACTCAAACAAGCCCATGAGGGCAGGGTATTTGCGGGGCTGGATCGGGCCAATAAATGGCAAGCACAAACCCCCCAGATGTTTCGCCTTGGCTTGTTGCAACAAGCCCTTGAGCAAGCTTTGGCCCACGATGCTGCTAACATCACCGATGAATCGAGTGCCATGGAACGGGCAGGGTACTCCCCTTTGCTGGTTCCGGGCTCTCCGGAAAACCTGAAGGTCACCTATCCCTCAGACTTTAAACTGGTAGAAAAGCTTCTTCAATGGCGATGATCAATAAACTCCGATTTCGTATCGGCGAAGGCTGGGATACCCATGCTTTGGTTCCGGGCCGGCGGCTTATTCTGGGCGGGGTTGAAATTCCCCATTCTCATGGTTTGCTGGGCCACTCAGATGCCGATGCACTGTGCCACGCCATCACCGATTCACTTTTTGGGGCAGCTGGTCTGGGCGATATTGGCCATCACTTCCCTGATACTGATGAGCGGCTCCGAGGTGCTGATTCACTGGCTCTTTTGGCCGATGCTGCTCGGCGGCTACGAAGTGCGGGCTGGGAAATCAACAACATTGATTCCACCATCGTGGCCCAGGCTCCCAAGCTGGCCTCCTACATACCAACGATGCGTCAGCGGCTCTGTATGGCGCTTGGAATTGGCCTCGAAGAAGTCAATGTCAAAGCCAAAACGGCTGAAAAAATGGGGCCGGTGGGGCGGGGCGAGTCTATTGAGGCCCATGCTGTGTGTTTGCTGGTCAGCCGTCAGCGGCCTGCCTAAGTCGAATATGAGCCACCAAGCCGCCATTGGTGGCGTTGTTCAGCTCAAAAGAGCCCCCCATACGCTGAATTGCTTTTTCTACAATGGCCAAACCCAAACCTGCACCCGTGGCTGCTGTACGAGCCATGTCGCCGCGGTAAAACGGGGCCATGACTTGCTCCAGTTTTTGAGGGTCCACACCGGGGCCATGATCTCGCACAGTCATCACACCCCAAGGCCCTGAGTGGGCATAGGTCAACGTCACTTGAGCCACTCCCGATTCAACAGACCGACCATAGCGCAGTGAATTTTCGAATAAGTTTTGCAGCACTCGACCGAGTTCAATGTCATCCGCCATCACAAAGGTCTTGGTGCTGATCTGCGAAGTAATCCGGATATGACGTGCATGGCGGAACGCGGCGACCTCCCGATCAATCACGGCTGACAAATGTACGGGCGTCAGTTTGACGATGCCTGGACGTGCGTAGTCCATGAATTTATCGATGATGGCATTGAGTTGATCAATGTCCTGGGCAATATTGAGGCGAGCTTCTTCGTCATGCACACTCATTTCGGCCTCAAGCCGCAGTCGGGCGAGCGGGGTTCTCAGATCATGTGAAATACCCGCCAGCATCACAGCCCGATCTTCCTCCACTTTGGCCAGTTCACGCGCCATGCGGTTAAATCCCATGTTGACCTGCCGAATTTCACTGGTCATGGTGTTTTCATCAAGCTGCGATTCATATTCACCCTCGCGAATTCGGCTGGCCGCGAAGGATAAAGCCCGAAGTGGCTGGTTGATCAACCGGGCCATGAGCGCCGAGGCCCCCAGCGTGGCGATCAAAACAAGGCCCACCCAAACCAGTTCCCAGTAGGCCTGAGCCGATGGGGGTACGATCTGCAAGGTGCGAAAAATCCACAGCCAAGCGCCGATCACCGCCATCAGCAAAAGAGAAAGCAGCGAAAAGGTGCGCCAAAAAAGGCTGAGAGCCAGTGGTTTTTTAGCCATTTGACAGGCCAGACTGTCAGTGTTTTGGATCGTCTGGCACAAAAACATAGCCAACGCCCCAAACAGTTTGGATGTAACGTGGTTGGGCTGGGTCAGTTTCAATTATTTTGCGTAAACGCGAAATTTGAACGTCCAGACTGCGGTCAAATGGCTCCAATTCACGACCACGTGCCAACTGGGCCAGTTTGTCACGCGAGAGGGCTTGCCTCGGGTGCCGTACAAGCACCTTGAGCATGGCATATTCGCCGGTGGTCAAGGAAATCATTTCGCGTCCCTTACAAAGCCGACGCAGCGATAAATCAAATTCAAACGGGCCAAATACGACAGTAGCAGATTCTTTGGCAGGCGCACCAGGTGCCTCAAGCGCCGGACGCCGCCGCAAGACGGCATGAATACGCGCCAATAACTCGCGTGGGTTAAATGGCTTGGGGAGATAGTCGTCAGCGCCAACCTCCAAACCCACAATTCGGTCGACATCTTCGACCTTGGCAGTGAGCATAATGATAGGAGTCAAGTCATTCAGGCTGCGCAGACGGCGGCAAATTGAAAGCCCATCTTCGCCAGGAAGCATGAGATCCAGCACAATCAGGTCAACTGTTTCACGAGCCAGCACACGATTCAGTGCTTTGCCATCTTCGGCAAGAAGCACTTCAAAGCCTTCTTGTGAAAGGTAGCGCCGCAGAAGCTCGCGTATTCGTGCATCATCATCAATCACCAGAATTCGGTTGGCTCGATTTTTGACATCACTAAAAGATGACATGAGTCAACTCCATGAAATGTTTGTCCAGAATTTACTACGATGTATATTATGTAAACCTAAATACCAAGTAAATCTGAGCAAACACATTGATTTGTCGTGGGTTTGTGCCAGCCTGTTGGATGATCACACCTGCATATTCATGATTTCACTGTAAGCCTGAACCAACCGGTTGCGAACTTGGAGCGTGGCCTGAAAGCCAATTTGGGATGTCTGCATGGCCACCATGGTTTCTTCGAGGCTCACGGTCGGGTTGTCACGTTGTACCTCACGCTGAAGCCGGGTGGCCTTGTTTTGTGTTTCACTGACAGAACTGAGCGCCTGCTTCAGTGCCTCTTGAAAACCGGCTCCTTGAACCGAACCTGTCTTGTTCAAAGGCAAACCATTAGGCTGCAAACCCGCCCTGGCTGCCGCCTGTGCGAAATCGAAAGGCTTGAGATTCACATTCATAAGTTCAGATCCTTTGGCCCGAAAACCCACTGACTGCATTGCAGGAAAAAAAGAACCAGAGAGGGATTCTTGCGTACTGCTTGGCATATTAGGCGCTTAAGTTTTAAGCCTAGGTAGAAACTGATAGCTCTTTTGATCCTTGTTTGCGCCATCATGAGCAAGGCTCATTCGAAATAATCTGTTTTGTTCAAAGCCACAAGTTATTTGTCGAACCATTGTTGGATCAGCCCACCATGGATAACGCAGTCGCTACCAGAAACACGAACCTGTCGGCAGAAAACGATAGCGTGAGGGCTCGCCTGACAGAGTTGCCCCTGCGCACCAAAGCCACCTTTGGCTTGGGCGTTGTCTGCCTGCTGGCTGTTGTGCTGGCGATGGCACTTTGGGGCAACCAAGGCGACTATAAAGTCCTTTATGCCAATTTAACAGACAAGGACGGCGGCGCGATTATCGCGCAACTTTCTCAAATGAATATTCCTTATCGTCATGCTGAAGGAGGCACTGCCATTTTGGTACCGGCCAGCAAGGTGCATGATGCTCGATTGAAATTGGCTTCTGCCGGCTTACCCAAGGGGACAGTGACCGGTATGGAGTTGATGGATGGGGCACGCTTTGGTCAAACTCAGTTTCAAGAGCGACTCAGCTTTCAACGAGGCCTGGAGGGGGAACTGACTCGCTCAATTTTGGCTTTGTCGGCGGTTCAAAATGCCCGGGTTCATTTGGCCATTCCGAACCAAAATGGCTTTTTCCGTGAGCAGCAAAAACCCAGCGCATCTGTGTTACTAAGTTTGCACCCTGGGCGATTTCTGGATCGTAATCAAATCGCTGGCATCATTCATTTGGTATCAAGCAGTGTGTCTGAGCTTTCACCCAAAGCCGTGAGCATTGTTGACCAAGATGGAGCCTTGCTTTCGGGGCCCAGCGACAGCAGCAATGGCCTGGACCCTCAGCAATTGCAATACGTTCACCAAATCGAATCCACTTATAGTCGCCGAATTCTGGATCTTTTGGAGCCTGTTGTCGGACGTGACAACTTGCGTGCCAGCGTCACTGCTGATATTGATTTTGCCCAAATCGAGGCCACTTCTGAAGAATTTCGACCTAATCAAGGGTCGCAAACCAATGTGGCAATTCGTAGCCAGCAAACGACAGAACAAGTGGGCACTGCAGGCAGCCCGCCCAGTGGAACGCCGGGTGCGGCGTCCAACCTGCCTCCAATTCCCGGCGCAGCTTCTGCACCTACTGATAACAAACCCCCAAGTTCAAACAACAGCCGGCGAGAAGCTGTCACAAACTATGAGGTTGATAAAACAGTTCGCGTGACGCGCAATGCCACGGGTGCCATTCGACGTATCAGTGCCGCCGTTGTAGTGAACCATAAATCTGTCACCGATGTCAAAGGCAAAACCAGTGTTCAAGCCTTGAGCCCCGATGAATTAGAAAAACTCACCGCCTTGGTGCGTGAAAGTGTTGGCTTCAATAAAGAGCGAGGTGATTCGGTTCAGGTGATCAATGCTCCATTTAAGGTGGAACCCATCAAAACCGTGGATGTCCCCTTCTGGAAGCAAACAGAATTATTGGACATCATTCGTACTGCTGCCATTCCTGTGGCCCTCACCTTCATCGGCTTGCTGATTTTCATGGGCATGATCAGACCCGCGGTGAAGGCTGCGCTTGCCCCACCGGAACCTGGAGACAATCTGGACATTGTGGAAGACGACCCCGTTGACGCAGAGGAAGAGCCTATCAATACAAAGGCTTTACCAGCCCCGGAAACCAACGAAAGCCTCAATCGAGCCCGACTCTTGGCCAGGGAAAACCCGGCAGCAGTCGCCGGGATTGTGCGCAATTGGGTTAAAGGCGAATCAGGCACGTAGGCACGTAATTACCATCATTATTGATGAGAGGTGTTTTTCTCTATGGCTGCTTCCCAAAATGAAGATAAAGGTTTGGAAGATGCTGCAATCCTGCTGATGTCGCTGGGAGAGGATGATGCCTCCGAGATTTTCAAGCACTTGTCGCCCAAGGAGGTTCAAAAGCTTGGCGAAACCATCGCCAAAATGAAAACGATTCCCCGTGAGAGATTTGAGCATGTGCTGAATTCATTCAACACGATTGCCAACGAACAGAGCATGCTGGTCACGGACACGGACGAATATATCAAAACTGTTCTTCGAAAAGCCCTCGGCGATGATAAAGCCAACCTGCTGATTGATCGCATTTTATCTGGGGGTGATGTTTCTGGCATTGAAAGCCTGAAGTGGATGGATCCCAATTCAGTGGCCGAATTACTGCGCAATGAGCACCCGCAAATTGTGGCCGCCATTTTGGTTCATCTGGACTTTGACCAAGCGTCTGATGTTCTTAAGCATTTTACAGAACGCCAGCGTCATGAGGTGCTGATTCGAATTGCCACACTGGATGGTATTCAGCCTGCGGCATTGAAAGATCTTAACGAAGTCATGAATAGGGTTTTAGCCGGTGGCGACAAACTGCGTAAAGCTTCTCTGGGGGGCGTAAAAACTGCAGCAGAAATGATCAATTTGATGGGTTCAAGTATCGAAACCGTGGCCCTCGACTATATCCGTGAAGCTGATGATGACCTGGCTCAAAAAATCATGGACAACATGTTTACCTTTGATGACCTCGAAAAAATCGACGATCGCGGCGTTCAGACTCTGCTCAAAGAAGTTCAGAGCGAATCACTCATCATCGCGCTCAAGGGAGCCACCTCGGAAATGCGCGAAAAGATTTTCAGAAACATGTCTACCCGGGCGGCTGAAACACTGCGCGAAGATCTCGAATCCCGTGGTCCGGTGCGGGTTTCAGAAGTTGAAGCTGAGCAAAAAGAAATGCTCAAAATCGTTCGTCGGCTGGCCGACGAAGGTCAAATCGTTCTAAGCGCCGGAGGGGACGATGAATTCCTCTAATTCAAAAGGTGGAATCAAAAATATTCCAGCTCCGGAGGGCAGCAAACCCTCCACCTATGGCCGATTTATTCCCCGCGAAGAGATCAATTCCTTCGAAGTATGGGCTCCGCAAAATATTGGCAACAATCAAAGCACACAAAAAGTGCCGCCAGGCCCAGTGCGTAAAACCGAACCGCCCCAAACAAAGGGGATGAACCCGACGGAAGATCTGAGCCTTGCTCTTCAAAAAGTACGCGAAGACGGTTGGCGTGAAGGCTATGCCTCAGGAATAAGCTCGCTCGAACAGTTCAAACAAGAATACGCCACGAAGGTGAGTTCGCAAATCGGCTCGATGATTGAATCGCTGAGCGCCCAACTTGATGAGCTTCAACAAGATATGGCTCGGGCCATGGCCACATGCGCCACTGGCCTGGCGCGTCAAGCCGTACGCAGTGAACTGGAACATCGCCCGGAACTTGTCGCTCAAGTGGCCACTGAAGCACTTGAATCTTTGCTGTCCAATGCACGCCATATTGTTCTGCATGTTCATCCGAAAGACCTTCCATTGATCAGTCAGGGCTCTGCGGAAATTCTCTCGACTCGGGGTGTGCGCATCCTGGGTGATACCAGCATCACCCCCGGCGGTTGCTTGGTCGAATCGGATATCGGGATGATTGACGCCACGGTTGAAACCCGCTGGCGCCGTGCTGTTGCGTCGATTGGCTGTCATAGCGAATGGCATCAATCGCTTCAGCAGGATCAGGCGACTGATCCTGTTCATGACAACACTGGGCCTCAGCATGATTTGGCTCAAAATGACAAGGGGAACGTCACATGATCACCACCCCCCGAGAAGCCCTGGCGCTGGCTTGCGCGACCAATATCGATCAATGGCGTCGCTACTTGACAGACTTGGCCACTTTCCCGGAAGCAAAAATTCCGCTCGAGCCCCAAGGCCTGCTGGTGAGAGTGGCCGGGCTGGTGTTGGAAGCTACGGGCATTCGGGCCCCTGTGGGCTCAGTCTGCGAAGTTCAGATGCCAGAACAAGCTCCTGTGCTGGCCGAAGTGGTGGGCTTCTCGGGAGATCGTGCCTACCTGATGCCTACTGGAGATGTGCATGGCCTGGCCAGTGGTGCGCGTGTCGTGCCCCGCCCTCCCCCTCTGGTTCCCATCATGCTGGGGGTTCCCCATCACCCCTGGCGGCGCGGCGAAGACCGAACCCTGCACTTGCCCGTAGGCGATGGTCTTCTGGGGCGGGTTGTTGATTCGCATGGGAAATCCATGGATCGTCAGGGTGAGCTCTGGAATGTTCATCACGAACCGCTCATTCGCAGGCCCATCAATGCCATGGATCGCGACCCCATTCGTCATTCTCTGGATACTGGAGTGCGCGCCATCAATGCCATGTTGACGGTGGGTCGAGGTCAACGTATCGGGCTGTTTGCCGGAACCGGTGTGGGCAAGTCAGTTCTGATGGGCATGATGGCCCGTTATACCGAAGCCGAAGTGATTGTGGTAGGACTGATTGGTGAGCGCGGGCGTGAAGTCAAAGAATTTATTGAGGATATTTTAGGGTCTGAGGGGCTGAAGCGCTCGGTTGTGGTGGCTGCTCCAGCAGATGCCCCGCCATTGACTCGTTTGCAGGGCGCCAACTACGCCACGGCCATTGCCGAACACTTTCGTGATCAGGGGGCTCATGTGCTGCTCTTGATGGACTCCCTGACTCGTTATGCCATGGCTCAACGTGAGATCGCTCTGGCAATTGGAGAGCCACCAGCCACCAAGGGGTATCCACCCAGCTGCTTCGCGAAACTCCCTCAATTGGTTGAGCGCAGCGGCAATGGCCTGGCCGGTGGCGGCTCGATCACTGCGTTCTACACCGTGCTCAGCGAGGGCGACGATCAAAATGATCCGATTGCAGATGCGGCCCGAGGCATTCTTGATGGGCATATCGTGTTGTCTCGTGACTTGGCTGAATCAGGCCACTTCCCGGCCATCGATATTGAAAAATCAATCTCCCGAGTCATGACCAGCATTGCCGATACACCGCATCTGGAAGCCGCCAGACGGTTCCGCCAACTGCACTCGAAATATCAAAAAGCGCGTGATTTGATTCAACTCGGGGCTTATTCACCAGGCCATGACAGTGAATTGGATACCGCAGTCCGGATGCATCGCACCATGATGGATCTGCTGCAACAAGACAAGGGTGAACGAGCGACACTGGCTCAAAGCATCGGCCGTTTAAGGCAAATGATGCCTGGGTAAGCCAAGAACAGATATCCAAAAATCCATCTATTTCAGCCCAAGCCTTGTGCCATGAGCGAGCACCTTGAGGACAGTTTTCAAGAAAGTGGGGGGTCTATCATGACTGATTTGAAACCATTGATGAGCTTGCTTTCTCAGGCAGAGCAGGCCCGGGACAAGGCTATCGCGGCTCATTCAGAGGCCATCAATCACCTGGAGGCTCTGAAGCAACAAAGCCATCAATTGCTTGAATACCGCCAAGAATATGAACAACGCTGGACCGGGCAATTCAAGAGCCAGGGCGGCATTGAAGTTCTGCGTTATTACCAATCTTTTACGGAACGCATCAACCAGGCGCTGACTCATCAGCAGCGCACTCAAACCCAAGTTGAACAACATCTGCAAGCTCGGCAGGCCGAACTGATTGAAAGTGAAATGAAAGTGGCGTCTATCAAAAAACTCATTGAGCGAAGAATGAGTGAGCATGCCAGACAGTCCGGGCGTCAAGAACAAAAAATCACTGATGAGATGGCCGCTCGAACTCTCATGATGGCACCAAAGGCCCTCCCCAACTCGATTGTTTAAATAGGTAAGCGGCCATGACCTCTTTACACTCAATCAGCCCTGTTACACAGAGCCCTCAGAGTATTTCTCAGACCAAAAATCCGCCCGCGTCACCCTCATTGGAAACCACTGAAACCCCTTTTTCGCAAGTTCTTCAAAATCAACAAAACGAGCATCAAGTCTCATCGTCTACAGAGCGACAGCAGCGACCGCAACGTCAGTTTGCTTCATCTTCTTCCACAAAGACAAGCTCTGCGGGTCAGGCTGCCTTCGCCTCTGAAGATAAAGGGAAAAATAAGGCGGAAAACAAGGATCAAGCTGGTTTTAATAATTTTATCGAAATCAACGTTGCAGCCCATGTCACCCTTCCGGGGCATCTCCCTCCCCCCCCTCCAAATGACAAAATATCTGCTTTGCCCACTCTCGCTGCATCCAGTACAACACCAAACCAGCGGGCCCTTAAGGTCATGCCTGGATCATCCATGAACATGGAAAGCTCTTCTTTATCAGGAACCGGCCCACTGGAGTCTTTCAAAGCCAAACGCACAAGCAGCCATTTGCATGGCCTGCTCTCGGGTCGTCACAACACCCCGGATCTTGCAAACTCATTCAAAAAAAACCAACCTGGCGAGATTGCTGAAAACAGATCGGAGCCATTTAATCAGGGCTTCAGTTCAGAGCAGGCCCTCAAGCTTGAGCGGTCGACTGCTGAATTTTCAGTCTTGAAAGCACAAGGGCCTACGACTTCCGAGCAGGTTCTGGCACAGACCAATCTCATGAAACAACTTGACGCAGGAAGGCGAACCGCATCCGATCAAGAAATACAGGGCTTGGAGGCCCCTGATCCTGGCATCCTGTCTGCACTGTCAAGCTTCTCGAACAACCCCAACAGCCACTCTGTAGAGCCACAAACCCCCACTTTTTTTATCCAGGCACCGGCTCATACCCCTGAATTTCGAGAAGCCTTGGCCACTCAAGTGAGCGTGCTGGCCCAAGATGGCGTTCAAGAAGCCACTCTGCAGCTTCATCCTGCTGATTTGGGCCCCATTTCGGTGCATATTGCTCTGGATGGAAACCAGGCACGGGTTGAATTCGCGGTTGACTCTCCAGTGACCAAAGCCATTTTGGAGGCTGGCCTGAGCGAACTTGCCAGCGCCATGCAAAATGCGGGTTTAGCCTTTGCAGGCGGAGACGTTTCACAGGGCAGATCCGGGTCTCGACAAGATGGCGGGGCATTTCAGGAAAAAACCTCCGGTGCCAGACCATCCATCCAGGCAGGGGGCGCTGGATCAGCGCAAGCCACCACTGTCAGGATAATCTCGACTCGTTTGGGTGGCCTCGATCTCTACGCCTGACTAGGGCGCAAGATGGCGTATTCCATCATCCCAATATCAGATCAAATGATGTTCGGGGTGTATCCCGCCTCCTGAACCCATCGAAGAATCTGTGAAGTCTCCAACTTTGATGATGTAATGTCAACTTGGTGTTGTGCCAGGTTGATTTGGATTTTGGCTGCAGGGTCTTGCATTTGAAGCGTGCGGGTGATGACGGACACACAATGTTCGCAAGACATATCAAGCACTCGGAGGGAAATCATGGATGCCTTCAGAAGATAACAAGGAATTCATCCTACCCATTATTGGGATGAGCTGTGCAAGTTGCGCCTCACGGCTAGAAAAATCTTTGCTGGGAACAGCAGGAGTCGTCTCTGCTGAAGTGAATTTTGCCAGTGAATTGGCCAGGGTTGTTTGCCGCCCTTCCCTGCCCTTGCGTTCTCTCATTGAGGCGGTCAAGCAGGCTGGTTATGGCGTAAAAACCCAGGCTCATACCTTGTCTATTCGTGGCATGAGTTGTGCGGCTTGTGTAAGCCGGGTCGAAAAATGCCTGATTGCCGTGCCTGGGGTTCTGAGCTCAGCAGTCAACCTCGCGACCGAGTTGGCCACGCTTGAGGCCTTGCCTTCCGTGGATTATTCAGCTCTACAAGCTGCGGTTCAGCAGGCGGGCTACGAATTGAACCCGGCAAGATTGTCAGGCAATGTGACGTTGCACGGGGTTTCAGAGGGCTTCTTGGTGGGTGTCGGGTTGGCTCTGAGCCTGCCCTTGATGCTTCCGATGCTGCTGTCTCCGTGGGAGCATATCGTCATGCTGCCCGGCTGGGTTCAGTGGCTCTTGGCCACGCCTGTACAGTTTGGGCTTGGGGCCCGCTTTTATCGCAGCGCTTGGCTGGCTTTACGCGCCACCTCCGCCAATATGGATGTATTGGTGAGCCTGGGAACCTCCGCAGCCTATGGCTTGTCTTGCTATGTGCTGCTCACTCATGGTGTTCATGAGCACTCTTTACTTTATTTTGAAGCCTCTGCGGCTGTGATCAGCTTGGTTCGCCTGGGCAAATGGCTTGAGGCCCGCGCCAAGCGGCAAACGACCGAAGCCATTCGCGCCCTGGGAGCTTTGCTCCCTACCCATGCCCAGGTTCGCCGCGGGCAATATGAGGTTTCGCTTCCTATTGATCAGGTTTGCGTCGGGGATGTGGTGGTCGTTCGCCCTGGGGAGCGAGTGGCGGTCGATGGCCGGGTTCTGGAGGGTGCCACGCATGTGGATGAATCCCTTATCACCGGGGAAAGCCTGCCTGTGGCAAAGACCCAGGGAGACCGGGTGACAGGAGGAGCCATGAATGGTGAGGGTCAGTTGCTCGTTGAAACACTCGCCATGGGTGCCGAAACCCTGCTTGCGCAAATCATCCGCTGGGTAGAAAACGCCCAAGCTGGAAAAGCCCCGATTCAGCGCATGGTAGACCGGGTGAGCGAAATTTTTGTGCCCGTGGTGCTGCTTGTTGCCCTCTTGACTGGGCTGGCGTGGTTGTGGCTTGGCCAGGGCTGGGAGATGGCCTTGATTCATGCTGTGTCGGTATTGGTCATTGCTTGCCCTTGCGCTCTGGGCCTGGCAACCCCCACTGCCGTCATGGTGGGAACAGGAGTCGCCGCGCGGCATGGCATTTTGATCAAAGATGCCCAGGCTCTTGAGGAGGCGCAGAGCATTTCTATCGTGGTGTTCGACAAAACCGGCACCCTCACCCTGGGCCGCCCTGCCCTCTTGGCCCTCCATCCGGCCGCGGGTTTTTCAGAGGAAGATCTGCTGCGTTGGGCCGCCAGCCTTCAGGCCAGTAGTCAACACCCTCTGGCCAATGCTACCTTGCAAGCAGCCCAAGCTCGTCGTTTGGCAATTTTTCCCGCTTTGCAGGCAGGAGCCCTTCCTGGCCGTGGAATTCAAGGGCGGGTCGGGGGGCGCCAGATGCTTCTGGGGAGTACACGCTGGCTTGCCGAACGCGGCCTGGCACCCGGAGAATGGGCGTCACTGGCCGAGACATTGCAGCAACGGGGCTGTACCGTCTCTTGGCTCATGCGCTGCTCTGAGGCCGAAAGCGAGCCTGATGAATTGCTGGGCATGCTGGCCTTTGGTGACACAATCAAGCCTTCAGCCAAGCAGGCTCTTGAACAACTTCGATCACAGGGTATCAGAACAATATTATTGACCGGCGACAACCGCGGGGCGGCCGAAGCCGTTGGTCGTGAACTTGGCATTGACACCATCAGGGCGGACATATTACCCGCTGATAAAGCCCGCGTTATTCAAGAACTTCAGGCTCAAGGCGAGGTGGTTGCCATGGTCGGTGATGGCATTAATGATGCGCCAGCCCTGGCTGAAGCCGACATCGGTATCGCGATGTCCAGTGGCACGGATATCGCCATGGCGAGCGCTGGCATGACCCTGATGCACGGCGACTTACACCTGATCAGTGAAGCCATCGATATTTCACGGCGCACCGTCAGTAAAATCCGCCAAAACCTGGGCTGGGCGTTCATCTACAACCTCATTGGCATCCCCCTTGCTGCTTTTGGCACTCTCAGCCCCATGCTGGCCAGCGCCGCCATGGCCCTCAGCAGTGTCAGCGTTGTCACGAACGCCCTGCTTTTGCGTCGTTGGAGCAGACAAAACTTGTAGTTCAGGTTGAACTCAAGCCGAAACCTTTTGCAAAAAGACACGTGCTTTCTTGGGCGAAACGACCAATTTATCCCCTTCTTTGAAGCCCAGCTCTCGAAACCTGTCAGACCCCATTTGTGCCTCAATGAGCGGGTCATGACCCTCTGGTTGTTGAGGATCCAGGGGCCAGAGTTCGAGCCTCGCCACCGGGCCCACCACAATGGCCCGCTGCAATTCGGCCACAATGCCAACAGCACCTTCATGATAGTGGTCAATTTCCAAGTCATGGGGCCTGACAAAGGCAAAGGCCTGGGCATTCTGAGCATTTTGATGCTCGGGGCTTCCAATGATAGCGCCTTCCAGGTGAACCAGACCCTCATGGGCCCGCCCATGAAAGAGATTGACGTCACCTAAAAAACCATACACGAAAGGGCTGGCAGGGTGATCCCAGACTTCCTGCGGAGTTCCGGCTTGCTCGATTTGGCCCGCATTCATCACCACCACTCGATCAGCCACTTCGAGAGCTTCCTCCTGATCGTGTGTCACGAAAACACTGGTAACGTGAAGTTCATCATGCAGGCGCCGTAACCAGCGTCGCAGTTCCTTACGAACTTTGGCATCCAGGGCACCGAAAGGTTCGTCGAGTAAAAGAACCTTGGGCTCGACCGCCAAGGCTCGGGCCAAGGCAATACGCTGGCGTTGCCCCCCGGAAAGTTGGGCGGGGTAACGATCAGCCAACCAATCCAGTTGGACCAGACTCAGCAACTCATGTACTTTCTGCTTTATTTTCTGTTCAGAAGGGCGGTATTTGCGCGGCTTCACGCGTAAGCCAAAGGCCACATTGTCGAACACCGTCATGTGCCGAAACAAGGCGTAATGCTGAAAAACAAAACCCACATTGCGGTCCCGAACATGAGCTTCAGTGGCATCTTGCCCACTGAAAAGGATGCTGCCTGTATCGGTGGCCTCCAGCCCGGCGATGATACGTAGCAAGGTGGTTTTTCCGCAACCTGATGGGCCCAGTAGCGCCACCAACTCACCTGAGTCGATATGAAGATTGATGTCGCGTAGGGCGTGAAAATCACCAAAATGTTTCGAGATATTTTGAATATCGATGCTCATAAATTTACGGGTGTCAATAGGTGGGATACGGGCATCAAATAGTTTGGGGTTTGGATGGAGGTTGAAGATGGCAGCTTGTATGAATGAATGGCTGTTCTGGTGAAAGTTCTGTGGCTGCTTGGAGATCGCGCTCATATTTCCATTCGACAATGCTTTTGATCAGCAAAGTAACCAGCGCCAGCAGCGCCAGCACCGATGCCACGGCAAATGCCGCCACAGATTGATATTCGTTGTAAAGAATTTCAACATGCAGCGGCATGGTGTTGGTTTGCCCCCGGATATGCCCGGAAACCACCGAAACCGCCCCAAATTCGCCCATGGCCCGTGCATTACATAAAATCACACCATAAATCAGACCCCACTTAATATTTGGCAGGGTCACATGCCAGAAAGTTTGCCAACCCGTGGCCCCCAAAACAATGGCAGCTTGCTCCTCTTCATTGCCTTGTGCCTGCATCAAGGGAATCAATTCACGAGCCACGAACGGAAAGGTCACAAAAATAGTGGCCAAAATAATGCCCGGTACCGCAAAAACGATTTTGATGTCATGCGATTGAAGCCAAGGCCCCAACCAGCCTTGAGCCCCAAATACCAGGATGTAGATCAAACCAGCCACCACAGGCGAAACCGAGAAAGGCAAATCAACCAAGGTGGTCAGAAAAGCCTTGCCACGAAACTCGTATTTCGCAATTGCCCACGCGGCTGCAACCCCAAACACCAAATTCATGGGCACGGCCACAGCAGCTGTTAAAAGGGTCAAGCGAATGGCCGACCAAGCCTCAGGATCCTTGAGGGCAAGGAGGTAAGCTTGAGCACCATGACGAAGTGCCTCTGAAAAGACGGTGGCCAGTGGCAGCAGCAAAAAGAACCCCATGAAAACCAAGGCCAGAAAGGTCAGCAAAACCCGAACCCAAGGGGGTTCGGTGGTGCCGGATTGAACCCGTGCCTTGCTTGTGGTTTGGAGTAATTTCGCGTTCATGCGATGCCCCCAGAGCGACGTGATTGCCAGCCCTGCAAGGCATTGATGATCAGAAGCAGAGAAAAGGAAAATAACAGCATCACACTGGCGACCGCTGTGGCACCGGCGTAATCATATTGCTCCAGTTTGGTGACGATGATCAAAGGCGTAATTTCCGACACCATCGGCATATTTCCTGCAATAAAAATGACTGAGCCATACTCGCCAATAGCCCGCGCAAAGGCCATGGCGAAGCCCGTCAGGAGGGCGGGTATTATGGAAGGCAAAATCACCTTCGAAAAGGTTTGCCATCGGTTGGCACCCAAGCAAGTAGAAGCCTCTTCAAGTTCTTTTTCCACATCTTCCAAAACAGGCTGTACTGTGCGCACCACAAAGGGCAGGCCAATGAAAATCAGCGCAATCACAACCCCATAAGGGTTGAAGGCTAACTCAATTCCGTAAGGCGCCAGCCATTCACCCACCCAGCCATTTTGGGCCAACAACGCCGACAGCGAAATTCCCGCCACCGCCGTCGGTAGCGCAAAGGGAAGGTCAACCAGAGCATCAATAATTTTTTTACCTGGAAAGTGGTATCGAACCAAGACCCAAGCCACCAGCAATCCGGCAACGACATTGATCGCAGCAGCCAGGAAAGAAGCCCCAAAGGTCAGCCGGTAAGAGGCCAGAACCCTTGGCGAACTCACCGCAGACCAAAACTGATCCCAGCTCATGCCCAAGGTCTTGAAAAGTAGCGCAGACAAGGGAATCAAAACAATCAAAAACAAATAGAGAAGCGTGTAGCCCAGCGTGACATGAAAGCCGGGCAATACCCTTTTGGAGCGAGACATCATGAGTGCCTGTGAGGGAGTTGTAGAAAAAAGGCCACAGCCCAAAGCCTCAAATTGTCAGTCGCCTTTCAATGGAAGCGAACAGCATTCGTGCTATATGCTTATTTATTTTTTGAATAAGTAATGGGTGCGGAATGACCTCCGCATGACTTATTCGTTTGAATTGCTGGCCAGCGGGGCTGCAAGCTGAAGCAGTGTGCGTACTTTGTCGAGGTCTTCCGGCGTGTCTACACCAGGACCCGGGCGATGCTGAGTGACATGGACAGCGATACGCTCTCCGTGCCAAAGCACACGCAGTTGTTCGAGGGATTCGATGCGCTCAAGGGGGCTGGGTGCGAGGCTTGGAAAGCGACAAAGGAAGCCAGCTCGGTAGCCATAAAGCCCGATATGCCGAAGAGGGTATGGTTCGATAAGATGCCCGGCGGTCGATCCGACCGGGTGGGTATCGCGCCAGCAAGGGATGGGCGCGCGCGAAAAATACAAAGCACGCTGTTCGGCATCGCACACGACTTTGACCACATTCGGGTTGTTCCACTCCTCCGCTGTATCAATGGGGTGAGCAATGGTGCTCATGACACACTCAGGTCGCGACTCAAGCAAGGCAGCGCAGTCGTTGATGAGGGAAGGTTCGATCAAAGGCTCATCTCCCTGCAGGTTGACAACCCGCTCTTGTTCGCCAAGCCCAAGGAGATGGCATGCTTCAGCCAATCGATCACTGCCCGTTGAATGATCTGAGCGCGTCATGATTACCTCGATCTGATGAGCTTCACAGACTCTCTGGATGGAAATGTGGTCAGTGGCCACCAAAACCCGATTTGCCCCCGACTGGGCAGCCTTACGTGCCACTTGAACCACCATCGGAGCCCCAGCAATGTTGGCGAGAGGCTTGTTGGGCAGGCGGGTCGAGGCCAGCCTGGCAGGGATCAGCACAACAAAGCTCATCTCAGGGGAGCCATTCCTGCTGAATCAGAGATTTCATCGGCGTCGATATTGCGGGCTTCATGGATCAACATCAGCGGGATTCCGTTGCGAACAGGAAAGGCGAGGCGATCATGAGGGCAGATCAATTCTTCGGTAGCGTGCAATGAAGGGCGAAGGTGCTTGAGTGGCCCTTTGCACAAAGGACACACCAGCAGCTCAAGCAATCGAGGTTCCATGGGCAGAAAGGGGTCTGAAGGGTGAGTGAAGAGAAAGCTTGTTCAGCAAAAAAAGCAACGCCGCTTCAAACTGAGCATCAAATTGAAAGTTGAGGGGCACCACCCACACTTCACTTTGTTGAATTATGTCGTCAGTTAATTTGACGGCGTCTTTTTCTGTCATCAATACCACACTGCCCATTGGCCACATCGGACCATGAGCAAAGTTATAGTGATCAGCGAGAGGCAAACCAAAAAACCGTATTCCAGAGTCTTCCAGGAGATGAAAGAAACGTGAGGGTTGTGCAATACCGGCCACGGCCCAGAGGGTTTCTTGTTGGGAACGTTGGGCCAATATTTGAAGCGCTTGAACCGATGGTGTGGCCCCGGATTTCCACTGCGACCAAGGCAAGGCCCCCGCAAGATAGCGTGAGCCGAGGTGACCGGGCCAGGACGTGGAGGGTTGAGGCGAGTTATACACAACCAAGGTTCGGGGAGGTGGCTCACGGCGAAAAGGCTCACGCAGCGGGCCCGCTGGAAGGAGCCAGCCGTTACCACAGCCACGGTCGTCAAAAACCAAAATCTGGATGTCCCGATGCAGGGCTGTATGTTGTAAACCGTCGTCGCTGATGATGAGATTGATTTCTGGGTGCAAGGCCAAAAGTTGCTGAGCTGCAAAGACACGTTGGCGGCCCACCATGACAGGAACTTGGGCGCGCCGACGCAGCAACAGAGGTTCATCACCCACATCCCGGGCTGGACTTTCAGGGAGCACTTCTTGTGGGCTTTTGACCCGGCCACCGTGCCCACGAGAAATAATGCCCACGTT
Source organism: Burkholderiales bacterium (assembly GCA_046342195.1). Lineage (GTDB taxonomy): Bacteria > Pseudomonadota > Gammaproteobacteria > Burkholderiales > Burkholderiaceae_C > CANHBY01. The sequence continues at coordinate 132,739 of JBKDQE010000013.1, forward strand.
CCAGCCCCAAGCTTTAAGCAATAAGGCCAGTGCCAAAACGGTTGGTGTTTTGCCGGCTCCGCCGGCAATAAGGTTGCCCACCACAATGACGGGAACATTCACCCGATAAACTGGGCGCCAACTCCATCGATAAAAACAGGCGCGAATACGTGTCAATACAGCAAAAACCAAAGACAGAGGGAGCAACAAATAGGCCAGAGGACCCCGACTCAGCCAAGTGCGAATCAGGGTCTGTTGCCAACAAGAAGCAGAAAAGAAATCAAGTTTAAAAACTTTCACTTGATTCAGATCAGAGAAAAAATGCTCAAGGAGTGTTGTTCTGGGCTGCAAAGGTCATGCGCGGAAGATTCGCCCGGCGAGCAGCGTCCATAACGGTAATGACCGATTGGTGTGGAGCAGCGGCATCTGCGGAGATGATCACGACGGCGTCTTTGCCACCCACACTGTTGGCCGCCGCTGCGAGCTCACGGGAGAGCACTTCTACTTTGCGGCCATCTACCGGGCGCTTATTGACCAAATAACGCCCATCAGAAGATACCAGAACAACCACTTCTGAGGGTCGCTCATGCTGCTTGTCTGCGTCTGCGGTGGGAAGCGTAATTTGCAATTCAGTGAATTTGGAATAAGTGGTGGAGAGCATCAGGAAAATAATCACAACCAGCAATACATCAATGAACGGAATCAGATTGATTTCCGGTTCTTCCTGATGTGCTTTCCGAAAGTTGATTGGCATGGCGAAGATTCTCAATGACACTGGAAAATGGGTTGATCGGGAAATCAGGCTGAGGTGCGGGGGCTGGCCGCAGAAAAACGCATAAGGTGAGGAATGATGCGCTCGGCAGATTCTTCCAGTTGCATCACATAGCCATTCACCAAACCGCGAAAATAGCGGTAAAACATAAGTGCAGGAATGGCCACAATCAGGCCGAATGCCGTGTTGTACAAGGCAATTGAAATGCCTGCAGCCAATGCTTGCGGATTGGAATTGCCGGGGCTTTGGGAACCGAAAATTTCAATCATGCCGATGACGGTACCCAACAGGCCAAGCAAAGGCGCTGCGGTGGCGATGGTGCCAATGGCGTTTAAAAATCGCTCAAGATGATGGGCCGCCGATCGACCAGCAGTTTCCAGGGCGCTACGAAGTGAGGCTTCAGTGATTCGGGGGTCGGCCATCAGAGCCCTGAGGCCAGCGGCCAAAACAGTACCCAGAACTGAATTTTGAGCCAGTTTGTTGACCACTTCCGCATCGGGAAGTTGCGATCGAGTGACTTGCAAAACTTCATCAAGGAGCCTTGGAGGCACGATGGCTGCGGAGCGAAGGCTTACAAATCGTTCGATGATAAGAGTCAAGACGGCGACGGAGCAGAAAATAAGCGGCCAGATCGGCCAGCCAGCGGCTTGTATGATCGAAAACAAGGCGTACCTTTCAGCGACGATGCGCGGAGTTGAATCGACAATCAAAACTTCTCGGAGATACGTGATTGTGCATCATCTCGATAGAGACGGCTGACTCAAAGATCTGATTGACGGGCAATTGTGGCGGTATTGAACCCGCCAATGAAAGCTGTTTGCCCCCTGTTTCATCCACTGTTCCTGTGGATAACTTTGTGGATAAGTCTATCGATACCCCCCTGAAAGCCAGTCTTATCAAGCCTTTCAATAGATTGCTTAATTTTTGTGCAGAAAAAAATCTTTATAAAACAATAACTTATGAAAAAAATTAAAGTTCCTGGTGGTTTTACTGAGTTTTGGGTGCTGCATAGCTTGAATTGTGAAATTCTCTGGCCTTATGCCACAAGGCTTTGCGCATGATTGAGCCTCTTAAACCTCGAGTTTGGGACATTTCCAGTTTCATCCTCGCAGTGGCTGATACCTTGGCGGCTCGTTTCTCGGTGTGCTCGGTACAGGGTGAACTGTCCAGCTTTTCAAAGGCCGCAAGCGGCCATTGCTACTTCAGCCTCAAGGACACTCATGGCGGTGAGGGCCTCCTCCGTTGTGCCATGTTCCGTCGAGCCGTGGCTCTATTGGACTTTGTGCCCAAGGAGGGTCAGCAAGTACGTGTTCAGGGGCGGGTATCGGTTTATCAGCCCCGTGGGGAGTTGCAGTTTGTGGTGGAGTCAATGCAAGAGGCTGGCACCGAAGGGGCCCTGATGGAGCGTTTGATGAGGCTCAAGACACAACTTGAGGCCGAGGGCCTGTTTGCCTCAAGCCGCAAGCGCCCGCTGCCGGCTTATCCAAGTCGGTTGGGCCTGGTGACTTCCTTGGGAGCAGCGGCTTTGCACGATGTCCTTACCTCTTTGGCACGCCGGGCGCCTCATGTTGAAATGATCGTATACCCAAGCTTGGTGCAAGGCGCACAGGCCCCTGAATCGATTGCTCAGGCCATTGAAATCGCGGGCCGACGAGCCGAAGTTGACGCCCTTTTGTTGTGCCGGGGTGGGGGTTCTTTGGAAGACTTATGGTCATTCAATGATGAGCGCGTGGTGCGTGCTATCGTTGCATGCCCCCTGCCAGTAGTTTGTGGCATAGGTCATGAAACCGATATGACTTTGGCCGACTTTGCCGCTGATTTGCGGGCTGCCACCCCGACGGCAGCCGCAGAAATGTCTGCTCCAGCCACATCGAATTGTCTCGCTTACCTCAAGCAGTTGGCCGAGCAATTAAACCGTCGCATGAACCTTCGTTTGAGCCTGTGCTCACAGCGTCTTGATCATTTGACCTTGCGCTGGATTCAGCCGGGTGATGTGGTTCATCAACAGGAACGGCGACTTCAGGGCCTGGCATATCGGCTGCTGAATCTATCGGCCTGCTGGCAAGACAGGCATCATGCCTTATTGCGCCGGGCTCACCGTTTGCACCATGCACAAGCACGCCTGATTCAATCTGAGCAACAACGTATTCAAGCCCTGGAGGTTCGTCTGAAAGCCATCGACCCCCATCAGGTGTTACGTAGGGGCTACGCATGGCTGAGGGATCAGAGCGGGCGCCCACTCGGTTCAGTGACCGATGTTGCAGCCCAAAGTGCACTGTGCGCAGTGATGGTTGATGGCGAGTTACACTTGCGGGTAGAGTCTGTGCAGCCTGCTGCCAAGTCGGGTTCTTGAGTCTTACCAAGCCAGTCAAGGCCCGATGTGCCCAAAATCAGGGCCTTCCTGCCCTGACACCCCCGAAGCAAGTTGATATCGGCCTCGAATCAACCCCCCCCCCTCATTCTGGAAAAAAGACCATGGAACACACTCTGCCACCCCTGCCCTATCCCATTGATTCTTTGGCCCCGCATTTGAGTCAAGAATCCCTTGAGTTTCACCATGGCAAACATCACAACGCTTACGTGGTTAATCTCAACAATCTGAAAAAGGGGACCGAATTTGAATCTCTCAGCCTCGAAGAAACTATCAAAAAGTCTTCTGGATCCATTTATAACAATGCAGCCCAGATTTGGAACCATACTTTCTTTTGGAACTGCATGAAACCCCAAGGCGGCGGTGAGCCTAAAGGCGCATTGGCAGCCGCCATCCATGCCAAGTTTGGCTCCTACACAGCGTTCAAGGAAGTTTTTGTGAAGAGTGCCGTGGGAAATTTTGGGTCTGGCTGGACTTGGCTGGTGAAAAAACCAGATGGCAGCGTTGATATCATCAATATGGGGGCCGCAGGTACCCCCTTGCAGACGGGGACGGACAAGGCTTTGCTCACGGTTGACGTATGGGAACATGCCTACTACATCGACTACCGCAACCTGCGCCAAAAATTCGTCGAGACCTTCTTGAATTCTTTGGTCAATTGGGATTTTGTCGAAGCCAATTTCGCCTGATCAGAAACCAAAAAACCGCGGCAGTATGAGTTTGCCACCGACCGTCGCGCCTTGGAGTGAAAGCCTTCGCTGGACGCATCGCTTTGCCAGCCTCGGCCCTGCTTTTTACACTGAAATTGTGCCCCAAGGCTTGCCTGACCCGCACTGGATCGCGCACAGCCCTTGGGCAGCCCAGCTTTTAGGCTGGCCCACCGATTGGTGGTCTGAGCCAAGCGGCCTGGCGGTCTTCAGTGGTCAGGTGATCTGGCCCTCCATGCGTCCCTTGGCCAGCGTTTACAGCGGTCATCAATTTGGAGTTTGGGCGGGCCAATTGGGTGATGGCAGGGCGCTGTGGCTCGGTGAAGTCGAAACCCCCTCGGGCCCCATGGAACTGCAACTGAAGGGCGCAGGCCGCACACCTTACTCACGCAGAGGCGATGGGCGAGCCGTGTGGCGCTCATCAATCCGGGAATTTTTATGCTCTGAGGCCTTGGCCGGACTGGGTATTCCCACCACTCGGGCCCTGTGTATCACCGGCTCACGCCTGACTGTGCAGCGCGAGACTCTCGAGCCCGCTGCGATCGTGACCCGGGTGTCGCCGAGCTTCATTCGTTTTGGTCACTTTGAGCATTTTTCGTACTCTGGCCAACACAAGGAACTGAAGGCGCTGGCAGATTTCGTGATCAGGCATTATTGCCCTGAATGTGCCTTGGAGGCGTCACCTTATGCAGCCCTGCTGAAGTGGGTGGCCCAGAACACCGCTGAATTGATCGCCAGCTGGCAGGCTGTGGGCTTTTGTCATGGCGTGATGAACACAGACAACATGTCCATCTTGGGCCTCACCCTTGATTATGGCCCCTTTGGCTTTCTTGATGCCTACCGTCCGGAACACATCTGCAACCATTCTGATCATCAAGGCCGCTATGCCTATGATCAACAACCAACCATCGCTTCCTGGAACTTGTATGCGCTTGGGCAGGCACTGATGCCCCTGATTCAAAACACCGACACCGCTCTTGCCGCCCTTGAAACATACCAGCCCCATTACTCCAGAGCCTGGGCTCAGCGTTTACGTGCCAAACTGGGGCTGCAAACTGCTCTGCCTCAGGACCTTGAATTGGCGCAATCATTGTTGCAACTCATGGCCGACAATCGGGTTGATTTCACCATTCTTTTTCGCCGATTGTGCAGCTTTGATAGCACACCACAAGCCCTCAACGAGAGCATCCGGGCTTTATTCATGGACCAAACGGGATTTGACCAATGGGCACAACACTATAAAGCTCGCCTAAGCTTGGAACCAGGGGGGGGTAGTCCTGATCAAGATCGAGCCCGGATGATCCGCATGCGCCAGAGTAACCCTTGGATGGTACTGCGCAATCACCTTGCACAAACTGCCATTGAGGCGGCTCAGCAGAATGATTTTTCTGAAATTGAGCGGCTGCTCGAAGTCGTTGTTCAACCCTTTGAAGAAGCCATTCCAAGTTTAGAAGCGCATCACTTTGCACGCTACGCTGGCTTTCCGCCCGATTGGGCTCAACAACTCGAGGTATCCTGTTCATCATGAGCAAAGATAAACTTCGCAAGGTTCAAAAAACAGACGACCAATGGCACTCTGAACTGGAACCTTTACAATATGAAGTGACTCGCCATGCTGCCACTGAACGGGCCTTTAGTGGCCAATACTGGAACCATTGGGAGGCGGGCCAGTACCTCTGCATTTGCTGCAACACACCGCTGTTTTCCTCTGAAAAGAAATTTGATGCTGGCTGTGGTTGGCCAAGCTATACCCAAGCTATTCATGACCAACTGATCGATCGTGTCCTGGATACCAGTCATGGCATGGTTCGTATTGAAGTGCTCTGCGAGAACTGTGGTGCCCATTTGGGCCATGTCTTTGATGATGGCCCTGACTCGACCGGTGAGCGGTTTTGTATCAATTCCGCTGCAATCAACTTTGTCAAGCCAAACCCTGATGCTTCTTCATGAAACTTCTATTTGATTTTTTGCCTATTGTTCTGTTTTTTGGCACCTTCAAATACGCGGAAAGCCACAAAGACCGGGCCTCGGCGGTTGCCACTGAATATCTGGGGTTTTGGGTGTCAGGTGGGGCAGTCGGGCCGAACGAAGCCCCGATTCTCCTGGCTACGGTGGTGGTGATGATCGCGACTTTGGCTCAGGTGGCTTTTTTGGTACTGCGTCGGCAAAAGGTCGATATGATGCTGTGGGTCAGTTTGGCATTGGTGGTGCTGCTCGGGGGGGCCACCATCTGGCTTCACAGCGAAACTTTTATCAAATGGAAACCCACCGTTCTGTATTGGGCCATGGGCTTTGCGCTGGCCGCCTCGGCTGGATTCTTCAAGAAAAATCTGATTCAACGCCTGTTGTCTGAAAAAGTTGACGTTCCCGCATCAGTCTGGGCTCGCCTGAATTGGGCCTGGATCGTTTTTTTCTTGCTCATGGGGGGGCTGAACCTGTTTGTGGTTTATTCTTTTTCATCAGAGGTTTGGGTCAATTTCAAATTATTTGGCGTTTTGGGCCTGATGCTGGTATTTACCGTGGCCCAAGGGGTTTATTTAAGTCGCCACATGAGTGAGTCTGCTTCACCCCCAACACTTGCCAAGCCTCCCGCCGCTGAGCTTTGAAACTGGATCACTGGCAACCGATACATCATGCCCCCCACAGCCCAAGACATTCATGTTGCACTGAAAAAAGCCTTCCCTGATGCGGAAATGGACGTTCAAGACGACAGCCACCTTCATGCCGGACACCCTGGTGCCCGTGAAGGGCGCCACTTCAGAGTACGCATCATCAGCACCCGTTTCATTGCGTTGAACAGGGTTAGCCGTCATCGGCTGGTTTATGATGCTCTGGCCGATGATTTCAAGCAGGGCATTCATGCGCTTGCCATTGAAGCAAAGAGCCCCTCTGAAACTGCTCAGTAATTGAAAAGCAGGCCTCGGTACGCTTTTTCTTCCGGATTGTGAGTGAAGCAAGCCTTCGGCCCAGAAACAATTGAACAAAAAGGGTTCATCCATCATGAGTAAACTCTCGCCCCTCTTTAGGCTGTTATTGCCGATCTGCTTGGCCGTTCCTTTACTCAGCCAAGCCGAAACACTGGCCACCGTGAATGGCAAAGAGGTTCCCAAGTCACGCGCGGACGATCTGATTGCTCAATTCAAGATTCAGGGCCAAAGCATTACCCCGGAACTGGAGCGCCAGGTTTATGATGAAGTGGTACTTCGCGAGATTTTTCTTCAGGAAGCCGAACGTCAGGGCTTAAATCATTCAGAAGCCCTCAAAGCTCAAATTGAACTTGCCCGCCAAAGCCTGACTATCAATGCCCTTTTCAATGAATATAAAAAAGCCAATCCAGTCAGTGATACCGATATTCAGGCCGCTTATGACAGTTTCAAGGCTCAAGCTTCAACGGTTGAATACCGTACACGCCACATCCTGGTCAATAAAGAAAGCCTCGCTAAACAATTGATTGCCCAACTTAAAAAAGGCGCCAAATTTGACGTGCTTGCACGCAAATATTCGAACGACTCAGGCAGCAAAAATAAAGGGGGTGATCTTGATTATGCTGATCCAAAAAATTTTATCTCAGAATTTTCAGAAGCCATGATCAAGTTGAAAAAAGGCCAATTTACTCAGGAACCCGTAAAATCAGAGTTCGGTTATCACATTATTAAACTTGAAGATTCACGTGAAACCCCTTTCCCTGCCTTGAATGATGTCAAACCCCAAATACAAAAAAATCTGGAGCAACAACGTTTGACGCAGTTTCGCGAAGAACTGCGTGGAAATGCCAAAACAGATTACACGTTTTCAAAGTAATTTTTTTGATTTCATCCGCCCAAAGAAACCTCTGCAAAACCCCTCATGGATGAGTGTACCTTTCCCGGATGGGGGATGCCAGGCGGTTTTGCAGCCTGTCGCGTGGGCTACAGGCAAAAAAGCCAACGCCTCAGACCTCATTCTGGAAAAGATGCGATCGCCGCGAGGGGTTTTGCAGAGGTTCCCAAGGCTACTCCAGCCCCCATATTTTTTATCCTGACCACAACACCTGCACTTTTATGAATATTTTTGCTGCTCCCCGCTTGGCCTTGCTGATTGCAATTTCTCTGGGTGCCACAGCCGCTCAAGCTCAGTCGATTGCCACAGTAAATGGCAAGCCAGTTCCCAAAGCCCGTTATGAATTTCGTTTAAATCAATTGAAGGCCCAGGGGCAGTCGCAGTCGCCAGATCTCGAAAAAATGGTCAAGGAAGAAGCCGTCTTGCTTGAAATGTTTGCGCAAGAGGCTGAATCCCGTGGATTCTCTGCTGCCCCCGAGTTCAAGATTCAAATGGAAATTGCCAGAGCCAATATTTTGGCCAATGCGCTGTTCAATGAGTTTCAGAAAAAAAACCCTATTTCTGAAGCCGAAATGAAAGCTGAATATGATCGTCTCAAGGGAGAATCCAAAGGCACTGGTAACCAATACCGGGCCCGTCATATTCTGGTTGAAAAGGAAGACGAAGCCAAAGAACTGATTAAGCAAATCAAGGGCGGGGCCAAGTTTGAGGAACTTGCCAAAAAATCCTCGAAAGACTCTGGTAGCAAAGACAAAGGCGGTGATCTTGATTTTGCTGACCCTGGAACTTATGTTCCTGAATTTTCTGCTGCACTGACCAAGCTCAAAAAAGGTGAAATGACATCATCGCCGGTCAAATCGCAGTATGGTTTTCACATTATCAAACTCGAAGATATTCGTGAAACCCAGTTCCCCCCGATGGATGCTGTTCGTCCTCAACTCGAAGCCCGCCTTGGTCAGCAGCGCATGAACCGCTTCCGGGATGAAGTTCGTGCCAAAACAAAAACTGATTTCGAATTCAGTTTCGACAAAAAACCTTCAGGCAAATAAGGCCCTGGTTTTTTGGCGGGCTTTAAGGAATTGCCGCAGAAAAACCGCTCAACCTCCCATGAATGCTCGTCCAGCAGCCTGTTCAATGAATTTTTGAGCGATTTTGAGGTGTGTTATGAAGGAAATTTTCGTCACCTCCCGTCACCCTTTCGAAGGCGCGGGATCGCCTGAGGCCGTAGCCAATGTGCTGAGATATTTTCGAAAGGGAGGGCCGAGTTGCGGGTGCTCCAGAGCCAATTCAACGTTGGCTTGCAAGAAGCCGTCTTTGCTGCCGCAGTCATAGCGCTTGCCTTCATACTGATAAGCAAATACTTTTTCTCGCCGTAACAAGCCTGCAATACCGTCGGTTAACTGAATTTCACCACCGATTCCACGGTGTTGATGGGCAATTTCATGGAATACGCCAGGGGTCAAGAGGTAGCGGCCGGCCACTGCGAACCTTGAAGGTGCGGCTTCAGGCTCTGGTTTTTCAATAATGCGATTGACTTCCAAAAGACGATCTTCTATCGCTTGGCCAGCAATGATGCCATAGCGCCGTGTATGCTCATCGGGCACTTCTTGTATGGCAAGAATAGAGGCTCGCCAATCTGCAAAGCGCTCCACCATTTGCTGGAGCACAGGGGGCGCTCCAACCATGAGGTCATCGGCCAGCAGGACGGCAAAGGGCTCGTTTCCGATCAGGCGCTGGGCACACAATATGGCATGCCCCAGCCCGAGGGCTTGGGGCTGGCGGACGTAAATGCATTCCATGTCATCAGGCTTGATGCTGCGCACCAAATTCAAAAGCTCATGCTTGTGTGCACCTTCGAGGGCAACTTCAAGCTCGAAAGTCATGTCAAAATGGTCTTCGATGGGCCGCTTGTGCCGGCCTGTGACGAAAATCATTTCCCGCACACCTGCGGCATAGGCCTCTTCAACTGAGTATTGAATCAGTGGCTTATCTACCACGGGCAGCATTTCTTTGGGTTGCGCTTTGGTCGCGGGCAAAAAACGGGTGCCAAGACCAGCCACTGGAAAAATGGCTTTTTTAATCAGCATGGGCGGCATTGGTATGGCCTCACTCAAGATTCATGGCGGGGATGGTTCGGGTGCTGTCTTTGCAGACTCCATGCGGGCCAAGGCAGCAGCCCAACCGGAATCAATGGGGAGGGATTCCAGCCAGAGTTGGAACCGGCCTCCCGAAGGGAATTCAACAAACAAGGGTTTTGGAGGCCCGGCAGAACCGACTTCGATCCTGTCCAAGGGAACATTTAAACCCCAGCCCAGTGCTTTCACACAGGCCTCTTTGCGTGTCCAGATTTGATAAAAAGCCTTTGTTTGATCCACTTCAGGCAACGTGGCCCATTGCAAGCGCTCGGCAGGCGTGAAATGGCTCTGAACCGCATCAGAGATATCAGGCATCGGCTGAACCCGCTCAATATCAACCCCCACAGGGCCTTCATGAGACATTGCGACCAAAGCCCGATGGTGGCTGTGACTGAGATTGAAATGAAGGGGCTGGGGCCCAGCAAGGCAGGGCTTGCCAAAATCACCCGCTTGAAATTCGTAAGAATAGGCTGATGTACCGGTCTGCTCACCGAGCAAGCGGCGCAAACCAGCATGGGCATTGATATACTGAGCCCGAACCTGGTCGTTCTTCAAACGATAAGCCCGTTTTTGCTCAGAAGGCGATAAAAGCTGATAAGCCTCATGGCTGGGCAAGGCCGACAGGTCAGTGAGCCAAACTTTAATACCCAGAGAGCTTGGCAATAGTTGCCAGAAGAAGCCGTCTGTTGTGAAGGTGTTCATGAGCTTGGCAGTATCGTCGTGGGTATTTTTTGACACGGATGCTCAGGTCTGTTCTGTTTCCTGAAAATGGGAGTGAAGCCCAACCCAGGAATTTCATTGATTTGGCGAGAACGATGGAGCCTTGGCTGACCGGGCTGTAATTTGCCTGGTCCGCGCCACACCGACTTCGATACGAGAGTGCCAAAGGGATGAATACCGAAAAAAATCAAGCAAATACCGGGGGGGGTCGGGGTCAGGGCGGCGCAAAACCCGCCTTCGAGTTCGCCATGAGGCGAAGGCCACCATCCAGACAATATCGGCGATCATGGCGTACAAGCGGCCATGGTTTTTGATGAAGTACCGCCTTCGGGACTCAAACCAATAGGCAGGAAGCCGACGGGGCTGTTCCAGCGGGGTGGTCACGCCTGTGCTTTGCCCGGCAATGTGAAGCACGCGACTTTGAGGCACATACCAGCATTGCCATCCTGCCCGACGAGCCTGGAGGCAAAAATCAGTTTCTTCAAAGTAAAGAAAATAAGATTCATCCATCAGCCCGATAGTCCGAAACACGTCCCGGCGGATCATCATGCTGGCACCCGGAAGCCAATCAACTTGTTGCGGCTGGGTATTCATGCGGCGCGGCACGCGCCAATTTTCGAGCAGGCGGGTGCTCAAGCCCCAGCGCAAACCAGCTTCGAGCTCACTCAATAGACCTGGAAAACGGAAGGCCCAAGGCCACTCTTGGCCGTTGGCTTCCTCAAGGCTGCTGCCAACAATACCCACCTGGGGAGGAGCATTGCACAAAAAATCGGTCAGGCTGGCCAAGGCGCCAGGATGAACCCGGGTATCAGGGTTGAGAAGCCAATAATGGTCAGGCGGTTTGGGAGATGATAGAGCCCGGCGAATAGCCACATTGTTGCCATAAGAAAAACCGCCATTGATTTCCGAGCGAATCAGCCTTGCCCAGGAGGCCCAGCCACCTTGTTTGATGGCCCCACTGATGTGATCGGCTGAGCCATCCTGTGAAGAATTGTCCACTACCATGACTTTGGCAGCGGAGTCCTTGGCTACCTCAGGCTCGAGTGATTTCAGGCACTCGATCACGAGCCCGGCGGTTTGGTAATTGACAATAATAATGAGGGTTGAGGGCTTGTCGGGCATGGCTGCAGTCCTTGCTTTTCAGGGTTCAGGCGACAGAGCTCAGGCCGGGTTCATCTTCGAAGGTGCCTTCGGTCTGCCTCGCCATTCGCAAGGCCACATCAAGGTGGAATTGCATTTTTTCAGCCAGCACTTGCACATGAGGCCCTTGCAGCATGGAAGAATGCCCTCCGGGAATGTCCTCGGCGAGCACGGCAGAAGCCACTCTTGGCTGCCATCCTAAGAGCGGGTCTTCAAATTTTTCTCGATAAGGCATGTCAGCCGCCGATCCATCGCCACGAGTGGCTCTGAACAAGACAATATGAGTTCGCTGGAGCGTACCGCGCGGAATATGTTCGCGATGTGCATGTTCATAAATTTTGAGATAAGACAAATCATTAGAAGTTGGCACCATGTGGCCATTCAGGCCATTCACGTTCCGCAAACGATGAAACTGTTGCCGATCACGGTGAGCCTGCACCCGCGAGCTCAGCTCATAGCGCGCCAGGTTGGCGGTTTTTCTGGCCAAAAGGGGTAGAACCTGGGCCAGACGCCAAGGTGCCGCGGCAGCACCTGCAGGGGCCGGCCGCTCATTCAGGGCGGCAAGAAAGTGTTGCCAGCGCTGGCGGCTGAGGCGAAAGGGTTTTTCCTTGGCCTGAACATCGCCTGCATCCATGAGAGCCACCCATAAGTTGGCTTCTCCGGCATCCTCTAACTGGCGGGCCATTTCAACAGCAATCACCCCCCCGGCACAAAGCCCGGCAAGGAAATACGGCCCGTCAGGTTGCACCCGCCGTATTTGTTTCACATGGGCTGCAGCCATCGATTCGATCGAGGTATGAGCCACTCTGCCATCGGCTTGATATTCAGGTTGCAAGCCATAAATGGCCTGATCATGTCGTAAGGCCAAGCCCAGAGTTCGGTAAAGCAGTGTTTCACCATTACCGTCATGAATGAAAAACAGCGGCGGGCTTGATTGCGGGCCTGGGGGAGCCGCACGCATCATGACTACAGTCTGCTTGACCTCGGTGTGCAGTACCGGCACGGCCGAAAGAGGGGCCTGATGAACTCGCGGGAGGACGCGCACGGTGTCCGGTGAGGGCTCGAGCAAGGTCGCAAAAGAACGCACTGTGGGAGCCTGCAAAAGAGAGGTCAAGGGCAAGGTTTGGCCCGTACGTTTTTTGATTCGACTCATCACCTGCAAGGCCAGCAGAGAATGCCCGCCCATATCAAAAAAATGGCTTTGCACGCCCACCGATTGAACGCCCAGCATGTCGCGCCACATCTCGGCAATAAAACGCTCAAGCTCTGTGGCCGGCGCTTCGCCATCAAGCAAGGCGAGAGGCTCTTTGGTGGCGGCTGGCTCGTGAGTAACATGTTGTGGAGATGGAGGCACCAAAGCGGCCGGAAAATCGAGCCGTGAGACAATGATTTGAGCGGCGTGAGGCCCGCCAAGAATACGGGCCCAGACTTCCCCCCCTTCAGCCGGAAGAATGCCGTTGGCGAACCCTTCCATGAGCGACTCATGAGCCCCATTAAGGCCCGGCTGATCGGGTTTTTTCAAAGATCGTGAACCCTGCCATGAAGCGTCTGACAAGCCATTCTTTTTTTCGACCCTGATCATCGTGAAGCCTTCAATATCGACCAGCACCCGGCCTGCGTGATCTGCGACCGTGATGTCATAAACAGCCGATTGCCCTTGAGAGCTTTCATCAGGTCGGTAGCGAATATGACTGATGATCTGAGGCACAAGCGGTGCCATCACCAGAACTTTTGCATAAGCAGCCGGCACAAAAAAATCAAGATCAGTCCGGATGTCGGGCACCAGAGACTGAGCACCTGCGGTGGCCATGTCCATCAGGGCAGGATGCAAGGGCATGGCATCCAGGTCTCCTTCGAAAACGGCCGGCAGCTCCAGTTGAACCAGGGCCTCACGCTCGCCAAAATCGATCCGTACTACATTGGCCCAGCGCGGTCCCAACAGCAAATGGGGATGCTGTGCCAGATTTTGTGAGATTTCGGAGCGCTGACGGCACCGCGCAGCAATATCGTTCCAAACCAGCCGAGTCGTTGGGCGGGGGGCCGTCCACTGGGCCTCTCCTTGAACATGTTCCTTCCAGTGTTCGTGGCTTGACTCGCTTTGCCGGCTCATGACTTGAAAATGCCAGTGACTGGCAGAGCGTTGAAACAAAACCCTCAGTTCATGCGAGTGGCCCGGCTTGACGGCACAGGGCGTCACAAAGCTCAGGTGACGAAGCTCCAGCCAAGCCGGGTCTGCGGGCGCTCGGTGGCTGAACGCGGCTCGCACCAATTCAAGGTAGCCGGTTCCTGGAATCAGGGCATCTCCGCCACGAATGGCATGTTCATGCAAAATCCAATGGCGTTCGAGGCTGAACTCAGTGCGGTATTCGCGTTGATCCGGGCCGGCCTTCAGGCAGCGTTCGACCAGCGGGTGGCCCGGATGGACATCCAGAGGGGGGGCCAAACCCAAACGACGTTCGAAATCTGCCGCCATCCCTACTTTCTGCCAAGCGCTCCAGTTAATTGATACCGTGCGAATTCCGTTGTTCAGGGCGCGCGACTGGGCGTAAGCATCGAGAAAAGCATTGGCGCTGGCGTAGTCTACTTGGCCAGGCAACCCGGCAAAGGCGCTGATGGAGGAAAACAAAATCAAAAAATCAGGCGGGGTCTGTGGCTGCACTTGTCGTATGGCGGCCTCCAGCACCAAGATTCCCTGAATCTTTGGAGCCCAAACCTCAGACACGGAGGTATCCTCTTTTGATTGAATCAGTCCGTCGTTTAAAATTCCTGCAGCATGAACCAGGCCGTGGATCATTCCAAATCGGGCATGTGCCTTTTTCAGAACCGAGACCATCCCTGACGCATCAGACACATCCACAGAGGCCACCATGAGCTGAGCGCCCTGCTCTTCCAGTGCCATCAGCTTCTGCAAACGTCGAGCCTGCGGGTCTGAGGGGGAAGCTGTTTCGAGGTGGTTCGTCCATTCATTGCGTGGCGGTAGGGGGCTGCGTCCGAGCAAAATCAGATTCAGTCGACAAGACTGCGCCATCATCGAGGCCAGCTCAAGCCCCAAACCCCCTGTTCCACCAGTCATGAGGTAAGTTCCTCCGGGCCTGAGCCCGTTTTCGAATGTGGCCATGGGCAGGGGCACGGGGGTAAAAGAGCGCATCCAGCGCTCACCTGCCCGATAAGCCAGAATATCTTCACCCCATGGTGAACAGGGTTCATCAAGCAAATGCTGCACAACCTGCTCTTCACGCCAAGAGCCTGGGGCTGGAACGATCAAATCAATGCTTTGGCATCGAATATGCGGGAATTCACATGGAATGACTGTGCAAGGGCCGAGCACCGTGGCTTTGGCAGGAACCAAGCCTGTCTCGCTGCCCACGCGCTGCAGGTGGTCTGTGACAACGCACCAGTGCATGCGATCGTCGACTGCGGCATGGCCGAAGGCCTGTGCCAAGTGAAGCAAGGGATCAAAGCCCAAACGCCGAGAGCGTTCCAGTTCAGCCCATGGGTCTCCGATGCGCTTGTCGGCGGTCAAGAGCCAGCCGTGATAAATGCAGTGGGGTTGAGCCGTCTCGGCGAGCAGTTCAGTCACCAAGTGGCTCATATGGGGGGCTTGACCCGGTTGAATCGTGAAAATATCGGCCTGCCTCGAATAATTCAAACCTGCACGCACCTCGAACACTCGAGCGCCCTGCTGCCGTAGTCGAGCGATCAATGCCTTGAACAGAGAGCCACCCTCTGAAAAAACCCACACCGTTTGGCGCTGGCCGGGCTGAGCATGCCCGGTATGCTGCGGGCGCAGTGGCCGCCCCTCCCACATGGGCTGATAAAACCACTCGGACACATCGGTTCTTTTTTGCCGGGCTCCATCGTTTTTGACAGCCTGAGGCTGCCCCGGTTCAATCCAGTATTTTTGGTGATCAAAGCGGTAAGTTGGCAGGTTAACCCGATGGCGTTTTTCAGCCCCTTGGAAAGCCTGCCAATCGACTGTTGCACCGCAAGCCCACAGGCGCCCCAAAGTCTGAATCGCCAAGGCCTGATCTCCGATGTTTTCACGAGGATGAGGCATCGAATGCAAGACCCGGTGCCATTCGGGCTGCAAAGGGTGTTGACGCACCAAAGTGGCCAGAGTCGATCCGGGGCCGACCTCCAGAAACACCTTGGGGGTCTGATCCAGCAGCGTCTTGAGCCCGGCAGAAAAACGAACCGTCTCGCGCAAATGCCGTACCCAGTAAGCCGGGCTTGTCGCTTGCTCCTGGGATATCCAGGTCCCGTCCAGGTTGGAAACCCAGGGCAGTTTTGGTGCCCGCAAGTCGATACGCGAAAAAAAATCACTGAAAGCCGGAAGAATGGGATCCAGCATACTTGAATGGGCCGCCACCGAAATGTGCAGGCGAACCGCATCTATTTCACGTTCGAGCAAGCTCTTTTGAAACGATTCAATCGCGTGTACGGGGCCTGATACCACTGACAATTGAGGCCCATTCACTGCGGCCATCGACAATTCAGGGCCGATAAGGGCTTTGAGGTCCTCCTCGGGCAAAGGGACACTCAGCATGGCCCCTGAAGGCAGCGTTTCAAACAAACGGCCCCGCAGCAACACCAAACGCAGGGCATCTTCCAAGGTGAATACCCCTGCCAGTAAAGCCGCAGTATATTCCCCCATGCTGTGTCCAATAAAGGTGCTTGGCTGCACCCCCCAAGACATCCAAAGACGCGCCTGAGCGTATTGAATAATGAATAGGCATGGCAAAGCCCATGAAGGTTTCTGCATGGCTTGAGCCGCTGAAGGAAGATCCTCATGATGAGGAAAAATCAGGCTTTTGAAATCGGCCGACTCTTCGCGAGATAATAAAATCAGGCATTCATTGACAGCAGCCCTGAAAACAGGCTCATGCGCATAGAGGTCAGCCCCCATGCCCGGATACTGGGCCCCGCCCCCAGCAAACATGAACACCCTTGACCGCCCCTCCGGAGGTGCTGTATCGGTCCATGCCTGCGGCGGAACCGGCGACCTGAGTGCCGTATGGGCAGCCTCCGCCGAGGCTTCACACACCAGTACACGACGCAAGGGCATTGCCTGCCGGCCCAGGCGCAAGGTGTGTGCAGCGTCTGCCACATTCAATTCAGGATGCTCCTGAAAATGATCCGCCAACGCTTGGGTGTTGGCCTCCAGGGCGGTGGCTGTTTTGGCCGAAAGCACCAACAACTGATATTCGCGTGAGGGCCCGGACCTCTCGCCTAAAGGTGCTTCTTCTAAAATCACATGGGCATTGGTTCCCCCTACCCCCAAGGAAGTCACACCGGCACGCCTCGGCCCACCCGCCAGAGCCGGCCAGGGCCTGAGGGCTGTGTTGACAAAAAAGGGGCTGTTTTCAAATTCGCATTGCGGATTGGGGGTTGTCAAACCCAAAGAAGGGGGCAATTCACGATGCTGCAAAGCCAGCACCACTTTCATCAGACCGGCCACCCCCGCTGCGGTGTCGGTGTGTCCGATATTGCTTTTCACTGAGCCTACCGCACAAAACCCTTTCGCCGAGGTGCTTTTTCGAAACACTTGCCTGAGGGCCGCCATTTCGATCGCATCACCCAGAGGGGTTCCTGTGCCATGCGCCTCAATATAAGACACCGTTTCAGGGCGCACATCGGCCACGGCCAGAGCCTCGGCAATCACCTGAGCCTGACCCTCCACGCTGGGAGCCAAATAACCCACCTTGGCATGCCCGTCATTGTTGATGGCCGAGCCCTTAATGACCGCACGAACCATATCGCCATCAGCCAGCGCATCGCGCAGGCGACGCAGCACCACAATGCCCACACCACTGCTGAAAACCGTCCCTTTGGAATGGGCATCAAAGGAACGACAATAACCATCCGCCGACAACACCTCACCTTCCCGATAAAAATAGCCCTGATGATGCGGTAATTCAATCGTGACCGCACCTGCCAAGGCCATATCGCATTCTTGGCTGATTAAACTTTGTGCCGCCGTATGAATGGCTACCAATGAGCTTGAGCATGCAGTCTGGATATTGACACTCGGGCCCTTAAGATTCAGCATGTAAGAGACACGGGTGCTGAGGAAGTCTTTGTCATTTCCTGTGTGGCGCAGCAAAAAAAAACCACTCGATTTGACTAACTCGGGGTGCGTCAGCAGGTGCCGATACATGTAGGCATGATGCCCTGCACCCGCGAAAACCCCAATTGCCCCGTCAAATTGATCGGGCACATGGCCTGCATCTTCCAGGGCTTCCCAGGCGCATTCCAAAAAATGACGGTGCTGGGGGTCCATGATTTCAGCATCGCGGGGGCTGAAACCAAAAAAATGGGCGTCAAAATACTCCATCTCGGGCAGCACCCCACCACGTCGCACATACGAAGCTTGCTGGAAAACAGAAGGGTTCACACCCACAGCCCTCAATTGCTCTTCTGTGAATGAACTCAAACACTCACGACCCTCGCGCAGGTGGCTCCAAAACTGGGCGATCTGAGTCGCGCCGGAAAATCGCCCTGCCATGCCAATCACAGCGATGTCGGTGTGTGAAATATCCATATTGCTTGCCTTCATCATCACGTTTTCAGTGCGCCTTGACATCACTGCCTGTCCCCACCAGGACATCAATCTGCCAAGGCATCAATTCACGACACCCCGCTCAAGCGCCCGCATCCAGCACCGTTGAAGCAGTGGCTCTTGACCAAGCCAGACGTCTGCCCTGAGCGCGTTTAAAACCCTGTGTTGCGCTTGTCACCTCTGGCTCTTCACGAGCCAAATGCCGCGCCAAACTGGCGACCGTGGGAAAGCGAAAAATATCGGTGATGGATACATCACGATCAGTGGCTTGACGCAGTTTGCCCAACACTTGCACGGCCAGCAGGGAATGGCCCCCTAAGTCGAAAAAATTATCTTGAGTGCTCAATTGGTTGAGGTTCAAAACCTCTTTCCAGATCGCAGTCAGGAGTTGCTCAATATTGTTCTGCGGCTCTGTGTGAGGCTCTGAATGCCTCTGTGCAACAAGCTGTGACGGGGCAGGCAAAGCCTGGCGGTCAAGCTTGCCGTTCGGCGTTTGGGGTAAGGCATTCAAACGCACAAAGGCCGATGGCACCATAAATTCGGGCAACTGCGCCTTGAGCATTTCTTTGAGTTCGGTTTCACCTGCTTCCACCCGGCCCGAAGGCACCCAATACGCGACAAGCCGCGCATCGCCAGGGACATCTTCCCGGGCAAGCACCACGGCCTCACGAACTCGTGGGTGCCTCAAAAGGCAGGCTTCGATCTCACCCAGCTCAATACGAAACCCACGCAGCTTGATTTGGTGATCAAGCCGCCCTAAAAATTCGAGCGAGCCATCAGCTCGAAAGCGTGCCAAATCGCCCGTACGATAAACCCGGCCAGCCCGGGTACCGCGCAAAGGATCTATCATAAAGCGCTCGGCAGTCAGTTCAGGACGAAGCCAATAACCCCGCACCACGCCTGCGCCGCCAATCACCACTTCTCCGGGCACGCCCCAAGGCACGGGCTGCCAGCGTGAATCCAAGACATCAATCGATTGATTGAGCAGAGGGTGACCCAGGGAAATGGTCTTTTCACCAGGGTTCATGAGGTGCGCCGCAGACCAAATCGTGGTCTCGGTAGGGCCGTACATGTTCATGAGCTTTCCCCCCACCAGCGCATGCAGTTCTTGAGCCAAAGAAGCAGGTAAAGCCTCACCGCCGATCATCCATCGTTTGAGCTGCCGCAACCCTTCCCGGGCACGCTCATCAAGGAGCAACATGCGGGCCATTGAGGGTGTGCACTGAAAATGGGTCACCCCATAACGCATTATCAAGGCGGGCACGGTGTTGTCATCTTCGGCCACGCTCTGAGGCGAAGCAGCCAAGCGCAAGGCGTTCAGATGCTGAAGGTGCTCAAGCACGATCTCAGAGGCCACACCGAAATCGATGAGGCAGGCGACATCGTGAACGCCGATGGCCTTCAGTTTTTTGACCATGGCCAAGCATGAGCCGGGCGTTCCAAACAGGCCGCTACTTTCATAATAGCGCTCAAACGCATGAACCAACAGGCCATTCAGGTCTTCTTCGTTCAAGCTTTTGAGATCCATCCCCGATGCCGAGGTGTCCATCCCCTCCTGGCGTCTGAAAGCCGGGAAAGACCAAGCATACTGCTGAATTAACTCAACCGAGCTGCGCAAATAATCGATGAGCGGCTGACGCACCTTGGCCCGCACATCCGCCTCTTCTTGCCCCACCAAAGTGTGAAGCATCAAAGACACATAACCCTCGCCAGGGTGACCAGCCTGCACCCACGCTTGCCGATAAATGGCCAGCTTGGCAGCCAGCTCATCAATACTTTGCCCCAAGAGATGCGTCAAGACCTTGACACCCAAACGTCCTGCCAAGGCAAAAGTTTCAGGGTTGCCGGCTGTCGTGATCCATACGGGCAACTCCGCTTGTACAGGACGCGGCAAAGTGCCAACCTCCACCATTGGCCCGGCACCTCCAGGAAAACTCAGCCGCTCACCTCGCCACAGGCGCCGAACCACGTCGAGGCTTTCCTGCAAAACTTCTTTGTTTCGAGCAAAATTTTCAGGCTTGAATACAAAATCATCAGGCTGCCAGCCAGAGGCAAAAGACACGCCAACACGGCCTCCCGAGAGGTTGTCAACCACGGCCCAATCCTCGGCCACCCGGATGGGATGATGCAACGGCAGCACCACACTGCCAGCCCGGATCTGAAGGCGCTGAGTGATGGCTGCCAAGGCTGCGCTGGTGACTGCCGGGTTAGGATAGGCTCCTCCAAAGGCATGAAAATGTCGCTCTGGCGTCCAGACTGCGGCAAAGCCGTGTTGATCGGCAAATTTTGCACCTTCCAGCAAGAGCTGATACTTGTTTCTCGACCCCACTGATTCATCGCTTGAAAAATAAAACAGGCTGAAGTCCATGGGCCGATGATCCGCCCCAGCTGCCAAGAACGGTGCGGCAGGAGGCCGCTCGTCGTGCGTGGCCAAAATGACTTGGTAGCCACGGGTCAGGGGCCAACACAACTCAAGCACCGAAATATCAAAACTCAAACTGGTCACGGCCAACCACACCCCCGGCTCGTCATGACCAAGATGCTGATCCATGCCGGCGAAAAAATTCACCACATTGCCATGTTCGACCATCACTCCCTTGGGCTTTCCCGTAGAACCGGAGGTATAAATGACATAGGCCAAATGGTGTGGCTGCGCCCCGCCATCAAAAGCATCATCCGGTTCTTGATCCATCCGGGGCTTATTGGTATCCAGAGCCACAATCGTGCTGCCACAGTGGGGGGGAACCTGATGCAAGCATTGAGAATGCGTCAAAAGCACCGGCAGCTTGGCATCCTGGATCATGTATTCAATACGATCACGAGGGTAATGGGGGTCGAGTGGCACATAAGCCCCGCCAGCCTTGTGAATCGCGAGCAAGCCAATCACCATGTCGAGCGAGCGATCCAAAAAAAGCCCCACAAGCACTTCTGGCCCCACCCCCAAAGACACCAATTGACGGGCCAACTGATTGGCTTTTTGATCAAGCTCCAAATAACTGAGAGATTGCCCCTTGCACACCAGCGCCGTTTTCTCGGGTGTGCGGGCCACTTGCTCGCTGATAAGATGATGCACACAGGCTTCCCGCCGGCCAAGGCCTTCAGTTCGGAACCCATTTTCCAGCATGACGCGACGCTCAGCGGGCGACAGCAGGCTCCAGCAGGCGGCCTGCATCCCTGGGTTATTCAAGGCATCCGAAACCATGGCTTCCCACTGAGACTGCATGGCCAACACAGTATCAGGCAGGAGCTTGGTTTCGTCATAAATCCAGCGCAGGGTTTCGCCTTTCTCGTCAATGGCCAAGGTTAACTCGGAACCCTGCAAGGCCTGGGCATTTTCCACTGCGTCCACAATGATCAAAGCCACCGGAAGCACCAGCAAACCACCCGGTGCCGCTCCAGGTCGCAAAGCGGGGGTGCGCAGCATCAGGTCACTGGAATAGGTCAGATGATTCCGCAGATGCCCCAGGTGCGAGCTGATATTGGCGATCAATGTGGCGGCGTTTTGAGAGTAATCGATGGGGCAGCGCCACGGCACCTGAGCCGCAAACCAAGGCCCCATGCCTTGAACCATAGCACGCAAGGCAGGGTCAGAAAAACCAATATCCAGCACATCCTTGTCACACAAGCGGCCCAAGTAACATAAGCTCAAAGCCAGCCAGCCTTCAGTGGACCATGCCCCTCCCACCCCCACCTTTTTTAAAGACGAATCAGCGTATCGATAAGCAGGGGTCGATGTTTTTTGATGGCGATGGATCAGCGGCAACTCAAGCGGCTCAGCAGTGGCAAGCGCGTGCTGCCAATAAGGCTCAAAGCGCGCCACTTCTGAATTCAAAGTGCTCAGCCGGTCTCTCAGATCCGGGGACAATGTTTCAAACACCGAACCTACCCCCAGCCTGCCGTCAGAGGCCATCATCAACGGCATCAGTGGCTTGCCATCCAGGGTTTCGATACGTTCAAAGCAGAGATCTTGATCGGCGGTGGTCACGATCATGCTTTCTTGGCCCAAGCTCACCACAGTACCCGGTACAGAGTCAGAACCCGTGGATTGAATTTTCACCCCACCCAGAACCAGAAGCTGACCCGCTACACAAGCCTTGGCGCACCCTACAGGGTTACCATAAGATCCAAAATCCAAGGCTCGCACCCACGCCGAGATTTGAACGGCACTTTGGTTCCAATTGATGGCACCCGCCGCCGCCGGACGATCTGCACGCGTATAAAAATGCCGCGGAGCTCTGTTTTGAGGATGCCGAATCAAGTGGCCTTGGGCAAGCCCCTGAATCAAACGGGCAAAGCTTTCAACCCCCGCTTCGAAACATTTGGCATTCAGGCTGAGCGCAGTTTCTTCCGGCGAAATCGCGAAACGCTGCTGTAAAAGAATGTCGCCACGATCCACCTTCCCGGTCATGAGATGCCAGGTGATGCCATGCCCGGCCTCCTGATTCAACAAGGCCCATACAGGGGCATTCAGGCCGGCATAATCTGGCAATAAACCATCATGAAAATTAATCGCCGCTGATTGCGGCAAGCGAATAATGGCCGAAGGAAGCACTTCCAGATGGGTAATGCTGAACAAATAATCAAAGAAATGCAAATCTTCACTGACCAGCAAATCCTGAACGGATTCCAGAACCCGAATCCCCTCCTCTGCGGCCCATCGCCGCACCGGCTCGGCCCGAGTCACTACCGCCAACAAGCGATGTCCGGCTTCCAGTAAATTGTGAGCGCACTGAATCAAGAGTGACTCAGATCCCACTAACACGCAGCGCCAAGAATGGGTCATGATCAACACAAGAGTGACACAATGTAAAACCCTGTTTGTAGCGGCGCCCTGCCCCGCACCCCTTGATCATCCGCAAGCCAATCGATACCATGCCTTGATTGCATGGCCTGGCCCAGATCCCGCACGGCAACGGGTACCAAGGCTTATTCAACCCGCCCTTGATCCGACACCATGACTTTGCCGAAAAAACGCGACGTCGCGGTCTATATCGGCCGATTCCAACCTTTTCACCTCGGGCATCTGGCTCTTTTGCGTCAGGCCCTGGAGGTTGCTGAGCACGTCATTGTGGTGCTTGGTTCAGCCTTTCAGGCCCGCACACCCAAAAACCCGTTCACCTGGCTTGAGCGCTGCGAAATAATTCAACTCAGCCTGAGCGCAGACGAACAATCTCGTTTGCACTTCATGCCCGTCCGCGATTACTACGATGAAGATCAATGGGTACAGGCGGTTCAGCAGGGCGTGACTGGAATCGTGTCATGCCTTCTGCCTGGGCAGGCCCCCCAGATCGTCATGATCGGCCATTTCAAAGACACAAGCAGCCGCTACCTGCAAGGTTTTCAGGCTTGGGAGCTTCTGTCGGTGCCGCGCGCCAACTCCGTCGATGCCACGTCCATTCGCGATGCTTTTCTGGGCTGCGCCGGTCAAAACCTGGGCCAGGTTCTCGCATCGCTCGCCTCAGCCACCCCCCCCGGCACCTTGAGCTTCCTGCGCGCCTGGGCCGCCCTGCCTCCTTACTTGGCCCTCTGCCAAGAGTGGGAAATACTGCGCCGCTATAAAGCGGCCTGGGCTCAAGCCCCCTACACGCCCGTGTTTGTCACAGCCGATGCCTTGGTGCGATGCAACGATGCAGTTCTGCTCATCCAACGCGGGCAAGCCCCCGGCCTCGGTTTATACGCTCTTCCTGGCGGTTTTATCGACCCTCACGAACGCACCTATGATTCGGCTTTGCGTGAATTACGCGAAGAAACCCGACTTGGCACCCCCGAGGCCGCTTTGAAAGCTTGTTTCAAAGGCAGCGCCGTGTTTGATCACCCTGAACGTAGCCAGCGCGGACGCACCATCACTCATGCTTTCTACTTTGACCTCGGTCAACGTGCATTCCCTGATATCAGCGCGGCCGATGATGCCCAAGCCGTTGCCTGGATACCTTTGTCACACATTTCATCACTTGAAGATCAATTCCATGATGACCACTTTCATATTCTGAATCATTTCATAACTCTTCCGCCAAAGTCAGAACCTCACTAATTTGCCTCCAGTCAAGGGGTTTATCAATGCGGGCATTGAACACAAAAGCGGCCCGATCATCAGGCTCATGGAAGGCTGACATTCGCACCATATAAGTCTGGGTGTTGGGGCCATCACCCTGACGCAATTGTTCGGCAACATCAATGCCAGAGACATCAGGCAACTGAATGTCACAAAAAATAGCACTGAACTTTCGACCATAAGCTTCCTGCAAGGCAGATCGCCCGTTGGACACCTCCACCACTTCATACCCGAGCGCTCTCACCACATCCGCCATCGAATTCCGAATGGCGGCATCGTCATCAACCACCAGCACAGGCTCACGAGATCGATGTAAATGGCCCGGGGCCAAGCGTTCAACAGGCCGCAAGCTGACAGGAATCTCGACAATAAACCTCGAGCCCTTGCCAAATTCGCTGTGCACATCAATACGCCCTTTGAGCATATCCATCAAGCTTTTCACCACCGCCAAGCCCAAACCACTCCCTACCGCCATATGCGCTGAATCCTTGACCCGATAAAATGGGTCAAAAATATGGGGCAATTGATCTTCAGAAATGCCTGTGCCAGAGTCTGAAATTTCCACCCTCAAGGTTTGGCTATGGCACACCTTGGCCTCCAGCGTCAACCCTCCCCGATCGGTATATTTGATCGCATTCGAGAGAAGGTTTTCCAGAATTTGACGAATTCGTGTCGGATCTGAATACACCCGCTGCGACAACTCTTCGCTCGGCTCCCAATGAAAATCAAGGTTCTTTTCGAGCAAAGCTTCTGAATAGTCATCCACCAACATCGTCAAAAGCCGCAAGGGCGTGAAGGCCCGTATGCGCAGTTCCAATTGGCCCACAGAAAGTTTGGCGAAGTCCACCAAATCACTCATTCGGCTGCGCAAAATACGCACACTTTCCTTTAACCGGACAAAAGTGGGGTCTGATATTTCAACCCCGCCCCGATCCTCAATGAGCCCCAAAGTGCTCAAAATAGTTTGCAGCGGAGTGAGCAATTCGTGGCTGAGCATGCCAAGAAACTTGGCCTTGTCTTGGCTGGCCGCCACGGCCTCTTGTTGAGCGGCTTGGGCCTCGCCACGAAGCGCATCCGCAGCAGCACGGGTTTCGCTCTCCCGACGGGCCACCCTGACCCAATGAAACAAGACAGATGCAGACAATGCCACCGTGAAGCCAATCAAGAGCATGAGCCCTTGAATGTCTTTACGCAGGGCTTCCATCTCTTGGCGCATTTTTTCAGGGGACAGCCCCTGCAAAGCCATTGGCTGACTCCATCGTGACAAGCCTGGCCAGATTTCCCCACCCCAATACCATAAACCCACGAGCAATAAGCAACTCAAGAAAAAAACCAGTACAAACACCCCCAGCGGGAGCCATCTTTGAGCCCCACTGAAGAAGCCGTGCTGCCAAAGAAAAAAATAGCTTGGTTTTTGGGACATGGGGGATCAAACCAGGTCTTTGAGGGTGCTCGTCATGAGAGCAAGCCCGGATTGCCTTGCCAGATCACCCAAGTCAGTAGTGAAGCAAAGCCCACCCACATGAAATAAGGCAATAACAGCAAGGCTGCCAAACGATGAATCGGCCAAAAAACTCTCATCGTGGCCGCAATCAAAACCCATAAAACCATAACATCCAGCATGGCCAAAGCCCCTTGCTTCCAGGCAAAGAACAGCCATGACCAAAGCGCATTGACGGCAAGCTGAGCCCCAAATAAAACAAAGGCGCTGTGCGTGGCAGGCCGAGCTCGCCACACCAGCCAGACAGCCATGCCCATCAGCCCATACAGCACTGACCATACGGGGCCAAACACCCCCGCAGGGGGGGCCCATGGAGGCTTGCTGAGCTGAGCGTAAAACACCTGCGCCTGGACTGAAGCCATCGCCCCTAAAGCAGCGACTGCAAAGACCAATAACAGCCAGCCCAAAAGCCCGCGCAGTGAATGTGAGGTTGAGGATGAGGTCATAAAGGAAACACCAAGGCCAAGGAAACAGGCAGACAAACCAAGCCTGAAAAATGCTCAGCATGTCCCAAAAATAGCCAAAAAATCGTTCATTTTCACCGATGCACAGGCTCAGAAAAAACGATCATCTGAACGCCATGCCAGCACACAAGCACGCTGACAGCCACTTCTTCTCAAATCCTTTCATCTCAACCTTCATCGAGATCACCCCATGACTGCTTCAGCGCCTGCACCTCTTGCTTTGGACCCTCGCTTCGCCATTGCGGCCGCTGTCAAACATGCCCTTGCAGCGGCATCTTCCATCACCGATATCATGATTCATGAGGGGCGCCCCATCATGGCCAAATCAGCCAGTGGCACCCGGCCTTTGACCGAATTATTCCCTCAAGTCATCGACTTTGCTGTCACCAAAGAACATATCGTCCACTATTTGGCAGGTTATGTTGAAGGTGATGTCAAACACACCAATGTTCAACAATACTGGAACGATCGGCTCAAACCTATTCTTCAGTCACGGCGTTCTGCCAATTTCCGCCTTGAAGGACGAGGCCCTTATTCGCTTCGGTATTCACTCTTTTTGCAAGGTGGCGGTGATCTCGGTTTGGTGATGCGCATCTCCCCGACACGCATCACGCCGCTGAATGAACTCTCCCTTCCACCGAACCTGCTCCAAACGCTCACTGAAGCCACCACAGGCTTCATTGCCATTACTGGCCCGAGTGGAAGTGGAAAAACAGCCACTGCCATGTCTATCCTGGATTGGCACAACACCAGACACTCAGGGCATATTGTCACCATTGAAGACCCTGTCGAAGTCAAGTTGCTCCCGAAAAAAAGCATTGTGACGCAACGTGAAGTCGGCTACGACGTCATTAGTTTCGCAGACGGTATGCGTGAAGCCTTGCGCATGAGCCCTGATGTCATGCTGACTTCTGAAATCCGGGATGCAGAAACCGCTGAACAAGCCATCCAGGGAGGCGAATCTGGTTCTTTGATGCTGGCCACCATGCATGGCAAATCGGTCGCTGGAACCCTTCGAAAAATTCTCAGTTATACAGGGGCCAATGCCTCCGTCATGCGCTCGGTTCTGGCAGGCAGCCTGCTCGCCGTCATCCGGCAAGCCCTCGTGCCCTCGATCAAAGGCGATCGCTACTTTATGACTGCAGACGTTATTTTCAACACTGGTTCAGTCACGCGCCTGATCGAGTCCGGAGACTGGGTGGGGCTGGAAGCCGCCATCCGGGAAGAGAAACTGCCCGCCAGTGAATACATCGGCATGAACCTGAGGCTTGCCGAGTTGGTCAAGCGAGGGGAAATCGATGCTGCCGAGGCTCTTCGGGAAACCTCAGACATCCCCGGGCTGCGCCGGCGTTTGCCGAAAGGCATAACCTGATTGATTTTTGGAGAGCATCAAGGCACACAGCTTACGCACCCCCGAAACGGTTCCAGAGTGCGCTGCCCCAAACCAGCAACATCCATAACACCAAGAGTAAAACGCAGGCACTGCCTAAATCCTTGGCGCGGCCTGAGAGGTCATGTCGTTCCATTGAAATTCGGTCTATCGTTGTTTCAATGGCTGAGTTGCCTAATTCTGCTGCCATGACAGCGATCACCGAGCCGGCCAAGAGGCTTCGTTCAACCCAATTTTGCCCGAGCCAAAAAGCGGCCGGCAGCATGAAAACAGCCAAGTAAACTTCCAGGCGAAAAGCTTTTTCGTACTGATAAGCCGCTTTCAGGCCCAAGATAGAAAAACCCAGTGCGTAAACCCATCGACGCAAACCGGAGCGGTTTTTTTGAGGGTTTTTCATTGGATATCCTGCACTGCCTGAATAAATCGGTCATTCTAACGTGAGAAGGTGGTCGATGCCCTTTTGGGACTCTTGCATGGGCTCTTGATACAAAAATCACAAAATTATGGTGCAGCATGTCATCCGGATTTTTAGGCTGAGCGTTCAGATATCAAAGAAGCTCTGCAAACCTCGGAAAGCAACCCGCTCATACCTTCGAGTGATGATCATGAAAATCTCTTCCATGAAAAATTCCCAAGCTGCTCATCAAGCAAATAAAGCTGATTCCTTACGCCGTCTCGATTGGGGTCCCGATAAGGGCAGCAAATCGGAACCTTTTTATATTGCCGCAATTGGAAATGACCGCCGAAGTTTTGCTCGCGCTCTTCAGTTTGATCGTCGGCGTTAATTTATCAAGTCAAAGGCGAGCGGCCTTATTTATTCGACCCTCAAGTGACCGCTGGTGGTCAAAATCAGGTTTTGAGGACAAAATGATCAAACCCCCGGTACAGCATGCCAGGCATTTGCGCTGGGGCCCCCACACAATGAGGGGCCTGCGGCCAGTGATGCAGCAAGGCTGAAAATACACTTTGTGCCTCAATCATGGTCAGCAGTGCGCCAATGCAAGTATGAGGCCCCGAACCAAAGGCCAAATGGTGAACACCCCGGCGGTTCCATTGAAACTCATCGGGCTCAGAAAATGCAGCAGAGTCCCGGTGGGCTGATCCAATCAAGGGAATCACAAGGTCTCCGCGCTCAAGCCTGTGGCCATGCCATTCAAAGGCTTCAGCCACACGCCGCCCAGTGTACTGAACCGGGCTTTCAAACCGAAGCATTTCGCGAATAGCCAAGGGCAGCAAGGCTGGTTCGGCCCGAAGTTTTTGCCACACTGTCGGGACGGATGCCAAAAGATACAAGCCATTGCCCAGAAGGTGACGAGTGGTTTCATGTCCGGCGAAAAGCAGCATGACGCACTGGGCCAGCAGTTCTTCAAGAGATTCAATATGGCCCTGATCTTTGGCCTGAAGCAGCAGGCTCAACCAATCACTGGCTTGCGTCCAAGAGCGATTTCTCCGCCGCAATCGTAATTCTTGCTGAAACATCTCGGCCATTTGCAAAGTTGCCGACTGAGCCGCTTGGGCGAGTGAAAAATCAGGGTCAGGGTGGCCGAGGAAAGCCGCCATATCGGCAGACCAAGAGCCAAACTTCTCGATGGGCGCATTTTCCAGCCCCATCAAATGGGCCACCACCCTCGCTGGAAGGGGGCGGGCGAGGGTTTCAATGAAGTCAAAAGAACCACCGGGTACAGCCAAGGACAATTGCTTGAATACGAAATTTTGGATGCGTTGCGGGAGGTCTGTCCAGGCAGAGCTTTTAAAGCCAGGGGCTAACGCGCGACGCAGTCGATGGTGGTTGGGGGCATCTTGGAATAAAAGTGCCCGAGAAAAAAGTTGCTGCAATGGCGACAGTTCGCGGCGCGCTTGTGGGCCGCTTCGACTCAGCCAACCGCCCGTTCGGCGCGCTGAAAGCCGATGATCTTTAAGTGCTGATTCAACGTCATGAAAGCGTGTGACAAGCCATGCGCCACCAAAGAACGCTTGGCTTGGAATCAGCGGGCCTTGTTCCCGGAGGGCGGCGTAGCCTGGGTAAGGGTCTGCCAGGTTGGCATCAGAAAAACAGCTCAACATGGCATGTTTGAGAGGGCTCGAAAAATGGCGGAAGTATCAAGGCGGGCCGCCACGTGCTCTGGTCTGAGCTGCGGCGTCCAGGGAATATCACCCCAGCATGGGGCAGGGAGCCAGGCACGCAGGCTGGCTATATTTTCATCGGCATGAAGCATGTTGGGGTCGATCCGGTTGCACACCCAAGCCGCCAAGGGAATGCCCCGTGCTTGCACGGCCTGCGCCGTGAGAAGAGCATGATTCAAACAACCAAGCCGCAGGCCCACAACCAACACCACGGGCAGGCCTATTTCTTGTGCCAGATCATCCAGGCCCCAGCGGGCTTCATGGGGAGGGCTGAGCGGAACGCAAAAGCCCCCTGCCCCTTCGACAATGAGCACTTCGGCGTCACGGAGGAGATCTGAGGCTCTTTTTTTCCACCCATGGCGAGGCAGTGTTTGACCCTCAAGCGCAGCAGCGATATGCGGAGCACAAGCCGCGCGAAATTGGAAGGGCCCTAGCCTGTTCAAGGCCACTGCGGGCCGGGAAACCGCAGCGAGGGAGAGAACATCTTCGTTGGTTTCGCTTCCGGGCTCAATGCCCGCAGCCACGGGCTTGAACCCCACACCACGCCAACCATATTGACCCAAGGCAGCCAAAATACCTGTGCTGACCAGGGTTTTGCCAACGCCAGTGTCGGTGCCTGTGATGAAAAAACCTTTCATCTCAGGCGCTGGGCCTCTTGGTGGAGTGCCGTACACAGGTGATCGAGATCGGCCCTTGAATGTGCTGCGCTGAGTGTCACACGCAGCCGGGCCGAACCAGCAGGCACGGTAGGAGGACGAATGGCAGGAACCCACAGCCCCGATTGTTCAAGCCCCGCACTCAGCTGAAGGGCCAACAGATTGTCGCCGACAATGAGGGGTTGAATGGCTGTGATGGAGTCTGCCCAGGGCCAAGGGAGTGCTTGAAAACGATCACTTTGTGGCTGCCTCAGGTGTTGAATGAGATGGCGAAGGTGATCTCGTCGACGATCCCCCTCTGGCCCCTGGATGAGCCTCAAGCTGGCAGAGACGGCATGAGCCTGGGCTGGCGATGAGGCAGTGGTGTAGATGTAAGAACGGCCGGCATTGATCAACCACTCAATAACGGTGGGGTGGGACACAACAAAGGCGCCTGCCACACCGGCAGCCTTGCCCAGAGTTCCCACATAAATAAAACGCTGACTGCACAAATTGAAGTGAGCCAGACTGCCTTCTCCATGGGGCCCCAGAACTCCAAAGCCGTGGGCATCATCAAGGATGACCCATGCATCGTGGCGCTCGGCAAGCTGAACCATTTCAGGCAAGGGAGCCAGAGTGCCATCCATGCTGAAGACGGCGTCAGTGACGATCAGCTTGAGGGGGGTTGAACAACGCTCAAGTTGTTGCGCCAAAAGCGCCATATCAACGTGGGGGTATCGCTGCATGCGGGCTGCCGACAAGAGCGCGCCGTCGATTAAAGAAGCGTGATTGAGTTTGTCACAGAAAAGGGTGGCGTCGGAAGAACCCAAAGCCGTTAAAACAGCCAGATTGGCCATATACCCGGTGGAAAAAAACAAGGCCCGGGCTTGCGGAATAAAGGGACGCTGCATCGCCGCGAGTTCTTCTTCAAGATGTGCATGGGCAAGATGATGACCGCTGATCAAGTGCGAAGCACCACTGCCCACGCCATATCGTTGAGCCCCCTCGGCCCAAGCAGAAACCAGCTCTGGGTGCTTGGCCAAGCCAAGATAGTCGTTGCTGCAAAAAGCCAGCAACTCAACCGCTTCTTGAGGTTCTGCGCCCAAAGATTCGACGAGGCGCACACGGGGCGCACAAGGCATGGTGGAAATGCGCAAACGCCGGAACGCATGTTGTGCCTGGCGTTCGCTGAGCTTTTGAGAAAGACGCTCAAGGAGCATGCAAAACATCCTCCAGGGTCGACAGGGTGCGTTCGGCAAGCCAGGTGTAATCAGAAGGCTCTAGCAAGTAAGGAGGCATCAGGTAAACCGTGGATCCAATCGGACGGATGAGCAGTTCGTGTCTGCGGGCATGATGATGAAATTGTTCTGAAAAATCAGGCCCGGCATGTGGAACATCGAAAGCCCAAACCATGCCGCACTGACGGACATGGCTGAGCCGCTCATCGGATTGCAGGGCTTGCCAAGCCTTGTTAAGCGGAGCACTGCGCTGAGCATTGAGTGACAGAACATTTTCACGTTCAAAACGCTCAAGGACAGCCTGTGCAGCCCGACAGGCCAAAGCGTTGCCGCTGTAGGAGTGTGAATGCAAAAAGGAACGCTCGGCCTCATCATGCCAAAAGGCCTGATAGATGTCGTCTCGGGTGAGTACCACCGACAAGGGCAGGTACCCCCCGGTAATGCCTTTGGACAAAGTCAGAAAATCAGGCCACAAGGACGCAGTGCCGGGCAGGTTGGCTTGCTCAAATGCGAAAAAGGTGCCCGTACGACCGCAACCCACGGCAATTTCGTCGGCAATCAAATGGACACCCCATTCACGGCATAAGGTATGTGCCCCACGGAGATAAGCAGGCTCGTGCAAGGCCATGCCCGCAGCGCATTGAATCAGAGGTTCAAGAATGAGTGCAGCAATGTGCTCATGCCGGGCTTCCAAAAGGCTGCGCAGTTCATTCAGCGCCCGGCTTGTGACGTCAGAGGCTGTTTCTTCAGAGCCTGCCTGCCGCACATCGGGAGACATCACGAGATGGGCGCGCATGAGCAGGGGGTCATAGGCATCACGAAAAACCGCGACGTCTGTGACTGACAAGGCGCCGAGGGTTTCCCCATGATAGCCATGCCGGAGGCAGATGAATTCACGCTTCAACGAATGCCCTTGATTGCGCCAGGCATGGAAGCTCATTTTGAGGGCCACTTCAACGGCTGATGCGCCGTCACTGCCATAGAAAGCATGACCGAGCACTCCACCTGTTCGCGCGGAAAGCTTTTCGGCAGTGAGCACGGCAGCCTCGTGGGTGCATCCGGCCAGCATCACATGAGGCAGGGTATCGAGTTGGTTTTTCAGGGCCGCGTTGATGATAGGGTCGGCGTGACCAAATAAATTGACCCACCAAGAGCTGATCGCATCAAAATAGCGTCGGCCCTGGGTGTCATAAAGCCACGGGCCCCGAGCCGAGGCCATCGGCATCGGAGGATGTTGCTGCGCCCGCTTCATACGGGTGCAGGGGTGCCAGACGCTCTGAAGGCTGCGTGCAGCCAGATCTTTCATGGCAAAGCCTTTAAAAATTCAACCAGCCTGCACACCGAGTTTGGCAAAAAGGCGCTGATCACGCTCCCAATCGGGGTTGCCGGTGGTCAAGAGTTTGTCACCATAAAACACAGAATTGGCGCCGGCCAAGAAACACAGCGCTTGCACGGCATCGCTCATTTCTTGGCGCCCGGCAGACAATCGTACCCGCGCCTTGGGCATGGTAATGCGAGCCACAGCCACAGTACGCACAAACTCAAGGGGGTCAAGAGCTTGTTCGCCATATAAGGGCGTTCCCTCGACTTGCACCAAATTGTTGATGGGCACCGATTCTGGGTAGGGGTCAAGGTTGGCCAACTGGGCGATGAAACCGGCCCGCTCGCTACGGCTTTCTCCCATTCCGATGATACCGCCACTGCAAACACTCATCCCGGCCTCACGAACACGGGCCAGCGTGTCGAGACGATCTTGGTAGTCACGGGTACGGATGATGCGGCCATAGGCCTCGGGGGAGGTGTCAAGATTGTGGTTGTAGTAATCAAGACCGGCAGACTTCAGGGCCTGAGCCTGATCAATGCTCAACATGCCCAAGGTACAACAGGCCTCAAGGCCCAGTGCCTTGACCACACCGATGAGTTCAGCCACTTTTTCGATGTCTCGATCTTTCGGCTCACGCCAGGCTGCACCCATGCAAAATCGAGTGGCACCCTGCTCTTTGGCGGCGCGAGCCGCTGAAGCCACAGCTTCGACGTCAAGCAGCTTCCCGGCCTCAAGGCCGGTGTCGTAGTGAACCGATTGAGGGCAATAAGCGCAATCTTCGGGGCACCCGCCTGTTTTGATGGACAGCAAGGTGGAGAGCTGAACCTGATTGGCCGGAAAATACTCCCGGTGTACCTGCTGAGCACGGTATATCAGGTCACTGAAAGGAAGGTCCAACAGGGCCTGAACCTGGTCGCGTGGCCAGCGCTGTGCATCACACAGAGGGTGGGTGGCTACATTAGCCCGAGGATGATGCCATTCAACAGGTTGTGAGGACATTGCAGAGGAAGTCATAAGTTCAAGAACACACAAAACACCTCACAGTTTAGCCGGGTAAGGAGCGGCCCGTCGCGAGCCCCCCCTTCAGGCCTTCCACTCGACAAGGCCGACCCAAGCGGTGCATAGAACCAGCCCGCCAAACACAATACGGTACCAGGCGAACACCGTGAAATTGTGTGTAGAGACATAGCGAATCAGCCAACGAATGCACAGGAGGGCACTGAAAAACGCCACCGCCCCTCCGACCAGAAACATCGGTAAATCAGATGCATGCAGGGCCTTATGATCTTTCAGGAGAGAATAGCCGCCCGCAGCCAGGAGGGTTGGAATACCGAGGAAAAAACTGAACTGGGTGGCACACTGCCGGGAAAAACCAAAACACATGGCACCGATGATAGTGGCCCCGGAACGGCTGGTGCCAGGGATCAGCGCCAAGCATTGCACCAAACCCACAAGTAAAGCATCCTTCACGCGCATATCGTCAACGCTCATGATGCGAGCCAAGCGCTCACCCGATTGATCTCGCAAGCCATAGCGCTGCTGATGCCAGCGTTCAACCCACAAAATGACGATGCCACCCACAATGAAAGCGACTGCCACAGGAACAGGATGGAACAAATAGGTTTTCACGATTTTCCCAAAGGCCAAACCCATAACCGCCGCAGGCACAAAAGCCACCAGCAAGTTGCCTGCAAACCGTTGAGCCACCGGATCACTGCGCAACCCCCGGAAAGTGCCCCACAAACGCTGACGATACTCCCACATCACGGCCAACATGGCCCCCGACTGGATGGCAATTTCAAAAACCTTGGCCCCTTCGCCGGTAAAATCAAGGAGCGAGGCCGCCAAAATCAGGTGTCCTGTGCTGGAAATGGGCAAAAACTCGGTCAAACCTTCGACCAAACCCATGAGTGCGGCTTTGAGTAAAACGATTGCGTCCAATGGGGGCCTCCGGGAGTGTCAGAAAAAGCTTGACATCATCCCAGAAATACGACCAAGCGCGAGTAGGATTTGCATCAACGACCCCTCTTTTGACCCATCTTTGCAAAATCAAATGCCTTTTCACCTCTTGACGCCTATTGCTGTATGAACCCATTTTCCAACGCTCAACTGCTCGACTTGGCCAAGCAATTTGGCACCCCTGCCTGGATTTATGATGCCACAACCATTCAGCGTCGCGTGGCTCAACTCCAAGTGTTTGACACCATTCGCTTTGCTCAAAAGGCTTGTTCCAACCTTCATATTTTGCGGCTGATGAAAACGCTTGGGGTGGTGGTTGATGCAGTCTCTCTTGGTGAAATCGAGCGCGCTCAACGCGCAGGGCTGACCCTCACCACAGACCCTCGGCATGCGGAGCTCGTGTTCACTGCGGATTTGATTGACCGCCCTACCCTGAATCGGGTTGTTGCGGATCGTATTCCAGTCAATGCCGGCTCCATCGATATGCTGAACCAAATCGGTGAAGTCTCACCCGGTCATTCTGTATGGTTACGGATCAATCCAGGCTTTGGGCATGGTCACAGCAACAAGACCAACACCGGCGGAGAGCACAGCAAGCACGGCATTTGGCATGCCGATCTGGCCCATGCCCTGGCAACGATTCAGCGCCATCGTTTGTCACTGATTGGCTTGCACATGCATATTGGTTCGGGCGTGGACTATGCTCATCTCGCTGAGGTTTGCGAAGCCATGGTGTCTTTGGTGCGAGCCACACATTCTCAGGGCCATGATATTCAAGCCCTTTCGGCGGGCGGTGGTTTGTCTATTCCCTACCAACCGGGCGACCCTGAAGTCAATACCGGACATTACTTTAAGCTCTGGGATCATGCACGCCATGAGGCTGAAAACATCGTCGGACACCCCCTGAAACTCGAGATTGAACCCGGCCGCTATGTGGTGGCAGAAAGTGGCGTTCTGATTTCCGAAGTGCGCGCGGTAAAAAACATGGGAAGAAATCATTTTGTACTGGTTGATGCAGGCTTCAATGAATTGATGCGCCCCACCTTGTACGGTAGTTATCATGGCATCAGCATCATCCCGCAAGCCTCAGAGGTTCCTGCCACCCCCTTGCGTCCCACCGTGGTTGCCGGCCCCCTGTGCGAATCAGGTGATGTCTTCACTCAACTCGAAGGAGGTGTGGTTTCCCCACGTGATTTGCCCGAGGCCAACGTCGGTGATTTGCTGGTGTTCCATGACACCGGAGCTTACGGAGCCAGCATGTCATCCACTTACAACAGCCGGCCCCTCATACCCGAGGTTTTGGTCGAGCCCGCAGGCCATGCCCGATTAATTCGGCGTCGCCAAACCCTGGACGAATTACTTGAACTCGAAAACCTGTGAACATCAAGCCACAAGTTCCTGATTCGGTTCCGATTCAAAAAGCCCTGGCAGGAAGTGAGCCGCTGCAGCGACTGCGACAAAGGCTGACTGAGTCACGGGCGCGGTTTGAGGCCCTTCGCGGCTGTTTGCCCCCGAACCTCTTGCCCCATGTGCAGCCTGGCCCACTCGACGAAACAAACTGGACACTGCTTGCCAGCAACCAAGCCATTGCCGTGAAGCTACGCCATTGGCAGCCCCTGATAGAAAAAACGCTTCAAGATGGCGGCTGGCCCGCCATTGGCTTGCGCATCAGGGTGAACCCTGGCTTTTGATGACCCATGAAAAAATAAAAACGGGGCCTGCGTAAACAGACCCCGGCTTCATGATTTGGTGCCCCCGACAGGAATCGAACCCGTGACCTTCGGTTTACAAAACCGCTGCTCTACCAGCTGAGCTACAAGGGCAAAGGCGACATTGTAAACCGAACATCCGTGGAATTTACACACCCATCAGCAGATGTTCTAAAACCCAAGGCTTGCAAGCAAATCATCGACTTCTCCCTGGTTATTCACCACATCGGTGCGACCTTCGGTAACGACAGGCCCTTGAAGGTCAATTTTTTGGGTAATTTCAGCAGGAGCCGCTTGAACCAATAAACTCACGAGGCTGTCTTCCAAATCAGTGGCCAAGCCAACCACTTTGGCCACCACTTGGCCCGTCAGATCGTGAAAATCCTGGGCCATCATGATGTCGGTCAGGTGTTGATCGACCCGGGCTGTTGCAGCTTCTACTTCACTCACAAAATTGATCAAAGCACCTGAGGCCACCGCCTTGACCGGGTTGGACATTAAAGCCTCGGCAATGCCACGGGTTTCATTGTTGATGTGAACATGTTCCTGCTTGGCTCGGTCAACAGAATTTAAAACCTTGTCGGCGGCCTCGCCGGTTTTTTTGGCGATATAACTCAAGCGGCTGCGGGCGTCCGGCAAACCTTGGGCGGCCACCTGAAGTTTGGGCATCACGCCCAATTGCATCAGGGTGTCGTGAAGCTGACGGGTGATTAAACCGAGCTGGTGATACACGTCAGCCGGAGTGATCGCTGCCGAAGCCTGATAAGCCAAATCAGCGGGCTCAGCCGGCCGGGCTTGAGCGGGTTCAATACAAGCGCTTATTTCTGAGGCTGGAGTGTTCCAGGAAGAAAGATCGTTCATGTTCATTTTCAGCCCCCCTTAGGCCGTAGCAGCTAACTTTTGCATGATTTTGAGAACCTTTTCCTCCAAAGTCGCTTTGGTGAAAGGTTTCACAATGTAGCCCGCCGCACCTTCTTGGGCTGCTCTGACGATATCTTCTTTACGCGCCTCGGCTGTGACCATCAAGACGGGAAGGTGCTTGAGGGAAGGGTCTTTTTTGATTCCTGCCAAAAGATCAAATCCTGTCATGTTGGGCATATTGATATCACTGACCACGAAATCATATTTGGAATTCCTCAGCATCGCCAAAGCCACCACACCATCTTCAGCCTCTTCAGCATTGTTATAGCCAATTTCTTTCAGTAGCCCGCGCACAATGCGACGCATGGTAGAGAAATCATCAACAATCAGAAATTTCATGTCAGCTTGTGTGCTCATTGGGGTTCCTCACTGATATGCTGGCCTCAAGGGCCTGAAAGGTTATCGGGTTGTCCCGCTGGAAATTGAGGGCAAATTCGGATCATCCTGCAAATCTGTGAAATCAGGATTCGTGTCGAAAACCCGCTCTTCGGCCTCTTTTGTCATGACAATCAAACTGATACGACGGTTGGTCGGGTGCTTTGGGTCTTCCGGCAATAAAGGCACACTGTGAGCCAACCCCAGAACACGCAACACTCGACCTTCAGGCAAGCCACCCAGCAAAAGCTCGCGCCGAGAAGCATTGGCGCGGTCACTTGAGAGCTCCCAGTTGCTGTATCCCCAGTCTCCAGAGCTGAATTTTTGGCCATCCGTATGGCCCTCCAGCGTCAAACGATTGGGCACCTCGACCAAAACCTCTCCAATCACCCGCAATAAATCTCGCATATAAGGTTTCACGACCGCGCTGCCGATATCAAACATGGGGCGGTTGTTTTCGTCAATAATTTGAATTCGCAAGCCATCACGGGTCATGTCTAACTTGATTTGACCTTGATGAGGTGCCAGTTTGGGGTTGGCCGCAAGCATCTTGCTGACTTTTTGCTTTAATTTCTCCAACTTGGCACGATCTGCACGGTGCTGCTCTGCCTTTAAAGCCAAAAGATTCATCTTATTGGGGGGGGCTTCAATATCCCCCCGCTTGACCTGACCTGAACTTCGGGAAAGGTCCGTTCCCCCTCCCTTGAGCACATGCGCTGAATCCCCCGAGCCGCTGCCTGTATTCGACAAAGCCAATTTCAAAGGTGTATTAAAATAATCCGCAATACCTTTCTTGTCGCCTTCTGTCGTCGAGCCCAAAAGCCACATCAACAAGAAAAACGCCATCATGGCGGTGACAAAATCGGCGTAGGCAATTTTCCAGGCCCCTCCATGAGCGCCATGCCCGCC
Source organism: Burkholderiales bacterium (assembly GCA_046342195.1). Lineage (GTDB taxonomy): Bacteria > Pseudomonadota > Gammaproteobacteria > Burkholderiales > Burkholderiaceae_C > CANHBY01. The sequence goes on from JBKDQE010000013.1 coordinate 171,542, forward strand.
CTTTTTGATCTTTTTGACAATAATCGGTTGAAGCTTTTTCGCATCTCCGGCCATGGTTTACCTTACTTTTTTCCCTTTACGTGGCTTTCCAGCTCACTGAAGGTCGGGCGGTCCGTTGAGTAAAGCACCTTGCGCCCGAATTCCACCGCCACCTGGGGGGCATAGCCCTGCATACTGGCCAGCAAGGTCGTCTTGATGCATTGAAGTTCCTTGGTGTTTTCATCCAGCTTTTGCTCCAACAGGCCCGACAAAGGCTCCACAAAAGCATACGCCAGCAAAATACCCAGAAAAGTGCCCACCAGGGCAGAACCAATCATGCCCCCCAGAACAGCCGGTGGAGCTCCTACCGAGCCCATGGTATTGACCACGCCCAACACCGCTGCCACGATGCCAAAGGCAGGCAGAGCTCCGGCGAGGCGGGCAATGGCTGCCACAGGGGCATGAGCCTCATGGTGGTGAGTTTCGATTTCACTGTCCATGAGGCTTTCAATTTCGTGGGCATTCAAGTTGCCCGACACCATCATGCGCAGGTAATCAGTGATGAATTCGACCACATGATGATCATGACCGACCGTCGGGTACTTTTGAAAAATAGAGGAGCTATGGGGGTCTTCAACATCTTTTTCAATCGACATCAGGCCCTCTTTGCGGGCTTTCTGGAGTAAGTCATAGAGCAAGGCCATCAACTCCATGTAACGAGCTTTGTTGTACTTTGATGCCTTGAAGCATGAGAGAACCCCGGCCAAGGTTGCCTTTAATACCTTGGGTTGGTTGTTCACCAAAAAAGCACCCCCAGCCGCACCCCCAATAGTAGCCATCTCAAAAGGCAAGGCTTTCAAAATAACCCCAATATTGCCCCCGTGTGCGATATACACACCAAAAACGCACACAATCACAATGATCCAGCCAATTAACACGAACATGGTGTCAGCCCAGAATGATTGGGGTCAATGACGACAGAAGCCCCTGCCTTTGTGAGCTTATCGGCTGGTCTTGTTGAGGCTTGAGTTCTTTTTGTTGCGACGCAATATGAGACACTCTCATGCCATCGGCCTTGATTGGGGAAATCCTTGCTGAGGTCGCCTGACCGCTGGCCGGCCTTGGTTTGGAGAGGTTCCCTGATAAAAACACTCAATTGGTGGATGGCCTGATGTAGGGGAATCCTCTATAACCGTGACTTCATATTATTCTCCAGCCTCGTTTTTGGGCTCACCATGCCTACTTCTCTTACTTTGCTGCTGATCTCCGGCTCCATTTTGCTGATATCTGCGGGCGCAATCACTTTGTTTGGCTCTTCTCGCTTGGTTTATCGGGGCTACTGGGCCTGGGTCAGTTCCCAATGGCTGCTCGCAATGGGTGTTTTAGCCAGTGCATTTACAAGCCAATACCCCCCATTGGTGGTGTTGTCGAATTTACTCACACTGCCGTGGCCGATTGGTCTGCTCTTGGGCCTGCGCCTTTTTTACGCCAGGCACCCCATTCGAGTGCCTTCCTCCGTAGATCGGGTGCTCGTCACCACAGGCTTTTTGCTATGGTTTGGTACTTGGGTCATCTTTCCAAACCAACTTCATCAATCGGCCACTTTCGGCATGTTCTGCATCGTACTCAATCTCTATACGGCGAGCATGATGCTTCTTCTGCGAGAATTCAAAAAGAATTCAGCGCTTCATCTTTTGTTCTTGACCCTGCTGGTTGGCTGCGTGGTACAAAGCCTGCCCTGCGCTGATTTTTTCTTCCACGGAAGTCAGTCTGTGATTTACTCCGTCGGGCATTCATTTTATGCGGCCCTGGTCGCAATTTCCATGGTCTATGCCTGCTTGTACCTCACGCACGAACGCACTGAACTTCGACTACGCTACTCAAAAGGACGGCTGCGTTATTTGGCCGACATTGATGCACTGACCAACGTTCCAAATCGTCGGAGGTTTCATGAGCTTTGTGCTCGGGCCCTGAGCACCCAGCCAGGTTCTGACATGGCCCTGATGATGTTTGACATTGATTACTTTAAAAGAATCAATGACACCTTGGGTCATGCAGCAGGAGATGATGCGCTGAGACAGGTCGGGCTGTGCATTCGGGATACCCTGCGTGAATTGGACATCGCTGGAAGATTAGGTGGCGACGAATTCGCGGTGCTCCTGCCAGATACAACAGTTGATGAAGCCATGACGGTGGCTGCACGCATTGTTTCGAGGTTGGAAGGTCGTCAAGCAACGCCGGGGCTGGCCAAGCTGGGCTTGAGCTTTGGTGTGGTGCAGCCAGGCCGGGATGAGCCATTGACAGAGGCACTCAAACGCGCCGACCAAGCCCTCTATGAAGCCAAACGCCAGGGCCGTGGCCGTGCCGTGATTGCCATATCAGGGAAAGAACGCCGCCCGGTTTTTAGCCGCAGCCAAGTCATGGATTTGACCACCATCGCCTGAGCAAGCTCAAGCCCGGCCACAGACAGGTTCAGGTTTTGGGCAGCGTGACGCCGCGTTGCCCCTGATATTTTCCGCCGCGGTCTTTGTAGCTGGTGTCGCAAACTTCATCGCTTTCGAAAAAAAGAACTTGCGCGCAACCTTCTCCAGCATAAATTTTGGCAGGCAAGGGTGTGGTATTACTGAACTCTAAGGTCACATAACCCTCCCACTCGGGTTCAAAAGGGGTGACGTTGACGATAATACCGCAACGGGCGTAAGTGCTTTTACCCAAACAAATAGTGAGCACATTGCGTGGAATACGAAAATATTCAACCGTGCGGGCCAATGCAAAGCTGTTGGGCGGAATCACACAAACATCTGCTTCAATATCTACAAAACTGCGCTCATCAAAATTTTTAGGGTCAACGACTGTACTGAAAATATTCGTAAATACCTTGAATTCAGAGGCGCAGCGAATATCGTAACCATAGCTGGAAGTTCCATAGCTGACGATACGGTTCCCCTTCGGATCACTCCGAACCTGGCCAGGTTCAAAAGGCTCAATCATGCCGTGCTCTTCAGCCATACGGCGAATCCATTTGTCACTTTTAATGCTCATGGGTACCTTAGATGTGATCAGGTTGTGCCAGACACCGTGATGATCGGGAACTTTGAAGAATACTCTTTCCCGAATTGCGAAATTTTGACGGCCATCCGGCGCGCAATGTCGCGGTAGGTGGCCGCGATGCTCCCCTCGGGCTCGCTGATCACGGTTGGTTTTCCACTGTCAACCTGCTCGCGAATGGAGAGCGCTAAAGGCAAGCCACCAAGGTACTCAACGCCGTACTGGGCCGCCATTTTTTGGCCCCCTTCCGCACCGAAAATATGCGAAGTATGCCCACATTCAGAACAGCGATGAATAGCCATGTTTTCAACAATGCCAAGAATCGGCACATTGACTTTTTCGAACATACGCAGGCCCTTGCGGGCATCCAGCAGGGCAATGTCTTGGGGTGTTGTGACAATGACTGCACCAGTCAGGGGCACCCGTTGAGAGAGCGTCAACTGGATGTCGCCTGTACCCGGAGGCATATCAACAATCAAATAATCAAGATCATGCCAACGTGTTTGCCGCAAAAGCTGGTCCAGGGCCTGGGTGGCCATGGGCCCACGCCAGATCATCGGATGATCAGCATCGACCAAAAAACCAATAGACATCACTTGGACACCATGGTTTTCGAGGGGTTCCATAACCTGTCCGTCAAGGCTTTTGGGTTGGTGCCCACTCAGGCCCATCATCCAGGGCTGACTTGGCCCATAAATATCAGCATCCAGCAAGCCCACGTGCGCGCCTTCGACAGCCAGAGCGAGCGCCAGATTTGCCGCGGTGGTGCTTTTGCCCACACCACCCTTTCCAGATGCGACAGCGATGATATTTTTGACCCCGGATAATAGCTGCTGGCCTCGCGGCACGGCATGAGCAAGCACCTGAGTGTCAATTTCAACAGACACCTTCAGATGGGGTGCCACCGCCACAACAGCCGCCTCAAGGGATTGCTGGAGGGCAGGCCAATGGCTGCGGGCCGGGTAAGGCAAGGCCAGACGCAGCACGACCCGGTCGGGCTCAGGGCTCGACCAGCTCAGGTGGCGTGTGGTGATAAAGTCTTTTCCCGTTAAAGGGTCAACAATCGATTGAAGCGCTTCGCGTAAAGCAGAATCTGACAGCATAGTGTAAGGAATCAAAACAGTGCAGTGTGGATCTGTGCAGTCTAACCTCGACCAGCCCTCTGGGGTTTTCAATTCTGGGCCTCAAAACGCGCCAGATATGCAGAGCGCCTAAAATCAGCGGATCCGACTGACTTTTTTCAACGCTTCGCCACCCATGAGCCTTTCAACGCGCCAGCTTTTTGTAACCACTGCCCTCCCCTACGCCAATGCCCCCTTTCATATTGGGCACATGATGGAATACATCCAGGCTGACATTTGGGTGCGCTTCCAGCGCATGCGCGGCCATACGGTTTACTTTGTGTGTGCCGATGACGCCCATGGTGCCCCGATCATGATCGGTGCCGAAAAAGCAGGCAAAACACCCCAGCAGTTTGTGGCCGACATTGCCGCCGATCGACAACAGTATCTTGATGGTTTTCACATCTCTTTTGACCACTGGCACTCGACCGACGCCCCCGAAAACCACGCTCTGGCGCAGGAAATTTATCGGGCCTTGAAAAATTCAGGTTTGATACGCACCCAGTGGATTGAGCAATTTTTTGATGCAGTCAAGGGGATGTTTCTGCCTGACCGCTATGTCAAGGGCGAATGCCCGAAGTGCGGCGCTCAAGATCAATATGGCGATTCTTGCGAGGCTTGCGGGGCAGTTTACAGCCCGATTGATTTAAAAAACCCTTATTCAACCCTGACGGGTACCACCCCGGTACTGAAGAGCAGTGAGCATTATTTCTTTCGCCTGAGCGACCCTCGCTGTGTTGAATTTTTGCAAACCTGGATTCACTCTGGTCACTTGCAAAGCGAAGTTCTCAACAAAATCAAAGAATGGTTCAATACCGACGAAAGTGGCAATACTGGCCTGAGTGACTGGGACATCAGCCGAGACGCTCCTTATTTTGGCATTGAAATTCCAGAGGCTCCGGGTAAATTTTTTTACGTCTGGCTGGATGCCCCGATTGGCTACTTGGCTTCCCTTGGGGCGCACTTCAAAAAAACAGGCCAGGATGTCAATGAATTTCTGAACCATCCGACAACAGAGCAGGTTCATTTCATTGGCAAGGACATCACTTATTTCCACACCTTGTTTTGGCCCGCCATGCTGAAATTCAGCGGGCGCAAAGTGCCCGACAAAATCTTCGTACATGGCTTCATTACCCTGGGTGGCGACAAAATGAGCAAAAGTCGCGGTACGGGAATCTCTCCATTGAAATACCTCTCACTCGGCTTGAATGCCGAGTGGCTGCGTTACTACCTCGCTGCGAAGCTCAATCACCGGGTCGAGGATGTTGAATTCACTCCAGACGACTTTGTTGCCCGTATCAACAGCGACCTGATCGGGAAATATATCAACATCGCCAGCCGTGCCGCCGGATTTTTGACCAAACGCTTCAGCGGACGCCTCTCAGGAGATTTTGGTTTTGAAGGTCGCGGCCTTCTGGATACCTTGCAAGCCCGCTGCACCACCATCGAACAGTGTTATGAAGAGCGGGACTTTGGCAAAGCCCTGCGTGAAATCATGCTTCTGGCAGACCGTGTGAACGAATACGTCGATCAACACAAACCCTGGGAATTGGCCAAACTGGCGGGGAAAGAAGGCCTCCTGCACAATGTCTGTTCCGTCTGCCTGGAAGCCTTTCGCCTCCTCACCATTTATCTCAAGCCGGTGCTACCCGCATTGACTGCTCAGGTCGAAACCTTCATGAACCTTGCCCCGCTGCGTTTTGAAGATGCACAGCAGACCTTGGGCGCCCATGTCATCGGCGAATATAAGCACCTGATGCAGCGTGTTGACCCTCAGCTTGTGGAGGCTCTCCTGGCGGTTCCTGCGCCTACAAGCAGCATTCCAGAAGCCCCCATGGCCCCGGGCGGAGAAGCCCTAGCGCCAACGATCAGCATGGAAGACTTCGCCAAAGTGGATCTTCGAGTGGCCAAAATCATCGATTGCCGTTGTGTTGAAGGATCTGACAAGCTCTTGCAGCTGACCCTGGATATCGGCGAACTTGATGAGCAAGGCCGTCCCAAAATGCGCAATGTGCTCAGTGGCATCCGACGTGCCTATCAGCCGAGCGACCTGATCGGGAAACTCACGGTATTGGTCGCCAATTTGGCGCCACGCAAAATGAAATTTGGTGTCAGCGAGGGCATGGTGCTGGCTGCAGGTCATAGCGATGAAAAATCCAACCCAGGACTGTATATTCTTGTGCCTTGGCCCGGTGCCCAACCAGGCATGCGCATCAGTTGAGCTCAAGAAATTTAATGACCAGCCACCCCCCCATGCGAAGGCCTGCGAACGATTCAGCCATCCATCAGGCCCATATCTGCTGAGGCCATGAGGTTTTCAATGTCCATCAAAATCAACATACGATCACTGATGGACCCAATGCCCGTGATGTACTGGGTGTCTACGGAAGAGCTCATGCTGGGGGTAGGCTTGATGGCATCTTTGCTCAGTTCAAGAACGTCAGATACCGAATCAACCACTGCGCCCACAATGCGCTTGCGAACATTCAAGACAATCACCACCGTGAAGCTGTTGTATTCAGCACTTGCGCACGCCAGTTTCAACCTCAAATCGATAATAGGCACGATCACTCCGCGCAAATTCACAACCCCTTTGATGAAATCAGGCACGTTGGCTATTCGGGTGGGTTGCTCGTAAGAGCGAATTTCCTGTACCTTGAGAATGTCAATGCCGTATTCTTCAGCACCCAGGCGAAATGTCAGAAATTCCCCCCCCTCGCTGGAAGCACGTTGTGCCTCAAGGCGGGCAATTTGTTTGGCGTCGTTGATCATGTCCATAGTGGTACCTTCGGTGGTGTTAAAATTGAACGCGCTTCCCCTGCTCAGGCCGATGCTCATTGATCACTTGTGAATTTTGTAGCCGAGTGCAGGGCTGATTGAACTTCAGGCGGGCTTTTGCTGCCTGCAAGCGCCCCACCTGCCCACTGAGCCTGTGCCTCACTGGCAATCTTGAATGTACTGACAAGCTGTGCCAAGCGGGTGGCCTGATCCCGAAGGCTTTCAGCGGCAGCAGCACCTTGCTCGACCAAGGCTGCATTTTGTTGCGTCATTTGATCCAGCTGCATCACAGAATGGCTCACTTGGGTCATGCCCTCACTTTGCTCTGTGGAGGCTGCGGTAATTTCGCTGATGATGTCAGAAACGCGCTGCACCGAGCTCACAATTTCCTTCATGGTGCTGCCGGCATTTTCAACCAGACGAGACCCGGTTTCAACACGATCCACACTGGCACCAATGAGGGATTTGATTTCTTTGGCGGCTTCGGCAGAGCGGCCGGCAAGGCTACGAACTTCACTGGCTACCACAGCAAAGCCACGCCCTTGCTCACCCGCCCGGGCCGCTTCAACCGCGGCATTCAGAGCCAAAATATTGGTCTGGAAGGCGATTCCGTCGATCACACCGATGATGTCAGAAATTTTCTTGGAACTGGCATTGATGTCATCCATGGTGCTCACCACCTGGGTGACTACTTGGCCGCCCCGAGCAGCCACTTCAGCGGCATGAGCGGCCAACTGGTTGGCTTGGCGGGCATTGTCAGCGCTGTGCTTGACCATGGTTGTCACCTGCTGCATGGAAGAAGCCGCCTGTTGCAAGTTAGCCGCTGTTTGCTCAGTGCGATGGCTCAAATCGGTATTGCCGTGGGCAATCTCAGCACTGGAGTGATGAATGTTGTCTGTAGATTGGCGCACCTGACCCACCATTTTACGCAGGGAGTTTTGCATCTCGAGAAGGGCTTTTTGCAACTGAGCCACCTCTAGTTTGTCAGACAGCTCAAGATGTTGGGTCAGGTCTCCCGTGCTGATTCCATGGGCCAATTGAGAGGATGCTTGAATCGGCTTGATGATTTGAGTCGAAATTTTCCAGGTCAGGAAAAACATGACCGCAACAATGACAGACCCAAAGACCCACAGGAAAACATGGGTACCAAAATTTTCAAGTGAACTGGTGATTAACATGTTGGCTTCGGCAACTGTTTCATCGACACTGTTTCTATGCTCAATGTACATTGAATGCACTTGGGCCAAATGACTTTGAGCTGCCTGTTTATCACCACTGGCCAATTTATCTAAAATTTGGGTTTTAGCAGCAGCCATAAATCGCTTGGCGGTTTCATGTTGACGACCTGCCAATTTTTTCTCCAAACCCATGGCAGAATTTTGAGACCAGTGCGCGATACGCTCATCGTAACTAGACACCAATTTTTGATATTTTTTGATAGCTTCGTCGACAGGAAGGCTTCCTTCAATCGCCATCGACAATGTCAATCGCATTTCAATGAGGTAAAGAGGAGGGGGCAGAATGTCTGCTACAACGTCTTTGCTGACAAAAATGTTCTCTGCGGCTCGCACCAACTCAGTCTGTAGTTTTTGAGATTGCATGACGATAATCAAAAGAGACAGAAGAAACAGTCCGCTTAAAAGCATAAGAGAGTTCTTGACAGATTTCAGCATAGGTTATTTGCCTTCATCTAGAGTTGAAATTGTTTCTGGCACTCAATGACGCGCCCTGCGAACCAGGCTTGCAATATCAAGAATCAGGGCCACTCGGCCGTCACCCATGATGGTGGCGCCCGAGATGTCATTGACTTTTCGGTAGTTGGCTTCCAGGTTCTTGACAACCACTTGTTGTTGACCCAAAAGCTCATCCACCATCAAGGCCACCCGCCCCCCCTCGGCTTCGGCCACAACCATGATCCCGCTGACGTTTTCAAAATCAAACCGCGGAATCCCGAAGACCTGCTCAAGATCGAGCACCGGCATGTATTCATCACGCACCTCCACAACCCTGCCAGCCCCGCCAATGGTGCGAATCATGTCGGGTTGAACCTGGAATGATTCCACCACCGAAGACAAGGGCAGGATATAAACCTCTTCACCCACCCCCACACTCATGCCATCCATGATGGCCAGGGTCAGGGGCAGTCGAACGATCACCCCCATCCCGTAGCCCTCGACAGAGTCAATATCGACCGTGCCGCCCAAGGCCAGTATATTTTTCTTGACCACATCCATGCCCACGCCACGGCCAGAGACATCGGTGACCACATCAGCGGTTGAAAAACCGGGGGCGAAAATCAAGTTCCAGACTTCAGCGTCACTCAGGCTGTCAGGAGCGTCAATGCCTTTCTCCCGGGCCTTTCGGATGAGCTTCTCGCGTGACAGCCCGCGGCCATCATCACGCACTTCAATCACGATGGACCCGCCTTGATGCGATGCCGCCAAGGTAATGGTGCCGTGCTCGGGCTTGCCTTTGGCCAGGCGCTCCTGCTGCGGCTCAATGCCGTGATCGCAACTGTTGCGAACCAAATGGGTCAGAGGGTCGGTGATTTTTTCCACCAAGCCTTTATCAAGCTCGGTCGATTCTCCCAAGGCCAAAAATTCAACTTTTTTACCCAGTTTGGCCGCCAGGTCGCGCAGCATGCGGGGAAAGCGGTTAAACACCATCGACACAGGAATCATCCGAATTGACATGACGGATTCCTGAAGGTCGCGGGTATTGCGATCCAGGTCGGCCAAGCCGGCCACCAAATGTTGATAAAGCGCAGGGTCAATATTTTTACTATTTTGTGCCAGCATGGCCTGGGTAATGACCAATTCGCCCACCAAATTGATGAGTTGATCCACCTTTTCGACCGATACCCGAAGGGTCGTGGCTTCAGAGCCGGCATTTGGTTTGTCAATTTTGGGGCTGGCCTTTGGCAATGCTTTTGCCTGGGCCATCGGCACATTCATCATTGCTGGTTCTGGGCTCGTTTGATCTGAGGCGATCATCAAAGACTCAATCGGGTGGCCTTCAGTTTTGGGTGAGCCGGGCGCATCTTCAAAAAAACCGTAGCCGAGATCTGCACCCGGCAAGGCCTCTTTTGCAGCAGATTTTGAGACTTCCCGGGGGGAGGCCGACTCTGTATGGATCGGGATCAAGTGCACTTGATCCCGCGACACATGGAATGTAAAAAGGTCCAGCAGGTCACTGTCACTGCTGGACGTGACAACCTTGAAGCGTCGGGTTCCATCTTCAGTCTTTCCGCCATCCAGCGCTTCAATGGTGCCTAAATTAGGAATTTCCTGAAACAGTTCGAGCAAGTTTTCTGCTTGCTTCGGATTGTCCAGTGGGCCTACCCGGAGCTCCAGGTGCCTTAACCCACTTTTACCAGTTTGGGGGCCAGGTGTTATGACTGAACTCGCAGGGCCGGAAGGCCGGTAATTTTCCGACGCAGAAGATGAGCTCAATGCGGCCGGAGCCTCCGGGAGAAACATGGGCTTTTCGCCAGAACTCAAAGCACGGATATTGAACAATAATTCTGTGGTGTCAACCTCGCCTTCTTCGGCCCCTTGATGCCGTGCCAGGAGTGCTCGAAGCGCATCACCTGATTGCAACAGCACGTCAACCATCTGAGGGGTAGGTTGGAGTTCATGCCGACGCAGTTTATCGAGCAAAGTTTCCATTTGATGGGTCAGCTCGGCCACATCGCTGAACCCGAAAGTAGCTGCACCGCCCTTGACTGAGTGGGCACATCGGAAAATCGAGTTGAGTTCTTCGTCATCTGCGGCATCAAGATTGATCTCCAGGAGCTGTTGCTCCATGCGATCCAGGTTTTCTCCCGCCTCTTCAAAGAAGACCTGGTAGAACTGACTCAGATCAATCCCTGCACCGGTACCACTTTCAATAGATGAATCGGCCATACTGACTCCCGTATTTTGTGTGGATATTTTTTAGCGCACCACTTTTTTAATCACTTCCAGCAATTTGGCAGGGTCAAAGGGTTTCACCAGCCAACCCGTCGCGCCTGCAGTACGACCCGCTTGCTTCATCTGATCACTCGATTCTGTGGTCAAAATCAAAATCGGGGTTGCCTTGAATTTGGGGGTGTCCCGAAGTTTTTTTGTCAGGCTGATGCCGTCCATGCGGGGCATGTTTTGATCGGTGAGAACCAAGTCAAAGTCGCGGCTGCTTGATTTTTCCCAGGCATCTTGGCCATCCACCGCTTCAACCACGTTGTAACCGGCACTTTTCAGGGTAAAACAGACCATCTGACGCATCGAGGCTGAATCGTCTACGGCAAGGATTGAATGCATAGCTTTCTCCGGGCAGTCTTGGTTTCAGAACAAATCAACAGACCCCGCGTCCATTTCAGACTGGGTCACGGGATTGGGGCGAAGAGGTGCCGGCGTAATCACGCAACCCCCTTCTTCATCATCCTGTCCAAAGGTTTCCCGAGCCAGGGTGTCTGCACAATTACGTAGTCGTCGGTGAGTATGATCAATGAGCTGACAGGCCATATCCTGAAACTGCAAGGCAATGACAGCCCCGCATAAGTTCTGAAGCACCCCCTGAAAAATTTCATCGGGGTCAATATTCGAACCTTTGCTTGCTGTAGCCTCTTGCAGGGATCGAACTTGCTCAGAGGCTCCGGAGAACCGCTGCATCAGGGTTTCACAGGCGTCTGACAGCAATGTTTGCAAACGATCCAAATCATTCGTCGCTGACATGAGGTTGTCCTGCAGGTCTGCGGCTGTGGGCAGAGGCATATAGCTTGCTTCCAGAGGGTCGGGCGCGTTGTCCATCAAGGTCATGCTCCACAAACAATGCTTCGTTATAAAAAGGTGTTTTTGAATGCTCTGCACCAGGCAGGGCAGCTTCAAACTTCCCGTATATGCGACCCATTTTCGGCAGTCCAAGGCAAAACATTAGGGCAAAGATGAGGGAAAAGCAGGCTCTATTTCCAATTTGTGCCCATGTTGAACACTCTTGTTTTTGTTGAAATGCGTGACGATACGCTTTAGCAGCCTGTTCGAATTGGGGTGTCGAAAGCAAACATCAGCCCAAAGCAAAAAGGTCTTTCTCCATCGCAAGGTATGCCAGACCCATGGCAAACTTCCTGATGCAAGCCATACTCGGAAACCATGACACTCTTCCAAAACCATGAGGCGCTGAAAGTTCTCCACCTTGAGGACTCAGAACTTGATCACGAATTGGTCTGCGCCCACTTGATTCGGGACGGATTGACGGTAGATATCATTCGTGTTGACAACGAATCTGATTTTTTAGGGGTCATTGATGACCCGAAAAGTCATATCGACGTTGTCATTTCAGACTACAACTTGCCAGGCTTTTCCGGTTTGCTGGCCTTGGAATTGCTTAAAGCACGCGGCCTTGATCTTCCATTTTTATTGGTTTCTGGCCAAATCGGGGAAGATACTGCCGTCGAAGCCATGCGCAACGGGGCCAGTGATTACATTCTTAAAAACAATTTGGTACGCCTGGTGCCCGCCGTGCTTCATGCCTTTGAAGCCTGCGTGACCCGCCGTGCCCGTCGCCGGGCTGACCTTGAACTTCAGGCCTCCAAGCAACGTTTACAAGAGCTTGCGCAGCATTTACAAACCAGCATTGAGCTGGAGCGTGCCGCGATTGCCCGGGAAATTCATGACGATGTCGGGGGCGCGCTGACCGCACTGAAGCTGGATTTGGCTTGGGTATCCCGGCGCATTGATGCCCCTGAAATTTCAACTCGTATGGAAGCCGCCCTTGAAATGGTAACCCATGCCATTGAGGCCAGTCAGCGTATCATGCACAACCTCCGTCCGGCAATTTTAGAGCAAGGTTTGGTGGCGGCTTTGCAATGGATGGCCGGGCGCTTTGAGAAGCGTGCCGGCATTCCCTGCATACTGCGGCTTCCACCAGAAATTTTGAATTTACCCTCAGGAGTTCCGCTGGTGGCTTACCGTACGGCCCAGGAAGCCCTAACAAATATATCAAAACATGCTCATGCAAACCGTGTGGAAATTGATCTTTCGTTGGCGGGTGGTGTTTTATCACTGGAGGTCAGTGATAACGGTCGGGGTTTGAATCAACTTGATCTCGGCAAGGTCAGGTCTTTTGGCATCAGGGGGCTTCAGGAACGGGCCCGAACCGTAGGCGGATGGATCGATATCAGCAGCACCTCCAGCGGAACAACCCTGATTCTGTCGGTTCCCCTTTCTGATCAAGAAGTTTCAAGTGAGCGTGCCGCAAGCCCCAACACCCCGCAGAAAAAACATTCTTCTGACCCCACAGATTGGGGAGGTCTTTGATGATCAAAGTCATTTTGTGTGATGACCATGCACTTATTCGTCGAGGTATTCGAGATACCCTTTCAGACGCCACCGATATTCAAGTGGTTGGCGAAGCGGCCGATTATGGTGAGTTACGCTCTTTGTTGCGATCCGCGGTGTGCGATGTTTTGGTTCTCGACATCAGTATGCCCGGGCGCAGCGGCCTGGATGTTTTACATGCCCTCAAAGAGGAGGGCAGTGCCTTGAGGGTCTTGGTGGTTTCCATGTACCCCGAAGAACAGTATGCTATTCGTGCTTTAAGATCAGGAGCGTTTGGGTATGTCAATAAAGGGGGAGACCCGACTTTATTGATTTCAGCGGTGCGCACCGTAGCGCAGGGCCGCAAGTATGTCACCCCTGAAATCGCCCAAATGCTTGTTGAAAGCCTGACCACACCCAGCTCTCAAGTGGCTCACGATAAACTTTCTGATCGCGAGTTGCAAACCCTGATGATGATTGCATCCGGGAAGCGCCTCTCTGACATTGCCGAGGAGCTCACCCTCAGCCCCAAAACTGTGAGTGTCTATCGGGCTCGTGTACTCGAAAAACTCGGCTTGGCAAACAATTCTGAAATGACGGTTTATGCGATACGGCACGGCTTGGTGGGCAAGTGAGTGCCCCCTGACCTCACTGAAAACGAGCCAGCATGTGCTCCAGCATGACTGTAAAAGGCGCTTGCATACTGGGCAGGCTCAAATATAAACCGAACAGGCCCACCCCTACAGTGACAGGGAACCCGATCGAGAAAATCTGCAAACTGCTGGCCACCCGTGAAATGACACCTAGAACCACATTGGTAAACAACAACACTGAGGTCAAGGGTAAGGCCATCCAAAGCGCCATTGTAAAAATTTCAGCGCCCCAAAGGTGGGGTTTGAGCTCGCGTAGAAAGCTGAAGGGTTCAGAGCTCACAGGAAAAATTTCAAAGCTCTTCACGACGGCGCTGATGAGTATCAAGTGGCCATTCATGCTCACGAAAAAAAAACTGGTGATGGTGCCCAGAAACCGAGCCAGTGAAGTCAATTGACCCCCCATGCCAGGGTCAAAAAAGATCGCGAAGTTTAGCCCCATTTGCGTACCGATCAAGTCACCGGCAAGAGCTACGGCGGCAAAAACCAACCGGACAGCAAAGCCTAAACAGACTCCCATCAGAATTTGCTGCAAAAGCACCCATAGCGCCTCTGATGAATTGAGATTAATCACCGGAATTTCCGGGAGGGACGCCTGAGCCCCAATCGTGATCAGGAAAGCCAAGGCCACTTTGACGCGGGTCGGGATAGATCGATGAGACAAAATGGGCATGCTGCTGAACAGGGCCAGCACACGCACAAAGGGCCAAATAAAGGGGGTGATCCACTGCATCACCTGGGCTTCATTGAAGGTCAGCATCGGGTTCATCAGCCGATCACTTGGGGGATGCTTTGCAGAGTACGTTGAAGATAATCTACGATTGAAGAAATCATCCATGGGCCTATGAAGACCAAAACGGCAACTGCCGCCAAAATTTTGGGAACGAAAGACAAGGTCGCTTCATTGATTTGTGTGGCTGCCTGAAAAATGCTGACCACCAGACCCACACACAGCACAGTCAAAAGCAGTGGGGCGGAAACCATCAACAAAAGATACAGGCTTTGTTGGGCATAGGTAAAAACCTGTTGTGCATCCATGGTGAACCCCGCTTCAAAAAATCAAACCACAAAACTGGCCGCAAGGGAGCCCAAAAGCAGATTCCATCCATCGGCCAGAACAAAAAGCATCAGCTTGAATGGCAGGGCGACGAGCACAGGGCTGAGCATCATCATGCCCAAGCTCATCAGCACACTGGCGACAATCATGTCAATGATCAGGAAAGGGATGAAAATCAAAAAACCGATCTGGAAGGCGCTTTTGAGTTCACTGGTGACAAAAGCAGGCACCAGCACTTTGAACGGTACATCAGCCATATTGACCGAGGGGTCAATGCGGGCCATCTTGGCAAACAGAGACAGGTCAGACTGGCGCGTTTGTTTGAGCATGAAGCTGCGTAAAGGTTTTTCCGCCTCACTCAGGGCTTGCTCAAAATTGACCTGACCCGCTTGATAAGGCTGATACGCCTGGGCATAAATTTTGTCGAGCGTGGGGCCCATCACAAAAAAAGTCAGGAACAAGCTCAGCCCGATAATGACCTGATTGGGAGGAGCTGCCTGAGTTCCAATGGCCTGCCTCAGCAAGCTCAATACAATCACAATGCGTGTAAAGCTGGTCATCAAGAGCAACACCGCAGGGATAAAGCTCAATGCAGTGAAGAACAGCAGCGTTTGAACAGGTACAGAGTAATGCGTGCCTCCGGCCCCCTGAGCCACCACCAAAGGCAAGTTTCCTGATTGAGCCAGGCTGCTCAGGGGCCACAAGGCCATGGCCAGACCGGCGCAAGCCATGCGAAGAACCCGATCGGGTCTTTGGGGTTGCCATTTCACTGAACGGTTTTCAGCCATGCCGCTTGACTCTCGATTGCAACCGAGAGAAGAGTTGCTGGAATGCCTCGAGGGGCGGCGACTCTGCCTCTGACTGGCCCGCGCTACCCACAGAAATTTCGTGTAGCGTCGTCATAGACTGCGATGTGATGCCCACGATCAGCCAGCGCCTGTCGGGGCCTTTGCCCACTTCCAGGGTGATGATTTTTTGCCCTGGGCCGAGCGTCATCGAATTCAGAATTCGCATTGGTGCCCCCTCTGCCATCCCCCCCAAAGATCGGCTCAGAGGGCTGCGTTTGAGCAGGTAAAGCACCAAGGGAATCATCAATACAATGATCATGAAGCCCACATAAAAACCTGTGCCTAATGTTTCCATGATCAAGCCAGCCTGCTCAGTCGACGCATACGTTCGGAAGGGGTGACAATGTCCGTCAGCCGGATGCCGAACTTGTCATTCACCACCACCACTTCACCCTGGGCAATCAGGTAGCCATTGACCAAAACATCCATCGGTTCTCCGGCCATGGTTTCAAGCTCAACCACCGAACCTTGAGCCAGTTGCAAAATGTGCTTGATCGGAATTCGTGTGCGCCCCAGCTCAACAGTGAGTTGCACCGGGATGTCCAGGATCATATTGATGTCATTGTTCTGCCCTATGCCGCCGGGGGAATCATTGAAATTCGTAAATTCAGCAGGAGCGACTTGATCAGGGGAAATTTGAACATCAGTGGGCATACCGCCACTCGACGAGCTCGAAGCACCCGCCTCAGCCAATGCGGCTGCCCATTCAGCCGCCATATCATCTTGTTCTGAGACTGGGTTTTGAGGGGTGTCAGACATGACTTTCTCCGAGCCAGCCTGAGTTCGAGCTGGACAATAATTGATCCACCTTCAGTGCATAGTGGCCATTTGAGGTGCCATAGTGACACTCCAGCACTGGAACACCTGAAACTTTGGCCACAATCGAGGGCTTGAGATCAAGTTCGATGAAATCTCCTGCCTTGAAAGCAAGCAATTGCTCCACGGTGGCAGGCGCGTGCGCAAGCTCTGCGATCAGGTCAACATGCGCGGCTTGAATTTGCTGCTTGAGCAGGTTGACCCAGCGTCGATCTGGTTCGTTGCTGTCACCTTGTATGGTTGAGTAAAGTACATCCCGAATGGGCTCCAGGGTGGCGTAAGGGATGCAAAAATGAATGGTGCCGGTGGTTTCACCAACCTCCAGGGTGAAAGAAGTCGCTACAACAATTTCGCTGGGTGTGGCAATATTCGCAAACTGAGGTTGCATCTCAGAGCGTTGATACTCAAGCTCCAGCGGGTAAATGCCTTGCCAAGCCTTTTTATACTCGGCTGAAATCACATCAACCAAGCGTGTGATGATGCGCTGCTCGGTGGGTGAAAAATCACGGCCCTCGATACGAGTATGAAATTTCCCTGACCCTCCAAAGAGGGCATCAATCACGGCAAAAACCAGGGTCGGGTCGCACACGATCAAGCCACTTCCACGCAAGGGGCGAACACTCACTAAGTTGAGGTTCGTCGGAACCACGATTTCACGCAAAAAAGCACTGTATTTAAGTACCTTGATGCCGCCGATTGAAATTTCCGGACTCTTCCGAATGAAATTAAACAGACCAATTCGAATATTACGGGCAAAGCGTTCGTTGATGATTTCCATCGTCGGCATACGCCCACGAACAATCCGCTCTTGGCTGGCGATGTTGTAATCTCGAATGCCGCCTTCTTGAACTTCTTTTTCTTCAAGTTTTTGGCTTTCGCCAGTAATGCCCTGTAAAAGGGCATCGACTTCATCCTGGGAGAGAATTTGCTGATTCATGACAACTCACTGCTTAGAGGTCATTCGGTGGATTGTGCGCAATTACTGAATAATGAAATTTGAAAAATACACTTTCAAAATGGGGTCTTTGGGCCGGTTTTTGTCTTTTCCTGCATTTTGATATTCCCGCATAGGTCGATTTGCTTCTTTTAAAATTTCTTCGGCCAAGGCTTCCTTGCCACTTTTTTCCAGAAGCTCCTCGGCAGTTTTGTGAGCCAGCACCATGAAAATGTTGTTTCTGATGATGGGCATGTAAAGTTTCAACTCATCTGCACTTTTGCCATCAATCACTTGCAGGCTGATTGAAACTTGGGCATAGCGATCTGAATTTTTATCAGCCAAGTTCACTGAAAAAGGATCAATCACAACAAATACTGGAGGGCCACTGTGAATCGATGCAGTTTTCTTTTTGGCTTCTTGTTCTTGATGGAGCGAATCTTCTCCATCGTCATGCCCTTCATCGTTTGCCGCCGCAGCTTCAGCAGCCTTTTTCTTCATCATGAAAACGGCAAATCCGCCGGCTCCGGCGCCCAAGAACAAAAGCACCAAAATCAGGATGATGAACAACTTGAGCTTGCTTTTTTTGGGTGGCTTGGCCTCTGCTGCTGGCACTTCGGCTGCCCCAGATTTTGCGGGTTTCGCTGTTGCCATGTTTATTCCTCAGTCTTGTGAAGACCCCCGGGCGCTGGTAAAAGCGTTCGTTTGAGGAAATTTTCGATCTTGAAGGCGTGATCAAATGCGAGGATAAGACAGGCTTTTGGGCTGTACTCCCGCATGTTGTCGGAAATTAAGATGGTGACCTTGCCCCGATTTCCGGTCGTTGTGAGCCCGAGATTGACGCAGCTTTTTTACGCTGTGCCATGAACCAGCGTGGTTCAAATGACATCGGGCTGATGTCGCTCAGTGAAGAATGTCGGCTGCTCAGTGGTTTTCGCGGGCGTGGTTCACAGAATACTTGGGAATTTCGACTGTAAGATCCGTTTGAGCCACAATGGCTTGGCACGACAAGCGAGAATCAGCTTCCAGCCCCCAGGCACGGTCGAGCAGGTCATCTTCCATGTCATCCGGGGGATTGAGGCTCTGAAACCCTTCTCTCACCAGAACATGGCAGGTGGTACAGGCGGCGCTCATTTCGCAGGCATGCTCAATGGGGATATTGTTTTCGAGCAGAGCTTCGCAAATAGAGGTTCCGGAAATGACTTGAAAGGCCGCTCCTGCAGGGCAGAACTCCGGATGGGGTAGAACTTTGATAATAGGCATGAAATAGGGCTCAGATGTCTTCTACCCGGCGGCCTGTCAAGGCCTGCTGGATGCTTCGGTTCATGCGTTCAGCAGCGAAAGCCTCAGTGCCATGGGCCAGCGCTTCAATGGCTTTGATGATGGCTTGGGCGTCTTGACCCTCATGATGCACCTCCAGATTGCGCAAAAGGCTTTCAATGATACGGCGCTGCTTCTCATTGAGGATATCACCATCGGCTTGAAGGGCTGATCGTGTGGCCAGCAACATACGCTCGGCATCGACACGAGACTCTCGCAGAGTACGCTCTTGCAAGTCGTTGTCGGCGCTTGCAAAGCCTTCGCGCAGCATTCGAGCCACATCATCATCAGTGAGTCCGTAACTGGGTTTGACATTGATCATTGCTTCAACCCCAGAGTTTTCTTCGCGTGCAGACACACTTAATAAGCCATCGGCGTCCACTTGAAACGTGACCCGAATACGGGCAGCACCAGCAACCATGGGCGGAATTCCGCGAAGCTCGAAGCGCGCCAAGGAACGACATTCAGACACGACATCTCGTTCGCCCTGTACCACATGAAGGGCAAGCGCTGTCTGACCATCCTGGAAGGTCGTGAAATTTTGGGCACGGGCGCTTGGAATGGGGCTGTGACGCGGGATGATGGGCTCCACCAGGCCACCCATGGTTTCCAGGCCCAGTGTCAAGGGAATCACATCCAGCAGCAACATATCATGGGCCGAAACATGGCCCGCCAAGGCATGTGCCTGACGCGCCGCACCCAGCGCAACCACCTCGTCCGGGTTCAAATTGGTCAAGGGTTGTTGGGCAAAGTAAGCCTCTACAGCCCTTGGAACCATTGGCATGCGGGTGGCTCCGCCCACCAGCACAACGCCCTGCACATCAGCCACACTGATTCGCGCATCGTCCAGCACCTGACGCACGGCGTACATCGTACGATGAAGCAGAACCTGACTCAATTCCTCAAACTGCATACGCGACACCCGAACCGACAAATCACCGGCATGAAGGGGGCAAGCCAGAATGGCGTGTTCGTGCAAAGAGAGTTTTTCTTTGGCTTGGCGGGCTGCCATCAAAACAGTGCGTTGATCTTCGGGAGTTTGGGCCAGCAAGCCCGATTGCCGGAGGGCCCACTGGGCTAACAGACGGTCAAAATCATCGCCCCCGAGGGCTGAGTCACCCCCCGTGGCAATGACTTCAAAAACACCCTGACTGAGTCGTAACAGCGAGACATCAAAGGTTCCACCACCGAGGTCGTAAATCATATACAAGCCCTCAATGCCATGTTCGAGCCCATAGGCAATGGCGGCGGCGGTTGGCTCGTTCATCAGGCGAAGCACGTTCAAACCAGCCATTTGAGCGGCATCTTTGGTGGCTTGCCTTTGAGCTTCATCGAAGTAGGCCGGAACGGTAATGACCGCCCCGAAAATATCATCGTTGAAGGTATCTTCAGCACGCTGGCGCAACATGGCCAAAATTTCTGCGGACACTTCAACGGGAGATTTCCAGCCTTGCACGGTCTGAATTTGCAGCATACCGGCTGAATCACTGAACTGATAGGGCAATTGATCACGATGGGAAACATCTGCCGCGCCCCTGCCCATAAACCTCTTCACCGACATGAGGGTATTTTGTGGGTCGATCGACGCATGGGCCAGCGCCTCAGAACCAATCTGCCGACGCCCTTCCGGCAAGTAACGTACCACCGATGGAACGATAGCACAGCCCGCTTCATCAGGCAGGCACTCAGCCAGGCCATGACGAACCGCTGCCACCAAAGAATGGGTGGTTCCGAGATCAATCCCGATGGCAATACGCCTTTGATGTGGATCGGCCCCGCCCCCAGGCTCAGAAATTTGTAACAAAGCCATCAAAATTCATCCTTTGACTCAGATCGGTACTGCAGCATCATCAGCCCCATGGCGACGTAAATCTTGTAATAACCGATCCAGGAACATCAAGCGACATAGCCATTGCACCGCCTGCCCAGCATCAGGGTGGTCATCCAGAAAATATGCTAAAGAAATAAAAGCCTGCTCACGGCTGGCCTGAATGTCTTCTTTCAACTGAACTCGTGCTGTGACAGTCTGGGACTCTTCGAGGGCTTCACGCCAAGCCATTTGCTGCATCAAAAAATCCCTTGGCATTTGCGGATGAGCATCAGATTGAACCGGATACCCTCGCAACTCGCACAAGTAAGCAGCCCGCTTGAGAGGATCTTTAAGGCGGCGATAAGCTTCATTGACCCGGACAGACCATTGCATGGCCAGGCTTTGAGCGACCCTTCCCTGTGTTACAAAACGATCAGGGTGAACCTCAGCCTGCAAAGCCTTCCAGCGGGCATCAATCAAGGAAGGATCTTGCTCAAATCGAGTTTCAAGGCCCCAAAGTTCAAAATCATTGCTATTGAGGTTCATCGGCACCCCCTTGAAACAACAGAATTTTTGGGGAGAGCCCCCTTCAGACGCGAAAGGACTCTCCGCAGCCGCATCGATCTTTCTCCCGGGGATTGCGAAATTTGAAGCCCTCGTTAAGACCCTCACGAACAAAATCAAGTTCGGTGCCATCGAGGTAAGGCAGGCTCTTGGGGTCAACCAGGACCTTGACACCCCGATCTTCAAAGACAATATCTTCAGGGGCCGGATTATCTGCGTATTCAAGTTTATAGGCCAGTCCGGAACACCCGGTTGTCTTGACCCCAAGACGAATGCCCATGCCCTTCCCTCGCCTTGTCAGGTAGCGGGTAATATGGCGGGCTGCGGAGTCTGTCAAGGTGACGGCCATGGCTCAATGGGCCTCAGACACAAGGCTCGAAGTGGCCACCACCATCTTTGAGCGATAGTCGCTCACCGCCGCCTTGATGGCATCTTCGGCAAGAATGGAACAATGAATTTTGACAGGAGGCAGGGCCAATTCCTGGGCAATATGGGTGTTTTTGATGGCCAGAGCTTCATCCAGCGACTTGCCTTTGACCCATTCAGTGACCAAAGAACTGGAAGCAATCGCGGAGCCACAGCCGTAGGTTTTGAACTTGGCGTCTTCAATGAGTCCTGTGGCAGGATTGACTTTGATTTGAAGCTTCATCACGTCTCCACAAGCAGGTGCACCAACCATGCCGGTGCCTACCGTATGGTCGCTTTTGTCGAGGGTGCCCACGTTACGAGGGTTTTCATAATGCTCAATGACTTTGTTGCTGTATGCCATGTTGGTTTTCCTTGAGGCTCAATGGGCAGCCCATTGGATGGTGTTGAGGTCAATCCCTTCTTTGAACATGTCCCAAAGAGGCGACAGTTCACGCAGTTTGGAGACCCGGTCTTTCAGGGTGATGACGACGTAATCAATTTCTTCTGTGGTGGTGAAGCGCCCGATGGTCATGCGTAAAGACGAATGGGCCAATTCATCGCTTCGGCCCAAAGCACGAAGCACATAGCTCGGCTCAAGGCTGGCCGAAGTGCAGGCCGACCCTGAAGACACAGCAATACCTTTAACCCCCATGATCAAAGATTCACCCTCGACAAAGTTGAAAGACATGTTCACGTTGTGCGGAATGCGTTGGGTAGGGTGACCATTGAGAAAAGTTTCTTCAATAGAGGCCAGGCCATCAAGCAGCCTGCGCTGGAGCCCCCGGACACGCTCGTTTTCGGTGGCCATTTCAGCTTGGGCAATACGGAAAGCCTCACCCATGCCAATGATCTGATGGGTGGCCAAGGTGCCCGAGCGCATGCCGCGTTCATGCCCCCCGCCATGCATCTGGGCCTCGAGGCGAACGCGGGGCTTGCGACGAACATAAAGAGCGCCAATGCCTTTGGGGCCATAAGTTTTATGGGAAGCCAAGCTCATCAGGTCAACGGGAAGGCTGGCCAAATCAATGTGAATTTTTCCGGTGGCCTGAGCCGCATCAACATGAAAAATCACGCCACGCTCACGGCACAATTGACCCAGAGCAGCAATATCTTGAATCACGCCGATTTCGTTATTCACAAACATGACCGACGCCACAATGGTGTCCGGGCGAAGTGCATCTTTGAATGTGTTCAAATCAAGCAAGCCATCGGGCTGTACATCAAGGTAGCTGACTTCAAAACCCTGACGCTCCAGTTCGCGTAGGGTATCCAGAACAGCCTTGTGCTCGGTTTTGACGGTGATCAGGTGTTTTCCGCGATTGCGGTAAAAGTGGGCGGCCCCCTTGAGCGCCAAGTTATTGGACTCGGTGGCCCCTGATGTCCAGATGATTTCACGCGGATCGGCACCAACCAGTGAGGCCACATGGCCTCGGGCTGCTTCAACTGCTTCTTCAGCTTCCCAGCCCCAAGCGTGACTGCGAGATGCCGGGTTGCCAAAGTGCTCACGGAGCCATGGAATCATGGCGTCAACCACCCGCTGATCAACCGGTGTTGTGGCGCCATAATCAAGGTAAATGGGAAAATGCGGAGTCATGATGGGGAGGAATAAACCAGCTTGAATTGAGGAGACAAATGTATTGATCTGACGATGAAAAGGCCTATACGCTTACTTGCCATTCACTTCGCGCAACGCTGAGCCCAAAGCAAATACAGAATTGGGGGCGGTGATTTTGATGGGTTTGACCACCGGCTGGCTGGAGATGCCCCTTTTGAGTCGCTGGTTTTCAATAGACAGGCCTTTGGCGAGTTGATCATCCACCAGCTTTTCAAGACTGATTGAATGAAGGTGGTCAATCATTTTGGCGTTCAGGCCGGCCCATAAATCATGGGTCATGCAGCGACCGGCGTCTTCGCCCATGCAGTTTTCTTTGCCGCCACAGCCGGTGGCATCAAGGGCCTCATCAACAGCCAAGATAATGTCGGCCACGGTGATGTCTGAGGCTTTACGGCCTAGCGTGTACCCTCCACCAGGGCCTCGTGTGCTCTCTACAAGCTCGTTACGGCGTAATTTGCCAAACAGTTGTTCAAGGTAGGACAATGAAATGTGTTGCCGGGAACTGACAGCCGCCAGCGCCACCGGGCCCGAGCCTTGGCGAAGCGCAAGATCGATCATGGCGGTCACGGCAAAACGACCCTTGGTGGTCAAACGCATGTTGTTCTCCTGGAACGTGGCATGAACCGTAGGAATAATGAATGAAATATAAGTGGGTGCTGCTGATGACCAGGATGGGGTCAGCGCTGGCCAATTAGAAACCTACTAATACGCTCAAGTTTATCAAACTCCGAGCGTTTTAATCAACATTTTATTCGGGTTATTCCGCATACAAGATGATTGAGCCCATCTTGCAGAGTACCCCAAGCCTCAAGCCGCCTTGGGCGCCCCAAGTGCGCGCAAAACATCACGCACCAACTGGGCACGATCCTTCGGGTCAGGGAGGGTACGCTCAATACGCAGCTTGTCATTACCTGCCAAGCGGATATGCCGGTTTTTTTGCACCAGTTCAATGATCTTCAAGGCATCGACCGGTGGATTGGGGTGGAAGTTGATCAGGGTGAGTGCAGGTGTCGCCTCAATTTTGATCACCCCATAAGGTTTGGCCTGTACACGTAAACGGTGCACGTCAAAGAGGGTCTGGGCTTGGGGTGGAAGCTTGCCGAAGCGATCAGTGATTTCTTCGAGGAGCGAGTCAATTTGATCTGCATTGGCAGCGCTGGCAAGTTTTTTATAAAGAGACAATCGCGTGTGAACATCGCCGCAATACTCGGTGGGTAGCAGGGCTGGGGCATGCAGGTTGATTTCCGTGACGGCACTCAGGGGCGAAAGCAGATCAGGCTCTTTGCCCGATTTCAATGACCGGACGGCCTCACTGAGCATGTCGTTATAGAGCTGAAAGCCAACCTCCATCATGTTGCCGCTTTGGTTTTCACCCAAAAGCTCTCCCGCGCCGCGAATTTCAAGGTCGTGCATTGCAAGATAGAAACCCGAGCCCAGATCTTCCATGTCTTGAATGGCTTGCAAACGCTGCCCTGCCTGCTTGGTCAGCCCCTCGACATCAGGGACCAAAAGATAAGCATAGGCTTGATGGTGCGATCGACCTACACGCCCCCGCAACTGATGCAATTGCGCCAGACCAAACTGATCGGCGCGGGTGATGATGATGGTGTTGGCACTGGGAACGTCAATGCCGGTTTCGATAATGGTTGAGCACAGCAGTACGTTTTGGCGCTGCGCGACAAAGTCTTTCATGACTTTTTCCAGTTCACGCTCGGGCATTTGGCCATGGGCTACCGCGATTCGAGCCTCTGGCAACAATGCTTGCAGGGTATTGCGCCGATTTTGGATGGTTTCCACTTCGTTATGAAGGAAGTAAACTTGACCGCCCCGCTTGAGCTCGCGCAAGACGGCCTCACGGATGGTATTGCTGTTTTCTTCCCGCACAAAGGTTTTGATGGCCAGACGGCGCTGGGGCGCTGTGGCGATCACGCTTAAATCACGCAAACCTTCAAGTGCCATGCCCAGGGTGCGGGGAATGGGAGTCGCAGTGAGGGTCAATACATCGACCTCGGCCCGCATCGACTTCATGGCTTCTTTGTGTCGAACGCCAAAGCGATGCTCTTCATCAATAATCAGCAGGCCCAATCGTTTGAATTGAATATCCGGGCTGAGCAGCTTGTGGGTGCCCACGACGATATCAATGGTGCCATCAGTCAACCCTTCCAGCGTGGCTTTGATTTCTTTGGCGGAACGAAAGCGAGAGACCTCAGCCACCTTAACCGGCCATGGTGCGAAGCGGTCAAGAATATTTTGATAATGTTGTTCGGCCAGCAAGGTGGTGGGCGCCAAAATAGCCACCTGCTTGCCTCCAATCACTGCCACGAACGCAGCTCGTAAGGCGACTTCAGTTTTGCCAAAGCCGACATCCCCGCAAATCAGTCGGTCCATCGGCCGGGGGCTGATCATGTCTTGGATGACGGCATGAATGGCAGCTTTCTGGTCAGGCGTTTCCTCAAAGCCAAAGCTGGTAGCAAAGGCTTCATAGTCTTGAGGGGAATAGCGGAAGGCGTGCCCTTCCCGTGCGGCCCGATGGGCATAGAGGTTCAGCAGTTCGGCGGCGGTATCACGCACTTGCTCGGCAGCTTTACGTTTGGCCTTTTCCCACTGGCCTGAGCCCAAACGGTGTAATGGAGCTTCTTCCGGACTCACCCCCGTATAGCGGCTGATCAAATGCAGCTGAGCCACCGGCACATACAGTGTGGCCTTGTCGGCGTACTCAAGATGTAAAAATTCGCCAGGGCCCTGCCCTGATTCGGACCCTGAAGCCAGCTGAATCAGTGTGAGCCCGACATACCGCCCAATTCCATGATTGGCGTGTACCACAGGGTCACCCACTTTGAGTTCGGAGAGGTCCTTGATCAGCGCATTCACATCGCTGGCCTGCTCCTGTTTGCGGCGCCGGCGGGCGGTGGGGCTGCTGGCAAAAAGCTCGGTTTCAGTAATCAGGCAAACTGCGGGCGTAGCGGCTTGTTGCCGCCAGATAAAGCCCTCGGCCAAAGATGCAGCGGTGATAGCCATGCGATGCGGGCTTTGCAGAAATTCATTCAGCGAAGCAACGCTCGGCAGATCAATATGATGCTCGCGCAGCATCTCGAGAAGGCTTTCCCGTCGGCCCTGACTTTCGGCCACAATCAAAGTACGATCAGGGCTTTGTTCAAGATGCTGTTGCAGTTTGTGCAGCGGCTCAGTGGTGCCACGATCCACATTGAGTTTGGGAAGAGGTTGGGCCCAATCGACCTCGCTGGGGCCTCGAATCACCAGTGTGGCATGGCGAGCCGTACGCACGAAAAATTCTTCCGGTGACAAAAACAAGGTGCCAGGCGGCAAAATAGGGCGCTCCGGGTCATGTTGCAAAAATCGATGTCTCTCCCGGGTGTCACGCCAAAATCTTTGCAACACCTCGTCCATGTCGCCATGGAGAACCAACACAGCCT
Organism: Burkholderiales bacterium; assembly: GCA_046342195.1. Taxonomy (GTDB): domain Bacteria; phylum Pseudomonadota; class Gammaproteobacteria; order Burkholderiales; family Burkholderiaceae_C; genus CANHBY01. Next base: position 198,217 of record JBKDQE010000013.1, read on the forward strand.
GCTCACCCAAATAGTCAAACACCGAAGCTGTGTCATCAAAGAAAAGCGGCAGGTAATATTCCATGCCAGCATTGGCAATACCGCTCGCCATGTCTTTATAAATGCGGGATTTACCAGGGTCGCCCTCGAGCTTCTCGCGCCAGCGGGCCCGGAAAGCATGGCGAGCAGCTTCATCCATCGGGTATTCACGGCCCGGCAACAATCGCACTTCAGGCACAGGGTACAGGCTGCGCTGGGTGTCAGGGTCAAAAGTGCGAATGCTGTCAACCTCATCACCAAACAAATCAACCCGATAGGGCACAAGCGACCCCATAGGAAAGAGATCGATCAGGCTTCCGCGCACGGCATATTCGCCTGGTGACACCACCTGAGTGACGTGCGCGTAGCCCGCAAGCATGAGCTGGCTCTTGAGGGCGGCCTCATCGAGCTTTTGTTTTTGCCGGAATTCGAAGGTGTAGGCTGCCAGAAAACTCAAAGGCGCCAAGCGCACCAAGGCTGTTGTTGCCGGCAATAAAACCACATCCACTTGCCCCCGCTGAATACGCCACAGGGTTGCCAAGCGTTCAGAGATGAGATCCTGGTGGGGTGAAAATGTATCGTAGGGCAGCGTTTCCCAATCGGGAAACACGGCAATTTGCAAGCCCGGCTCAAAAAAGGCCAATTCTTGTTCAAGTCGCTGGACATCAGAAGGTTCAGCCACAACGATGGCTAAAACACGCCCTTGCAGTTTGTGCGTATGTGCAAAGCGAGCCAGCAGCAGGGCATCAGAGGAGCCTAAGGAGCGGGGCAAGGCATAGCGCTTGCCCGGAGCAATAACCGGAAGATCCATGAGGAGTGGGCGGTGAGTTTGATGCGCCGGGCGAGTCTCCGGTCAAATCACCATGAAAAGAGCCAGAAAGAGATCGAATTATCCTGGAAACCCCACCCTGTCAACAGCCTGTTTATCAGAAAAAAACCAGGGCCTGCTCACACTAAAGATGCCAGTGCGAACGGGCCCTAAGCATTGCTTCCATCGTGGATCAAAAGTGCTCCCAGTCGCCGTCATTTGAGGTATTGTCGGATTGGCTTGATGAAGTTGAAGCAGATGTATTGATGGGTTGGGTTCCAGCTTTCAGTGCCGAGGCTGAGCCGGAGCTTGGCGCAGAATGCTTGCCGGGTTTTGCTGTATCTGCCAAAGACTCTGGAGCAGATACCGGCACAGGCTGGCTGGCCGTTTTTGCCTGGGCTACTGGTGCATGGCTTCGACCGGATTTTGTGTTTGTGTCTGCCGTCTTGACAGCCGGGCGAGGCATGTGGGCGCCCTGACCCACTCTGGAGTGAAGAGCAGGTTTGGATAACGATGGGGCAGTCGAAAAATTTTGAATCTCAGACCTGACAGAAGCCGAGGCTGAGTGTTCGCCGATCATTTGTCCGCTCAGTTTAAAGGTCTCCAGGAGCTGGGACAATCGTTTGGTTTGATCACGCAGGCTTTCTGCCGCGGCAGCACCCTGTTCGACCAAAGCAGCGTTTTGCTGGGTCATTTGATCAAGTTGAAGCACTGAAGTATTGACTTGGCTGATACCATCGCTCTGTTCAGAGGCCGCCGCACTGATTTCACTGATGATGTCAGAGACCCGCTGCACAGAGGTCACAATTTCCTTCATGGTGCTTCCAGCATCTTCCACCAAGCGGGATCCAATTTCAACCCGCTCAACGCTGGCGCCAATGAGCGATTTGATTTCCTTGGCAGCTTCAGCAGAGCGGCCTGCGAGGCTGCGCACTTCACTGGCCACCACGGCAAAACCGCGCCCTTGTTCGCCGGCCCGTGCCGCTTCAACCGCCGCGTTCAGCGCCAAAATATTGGTTTGGAAAGCAATACCGTCAATCACACCAATGATGTCAGAAATTTTCTTCGAGCTGGCATTGATCTCATCCATGGTGCTGACCACCTGGGAAACCACTTGCCCTCCCCGGGCAGCCACTTCTGCCGCACTGGATGCCAATTGGTTGGCTTGGCGAGCGCTGTCGGCACTTTGCTTCACGTTGTTGGTCAGCTGGTCCATTGAGGAAGTGGCCTGCTGGAGATTCGATGCTGTTTGTTCGGTGCGGTTCCCAAGATCCTGATTGCCAGTAGCAATTTCGACACTGGCGGTGGAGATGTGGTCCGTGGAGTGACGGATGCTGCCGACAAGTTGGCGCAAAGAGTGCTGCATTGAACCAAGGCTGCTCAAGAGCAGTCCAATTTCATCACGAGAATCTGCCTCAATTGGGGGAGCGGACAGGTCTCCAGAGGCGATGGCTTGTGTGGTCTGAATTGCGAGCTGTAAGGGGCCCTTGACCGATCGACGGACTGAGCCAATCAAGAAAGCTCCTGAACTGACCCCCAGCACCGCCAAACCCAACATGACCCATTCCGCTGCGTGAACTGCCGCGAAATAACTGCTTACTTGTTTTTCAAGGGATTCTTTCTGGTTCTGGCGCAAGTCTTGCAAAGCCCCTATATACGATTGTGCGGCGGGCAAGAGCTTGCTCTTCATGGCCTCATCTGCGCCATTGACACCGACGAGTTTAAGTACTTCGCCATGTTGACTCATGTATGCCTGATGACGCTGAGTGATCTGGCTGAACAGGTTCTTATCTGCTGAAGAGTTGAGCGAAGTTTCGAGATCTTTTTCGATGGCGCTGATACGATCAGCCGTATTTTTCATCGACCCCGTGAAATGCTTTCGCATTTCTGAGGCATCTTGGGACGTCAGCAAAGCTGCACTCTGGGACAGATGAATTTGAACTTGCTGCTGCCATTCGGCCGTCAGCGCCATGCCCTGAGACATTTCTTGGCTTGTCCTTTGGACTTTCAGGGAGCCTTCAATCTGCGTATAAGCCAAGGCAAGCAAAGCCACCATGAAACTCGACGCAACGGCAAACGCCAAGTTTAACTTTTGACTGATCGAGAGATGATTTGATTTCATAGAGTACCTCAAACAGTTATCAAATGATGTCAATGATCAGTGAACGCTCATGACGTCAACCAAGCCCATTTCCGGGCTAATCATCAGCCTTTCAATGTCCATTAAAATCAGCATGCGCTGATTGACAGAGCCAATTCCAGTGATGTATTGAGTATCGACTGTGCTGCTCTTGGAGGGAGCCGGCTTAATCAAGTCGGCATTCAATTCCAAAACATCCGAGACAGAATCAACCACAGCGCCTACAACACGTCCTCGAACATTCAAAACGATCACCACGGTAAAGTTGTTGTACTCCACACTTTGACAACTGAGCTTGAGTCGTAAATCCACGACCGGTACAATCACGCCGCGCAAATTCACAACACCTTTCACGTAATCTGGCACATTGGCAATTCGGGTAGGGGGCTCATACGAACGAATTTCCTGAACTTTGAGAATGTCAATTCCATATTCTTCGTATCCGAGTCGGAAGGTCAAAAATTCACCGCCCAGAACGGCTGATACAGGAATTAAGGGCGAAGACCTTGTGGTTACATTGCCCATCGATAAGGCTCCTTTCAGCGGAATCATGATTCACCGCAATATTGTTCGACGGTGCCCGGTTGCGAGGGCGCGCCCTGAAAGCAGGTTTGCGCATTTTGATTGAACAATCAAAGCTTTAAACCAAGGAAAACGGGTTCAAGGTGTGTTGCCACACCCACTTGACACTCTTTATCGGCCCATTCACAAAAAACTCAAGTTGCTCAACAAATTGTCTTTTTGAAAGAGCCTGGGTAGTCCGTAAAGAAAGGCACAGATCGGGGCGCAATTCTTTGTTCTTCAAAATTCAAGGAACCTCTGCAAAACCTCTCGCAAGAATTGCATCCTTCCCCGGATAATCGATGGGTTTTGCAGAGGTTCATTCACTGACTGGGTTGGCCCTTGAAGATGCAATAATTTCTTTTTCAGGAATGATCACCCCAAGCCATCAGCACATCACGGCCGTTCACGCCAAGCCGAATTTTTTGCCCAACAGGAAAAGTGATCTTGGTTGCGCCATGCCCAAACGGCAGCCCGGTCAGAATGGGGGTGCGTGTCAGGCCGCGCAAATGGTTGACCACAGAATGAAGGTTATAGCCGCCATCAAGCGGGGACTTTTTATAATCGGTAAAATCGCCCAGCAAAATCACTTTTTGATCGCTCAATACCCCGGCTTGGTGCAGTTGCAGCAGAGTACGCTCGATTCGGTAAGGGTGTTCATTGACGTCTTCAAGAAAAAGAACCCCCCCCTTTGTGATACGTCGGCTGGGCCAATGCGGGGTACCTAAAAGGGTGGCAACCATACACAGGTTGCCCCCCCAGAGAGTCCCCTGAGCCTCCAGGCCATCAAACACCGGGGCATTCTGAGGCTGACGACGCCTGGAACCTCCTTCGGTGAAACCGAGGGCCTCCAGTACGCCGCTCATGGCTTCCAAAAAACAGGCCTCAGTGATGTCATCGACTGTGTCAGCGCCAAAATCTCCGCACGCCAATGGCCCTGCCCAAGTGATCACATGGGCCTTGCCATGAGCAAGTAAGCCCAGTTGCAATGCAGTCATGTCACTGTGCCCGACCCACCGCGTGCCACGCTCGATACTGCGCTCTATACGAGCCCAATCGATGCGATCAAGCAGGCGAGTGAGTCCGTAGCCGCCGCGAGTGGCCAATGCCACACTGGGTGCTTGGTCAGCCACCCGATGCAAAGCCAATAAACGAGTATCGTCATCGCCCGCGAAACGCTGATGACGGAGTTTGACTGCCTCGTCGAGAATAACCTCAAAACCGTGATCACGCAGGCGCCGAGCGGCCCGCTGAAGGGGTTGTGCCCCCAGCACAACTCCGCTGGGGCTGAAAAGAGTCAGAGATGTCATGACGAGGAATAGGGAAAATTTCAGATCACTGAGCTGATGAGCACTTCAGGTCAAGACCCGACCGCATGTGGTGGGTCACCGAAGGCTTGAATGGATTCGATATGCTTGGGTGGTTGACGTTGCTGCTTCAATGCCGCACGACGCCCGGCAAAAAAATCTCGTAAAAGATGGCCGCAAACTTCGCTGAGTACACCTCCGACGATCTGAGTATGATGGTTCAGCTGCGTGTTATGGAACAAATTGATGACTGAGCCTGCTGCCCCTGTTTTGGGGTCTTGGGCTCCGAATACGACCCGCTTGATGCGGGCGTGCATCAAGGCCATGGCACACATAGGACAGGGTTCCAGCGTCACATACAATTCACACTCAGGCAAACGATAATTTGAAAGCAAGGTGGCGGCTTGGCGCAAGGCCACGATCTCGGCATGCGCTGTAGGGTCGCTTGCTGTGATCGAGCGGTTATAGCCCGTCGCAATTATTTCGCCCTGACGCATAATAACTGCGCCGACTGGTACTTCGCCCATCAGCCTGGCTTGATGAGCCTGGTCAAGGGCAAGGCGCATGGCGCATTCATCAGCCAGTGAAGGAACAGTCATGGTGGGCAAAATCAGTGATGCATACTTTCGATTGTGCCGTATTGCTGAGGCTTTCTGATAACGCATAAACTGAAGATTTAAAATCAATCATTTGACCCAGCTTCCCTTGAGGCCAAGGAACCTCTGCAAAACCCCTCGTGGATGAACGCGCCTTTCCCGGATGGGGGATGCCAGGCGGATGTTGCAGCCTGTCGCGGAGGCTACAGGCAAAAAAGCCAAGGCCGCAGACCTCATTCGGGAAAAGATGCGATCGCCGTGAGGGGTTTTGCAGAGGTTCCCTAAGTTTTTCGTTTTGAATTGAGCAAATCCATGAAACCTCTCTCTCGTCGCTTTCTTGTTGGGCTCTCGCTTCTGCTGACCATGCTTATTTTGATGCCTGTGATTTATATCTGGGCCGTTTTTCAATGGAGCTACTCAGATGGCGAGCGTGCAGGCTACATTCAAAAGTTTTCCCGCAAAGGCTGGATTTGCAAAACTTGGGAGGGAGAGATTGCCATGGTGGTAGTGCCCGGAACCCGGTCTGACAAATTCGAGTTCACGGTTCGAGATGATTCTGTGGCTGAGCAAATCAACCGCACCATCGGCAAGCGCGTGGTGCTGGTTTATGAACAGCACCGCGGCCTACCCACCTCATGTTTTGGTGACACTGAATATTTTGTAACCCAAGTGAAGGTATTGGAGTAACGGCAGAACAGGCCTCGGCAACAGAGTATTCAGCCAGCCAATACCGAAGCCTGATGAGGCTGCCTGATTTTAGAGATTGATCTCTCCTCGCTGGGCTTGATTCTCGCTTTTTGATGCTCCAGGGCCTGTTAACACTAAAGATGCAACGTTTCTGGCTTATCTTCGTCAAGTGTTTCAAACCGGGAGCCCATGATGCTCAAACTAACTCTCGCCCAACTGAACTTCACGGTTGGTGACATTGAAGGCAACATTCGCCAAATGTGCGAAGCCGCTCAGCAGGCCCTGAGGGATGGCTCCGGGATGATTGTTTTTCCGGAGCTGGCCCTGACCGGCTACTACCCGGGTGACCTCCTCGACGACCCTGCCTTTCAGGTACGCATTCGCGAGGGCTTGGAGGCCCTGCAGCAAGCCTCAAGGCAATGCTCGCAGCTCGTTTGGGTGGTTGGAAGCCCCCTGTTTCGGGAGGGGCCGGGCAAGGCCCTCAGTAATGGCTTGCTGGCCCTGCAAGGCGGCGAGGTGCTGCGAGCTTATGCCAAACAACTTTTGCCGACCTACAATATTTTCGATGAACGTCGTCATTTTGAGCCGGGCCACGATCCAGCACCCGTGCTTAAAGTGGGCAACACCCGGATCGGTTTTCTCATTTGCGAAGATGGCTGGAACGACAATGGCCAAGACTACGAAATCAACCCCTTCCGGCAGCTTCACGATGCCGCACCCGACCTGGTGGTGGCCATCAATGCCAGCCCATCCAACATTGACAAACGGGAATCGCGCCACCAGGTATTTGCCCAAGCCAGCCATCGCTACAACCTGCCTTTGTTGTATGTCAACCAAGTTGGTGGGCAAGACCAAATCGTCTTTGATGGATTGTCGTTCGCAGTAGAGCCTGAAGCTGGCATCGTCTTTGAAGCCCAAGGCTTTGTGGAGGAGGTCACGACCCTGGGCTTCCATGACGGCCGATTCTTGACGCTACAAGGTGGGCCGCTGGCGCTTGTCAGCCAGGCCGGCCTGAGCAGAATGGCGTTTTATCAGGCCCAGATTGTGCTGGGCCTGAAAGACTATGCCCGTCGGTGCGGTTTTCGACGGGCCGTGGTGGGGTCATCGGGCGGCATTGACAGTGCCCTGACCCTGGCACTTGCGGCACAGGCATTGGGGCCAGACCAGGTCACCGCCGTGACCATGCCCTCGTATTATTCGTCGGCGGGCTCTGTTGATGACTCGATCAGCCTCTGCAAAAACCTGGGCATCAAACTGTTCACCCACCCGATTGCTGCAACGGTTGAAGCCTATGCTCGCCAGTTTCAAGCCACCTATGGTCAAGCCTTGCAAGGGCTGGCCCTCGAAAACCTTCAGGCCCGTATTCGGGGCACTGTGCTGATGGAGCATTCGAACACCTTCGGTGATTTGCTCTTGACCACGGGCAACAAATCTGAAATTGCGGTGGGCTATTGCACCTTGTATGGTGACACCAACGGTGGTTTGGGCCTCATTGGGGATTTGTACAAAACCGAGGTGTTTGAACTTTCACGCCATGTGAACCGCACCGCCGGACGTGATTTGATCCCGCAGGCGATCATCGACAAGGAACCCTCTGCCGAACTGGCCCCCAACCAAAAAGACACCGACAGCCTGCCTCCCTACCCAGTGCTCGATGAAATACTCAAGTACCTCATTGAGGGCGATCGGCTGAGCCTGATTGAATTCAATCAAGCCCGAGCTTTCGTGGAAGATCTACAAACGCAAACCGAAGGCCGCACACTGATCGAACGGATTCGGCGCATGGTGGCACGCAATGAATACAAGCGCCGTCAGGCGCCGCCGATTATCCGGGTTCGGGCCCGCGCCTTTGGCTCAGGGCGGCAAATGCCCATTGCCGCTCATTACCTTTGAGATTCTTGTCTTGATTGGAGCCTGTCTGGAAAGTCGTTGTCGGGCAGGTTTTGCAGGGGCGACTCAATTATTTGGAAAACTATGGGTTCAAGCGAAATACCACAGGAATAGAAACCCAATCAGCGATGGCCACCTCAGCTCGACGGGCAGGATCAAAATTCCAGCGGGAAACTGCGTCTATGGCAGCCTGATCGAGGCGGGGAAAGCCACTGCTGACCTGAAGTTCAATGCGTTCGGGGGCCCCCCTTGCACTGACCAATACCCTCAGCAACACACGCCCTTCTTCGCCCAGCCTGCGAGACATCATGGGGTATGACGCTTTGGGATTATTGAGATGACTCGCTTGATAGCGTGCTGATAAAAACGGCTGCCCAAAAGCTTCTGGGTGCGCCATTGGGTCCGTCGATTCAATTGAATCGTGTTTCGGTGACAAGGATGACTCAAGGGCTTGCTGAAGAGGCTCAACCGCAAGGTGTTGAGGGGCCGGTTCGGTGCTGCTTGGCTGAGACTGATGGCCGCTGATCATTGGCTGGGCCATCGCCGGAGCCCGATAGGGCGAACGTTTTGCCCGCCCCCCATTCAAGTCGGAAGCCCTCGCACGAGGCTCAACAGCCGGAGGTGGCTGGTGGAAGGTTGGGCTTAAATTCACGATCGAGGCTTGTAAGGGCTGCCAAACCGAAGGCTTGGAAGCAGAATGCGCCCAAGATATCAAAGCATAAAAAACCCCCACATGGATGCAGCACGAGGTCAATGAGGCAGCCATCAAAGCTTGGCGAGTTTGAAAAATACCCATGAACAATTCAGATGATTTCAATAAAAACAGGCTTCAAGACCGATTTTGATACTCTACCTCAACCAACTGACCCAAGCCCGTGATGAAAGCACAGCGCACATGATCTTCTGGTTGGGCTTGAGCGATTGCGGCCGCGTAGGCCAGCAACTGCCTCTGGTAGCCCGGCAGTGTTTGAGGTGTTTCATGGAGTTTGTAGTCAAGAACCCACCAACACAGACGCCCTTCGGACTGCCTCTGAGCAACCACCCGGTCGATGCGCTGAACACGCCCCTCCACGGTGATAGAAACTTCATTGCCGGCCCACTCGAGATGCTTCTTGTCAAAAAAAGGCGCGCAAGTGGGGCTGCTTAAAATGCATTGAACATGGTTTAAAACCAATGTTGCATCAACGACATACCGTTCTGCGGCGGATTGAACCATAAGGCCTGGGTCTTCGGCAGCCTCCGATTGAGTGGCCCATTGCAACACCAGATGCACCGCCTGCCCCAATTGTGAGGCCTCAGAATTCACCACCTCGGATGATTCATTCAAAGGCATATCAAGATCTGGCTCATGGGCCAAATTCGGGCTTGGCAGAAGCATCGGCCCGGCAGAATCCGATCGAAGCACCGGCAAAGCCCATATACGTGACGGAGCATCTGCTGCCCCAGCCTGCACCAAGCTTTCGGAACAAGCTGGCTCGCAGAAGGTACACACCGCACTGACACGCTGCCACCAGGTCGATACATTGGCTCCATCCACAGCCGTGCGCTTCTTGCGCCCATGCGCACTCACAACCAGACATTCCTTGGCGCGGGTCATGGCGACATACAAGCCATTCAGCTCTTCCCGTTGGCGAGCGGCCTGTTCCTGATCCATCAGAAACTGAAGGGAAGGCGGGCAATTTTTTTCTGAATAAATAAAGGCACAGGTGCGGGGCGCTTCAGAGTCTATCGGCCAGTCGACCAATAAGCTGGGATGGTTGTTCCCCTGATCTGAGGGATGGGTATCCATCAAAAAAACCACTTCAGCTTCCAGGCCCTTGGCCGCATGAACCGTCAAGAGTTGCACTGCATCCGCAGAACTCGATGACCGCAATGGCATAGCCTGGCGCTTCAAAGATCGTACCAGGTTGTAGAGAGTGGCATACCGTGCCCCATTGAGCAAGAGAGATTGGCCCAGCAGGCTTGTCAAGGCATCCTTGGCAAGAACGCGCTGATGGAGCGGGGCTGCAGCCAACATGCGCTCAAAAATGTCACCTTGATGAAAAATATGGTCGAGAAGATCGTGGGGCGTGAGCTGGCGAGCCAAGGGGCGCCAAGCCAGCAAATGGGTACGGGCCCGGTGCAAAGCCGGGCTGATCTCGGCTTCAGAAAAGCTTTCCAGAGCCATCCACCATGACACCCTGCCCGGTGATGAAGAGGCCCCCTCCTCCCCTTGGCTGCGTAACACACTCACCCGCTGCGCAATTTGAATAAGATCTGCGTCAGAGGTTGCAAAAATCGGGCTTTTCAGGGCACGAGCCAAGGACAGATGATGCCGGGAAGACGCCAAAAAATCCAACAAGGCCACCACATCTTGAACTTCTGGGGAGTCCATCAAGGTCATAGACTCGGGGGCGGCAAACGGAATGCCCAGCGCGTGAAGTTCGTGGCCCAAAATTCGCAGGGACTCGCGCTTGCGGGCCAGTACATAAATATCGCCGGGGCTCAATGCCTTGCCGCTTCGGGGATGCCTGGCCCTATGGCCCAGCACAGCAGCCATAGCACGTGCAAGCTGCCGCGCCTCTTGTTGTCGACGATCTTCACGCTCTTCTTCACGAGGCGTTGTGAGAGAGTCGCGCCAATGTAAAAGGCTGGAGGCTGACAGATGAGCATCAGATGTCTCGTCAGTAGCGCCCTGTAGCGTCAAGTCTGAAGCTTCGGCCTCCATTTCAACCATCGGCAAAGCCCATAAAGACGCAGGCCAGGGGGTGGGGGGGTTGTCAAGCCGAGGCAACGCGGTGGTGTGCTGGCGAAAGCCATGAAACTGCCCGGCTGCTTGCGCGGAATCAAAAACACGATTTACCGCCTCCAGCACTTGTGGTGCATTGCGTCGGGTGTGATCACATGCCAAAAAGGCACCACCGAGGCCCTGTTGAACATAAACCCTCGCCGCTTCGAAAACACGGGGATCAGCACGGCGGAAACGGTAAATGCTTTGCTTGGGGTCACCGACAATAAAAACGTTTAAAGGCGCCTTCCCACTGAAGCCGCCCCCAGAACCCGCATAGCTGCTTAACCAGGAGTAAAGAGCATGCCACTGCAAGGGGCTGGTGTCTTGAAACTCATCGATCAAGACATGCCGTATACGGGTATCCAGCCGCTCTTGGATCCAACCGGTCAAAGCACTGTCTCGCAACAAAGCCAAAGCACATCGCTCCAGATCGGACATGTCAGCCAAGCCATTTTCACGCTTATAGCCCATGTATTCCTTGATCAGCGCCAAAGACAGGCGAGCCATGCGCTGATGCTCTTCATGGCTTTCACGTTGCTGCGCGGCTTGAGTAATTTGCACGATAAGCTCTGCCAGTTGCTCTGAGGGCGAAAACCCGAGCAATATTTTTTTAAGCCCTCCTTTTTGGATGAATAGTTGCCGCTTGATGGCCTCAAAAACCTTCCTTTCGTCAGGCAGTTTCAGAGCCTCCTCTATTGCGTCACACATTTTTTGCAAGGTTTGGTGACGGCTTTGACGCAATGGCTCAAGTAGCTCGTCCAGGAGCCCTCGAAATAAAGGGTCATGTATGGCCAAGTAAGGGTTGGCAGTGTGCGGCCAAGTGCCCAGGCTTTCAGGCACACTCATCTGTAAAACGCCTTTTTTTTCAGCCGACTCGATTTCAAGGCGCTTGGCCAAAGAAATCTTCAACCATTCAATCGTGGAGAATCTTCCACGCAATCGCACCTGGGCTTGAAAATCTGCTTTTAGTCCGTCTTCAGTCACCAGCCTGGAATAAAAGCGATGAAAAATTTCATCCGTATGGCCATCGATTTCCTCCAGCAATTGCATATTCGGGCTGAGCTGCAATTCATCAAGCATCTCTAAGGGGGCGCAACGAAGCAGCTGAGAAAACCAGGCATGAAAGGTGCGAATTTCAACCGAACGACCCCCTCGGAGCATGGTTTCGTGAAGTTCACCCAGTGCCGCTTGAGCCGCTTCAGCCTGAGGGTGGCTCATGCCGCGCTCACAAAGCACTTGAATGCGCGTTTCATCAGAGGCCCGGTCAGTTTGCCAATCACTCAGCCATTGCATCAATCGATCACGCATTTCACCCGCGGCTTTGCGAGTGAATGTGATGGCCAAAATTTCCTGAGGCCGAGCACCTTGCAATAAAGCTCGAACCATCCGAGACACCAGCATCCAGGTCTTGCCGGCACCGGCGCAGGCTTCAACCACGACACTGCGCTGAGGGTCACAAGCCGTGTTGTAAAAAGCGTCGGCAGACACCGACCGGCCATCACACTGATAAGCTGCTGAATTCATCGCAGCCCCTGTTCTTGGGCTGATGCTTCGGTGGCCCAGTGATCCTTGCGGCACAAGCCTCTTGCATCGCAATAATCACAAACACGGCCCCGGCCCAGCGGCCGCAGGCCCGCGCCCTCACGCAGGCGTTGCAACTCAGAGCCGATACCTTCCAGCAGCAAGTGAGCGGCTTCATTGACTCCCCTCAGATAAAGCATGTTGAGTTTGCTTTCTTTATCATCAAGAGGCAAATAACCTGACACCAGCTCAGAACTCGTATGCTGCTGCATCATGAGTGCAGCATAAAAAGCCAGTTGTGTATCTTCTGTGGGGTTGGCCATTTGTTTGCTCAAAGTTTGCCTGGCTCGGGTTTTGTAATCAATCAGCTCGATCACCTCGCGCCCTTCCGCACTGCTCGATTGATCGATGCGGTCAATTTTTCCAAACATCGTCACCCCTTTCCAGCTCACTGGGTTTGCAGTCAATTCCAATTCGCCGGCCACCCAGCGTACACCTTGCTGGTCACGTTCGTGCAGCCACTTTAAGTAGGGATCAACCAGGTGCTCAAACGATACCCAATAAGGCCAAAACTCCGCATCCGTCAGGCCCATGGCCTGTTGCGAATCAATAGCCATGGCGCGCAAATGAGCAGCCTCTTCTGGTAATGTTGAGGGGACAGTGCGCGCCCTGTGAAAGCGATGCAAGACATCATGCAGCCAAGTGCCGTAATCACGCTTGTCAGGTATTTTTCCCCATTCATGGGTAGTTTTCAAACCCAACATGCGTAAGGCAAAAAATTGGTAGGGGCAGCTTCGTAATGCGTCACAGGCACTGGCACTCAAACTCAGGGGCAGCAACTCTGGCGCGCTCGGGTTGCCGGGCTTCACCAGCATGGTTTCCAGTGTTTTCCCGTGCAAAATTTGCGGCCATTGAATTTGAAGATCAGCATCAGGAAATGATCGAGCCCAAACGAGGGCCAGGTGCTCAAGAAAAGGGCTTGGTGAGCGCGGGTCTTGGCCATCTGAAACCCGATACAACATAGTGACTTGAGGCACGCGTAACAAGTGCCCCAAAGCCGACCTGAGCGAATTATTTTGAACTTCAACCGAACTCAGCCCGAAAAGCTGGGCCTGGGAAGGGCTCAGACAAGGGTGAGGATGCACCGAAACACCCCACTGATGGGCATCTGCGCCCGGAAACACGACCGCTGCGAATGGCCTCAAAATGGCCTGCGATAAAGGCGTTACAAAAACTTTGGGCTGCAAAGGTGCACACGGTATCAGAACAGCGTGCTCCAGGGAAAGATCAACCCATTGCACAAAATCCGTCCAGGTCAGATGACCGGCACCATGGGAAAGACTCTGCCAAGTTGTGTCATCGCTGCCAAGGTGCAAAACTGATGTCACTTGAGCTCCCGCAGAATCAGAGGCCCACCAATCTATCAAACCCAAAGACTTCAAAACCCGCTCAAGTACAAGCACCCAATCATGTAAAGACTGAACCGCATTCACAGAGAACTCGGCACGCGCTTGCAGGGCCTCGTCCCATAATACCCTGGATGCGACTGACAATGCATCAGGAGGGACGTCGGCAATCGACCTCCAGGCACCTTTACGCAGTTCAGCCTCCAGCTGATCTGCTTGATCCAAGGTTTGTGGTCGTGTTTTTAGGGCATCAAGTAAATCGTCCATGCTCGATTGGGGCGAAAACCATGTCAACCATGCCATCAAGCATGCTGCCGCGGTGCTTGTAGAAAGCTTCCATCCTGTTTCATCCTGAACGGAAACTTGCTGTCGTTTCAGCAAAGCCTGAACCCTGCGCATCAAAACACGGTCTTGAGCCACAACCGCCACCGGCACCTCATTGCGCTGCACATGATGAAGAATAATGGCCGCAGATCGCTGGGCTTCATCTTCAAAGTCAGTGCAGGCTCCAATTTTCAACGTGGATGAGAAACCCGTCAGCACCCAATTACCGTCATCATTCTGGACTTCTGAATCAAGGTTCACCATGCCACAGTGAGCCTGTTTCGAGGCATGCGACCACACGGCCTGAGCCAAAGGGTCAGGGCCTCCGGCCTGAACCAGCCCCCAGGCCTCCACCCTCACTGGAGGCGTGAACAAAATGTCTGACAAAGGTGGAGGCTGCAAAGCGGCCCATTCGAGGGCGACACGAACAATGGTTTGCTCTCTTTGGGCCGCACTGCCTGCCCATTTGATCTCCTCTCGACAATGCTGCCAATAAGCTGGCCTCTGCTCAGGAGGCACCAACGCTGCCGCTCGTGCAATATCATGCGCAGTTTGTACCAAAGCCCCCAAGGCATATTCCATGGCCAATTGATCACCTTGCCCAAAACTCATGACCTGAGCCAGCAAGGCTTTGGCCACGAGACGATCCATGGCCACATCAAAAGTGATCATGCCTACTTCAACTTTCGAGGCCGGCGCCCACGCTCTTGCGAGGGTTTGAGGGGTTTCAAACTGAGGCAGCCAGCCCCCAATTTGATCAGCCCAGGCATGACGAGCCCACGGCAAATGCACCACCTGAGGCAACAACACCACTGTGTTTCGCGGAGATACCCGGGTTTCAGCCAACCAGCGCGACAAAGTCTTCACGACTTTGAACCATGGAGAGATTTTTCCCGCGCCACCATCAGAGCCCACCATTGAGCCAGGGCGTGTCATCATTTGAATCCCATTGAAATCAAGAGTTCGAGGCTTCATGCCCCATTGGATACGCTGGGAAGGCCCATGGGCCTTGGCCAAGCACGAGACACCCCCGTCGTCATGCTGCGCGCAGTTGTTGTCATACTGATCCGGGTTACAGAAGCCGAAAAATGATAAAAGCAGCAGAGTAAAATGAACAAGCAGGCGTTTATATTCATTTTTGCGCATGACACGCGAAATGGCGAGGTGGCGGCTTGAATGATGGCACACCCACACAAAAGACTATCTTTGAACCCAAGGTGACACTCCCCGTCAGCGAAGAGAACGATGATTGGTTCCGATAAAAAAACAATCAATGAGCAAAATTGCGCCAATGCGCTGGAGATTTTTCAATGATCCACCCTCTTCCCTCTGCGGCTCTCAGCAAACCTCAGCGGGGCCGCTTTCTGCAAGGCATGTTGATCGGCCTGCTGATTGGCCTGGCCCTTGCCGTTGGCATCACACTGTATGTCAACAAAACACCTAGCCCCTTCGTCAATAAAGTGCCCCATCGAACCGCCATCGAAGACGATGCTGAAGCCCAAAAAAACCGCCACTGGAATCCCAATGATCCACTGATTCAGGGCCGCCCCACCAAACCCACCGGAAATACGGCCTCCTCTTTTCCTCCGCCCGGTGTGGTGTTGCCACCACCAGAGCAAGCTGTTGTGGTGCCTGCAACATCCTCCAGTCCTGGATCAGAAACTGAGGTATCTTCTTCAGGCGGCAATCAGGAAATCGGAACTTTTTTTGTTCAGGCAGGCGCCTTCAGTCGCCAAGAGGACGCGGAGCAACAGCGCGCCCGGCTGGCAATGATCAATCTTGAAGCCAAGGTCTCAGAAAAAGTTCAGTCCGGGCGAACAATTTATCGAGTTCGTCTGGGCCCATTTGAAAAAAAAGCTGATGCCGATGCCGCCAAAATACAGATCGAATCTGAAGGTATGGATGCCAGTTTGTTCAAAGCTCAGTCAGCTTATTGATTTCACTTTACTCTCTGCATCACAGTACTGTTTTAATTCATCAGCACACAAGGGAATGGTCATGAAACGTCGTGAATTTTCTTTAGGCTTGGTCACCTGCAGTTGGGGGGCTATCGCCCTTCCTGGCGCCGTATTAAGCCAAGAGGGTACCCCAATAGAAGGCAAGCATTACGCCCGCATTACCCCCCCTGCCCCAGGGGGTGCCCCCGGGAAAATTGAGGTAGTAGAATTTTTCTGGTACGGATGCCCTCACTGTTATGCTTTCGAGCCACAATTAGAAGCTTGGATCAAGCTGCTCCCGAATGACATTTCCTTCCGCCGGGTTCCTGTGGCGTTCAGGCAAGATCCCTTCGTTGCCCACCAAAAACTTTACTTTTCCCTGGAAAGCCTAGGGCTGGTTGAAAAACTTCAACGCAAGGTTTTCGATGAAATTCACTCCTCTGATCAGGGCAAAAAAACAAAGTTGTCCAATCTGAACGAAATCATTGAGTTTCTCGCCAAGCAGGGGGTTGATCAGGCCCAGTTTTCAGCGGTTTTCAACTCTTTCGCGATCAGCACAAAACTGAGTCAAGCCGAAAAGCTTGTCAAGGCATACCAGATTAACGGTGTTCCCTCCATTGGCATTCACGGGCAATTCCTGACTGACGGCCCCATGGCCGGTGGAATGGACAAAGCATTGCGCGTCACCGACTTTTTAATACAAAAAATAAGATCCAAGGCCTGATAGGCTCACTGCGTCACAAAAAGAGTTTTTGAGTACACACCCTGCCATGCGGGCAGGGTCTGAATCGCTTTAAAAGTTCATAGGCCAGGCGATGTCGCAGGGTGGTGATTGGCGTTGGCACGTGTCGCTGAGCGCGGACATCTCCGTGGAGCGTATGTTTTGAGAAGCCCAGGTAGAATTTTGATGGCTTATCATGCCAAGTTTTTGATGACACAGTAAGACTAAACCCGATTCAAAATACTTCCATTCTTGACAGCCAGTTTATCAATCAAACGAGATGCAATCTGGTTAAGAGGTAGTACCTCGCTGGCAGCACCGGCTGCGATAGCTTCTCGTGGCATACCAAATACAACGCATGTGGCCTCATCCTGAACAAAATTATAGCTGCCGGCATCCAGCATGGCCCGCATGGCCGTTGCTCCATCAGCGCCCATCCCCGTCAACATCACTCCGATCGCATTGGGCCCCACCACCCGAGCAGCCGATTTGAAAAGAACTTCAACCGATGGCTTGTGGCGATTCACAGGCTCGCCATCCTGGACACGCGCCACATAGTTTGCGCCACTGCGTTCTACGAACAAATGCATTCCCCCAGGAGCTATATACGCATGCCCTGGAAGAATTCGTTCGCCGTCCTTGGCTTCCGCCACATGGATGCGGCACAGGCTGTCGAGTCTGGCCGCATAGCTGCGCGTGAAGCCGGGCGGCATATGCTGCGTAATGACCACAGCGGGGCAATCAGGCGGAAGATTCATCAACACTTCCTTGGTTGCCTCGGTTCCACCTGTAGATGCCCCAATAAATATGATTTTTTCTGTCGAAATTCGTGCCAAGCTCTGTGGCTGACCTGAATGTCCGGGAACATTTCCAGACACTGGGCCATGGGCCACTTTTGGTTGCACTGAGGGGGCATGGGGCACATTCACAGAAGGAGGCGGACGACGTAGTTTGGCCTTGGCTGCTATACGGATTTTTTCGGTGATGTCATGAGCCAGTAGTTTGAGACCATCGGCTACACCAATTTTGGGCTTGGCGACAAATTCAATGGCCCCCAATTCCAAGGCACGCAGTGTGACATCGGCCCCTCGTTCAGTCAGGGTGGATACCATCACAACAGGCATGGGACGCAGCCGCATGAGCTTGCCAAGAAAATCAATGCCATCCATGCGCGGCATTTCAACATCCAGCGTAATCACATCCGGATTCAGCGCGCGAATCATTTCCCGAGCAACCAGAGGGTCGCTGGCCGCCCCAATGCATTCCATGTCGGACTGCCGGTTGATAATCTCTGTGAGCAGGCTTCTCACCAGTGCTGAATCATCTACCACGATCACTCGGGTTTTAGCCATTTTGAGATCCTTTTATGACTTGTTTCTTTCATAAAGAAGTACTGAGCCGGCACCCATACCTTGGGGTATTACTTTTTGCGCCGCGGCTCGATCTTGTGTAATCAAGATATCGGGGTTGCTTGGTGCCAGACGCTTGACCATTGCCTTGCCGCTGACTGGTAAAAAACAAACCTTCCGCGGATAAACCTCCATGACATCTTTTGAAACCACTGGAATACGCTCTGTTTTTAGATAATCCATGACAAAAATAGTGTTACGCTCACCTATATTAATTGCACTCATGCCCTTCATCACCTGCCCCCCTCCAAACACCTTGGCTTCAAGTGAAGATCGCGAAGCTCCTAATTTAAGAAGCTCATTAATTAACAACTCCATCGCAAATGATCCATAACGGGCACAGTCACCATCTCCATCAGGCAACATAAAGTGGTTCATTCCTCCCACTTTGGCCGCCCGATCCCACAGGCAAGCTGAAATACACGAGCCTAAAGTGGTCATGATCAAAATTTCTTCATTGGAAACATAATACTCACCCGGAAGAATTTTTACTGCTTCTGTCTTGAAATGGGCTTCATAAAAGAAAAAAGAAGCCTCGCCTGGTTTCCGTGGTCTGGAGTTCAATTCTTTTAGCTTGACCGTACTATTGGAAACCAATAGATTGCTCATCTTGAAACCCTTGCATAAATTGTTTTGCCACGCAAATGAAAAAGGTCTCTCGAATCGCTAAAATTTTCCGAGTGGCCCACAAACAGAAGGCTGCCAGGCTTCATCACGGCATGAATTCGCTCCAATATTTTTCTTTGAGTACCCTCATCAAAATAAATCATGACATTCCGGCAAAACACAAAATCGAATATTTCACCAAGAGACCATCTTGAATCTGTCAAATTATGAATACGAAATTCCACGAGGCGGGCCACTTCAGGCCGAATCCTGATGCGGCCAAGGTTGTCACCTTTTCCTTTTAAAAAATGGCGATAAATGCGCTCTGAGGTAAGGCCTCGGGGGTCAGCAGAGTAAATTCCTTGACGGGCCACGGCCAACACCTTGGTGTCAATATCACTGCAAATGACTTTGACATCAGCTTTATGGCCCAGCGCTTCGACCACGGTCATGGCAATAGAGTAGGGCTCTTCACCGGTCGAAGCGGCATTGCACCAAATTCGAACCTGTTTGCCTGCCCGATCAGCAAGCATCTTGGACAGTTCATGAAAATGATGCTCTTCCCGAAAAAAAGCAGTGAGGTTGGTGGTCAGGCAATTGATGAATTCCTGCCACTCCTGCTCAGCGGCCACACCAGAGATACTCTCCAGCATTTGAAGATAACTCGTGAAGGATTTATACCCCGTTTCACGCAGCCGGCGCGACAAACGGCTGTACACCATGGCCTGTTTGCCGGAGTGCAAATTGATCCCGGCGCGTTGGTAGATCAACTCACGCACACGGTTAAAGTCAGCCACAGAATAAGCAAATTCCTGCTCAGCCACCATTGATGACACATCACTACTGCCTCCAAATGTGTTGCCTGGCACGATGGCTCCCATTTTTTCTCCTGTCGCTACGCAGCCTAATGAGGGAAAATCTTCTGGATATGAAGGTCATAAAATACATCTCAAAAGACCCTCAAGTGTCCAGACCTTGTTATCGGCTGTAGTGTGATTTTTCTGTAGGGTGCCAAACATTTAATTTGATCGGGAAATTGGCTGCTTTTTGAACTGGCATCTTTGGTGTTCACAGGCCCTAAAGAACCTCTGCTTCAGTAGGCTGCGGTCAGCCAGGTATTGGGTGGTTGAAAGGTTCGATGCGTGGGCATGGGTTTCGGCGCTGGCTCGCGCCTTTCGCGTTCTGTTTGTTGCCCAGCTATCATTGACGATGGAGGTTTTCCATTTGTGATCACAGAAATTGAATTTAACAAACTGGCTGCTGAGGGCTACAACCGGGTGCCTGTCATGCGCAAAGCCCCCTCTGATCTGGACACACCCTTATCGGTGTATCTCAAGCTGGTGGGGCAAGGTAATGCGGCCCGGCGCAGCTTTTTGCTTGAATCCGTGTTGGGTGGTGAACGTTTTGGTCGCTATTCATTCATTGGTCTTCCAGCCCGTACCTGGTTGCGCGCTTCGAGCATGAAAACGGAAGTCTTGGTCGATGATGTGGTGATGGAGTCAGCTCAGGGTAATCCGCTGGATTTCATCGCCTCATATCAAAGTCGCTTCAAGGTGGCTTTGCAGCCAGGTTTGCCTCGATTTTGCGGTGGCTTGGCCGGTTACTTTGGCTACGACACGGTTCGATATATTGAACCCAAGTTGGCCGATGGCCATTTGCCCGGTGGCTTGCCCACGCCTGATATTCTTCTGCTGCAGTGTGAAGAACTGGCCGTTATTGACAACCTGACCGGCACCCTGCAGCTAATTGTGTACGCAGACCCTTCACAGGCAAACGCCTATGCCTGGGCGCAGGCTCGATTGGCAGAGTTGGCGCTGCGATTACAGCGTGGCATCGATACACCCAGGGTGTTGCCTCTCGCTTCTCCTCCAGTAGAGCGTCAATTTGACAAGCTCGACTACCTTGCCGCCGTCAGGCATGCCAAAGAATATATCTCGGCAGGCGATATGATGCAGGTGCAAATCGGGCAGCGTCTCAACCGGCCTTTTTCCGCTAGCCCCCTGAGCCTTTATCGGGCACTGCGATCGCTCAACCCATCGCCATACATGTATTACTATGATCTCGGCAGCTACCATATTGTAGGGGCTTCCCCTGAAATTCTGGTGCGTCAGGAGCGCTGCGCCGAAGGGCAAAAGGTCACCATTCGGCCTCTGGCCGGCACACGACCCCGCGGATCATCATCTGAACAAGATCAAGCCCTCCAAGCTGAATTGGAAGCCGACCCCAAAGAGCGTGCAGAGCATTTGATGCTCATCGACTTGGCTCGCAACGACATTGGCCGAATTGCACAAACCGGGAGTGTCAAGGTAACTGAAGCCTTTGTGGTTGAGCGCTACTCTCATGTGATGCACATTGTCAGCAATGTGGAAGGCTTGCTGAAAGACGGAATGAGTAACCTCGACGTTCTCAAGGCCACGTTCCCCGCAGGCACCTTGACCGGAGCGCCTAAGGTTCGAGCCATGGAGATCATCGACAAACTTGAGCCAGTCAAGCGGGGTATTTACGGTGGCGCGTGTGGTTACTTGAGCTACGCCGGCGATATGGACTTGGCCATTTCAATTCGCACAGGAATTATCTGTAACCAAACCTTGTACGTTCAAGCCTCCGCCGGGATCGTCGCTGATTCGGTTCCTGAACTTGAGTGGCAGGAAACCGAGGCCAAAGCCCGCGCTTTATTACGAGCCGCCGAACTCGTTGATGCAGGGTTTTAAAGTGCTTATCCTTGAATGCCCCGCCCTGATGCAAGAATGGGGGTAGACATTCCCCTGTCCTGAGCTTATGTGGTACGGCCAAGTCATTATTGTTGTTGGTACCCCTACAATTCAGAGTTCAGCGTTAATGCTGCTTTGAAATTCTCGGTTTCAACCCCCACTACGGTTCTGCGGGTTGGGTTTTTCGGGCCAGTTGGCCCTCTCAGTAAGGAAAATTGCACGTGTTGATTTCTGAAGCGATGGCTCAAACAGCCGCCACTGGCCCTGCCCCCGCAGGAGCAGATACGTTTGGCATGCAAAATCTGATTTTGATTGGCGTCATGGTGGCGGTCATGTACTTTATTGTGCTGCGCCCCCAAATGAAGCGTCAAAAAGAGCTCAAGGCTCTCATTGAAGGCTTGGCCAAGGGGGATGAAATTGTGCTGGCCGGCGGGGTGCTTGGGCGAGTCTCCAAGTTGGGTGAAACTTATCTTGGTGTTGAAGTCGCCCAAAATATTGAGATTCAAGTTCAGCGTCAAGCGGTGATTCAGGTATTGCCCAAGGGAACTTTTAAAGCGGCTTGATGGATCACTTCCAATCTAGAACCGTCTTTTGTTTCGCCCCCCTGTTGCAATCTGCTCGATGCCATGAACCGTTACCCTCTCTGGAAATACCTGACACTCCTGGTGGCCTTGATCATCGGCTTGGTTTATACCTTGCCTAACTTTTATGGTGAGGCCCCGGCGGTGCAGCTCAGCAGCGGTAAAGCCACCACCAAGTTCAGCCCAGACTGGGAGTTGCGGGTTCGGCAGGCGCTTGATGTGGCCGGTATCAAGCCCGATTTGCTCCAGTCTGATGGGCATTCTGTGAAAGTGCGATTCGCCGACGCAGACACCCAATTGAAAGCCAAAGATACCTTGGAGCGAGAGTTCAACCCCACCAAGGGTGACCCCCATTTCATTGTTGCCCTTAACCTCCTGCCACGAACTCCAATGTGGCTGACGCGGCTGCGTTTG
Source organism: Burkholderiales bacterium (assembly GCA_046342195.1). Taxonomy (GTDB): domain Bacteria; phylum Pseudomonadota; class Gammaproteobacteria; order Burkholderiales; family Burkholderiaceae_C; genus CANHBY01. The sequence continues at coordinate 220,624 of JBKDQE010000013.1, forward strand.
TTGTTTCTACCGCCCAAGCCCATGTACCTGGGCCTGGATCTTCGTGGGGGTGTCCATTTTCTGATGCAGCTTGACATGAAAGCGGTAGTTGATAAACGGGCTGATACCTGGCTCTCGGATGTGCGCAACCTGATGCGTGAAAAGAACATTCGTATCAGCGGCATTTCACGCAGTGACACCTCTATCACGGTTGCTCTGCGCGATCAGGAATCCCAGGAAGCCGCTTTGCTTGCGCTGTCTCGCCAGCCCTCAGAGATTCAATGGAGCCGGGCTCCATCCATGGCCACTGAAGCAAGCCAAGAATTCAAATTGCTGGGCACTTTCAAGCCTGAAGCCTTGAGACAAGTTCAGAACGCTGCCCTCAAACAAAATATCACAACGCTCCACAACCGTGTCAATGAGCTCGGCGTGGCCGAGCCACTGATTCAACAGCAAGGACTGGATCGAATCGTGATCCAGTTGCCAGGGGTGCAAGATACCGCCAAAGCCAAAGACATCATCGGACGCACCGCGAACCTTGAGTTCCGCTTGGTGGATACCTCTGCTGAGGCTCGAGCGGCCCTTGAGAGCAACGGCCCGCCCCCTGCAGGCCGGGATAAATTCAGCGTGGGAGTGGGGGGGCCAGTGATTACTTTGCGCAATGTGATTGCCAACGGTGAAATGCTCTCAGATGCTCATTTCAGTACCGATCGAAATAATCTTCCGGCCGTGTCAGTGTCCCTCGATGCCAAAGGCGGTCGTCAGATGCGGGACACAACCCGTCTGAATATTGGCAAGCCCATGGCGGCAATCCTCTTTGAAAAAGGTAAAGGTGAGCTATTGACGGTTGCTACCATCCAGGGAGAGTTTGGCAGCGAATTCCAAATTACCGGCATGGGCACCCCAGAGCGCGCCCACGATCTGGCCTTGCTCTTGAGGGCAGGTTCTCTGGCTGCTCCGATGGAAATCATCGAAGAACGAACCATCGGCCCGACTTTGGGGGCCGAAAACATCAGCAAAGGCTTTGCCAGCGTCACCTACGGCTTCGTAGCCATTGCGATATTCATGTGTGTGTACTACATGCTGTTTGGAGTATTTTCAACGCTTGCCCTGGCCTTCAATCTGCTTTTGTTGGTGGCATTTTTGTCGCTGTTGCAAGCCACCCTGACCTTGCCAGGTATTGCCGCAATTGCCTTGACCTTGGGTATGGCCATTGATGCCAACGTGCTCATCAATGAGCGTATCCGCGAAGAGTTACGCCAAGGCGTACCCCCACAAACGGCCATTCACCTCGGTTACGACCGGGCCTTTGCCACAATTCTTGACTCTAACATCACCACTTTGATTGCCGGAGTCGCCTTATTGGCCTTTGGTTCGGGCCCAGTTCGTGGGTTCGCCGTAGTTCATTGTCTGGGCATTTTGACATCTATGTTTTCTGCGGTCATGTTCTCCAGAGGCTTGGTCAATCTCTGGTATGGCCGGCAGAAAAAACTCAAGAATATTTCCATTGGACAGGTTTGGCGGCTTGAATCAAGCCCCCGCGAGTCTGTAGCCTCTTGAAAATACCCCAAAAGGATTTGTGATGGAATTTTTCCGTATCAAACGCGATATTCCTTTCATGCGCCACGCATTCGTATTGAATATGGTGTCGCTTGCAACCTTCTTGGCAGCGGTATTTTTTATTGTCACCAAAGGCTTACATCTGTCTGTTGAATTTACAGGTGGAACCTTGGTTGAACTCGAATATGCCCAAGCCGCGAATGTCAGCCAAATACGACAACAGATCGAGTCTATGGGCTATTCAGAACCTCAGGTGCAAAAATTTGGAACATCCCGGAATATCTTGATCCGCCTGCCAGTCAGGGAAGGTATGCAACAAGATCAGCTGGTTCTGAGTGTGTTTGAACAATTATGTGCTGCTGCTAATGCTCAGGTTACTACACAGCAAGTGCGCACGGACAAAGGCGAGATGGTGAGCAAGCCTGTTTGCGGCTCGTCGGCAGCCCAGCCCGTAGAACTCAAGCGCAGCGAATTTGTCGGGCCCTCGGTCGGCGATGAACTTGGCTGGAGTGGCGCCAAAGCTTTAATGGTCACCATTGCAGGCATCATGATCTATTTGGCGTTTCGCTTTGAATGGAAGTTCTCGGTAGCCGGCATCATTGCCAACTTGCACGACGTGATCATCATCATTGGTTTTTTTGCCTTTTTTCAGTGGGAGTTCTCACTCGCAGTGCTGGCTGCAATTTTGGCAGTACTGGGTTATTCAGTGAATGAGTCTGTGGTGATCTTCGACCGAATCCGTGAAGCTTTCCGAAAATACAAAAAATTAAGCACCGCCGAGGTGATTGACCATGCTATCACCAGCACCATGAGCCGAACGGTCATTACTCATGGAAGCACCCTCCTGATGGTGCTTTCCATGCTGTTTTTTGGCGGACCGACCCTGCATTATTTTGCTTTGGCCCTGACCATTGGTATTCTGTTTGGCATTTACTCCTCTGTCTTTGTGGCCGCAGGGATCGCCATGTGGTTGGGAGTCAGGCGGCAAGATTTGATAAAAGGGGGGGCAAACATCAGCCATCCCGATGATCCAAACGCTGGAGCCGTGGTGTAGAGTCAAGCCAGTCCTTCTAGACTTGGCTTGGCTCCCCATGGCAAAACCTGCCTCATCGTCAGAAATCATCAGAAAGCTGCAAAATCACTTTATCGAAGGCTGGATCCGTGGCCTGCCTGATGTTGTTCAGGTGCTTGATTCTGAGGCTCGTATTTTGGCTTCTTATGTTGCCGAGCCTTGTATTGTGGCTCGTCGTCGAAGCGTTGCTGAAGCCCTGCAACATTTCTCTGACAGTTGGTTAAGCAGCATGATAACGCTGATCAGTGATCCTGAGGCATGGGGCACTCTGGGCAATGGCATGCACGCATTAGCAGAAAATACAAAATTAGCCAGGCACAGTATGATTCTCGAAGGTGAGATTTTTGCCTCGCGCCTGGCCCTTTCAATGATGGAAGTATGTTGTTCAGAGTTCACAGACCTTCGATCGCGCGTGATCAGTTTGGAAAAAATCGAGGAGCTGGATTCACACAATATTTTTCAGCCCAATATGATCTCCCGGGTCCTTGTTAATGCCTGGATTTGCTCCGGCTTTTCTATTGACCACTGGAATACTTTACAGCCTGTTCTGCATCAAGAGTTTTCCAGTTTTGCAATTGATCAGTATCACGAGGCCAATCGTTGGCTGTTATCACAAGGTGTGCGTCCTGAAATTCATCTCCGTCCTCTGATACACCGAACACTGGATCAAAATGGTTACCAAGCGGTCGCCCTTGCCAAAACTGATTTAATGGGATGCCAACCCATGTCGAGGCATGTAGCCCCCACACCCACTTTGCCTATGCGTCACTCTTCATTGAATGCAGGGCAAAGAGAGTCTGTTGAATCTGTTTTCAAGGGCGGCAATCGCGTTTTTGATCACTTATTGTCCAGCTTCGCTCAAAGCCAGCAGCCTCCTGTTGTTTCACAAATCAAGCAGCTTGTCACGGGTAGTCAGCAACCATCTATTGATCATGCTGTTGTATCGTTAAGCTGTCGCAGTGAAGCACCAGATTCACTTGATGTCACAGAGAGTGCGCAGCCTCGGCCCCAGGCGATCAAAAGTGTTGCTGCCAACCTCTCTGAAAGGGGTACCATCGAAGTCGTGGCATGGCTTTTTCAGAGCATTCTGGCAGAAGAGCGAATTCCACCGATAGTTCGGGTTTGGTTCGCCCGCTTGCAAATGCCTGTTTTGCGGGTTGCGGTCAGTGAGCCGGATTTTTTTGCTCTGCCCGACCACCCTGCACGCCGACTGATTAATCGTATGGGTGCTTCAGTCATGGGGTTTGAGACCCGTGGAAAATCTCTTGGAGATGCCCTCGAGAAGGAGATCAAACGGATTGTGCAAGTGGTCGAGGCCTACCCTGATACCGGGCGACGAGTATTTCAGACCGTTCTGAATGAATTTGAACGGTTCCTGGAACACTTCTTCAAAAATGAAAACGAAGCGACCCGAAAGGGGATTTCTGTCGCTCAGCAAGTGGAGCAGCGCGAAGCCTTGGCGATCCAATACACCATTGAAATTCGCAAGATGCTTAACGAGGCGCCTGTTCCTGCCGGAATTAGAGAGTTTCTTTTTCATGTCTGGGCCGATGTGCTCGCCACATCGGCAGTCAAATCGGGCCCCGAGGGCGAAGAAACCCATTTTATGAGGCGTACTGCTATTGACTTAATCTGGTCTTGCAGCGCCAAGGTTTCCAAAGACGAGCGGGCGGAGGTTATTCGTCGGCTCCCGATTCTTCTGAAAAATCTGCGCGATGGTATGCTGCAAGCAGGCATTTCCCAAGCCAAACAAGACGACCATATTCAAAGCATCAACAATTCTCTGGCAACTGCGTTCACCACCAAAGCTGCTGCGATTCCTCAAGATCGACTCAAAGATTTGATGACCAGGCTGGAAACTTTGGAAGAAATGCTCCCTGACTCAGCAGATGTTGAAATTGATGAATCGATGGTGCTTGATTTATCGGGCGATGAGGGCTCAGAGTTGGAACTGGTGGTTGATGGAGGAGCTATGCCTACAGCACCGATACTCGCTTGGGCGCGTGAACTTCAGCTTGGCAGTTGGCTCATACTTGATTACCGTGGCCGTAGGGAAGTGATGCACCTGACTTGGCAAGGCTTTCGCCGCCAGCTTTATTTGCTGGTTTCCCCTCAAGGGAGGGCTATTTTATTTCAGCGACACAGACTGGCTGCTTTTTTGCAAGCGGGCCTCCTTGTGCCTGCCCAAGCACCTCCCCTCCATCATGCTCCAAGAGAGACAGGGTGAGGGATCAGCATGCATGAGGTTTAGGGGGCCGTCCTGGGTTCATAGCCCAGCCCAAGATTTGGGGCTTGCCTCAGCAATTCCTGAAAGCGAGAGAACCCGTTCAACTGTGTCATTCACTAAGTGATCAATCGTCTGAGGCTGATGATAGAAGGCAGGCAGGGGAGGAAAAATGATACCTCCCATCTCTGTGACCAGGGTCATATTGCGCAAGTGGGCGAGATTCAAAGGGGTTTCCCGTACCATGAGGATCAGCCTTCGGCGCTCTTTGAGGGTCACATCAGCGACGCGGCTGAGCAGGTTGTCAGACATACCGTGAGCCACAGAAGCCAAGGTTTTCATTGAGCAAGGCGCAATCACCATGGCATCAGCGAAAAAAGACCCACTGGCAATCGCTGCCCCGACATCGGAGGGGTTGTAGGCCACATCTGCCAAGGCTTCGAGACTTTTCCGGTCAAGACCCAACTCATGATGAGCATTCAGGACGCCTGCAGGGCTGGCAACAAGATGGGTTTGATGGCCAAGTTCTCGCAGTCGCTGCAAAAGCCTGAGGGCATAAATAGCTCCTGAGGCTCCTGTGATGCCAACAATGACTTTTTGCATGAAAGCTCTCAGCCCGGAGCTCCTAGCAGGGGCTGAAGTTCGCCGGCCTCATACATTTCCATCATGATGTCAGAACCACCGATGAACTCCCCATTGATGTAGAGCTGCGGAATAGTGGGCCAGTTTGCGTACTCCTTGATGCCCTGGCGAATGGCTTCATCTTCAAGTACGTTGATGATTTTAAAGTCAGTCGTACCACAGGCTTTGAGCAGTTGTATGGCGCGGCCTGAAAATCCGCACATTGGAAACTGAGCAGAACCCTTCATGAAGAGAACCACTCGGTTGGATTTAACAAGGTCATCGATTCGTTTTTGTACGTCGCTCATGATGGAAAAGCCCGCCAACGGGGTTGTGGCCAAGAAAGGATGATGATATAGCATTGGCACAATGATGGCCTATTTGCCCAGCAACTACCATGACATTATGATTTTTTACTTTGGGCCCCTTGAGCCATAAATTGATCCCACAGAGCAATTTTGAACCAATGAGGCATGGCATTTGATTTCATTTCCAGTTCAATGCCATCGGTAATTTCAGCCAGCCATGTTTTTTTGTGAAAAGAGTTGTCGAAAATGTAAGCGCGGTGGCTGTACTGCACTGCGTTGAATAACAACTGGAGAGATTTGACATAACGTTCAATAATTTTTTGATGGGGCACATGGCTGCCGCCCAGCTGAACCCGGTTTTTAACACGCGAAATATTGATTTCAGGATCTTCGGTGGCCACATAATACAAGTAGGTTCGGAAGCCGAGAGTTTGTGCCTTTTTGAGCAGAGCCACGTTACCAGGAGATGACATCACTGTTTCGAAAGTGAAGTTTATTCCTCCCGCCAGCATGGCCTGGCACAAAAAATCAGCAGCTACAGAAGCAAAGTAAGCATTGACCCTCACCGTTTCAAAAATCAGCTTTCCATCTTCAAAGCTCAAAGCCGCCGCTTCATTACTCAGGTTGGCTTTTTTGAGTAATGGAGAATTGCGGAAAAATGGCAATACTTGCGTTGCAGTGCACTGCACTTTATAAAAAGAAAAGTCAAGAAAATCAAACTGTTGAATTTCTTTTTCAATTTCTTCTGGGCTGACGCATACTCCGAGCAGGTTGGCTGGAATCAGGGATTTAATGGTGCTCTTGCCAGAACCATTCGGCCCGGCAAACATGCGCAGACGTGGGGTGCTGGTGCTCATTTTTTCAAGTATATGCTGCGCTGACTCGGCATCACGGCAGAAGGCGGTGGGACCGATTTCAGTACGCGAACAAAGCCATCAGGTGAAAACTCAATCAATTGACCATTCACTGCCTGAACGACCTTGCAGCCGGCTGCCAAAGCTCGGTAATAAGCCAATGTTAAGGCTCCTTCGGCAATTTCAGGGATGCCCGCTTCTTGAAAATGGATACTTTTTTCATTAAGTGTATTCATGACCAGTTCTTTCGTTGCCACAAGCCACAGGATGACAGGGTGAATCATCTATTTTCCCACCTCGTCATTCCAGGCGGGAGTCGTACGATCCAGTCAGTACTGGCCAGCACTCTATGGTTTTACGCCTGAGCGGAAATGATGACATATGTGAATTTTGCAAAGCCGACTAATTAAATTTTTAAGGCTCCATAAGTGCTTGATTTTAATTGAAAATATAAAGAATTATGGGAGTTTGCCTACAAATTCAGGTAAAATTGGAGACTTTGAACATTCACGGGCATTGCCATGGTTCCGCACCTGATGACTGCACTGAACGGACCGATCAACGCATTAGAGCACAGGGTTTTGGAATCCTTGCCAGCCATTGAACGATGGTTTCGTTTGGAGTGGATGGAGCACACCCCGCCATTTTATACCTCGGTTGATTTGCGTAACGCCGGATTCAAGCTGGCTCCGGTAGATACCAATTTATTTCCCGGGGGGTTTAACAACCTCTCAAATGAGATGTTGCCCTTGGCCATTCAGGCGGCAATGGGTGCCGTTGAAAAAATTTGCCCTGAGGCCAAGAACCTGCTCTTGATTCCCGAGAAGCATACCCGTAACCTGTTTTACCTCTCGAATATCGAGCGTTTGATGCAAATTTTTCATCAGGCAGGTTTGAATGTGCGTTTGGGCTCGCTTGACGCCACCCTCAAGGAGGCCACCACAATCACTTTGTCAGGCGGAGGCACAATTTTGCTTGAGCCCTTGGTGCATCGTCGAGGACGGCTGGGGCTGAAAGATTTTGATCCCTGTATGATTTTGCTCAACAACGACCTTTCTGCTGGTTTGCCCCCAATTTTGGAGAATCTGCATGAGCAGTATCTGTTGCCTCCTCTGCACGCAGGTTGGGCAATTCGTCGGAAAAGCAAACACTTTGCCGCCTATAACGATGTAGCCAAAAAATTTGCAAAGTTGTTGGACATCGACCCCTGGCTGATCAACCCCATGTTTGAGCATTGTGAACAGATCAATTTTACAACCGGGGAAGGAACAGAGCGTCTTGTGCACCTTGCTGAGGGCTTGTTGGGCCAAACTAGACGTAAATATAAAGAATTCAGGATTCAGGAAAAGCCCTTTCTCATTGTCAAGGCTGATGCGGGAACCTATGGCATGGGTATCATGACCGTCCGCGACCCCAAAGATCTGATCGACCTCAGCCGTCGGACTCGTAACAAGATGAGTGTCATCAAAGACGGACAGGAGGTTTCGGAGGTCATTCTCCAAGAGGGGGTTCCTACTCTTGAGCGAATCGGGGAGGCAGTGGCCGAGCCAGTCGTTTATATGATTGATCGTTATGTGGTAGGAGGGTTTTATAGGGCAAACCCCGATCGGGGTGTGGATGAAAATCTCAACTCTCCGGGTGCCCAGTTTATTCCCATGCCTTTGGCCGAACCGCTGTCTTTGACTTCATCCTTGAGCTGGTCAGGCGAACAGGCGCGCCTTCCTTCTCCTAATCGTTTTTATATGTATGGCGTGTTAGCGCGTCTTGCGATGCTGGCTGCAGCCTATGAACTCGAGGCGACTGACCCTGCAGCAGAGTCAGAGGCATGAGCCCATACTCAGCATAGTTGCTGGAGCAGGTTGTCGATAAAATAAAGAGGGGTTTGAAAGCCGCCATTCTGGCACGGTTCGCCCACAGTGAAAGCGTAGCGGATTTGTTTACAGTCGCACCAATCTTTGAGCGCGGCATCAAAGCGGTAAGGCGGCTGAAGGGTGAGCAAGGTGTTTCCAGGTGCCATGCATAGTACGGCGTGGGCCAAATGGCTACCTTCTACGCCAACAACAATTGTCGCCCCCAAGCAGGCTTGGATAAGGTTTTCGGCACTGGTTTCCAGAGGCGAAAAAATTTTAAAGCCCTGTTGAGAGAGTTTGGCGGCGATCTCCATTTCATTCACCAGTGTCCGCCTGGAGGCACTTTCTTGGCGCAAGATCATAATCTTGCTTGGTTCTGGATGGGAAAAATGCCGCAACAGTTGGAAGCGCAAATCCATCAATCGCTCAGACTTATAATAATTTTGTCCGACATCATCAATGATAATCAGTTCATTGACATGGGCGTTGATCAGGGTGCGACTGCGGGTGCCGGTGAGTTTGATGTAAGATAACTGATGGTTTGAGAGTTGGGGGGTGACATTGATCGGATCACCCAGCCGTATGGCCGCCATCGTGAGCGGAATATCATCTAAAAGCCAATGGCCGAAGTAACGCACCCCATACTGTGTTGAAGCCAGCACCGCCTGAGAAACTCGAGGCTTGAAAGGGTTGTTAAGCCAGGGCATGGGCTCAGATCCTACCCGCAAAGATGCTGTGGGCCGTACCACATGGCCATTGCAAAGCTGGGCATTCGGTATCAAATGAGCCATGGTCGGGGCATGATGCCTGAGCCCGCCATAAATTCGTTCTATTTGAAGGCAGTGCGTCGAAGATTCAGAAACCCCCAGAATTCGTGATAAATCACTGGTATGAAAGAAGGCTTTTGGCTCATGGCGACTGCAGCCGGGGGCAAGCTTCCAAGATCGCTTGCTGATATTCCGATAGCTTCGCCCGGGCATCATGTGCTGGATCAGCCGGGCGAAAATAGGGGTTGGAATCATAGGCGAATGCGACTCAGATCGCGGCTTGCAAACTTTATAGGCTTGCAAGTCAATTCAGTTTAATGAAGTATTCGCGTATTTTTTACATGGATTAACCAAGCCTCTTTGCTTTAAATCAAGCGTATCCTATTCCACCAGCCCTCAGTGCGCGCCTTGCCCTGATCAGGGTCCCTGCCAAATGCGCAGGCATTCCGGATTCAGCAACTGATGACGCGCAGAATAACGAGGGGGCGGTTTAAATAATGAGACATTCTCATGCCACCATGGCCCTACCCGTTTTGGTTTGCCCACCGAGGGGCTGGCTCTCTTGCTCCCGAAAATACGCTGGCTGCGTTCCGTACAGGTGCCAAATACGGTTTTCAGGCCTTTGAGTGTGATATCAAGCTCAGCGCCGATGGCATCCTCTACCTGATGCATGATGACCTGCTCGACCGCACCACCAATATGAGTGGCCCTGCCCAGTTGCAACCCTGGAAAGCTTTGTCACTGCTGGATGCAGGTGGTTGGCATGGGCCCCGCTTCGCGGGGGAAGCTCCGGCGAGCCTGGCGGCTATCACTGCCTTTTGCTTGGCCAATGGGTATCAGCTCAATCTGGAGATCAAACCTTGCCCTGGCTCCGAACGCAGCACGGGCTACGCAGTGGCCTGTTGGGTGCAAAACCACTGGCCACCTGGATTGACTTTGCCCCTATTGAGCTCATTCAACATCAACTCCTTGGCGGCAGTCGCCGAGGAAGGGCCGCAGCTTCCTCGGGCACTACTCTTGGATACTCTGCCCACCAAACCGGCACAACAAGCGATTGATCTAGGCTGCTGCGCACTGATCATTGAGCATACCTTGATTACGCCGGCACTGATCAACAAGGCCCATTGGCAAGGGCTGCGCATTTTGGCCTATACCGTCAACGACGCTGCACAAGCCCGCCGCTTGAAATCTTGGGGTATTGACGGGCTGATCACTGATTCAATGGATTCAGCTCGTTGAAGGTTTCATTGGTTTGTTTTATGAGGGCTGATCCGCGCCGCCATGTAATCCTTGATCTGCTGAATATCTGCTGACATGACCTCAAAGCGCTTTGGTAAGCTTTCAATGTGTTCCATCTCGGCGGGGCGAAGTGCCCGGCGCCCCGTGGCCTCAAGGAGCGTTTTTTCAAACTTGGCAGGCAAAGCGGTTTCCAGCACAATCATCGGCACGTTGGGGTCACGGTATTCGTTCGCCACCTTGAGCCCGTCGGCCGTGTGGGGGTCCACCATCAGGCCCTGCTCTTGCCAGACCTTGCGAATCATGTCAAGGCGATGGGCGTGTGTACTGTGCCCCGAATAAAACCCGAAACTGCGTGCTTGCTCCATCCGTGCAGCCGGCAAAGTAAAGGCACCTTGTCTAGACAGCTCAGGCCCAAACAAGCGCGCCACCTCAGCGCCATCGCGGTCAAGCAGGTCAAACACGAAACGCTCAAAATTCGACGCCTTAGAAATATCCATTGACGGGCTCGAAGTTTCGAAGGTTTCGCTGCTGCCGCGTACCCGGTAAGTGCCTGTGCGGAAGAATTCATCAAGCACTTTGTTTTCATTGGTGGCCAACACCAGCCGATGAATTGGCAACCCCATCATGCGGGCCACATGGCCGGCACAAATATTGCCAAAATTGCCCGACGGCACCGTGAAGCTGACCCCCTCCCCTTCTGTTTGGGTGGCCTGGAAATAACCTGCAAAGTAGTAAACCACCTGAGCCAGCAGACGCGCCCAATTGATAGAATTGACCGTGCCGATGCGATACTGGCGCTTGAAGGGCAGATCCCCTGAAACTGCCTTGACAATATCCTGGCAATCATCAAAAACCCCCTGCACCGCAATATTGTGAATATTCGGATCCTGCAGGCTGAACATCTGGGCTTGCTGGAAAGGGCTCATGCGACCATAAGGGCTGAGCATAAAAACCGAGATCCCCTTCTTGCCCCGCATGGCATATTCTGCCGCGCTGCCGGTATCTCCAGATGTGGCCCCCAAAATATTCAGGGTTTCCCCCCGACGGCCCAACTCATACTCGAACAAGTAGCCCAGCAGCTGCATGGCCATGTCTTTGAAGGCCAAGGTCGGCCCGTTCGAGAGTGCCTCCAGAAAGAGGCCGCCCCCTAAAGGCTTGAGCGGCGTGATTTCGGGCGTTCCAAACACCGCCTGGGTATAAGCGGCTTGTGTCAAGCGGTGCAGGTCGGCGGCGGGAATATCATCAATGTAAAGCGAGAGGATCTCAAAAGCCAGGTCGGGGTAGGCAAGACCCCTCCAACGCGCCAGCATTGAGGCATCGACCTGTGGATAGTGTGTAGGCAAATAAAGCCCTCCATCGGGCGCCAAACCTTCGAGGAGAATGTCTGAAAAGCTGCGTACGGACTGATCTGCGCCCAAAGCGCGGGTACTGATGTATTTCATGGTGTCAGTGGAGCTCTTCTTTGCGGATACGAACAATTGGGGAGAGCACCGTAGAAAGCACCTGCATGGCCTGGATGGCGTGATTCATCTGGCCCTCTACGGTGTTGTGGGTCAAGATGATGACATCGGTTTGAGCCTCGCCCTCAGCCGACTCACGTTGCAACAAAGCATCAATTGAGATGTTATTTTCAGCAAGAATGCCGGTAATTCGGGCCAGCACACCGGGTTGATCCACAACTTGCAAACGCAAGTAAAATGCAGTGATCACCTCTTCGATGCCCAGAATTGGTGTGGCCGCCAAAGCGTCGGGCTGGAACGCCAGATGGGGCACGCGATGATCGGGGTCGGCGGTGTGCAAACGAGTGACATCGACCAAATCGGCAATGACGGCCGATGCTGTGGGTTCAGCACCGGCACCCTTGCCATAATATAGGGTTGTTCCGACTGCATCCGCCTGAACCATCACCGCATTCATGGCCCCTTCCACATTGGCAATAAGCCGCTTGCTCGGCACCAAAGTGGGGTGAACCCGGAGCTCGATACCCTGCGCACGACGACGGGTAACTCCCAGCAGCTTGATGCGATAACCGAGTTGCTCGGCATAACGAATATCTGCGGCCTGCAATGCTGGAATGCCTTCGACGTAGGCACGGTCAAACTGCACAGGCACACCAAAAGCGATGGCACTCATCAACGTGAGCTTGTGGGCTGCATCAATGCCCTCAATGTCAAAAGTCGGGTCAGCCTCGGCATAACCCAAGCGCTGAGCTTCTTGAAGCACCGCATCAAACCCGAGCCCTTTGGAACGCATTTCAGAAAGGATAAAATTGGTGGTGCCATTGATGATGCCGGCAACCCATTCAATGCGATTGGCAGTGAGGCCCTCGCGCAAAGATTTGATAATTGGAATACCCCCTGCCACAGCAGCCTCAAACGCCACCGTGACGCCTTTTTCACGCGCAGCAGCAAAGATCTCGGTGCCATGCACCGCCAGCAAGGCCTTATTCGCCGTCACCACATGTTTACCTGCAGCAATGGCTTCCAATACAAGAAGGCGGGCCAGGTCATGACCACCGATCAACTCCACCACAATGTCAATCTCCGGGTTGGCAATCATGGCGCGCGGGTCAGCCTCCACCTGCACTCCTGGCCCAACAAGCTCTCGGGCCAAAGCCAATTGACGGCGCGATACAGCCACAACCTCAATGCCACGCCCGGCACGACGCCGAATTTCTTCCTGATTGCGTTGCAAGACATTAAATACGCCGGCACCCACTGTGCCCAGGCCCATCAGGCCCACTTTGATTGGTTTCATAAGTAAAAAAACGTTACGGCCCCAAGGGGCCTGACAATGAACATCTCAGCGTACACGAACCCGCCTTCTCAGGCATGCCGCTGGCGGTACCGCTCCAAAAAGCGAGCAATGCGCCCAACCGCTTCGGTAAGGTCGTCGGAGTTAGGTAAAAACACCAAGCGGAAATGATCCGGATGGATCCAGTTGAAGCCGGTTCCTTGAACGATCAACACTTTTTCTTCGGCCAGTAACTCATAAGCGAATTGCTGATCATCAGTGATTGGATAAACCTCCGGGTCAAGACGCGGGAACATATACAGGGCGGCCTTGGGTTTGACCACACGGACCCCAGGAATTTCTGACAATAACTGATAGGCAAGATCCCGCTGCCGACATAACCGCCCTCCAGGAGCCACCAGATCCTTGATGCTCTGATAACCGCCCAAGGCCGTCTGGATGGCCAATTGCCCGGGAGTATTGGCACACAGCCGCATCGAGGCCAGCATATTCAGCCCCTCAATGTAGTCCTTCGCAGCGCCCTTAGGGCCCGAGACGACCATCCAGCCCGCCCGATAACCGCACGAGCGATAGTTTTTGCTCAAACCATTAAAGGTCACGCAAAGAACATCTGGCGCCAAGGCAGCGAGACTGGTATGGACTGAGTCATCAAACAGGGTTTTGTCGTAAATTTCATCGGCAAACAAAATCAGCTCATGTTGGCGGGCTAACTCAATCATTTGCTTCAGAAGCGCAGGCGGATACAAGGCGCCGGTAGGGTTGTTTGGATTGATCACCACAATACCTTTGGTGCGCGGCGTAATTTTTCGCCGCATGTCTTCAACATCCGGGAACCAATCGGCCGACTCATCACAAAGGTAATGCACCGGGGTGCCTCCAGACAGCGAAACCGCTGCGGTGTAAAGTGGGTAATCAGGGGCTGGCAGCAAAATTTCATCGCCATTATTGAGCAAGGCATTCAGGGCCATGACAATCAACTCAGACGCCCCATTGCCAAGGTAAATGTCTTCGACGGTCACGCCTTCAATATTTTTTTCCTGGCAATAATGCATCACTGCCTTACGCGGTGCAAAAAGCCCCTTACTGTCGGTGTAAGCCGCCGCATGAGGCAGGTTGCGCATCATGTCTTGCACAATCTCTTCAGGAGGCTCCAGCCCAAACACGGCCAAGTTGCCAATATTGAGCTTGATGATTTTGTGACCCTCATCTTCCATCTGGCGGGCTTTGTCCAGAACGGGGCCGCGAATGTCGTAACAAATACCGGACAATTTGTCCGATTTAACAATAGGCTTCACAACAATCTCCTGAGGTACTCGAGGGGTGTACATCACCCAGATTCTTTAACCCCTAGAATTTAACAGGACTTGCAGCCAAGCCCCCTGCCCTTGCTGCATGGCCATCCATGAACATGGCTGCAAAAATCTCCAGCCGCAGTAAAAGGCAAGAGAAAAATCAGACAAAATGTCTGGTTTTTAAAAGTTCATCTTTTTGAAGGGCCCTGAGCATTGAAACTTCAAGCCAACAAAACCGATGGGTCTAATGCCATTTCCAGACACTCCAGCCAAGGGGTGGTAGTTCAAGGAAAATCTTTCACTGAAAACGTGGTTGTCTCGTGGTCTCAGGGGGTTCAGCCTTGGAGCGTCAGCCATTTTGAGGCACTTACCGAAGCCCATTTTACTGCGCTCGGCACTCTGGGCCCTGAGCTGATTCTTTTCGGAAGTGGGGCCCGCATGAAGTTTGCTCCACCCGCATTGTTAAAATCACTGATGGCCAAAAACATTGGCGTAGAGTGTATGGACACCCCCGCAGCCTGTAGAACCTACAATGTTTTGCTGGCAGAGGGTCGGTCGGTTGTGGCTGCCTTATTGTTTGACCCAAGCCATTGAAAACAGCCTCGTCATCAACTGCCAAGGCCCCATGTAGGCACGCGGCACCTCTCCTTTTATCTAGGGCCTTGGAATGAAAGGCAAGCGCTATAATTCAAGCCTTTATAAAAGCGACTTCTGCAAAATCTATCGCCGTTGATCGCCTCATGGACTGAAGGTGCCTCTGTGGCCCATGCGTTTTATGCCTTCAGCAAGCGCACTCAAGGAAAGATTGCGGAGGCCCTTGATGAACGTGGTTTTTTCTGACGAGTTCAATGACGCCAGCCCTTAATAAACCCCTTCCAGAACTTGAAGCGCTTGCCACAGGTGGCGTAAAGTTCACCCCCCAAACCTATGCCGGGCAGATTGTTGTTCTTTATTTTTACCCCAAAGACAACACGCCAGCCTGCACCATAGAAGCCACGCAATTTCGCGACCATCATAAAGATTTCGTGAAATCGGGTGCTGTGCTGTTTGGGGTGTCCCGAGATAACATGACTTCACACGAAAAATTCAAAGCAAACCTCGAATTGCCTTTCGAACTTATCGCCGATACTGAAGAAAAACTTTGCCACATGTTTGGTGTGGTCAAAAATAAAATCATGTATGGTAAAAAAGTCAAAGGCATTGAGCGCAGCACTTTTTTGATTGATGGTCAAGGTGTTCTACGCGCTGAGTGGCGAGGCCTGAAAGTTCCAGGTCATGTTGAAGAAGTCCTCAAGGCCGTCAAGGCCCTCAAGAAATCTGGCTAAGGATGCTTCACGGTTTGTTTTGCCACCACCAATTTTCTGTCCACTTTTACCCGAATTCCTTGTGCGCAGGCCGTATTTTTTCGGCCTTTTGTCATTGGCCGCGCTCTTATTGCGCGGCTTTTTTGTCCCCGCCCTCTCCTTTTGACAGGTAGACACAAGCCATGCCACTGCCCAAGCCGCCAACCCAACGTGCCTCTATTTTGGCGCCTGCTGAGTATGAAGCCAAGGTAAAGCCTGAAGCTGCCAAACAACACCCCAAAACAGTATCCAAGCCTGCCACAAAAAAAATACCAGCCCCCAGAGCAAGTGCCGTGCCCAGCTCCGCTGTGCATAAGGCCGCACCCAAGGCGCTCCCGCCTGTGGTGACCGCATCGTTGACCGCCCGTGTTGCACCAAGCCGCCGTCATGCTCCCTCGGAGGGCCCGCCCAAGCTGTTTGTTCTTGATACCAACGTCTTGATGCATGATCCGATGAGTCTGTTCCGTTTTGAGGAGCATGACATTTACTTGCCCATGATCACCCTTGAAGAGCTTGACGGGCATAAAAAGGGCATGACTGAAGTAGCCCGCAACGCCCGGCAGGTCAGCCGCGACCTCGATGCCTTGGCTGCCAATATGGGCGCTCGCGATGAAAAAGGCATGACCGATGGGCTTTCTCTATCGGCTACAGGCCATCTTGAGGCACAGGGGCAGCTTTTCTTCCAGACCAATCTGGTCGATGTCAGCCTGCCTGCTGGCCTTCCCCAAGGCAAGGCAGACAATCAAATTCTCGGTGTCGTGCAGGCTCTGCGTCATCAAAATACAAGCCGCGAGGTGGTGCTGGTGTCAAAGGACATCAACATGCGTATTAAAGCCCGCGCCTTGGGCCTTCCGGCTGAAGACTATTTCAATGACAAGGCCCTTGATGATGGTGATCTACTCTACACAGGCATTCTTCCGCTGCCCTCAGATTTCTGGGACAATCATGGAAAAACCATGGAAAGCTGGCAGCAGGGTGGCCTGACCTACTACAGAATCAGTGGCCCGCTGGTTCCCGAACTGTTGATCAATCAGTTTGTCTACCTAGAATCTCCAGGGACGGCACCACTGTATGCCAAAGTGGTTGAAATCACCGGCAAAACATCGGTGTTACGCACACTACGGGAATTCACGCACCAGAAAAATGCCGTTTGGGGCGTCACAGCCCGTAATCGTGAGCAAAATTTTGCCCTTAATTTGCTGATGGATCCAGAATGTGATTTCATCACCCTGACAGGAACCGCAGGCACCGGCAAAACCCTCATGACATTGGCTGCAGGTCTGAGCCAAGTCCTGGATGATCGACGTTACACCGAGATCATCGTAACCCGCGTCACTGTTCCAGTGGGTGAAGATATCGGTTTCCTTCCCGGCACCGAGGAAGAAAAAATGAACCCCTGGATGGGTGCTCTCGACGACAATCTCGAAGTGCTGGCACGCAGTGATAACAGTGCCGGCGAATGGGGTCGTGCGGCCACCAATGAACTCGTGCGTAGCAAAGTCAAAATCAAGAGCTTGAATTTCATGCGTGGGCGCACCTTCCTGAACAAGTTTGTGATCATTGACGAAGCCCAGAATCTCACTCCGAAGCAAATGAAAACCCTGATCACCCGAGCCGGCCCTGGCACCAAAATCATTTGCTTAGGCAACCTTGCCCAAATTGACACGCCCTATCTGACGGAAGGCAGCTCGGGTTTGACCTATGTGGTTGATCGGTTCAAGGGCTGGCTCCATAGCGGACATGTCACTTTGGCGCGCGGCGAACGCTCTCGTTTGGCTGATTTTGCTTCCGAGGTTCTCTGAACTTATCCATGAATGCGAAAAACAGCGCTCCAGCATCAAAAGATGCTCTTGAAATTCCCGTGCTGGTTTGCCCCCAAGCTGTAGCTGTATCCTTTCCTTTCGTTTGATCTGGTATGGGTAGCGTATTGACGACCCAAGATGCACTCTGAAATGCCAGCTTATGAAACCACAAAAATACAGGCCTTGGATACTCTGAACCCATGAAAAAAGTTCTGTCCTTTGTGGCCTATGCATTGATTCGGGCCATGGTCACCAGCGCACTGATCCTGAATTCCATCAGCGTCAATGCGGCCCCTGATGAACTATCAGATCCTGTGAAAGGGCTGCTGAAAGAGCGTGGATTGCTCTCCAGCGAAGATACACTTGCGGCTCAGCCTGATGATGCTGTGTCCAAGCTAAAAAAAATCCCCCAAGCCGCCTCTGAATTGGTCATCTCGGCGATGAATTTTCTAGGTGTTCCCTATCAACTCGGGGGCGCTGACTTCCGCAATGGCTTTGATTGCAGTGGGTTTACCCACTATGTCTACAAAAACAGCCTGGGGCTCATCTTGCCACGCAAAGTTGATGAGCAAGCCAACGCACCAAGCCTTAAAAGCGTAGAACGACCAGATATCAAACCGGGAGATTTGCTATTTTTTAACACCTTGGGCCGCACCTTTTCGCATGTGGGTATTTATGTAGGCGATGGAAAATTCATCCATGCCCCCAGAACAGGCTCCCATGTTCGTATAGAAAATATACGATCCCATTACTGGAGCCGTCACTTCACCGGCGCTCGACGACCCTTGGCTGGGTCTTCTTATGAAACACTTGCTGAGCTGGCCTCAGAACCCCCCTCCGAGCCCAACGCAAAAGGCAATTTTGTGCCTCATATCATCCCTGCCTATACTCCACCAGACTATTTGCGTGACCTTCATGCCCACTAGCAGGCTGCTGAAATACCCACCGCCCGCATCTCCGCTTCTTGGGTGAAGGCCCGGTTTTCGGCAGCGCGAGCCAGCTTTGGCGCCGAATTGCTCGACTTAAAGTCTAACGGCAGCCAATTCGAGGCCATTTCGGGGTGCTTTGCTCTCATGGTGCGCACTGCAGACGGACTTGTCCCAAAGTGCGCATGCGCACGAGGTTGTAGGTGGCCATGGCCAGCACAAACACCTGGTCCACTTTCTTGATGCCG
>JBKDQE010000014.1:0-1310 GCA_046342195.1 Burkholderiales bacterium
CCCGTGGCAACGCCAGAACATCCCCCCGTATAAACCGCGCCACCGATGGAAACCGTCGGCTGCAGGGCAAAATCACGAATAGTATTTGATTAAAAGGCTTAGATAATATAGACGTTGACTCTTCAGAACCCTTTAAAAAACAAGAAGAGAAAAGGTCGCAAAATGTGTGAATTTTTGAGTTATTTTCGTGATTTAGAAGATCCAAGGCAGTTAGGTAAGGTATGGTCTTCTCTGGAGGAAATTTTGCTGGTATCGTTGTGTGCAGTGATGGCAGGGTGTGATGATTGGGAGGAAATTGCGGCTTTTGGTGAAGCAAAATTGGATTTTTTTCGTCAAGTTTTGCCATTTGAGACGGGTATTCCCAGCGCCAATACGTTTCGTCGCCTTTTTGAGATTTTGAATCCCGTTGTTTTTCAAGAGTGTTTTGTTCGTTGGGTCCAAGCGATGTGTGAAGCCATGCCTGGCGTCGTCGCCGTGGATGGGAAAACGTTACGACAGTCTTTTTCAAAAGAAAACAAAGCTCTTCATATGGTCTCGGCGTTTTGCGTGGAAAACAAAATGGTTTTGGGTCAACGTCGGTCGGATGAAAAAAGCAATGAAATTACGGCGATTCCCGCGTTGTTGGCCATGTTGGATATCCAAGGGATGACAATAACCATCGATGCCATGGGATGCCAAACCAAAATTGCCCAGCAGATTTTGGATCAAAACGCCGATTATATCTTGGCCCTGAAAGGCAATCAGGGGGGGCTGAATGATGATGTCCGTTTGTGGTTTTCTGATCCTCTGGCTTCTGAAAAATCTCACTTTTATCAAAACATTGACAAAGATCATGGGCGGATTGAAACACGAAGTGTGCGCGTGAGTTCGGATATTGAATGGTTAAAGGCGCGACACGATTGGCCCGGCCTGGAAAGCATCATCGAAGTCGCCAGTGTTCGGGAAATATCCGGCCAATCAACATCAGAAAAACGATTTTATATCAGCAGCTTAAAAGATAGCCCTGAACAATTTTTGGGTAAAATTCGCTCTCACTGGGCCATTGAAAACAGTCTGCACTGGACGTTGGATATGGTTTTTAATGAAGACAAAAATCGGTCCCGCAAAGACCATAGCCCAGAAAATTTCGCAATCCTTCGCCATATGGCACTGAATCTTATCAGAAAAAACAAAAACCCCAAAAAATCTATCAAGGTTACCCGAAAATCCATCGGCTGGAACGAAACCCAATTCTTCAAATTTTTATCTTAATTTTTATTCGTGATTTTGCCCTGAATATGGGGCACAACCTTATTGCATCCTATTAAGGC
>JBKDQE010000015.1:0-1147 GCA_046342195.1 Burkholderiales bacterium
GCAATTACTCGATAATCTTGGCCACGACACCTGCACCCACAGTGCGACCGCCTTCTCGAATCGCAAACCTCAAACCTTCTTCCATGGCAATCGGGGCAATCAGTTTGACCGTGATGCTGACATTATCGCCAGGCATGACCATTTCTTTGTCTTTGGGCAGCTCGACCGCACCTGTGACGTCTGTGGTGCGAAAGTAAAACTGAGGACGATAATTATTGAAGAATGGGGTGTGACGCCCGCCTTCTTCTTTGCTCAAAACATAAACTTCAGCGGTGAAATGGGTATGGGGCTTGATAGAACCTGGCTTGCACAATACTTGACCACGCTCCACGTCTTCGCGCTTGGTGCCGCGCAAAAGAATACCGACATTGTCACCCGCTTGGCCTTGATCTAGAAGCTTGCGGAACATTTCGACGCCAGTGCAGGTGGTTTTTTGTGTGGCGCGAATACCAACAATCTCAATTTCTTCACCCACCTTGACAACACCACGCTCAACGCGCCCAGTAACAACTGTGCCGCGACCTGAAATTGAGAAAACATCTTCAACGGGCATCAAAAAAGTGCCGTCTACAGCGCGTTCAGGGGTGGGAATATAAGAATCAAGGGCCTCGGCCAATTTCAAAATGGCCCCTTCGCCCAACTCGCCCTTGTCACCTTCCATCGCCAGCTTGGCGCTTCCATGAACAATCGGGGTTTTGTCGCCAGGGAAATCATATTTGTCGAGAAGCTCTCGAACTTCCATTTCAACCAGCTCGAGCAACTCGGCATCATCCACCATGTCACACTTGTTCAGAAAGACAATGATGTAGGGTACACCGACTTGGCGCGCCAACAGAATGTGCTCACGGGTTTGAGGCATCGGGCCATCAGCTGCGGAGCATACCAAAATTGCGCCGTCCATCTGGGCTGCACCGGTGATCATGTTCTTGACATAGTCGGCGTGGCCCGGGCAGTCAACGTGGGCGTAGTGGCGGTTTGCCGTTTCGTACTCGACATGAGCCGTATTGATGGTGATGCCTCGCGCTTTTTCTTCCGGGGCAGCGTCAATTTGGTCGTAGGCCTTCGCTTCCCCGCCAAACTTGCTCGCCAACACCGTCGTGATGGCTGCGGTCAGGGTGGTTTTTCCATGGTCGACGTGACCAATGGT
>JBKDQE010000016.1:0-1062 GCA_046342195.1 Burkholderiales bacterium
ACCCCGCCTGAACGCGACCAGCTTCAGCGCACGTTGGGCACCCCCCCGAACAACACGCCTGCCCAGCCCTTGACCCCCCAAAAGGGCGACGTATTCAGCGGCATCAAACGCGGCGCCAACCAATTTCTGGCCCCCTTTGGGGCGAGCCTGCCGACGAACCAGGACAGGCCCTTGCCAGCCCTGCGTGGCGGCGCCAATTTTGTTCTTCAGCAAGCCGGTTTGCCCCCACTGAACGAGCTCGCCAAGATCTCCTTCAATGACCCCCGCCGGGCCCAAGCTGATGCCGTTCTGCATGCTTATTTGTACAGCAACCACCTCTACGGCGCCCTGGCCAAGGCCCCCGGCGGCCAGAACCAGCGCATTGACCACTGGACCGATTTACTCACCCCGAGCGAGCTCAAGCAATTGATCAGCGGTATAGAAAAAACCTTGCTGGCCCAGGCCGTGGCCTTGAGCGGCATCAATGCCGCCCAAGGGCAAACCATCCAAGTGCCCAAAAGGGAGGCGTTCAAACAAATTGGGGACATCAAGCGACAAGTGCAAAAATACTTCCATGATGCCTGGCCCGATGCGGCCAAGCCTCTGCTCAGTGCACTCGATGCGCTGCAAAGCTACACCATGGACCAAAACGTCGATGCGCTGCGCACCAAGCTGACCCAATCTGGGCGGCCCATGAACCAGCTTATTTCCATGGGCATTGGCTTGATCCGCACAGCCAACCCCTTGGCCGTGATCAACAGCCTGATCAAGCTGGACCAAGCCATTGCCCAAACCCGCTCTACCCAACCGCTGGAAGACGCCCTCAAGGCCCTGGGCATGTCATTCAAAGACCTGGCCGGCGTGGGCAAAGACTTGGCCTTCCTGCTGGCCAAAGGGGACCTCAAAGGGGCCCAAGCCCTGCTCAAGAAAAATTATGACCTGAGCACCCTTGAGGGGCAAGACCGGGCCACGCAAGCCATCCATACCTTGCTGGCCGTGTACGGAGGCGCCAAGCTCACCCAAGCCGGGCTCAAAAAGCTCGGGATACGCCTCAAAAAACCGAAAACCAGTGCCCTCGTGCCG
>JBKDQE010000017.1:0-4981 GCA_046342195.1 Burkholderiales bacterium
CTCAGCCAATCGGCTGTTGGGCCAGGTGGGGAGTTTGGTGAGGATGTCTTTGAGATAGGCCCAGGCGTCGTGGCCGTTGAGCTTGGCAGACTCGATCAGGCTCATCAGGACGGCGGCGCGTTCGCCGGCTTGTTCTGAGCCCACGAAGAGCCAGTTTTTTTTGCCCAGTGCGATTGGCCGGATGGCGTTTTTGGCCGGGTTGTTGTCGACGCCAATGCCCGCGTGGCTCAGGTGGGCGGTAAGCGCGGCCCAGCGGTTGAGCGTGTAGTCGATCGCTTTGGCTGTCACGTCGGTATTGAACAAAGTCTGGCGTGTGGCTTGGAGCCAGGCCTTGAACCAGTTCACGATCACCGCCCATGAACAGGTTGTCTCGGTTGCCAGCTCTACGGATAGGGATCGTGCGCAGAGCCATGATTACGCCAGCCGTGCTTGCAAATACTCGACTGCGGAGTTCGATAGTGCGGTGATTTCAGCGCCTTGCCCTGTGATCGCGGACAGAGTGTTTTGCGCAGCTACGATGAAGCTCAGAACCAGGACCAGAAAAATGATGGTGCGTAGGAACCCGTTGAGGTCGCCACCGAAGATCAGTGTTGCACCTGCACCGACGATGCCGACAATGGAGAAGGTGAATGCCCAAGGTCCGGTCACGGACTGGCGAAGCCTGGTGAACCATTCATCGGATGGCAAACCGCCGCCGCTGGTATTCGATGCCAGGGCTGGGTGCGTGACAATCAACAAGAGCAATGCGATGCCAAGGGTGAGCAACGCACGGTTGCTGATGTTGAAGCGAGACAGAGTGAATTGCATTTGGACTTTCTCCTTAGATATTGCGTGTGATGTAGCGGCCGTTCTCGTAGCCTGAAATCTCGATGATTCCTTGCACGGCACGACCTTCGGGGGTACGGGCGATATGAACAATCATGTGAACTGCCTCGCCTATCAGCGGCTCAATGTCATCCGGGGCCGACTCATTGCGGGTAATGAGCGACTTCAGACGGGTTAGTGCAGATACTTCGTCGTTAGCGTGCAGAGTTGCGGCACCTCCTTCGTGGCCGGTATTCCAAGCGTCTAATAAGTCCAACGCTTCGGCCCCCCGTACCTCACCAACCAGGATGCGGTCTGGACGCATCCGCAAAATGGTTTTGAGAAGCATGGTCATCGTGACCTCAAGCGTGGTGTGGTACTGAACGCAGTTCTCGGCGGCGCATTGGATTTCGCCGGTGTCTTCGATGATGCAAACGCGCTCAGTCGGGTCGAACAGCACCATTTCATGGATGATTGCGTTCACCAGCGTCGTCTTGCCCGAGCCAGTGCCGCCAATAACCAGGATGTTCCGGTGCGCAGCCACAGCGCTCCTGATGGCAGTCGCTTGTGCGGCCGTCATGATCCCCTTCTCGACATACTGATCAAGCGTGAAGATTGCAATTGCTTTCTTGCGGATGGCAAAGGTCGGTGCCTGCACGACTGGCGGAAGCTGGCCCGCGAAACGCGAACCATCAAGCGGCAGTTCGCCCTCAATAAGGGGACTCAGCCGCGTCACGGTCTTGCCGTGAAAGCCGGCCACTGTCTTGATGACGGCTTCAGCGCGTTGCGGGACCATCTCGCCGATCCGCACCATCCGCTTGCCAAGGCACTCTTGCCAGATGCCACCATCGGCGTTGAGCAGCACTTCCACTGTTCGCGGATCAGCTAGCGCCTGCACGATGACCGGGCCGAGGTCGCGCCGCAGCTTTTCTATCGCTCGGGCACTAACGGTTGAATGTTCTTCTTCCTGCACAGTTCTGCCTGTCGTTCGGTTGGTTGTCGTAAATTCTACGCTACAAAGGATATACCGAAACAACTGACATAGCAAGGTATTTAAATACCCGCTGTAACCATGCGTGTTCAGTGTCGTCAATGGCGACAACACGCGCATGCCGCGATACGAAAAACAGCATGGAGGTTCGTCGCTGCTGCGACCCTGACGCTTTGCGCGCCAGCCCTCATTTTTTAGCCGCTAAATTTCTTTCCTGGCGTCAATTCAAGTCTTCGTCTTCCTGTCTTGCAGATGCTTTTTGTTCTCCTGATCCCACTGTTTTACTTTAAATGCCTGAAATTCCGTCAGGATTGCGGCCACGCGCACGAATCCTTGGGGGAGACTTCTCGGGGCATGCCCCCCTGCGAGCGCGTCTAATGTTTCTCTGTCCAAATCTGTCAGTTCGAGAAGCGTCGGCAGTGGAGTTTCCAAAGATTCCGCGATGGCTTCCATGATCTTGAGTGAAGGGTTAGCCTTGCCGTTGGTCAGATCGGACAGGAAGGAAATGGAAATGCCTGCCCGGTGAGCAAGATCGTTCTTTGTCATGCCCAGTTCTTCGAGCAAGCGCAAGATGTTCGTAAAAAGAATCTGGTTGTACACGCGGCCTATGCTTTACGTTGGGCGGCTACAAATTTTAGCCGCTAAAGTTCTTGACGGAGGAAAGATGTTTAGCTAAACTAAATCCTTGTCGCATCAAGGAAATTTCCGTGAGCCTGAACAAATTTCAATTTATCGGTAATTTTACCCATGATACTGAGGTTCGGTATACACTTGGCAGTGACGCTCGCGGTCTGTTCGACCTTGGCGTCAATCAAACTTGGCGAGACGCGGACGGAAAAAAGCAGGAGAAAAGCAACTTCTTCCGCATCAAATTATGGGGCAAGACGGCCGAGA
Source organism: Burkholderiales bacterium (assembly GCA_046342195.1). GTDB lineage: Bacteria > Pseudomonadota > Gammaproteobacteria > Burkholderiales > Burkholderiaceae_C > CANHBY01. Next base: position 2,690 of record JBKDQE010000017.1, read on the forward strand.
ACGCAGGCAAGTACCTTGGCAAAGCCTCGAAGGTGTTCGTTGAGGGGCGCATAGAAAACACCGAGCACAAGAAGAACGGGCAAACGGTCTATGGCACCGACTTTGTGGCCGAGTACATCGAATACCTCAAAACAAAGACGCTAAGCGCTCGCGGCGGCATACCAGGCAACGACGAGTAATCTCTGAACTTGGAGGCTTGGTCCATGAGCGAGTTCAACAAGGATGAATACAGGCAGCGCTTGATTGCCCATGGCATTGATCCATCAAGCGCCGCTGAAGTGGCTTCTAAAACTGCCGCTGCGCGCTCAATGGGCCAAGCTGCCAAGCCTATTGGTCTGGCGGCCGAGGAGTCGTCCCGCATTGGTGGGTTCCAGACCGTGGCCGACCCGGCCACGGTGCCAGAACCCGAGACAGCAGCACCGCAGGCTGCCACGGTGGCCTCCCCTGCGCCCTCCCCTACCCCGTTCGACGAATACTGGACCAGGGCGTACAACAACTACAAACTCGACCAGGCCGAAGAAGCAGCTCGCGCCGGGAAAACCCAACCAACCCGGAGGGAGCGCATGGCCTCTACGTCCAAGAAAAAACCGTCCACAGCCATCGCCAACCTGGCTGACCAGGCTAACCAGCTTGAGCAGGCGGCCGTGCTCAAGACCACCAAGGCGCAGATCAAAAAGGTACAGCGTTCGCTGTTCGATCGTAAGCGCGGGCCATACCCGTCTTGCCCCCTACGCGAAGCTCTGCTCAGGCTTGGAGGGGGGGCGTCCAGCGGTGCGGCAGCAACTCAGCCAATCGGCTGTTGGGCCAGGTGGGGAGTTTGGTGAGGATATCTTTGAGATAGGCCTAGGCGTCGTGGCCGTTGAGCTTGGCAGACTCGATCAGGTTCATGAGCGTGGCGGCGCGTTCGCCGGCTTGTTCTGAGCCTACAAAGAGCCAGTTTTTTCTGCCCAGTGCGAGTGGCCGGATGGCGTTTTCGGCCGGGTTATTGTCGACGCCAATGCCCGCGTGGCTCAGGTGGGCGCACAGCGCGGCCCAGCGGTTGAGCGTGTAGTCGATCGCTTTGGCTGTCACAGGCGCCGCTGCGACGGTAGATTTCTTCCTGGCGATACAGCGGCAGATGGTCATCATGCTTGGCCACAATCACTTGGGCCAGCAAACCGGGGGCGGGGATACCTTTGTCGATGATCTGCGCTGGCATGCTCGCGGCCAACACGGTTTGGCAACAGGCGCAGGTGTACTTGCCGCGGATGTGCCGATGCACAAAAAACCTGGCAGGTTCGCAATCGAGCTGCTCGCTGATCTCCTCGCCAATGCGCTTCAAAGGATGACCTTGATCGCACTGTGCAGGCTCGATCTCGTAGCGGTGTTCGATGCGCTCCAAATGGCCAGGCAGGGCTTGGCGCTTGGCCTGACGCTTCGGAACCTTGGGCGAGCGGGCCTCGTCTTGTGCCCTCTCTTCGGCCCGGGATTCTTCCTTCAGCGCCACCAGGGTCTTGGCATCCAAGAGCTTGCCTTGTTGGGCATCCATGCTTTCGCTGCTCTTGCCGAAACGCCAATGCTTGAGCCGCGCCACCTCGATGCTCAGGGCCGTGTTGCGGGCTTGCTCGAATTTGAGTTGGGCAGCTTGGGTTTCCAGTCTTGCTGCTTGAACCTGTAGCTTGTCTTCCTGACTTTGCAGCTTCTCACTCAACCGCTCAATCAACTGCCTTGCGTGCTGTGCAGCTTCATCGTCCCCAAGGGACTGCAGATGGCGGACGTCGAGTTCGTTGAGCATGGGCTCATCATGCCCCGAGCGCCATCCAACCACTCCCACTGGTCTGCGCTGATCTCCACTGTCCCTGCATCATCGGGCCACAAAAACCGAGCCCCACTGCTCAGGCGTCTTGTGCACAGCCACAACCCCGTCGAGTCCGCCACCAACACCTTCAGCCGAGTCGCCCCGCGGTTCGCGAACACATACGCCGTGTTCATCTGCGCCCCGCCTTCAAGCCCCCGAACCACCGGGGCCAGCAAGGTGTCCATCCCCGCACGCAAATCACTCACCCCACAAGCCAACCAGATCGACTCCACCCGAATCATGCGACCTCCACCTTCAGGCTATGCAGCCACTGCGCCAACTCCGCTCCCCGCGAAACTGGCCACTGCATCACCACGCCCGCGCATTCGATTCGAACCGTCTCATGAACCCCAGTGGACCTCACAGCCCCCCTCTGATCAGACACCTTCCTGACCGCCGCAAACCCTTCCACCTTGACCTTCGCTGGCAAAGACTGCCCCGCCAGCCTGGCTCGC
>JBKDQE010000018.1:0-112845 GCA_046342195.1 Burkholderiales bacterium
TTGCAAAAAGCCCTCTTCAAATCCATCAACATCCCCGCACCAACCCCAGCCAACCTCGCCAAACCCCGTTTGTAGTCTGCACTTTTTGATCCACTTCCATATGAATCAAACACTTACGTTCCGTAAGTGTCGAACTTAAGATGCACCAGCATGCCGCGTTGCGCCTCATAAACGCGCAACCATCATGCGCGGGTTTGGACTTGTGTGCATGGGATGGGACTAGCTGAGTTCAGTTTGCATAAGTCTTATTTATTTTACGTAATTCCTGTTAATTTTTTAAAGTGACGATTTTTTAAAACTCGATTATATTATTCCGCATGGCGGAAGAAAAGGGGCCGCGGCATCTCGCTCTGAGAGTAAAGGTAAATTTTTTTGCAAGGGCCAATCAATTCCCAAGCTCGGGTCATTCCACCGGATGGAAACCTCTAGATGAGGTACATAGAAATCAGTGGTTTTATAAAGAAAATCCGCAGATTCACTGGTGACTAAAAAACCATGCGCTAAACCAGCAGGAATCCAGAGTTGCTTATAGTTTTCGGCACTGAGTTCAATACCTACCCACTTCCTGAACGTGGGGCTGTTGGGTCGGACGTCTACTGCCACATCAAACACACTGCCTTTGATGACCCGAACGAGCTTACCCTGAGAATGGGGGGCTTTCTGCAAGTGAAGTCCTCGCAGAACACCTTTTGCTGAACGGGAATGGTTGTCCTGAACAAAACATATTTTCTCTCCAACAGCCTCATTAAATATTTTTTGATTGAAACTTTCCAAAAAGAAGCCTCGTTCATCCCCAAAAACACGGGGTTCGAAAATTAGAACGTCTTCAATGGCAGTTGGCATTGCTTTCATTAAAACACCTGACTGTTGACAAGTTGCAAAAGATACTGGCCATAACCGTTTTTAAGCAGGGGAATCGCCAATTTTTCCAAGGCGTTACGGTCAATCCAGCCTGATCGGAAGGCAATTTCTTCTGGGCAGGCCACCTTGAGACCTTGGCGTTTTTCCAGCGTTGCAATGAATTGCCCCGCTTCAAGCAGGCTGTCATGGGTGCCTGTGTCAAGCCAGGCGTAGCCACGCCCCATGATTTCCACATTCAGTTGATTTTGTGCCAAATATTGAGCGTTGATATCTGTAATCTCTAATTCGCCACGAGCCGAGGGCTTGATCCTGCTGGCAATATCACAAACTTGATTATCATAAAAATAAAGCCCTGTGACAGCATAGTTGCTTTTGGGTGCAGAGGGCTTTTCCTCGATACTCAGGGCCCGTTTGTATGTATCAAACTCGACAACGCCATAGCGCTCGGGGTCGTGAACATGGTAGGCGAATACCGAAGCCCCTTGGCTACGCCGGTGGGCAGCATTGAGCAGGGTTTGAAAGTCATGACCATAAAAAATATTATCACCAAGCACAAGGGCACTGGGGCAATTGTTGACAAATTCTTTACCTAAAATAAAAGCTTGAGCCAAACCGTCTGGGCTGGGTTGCACGCAATATTGAATTTCGATACCCCACTGAGCACCATTGCCTAGTAAATTTTGGAACCGGGGGGTATCTTGTGGTGTACTGATCAAGAGAATTTCCCGAATTCCTGCCAACATTAAAGATGTGAGCGGGTAATAAACCATCGGTTTATCATATACTGGCAGGAGCTGTTTGCTCATAGCCAGTGTCGCCGGATGGAGGCGGGTGCCTGACCCTCCTGCCAAAATAAGTCCTTTACGCTGAGGGATGTTCATGAGATTTACTTTCAAGATAATGTGCAAATGGAAATAAAAAACCGTTAACCTTGGTTACTTTCACACTCATTTTCTTTGCTACCATCGCCGCGAAGAACGCGGTTTATAACGTCGCCAGAAAACCCTCTTTGCATCAAAAAGCGGGCTTGACTTGCTCGAGTGGCAGGATCAGAGGGCAGGCTGTTAAACTTGCGCGCCCATACAGATTGGGCTCGCTCAAATTCTGACTCAGCCAACTGACTTAATGCGTCGCCTTGTAGCGACAAACCGTGCTCAGCCAGCTCTCTTTGGATGCGCTGAAGCCCAAAACGAGATTGGCGAACTCGAATGCGGCTTTCAATGAATCGCTGATCACTGAGATGGCCTTGGGCCTTCAAACTGTCAATCACACGATCAATCAGCTCAGGCAAGCTTTCTGGGGGCCCTGACATAGGAATCTGATTGTGTTTGGTCTGGAGATTGATGCCGGGCTCAACTGAGTTGTCATTGCCATGTTTTAAAGCGGCTTGATGAGCTCGGGATTGCCCAAAAAAGAGCAGCTTGTGCCGCAACTCTGCCTCACTTTGCTCACGTTGAGCCAGCCAGTAAAGTGAGCGCCGCTTGAGAATATCAAACAATTTAGAATACTGCATAAAATAATAATATTAAGAAACCTCTTCAAAACCCCTTATGGATGAGCGCGCTTTTCCCGGATGCGGGATGCAAGGCTCAGCCCCCATTTTCTTCAAAACTTCTTTCAGTGAATGAAAATATTCAGGCATGTGGCCACTCGCTTTGACAAAGGCCATACTCAAACGCAAAGGTTTGCCGCGCGTACAGCCTCAATGGCTTCAAAACCGATTAGGAAGCTCTTTGGTGCCCAAGCCCGGCGAATCAGAAAGAGAGACGGCTTCATAAACAAGGCCTCGGCTGGTGCGCTTTGCGACAATGATCACTGCCAAACCATTCGGCTGAATGTGTAGCATTGCAAGACTGTTGGTTCCAAAACCCGCATCAAGAGAAATATTTTGTTGATAAAAATCAGCCGAATTGTTACTCTTTCCACGAACAGGCATACCACTCATGGTGTGCCCGTGAAAGGACGTTTTGTATTTATTACCCCTTATTTTATTTATTTTTTCAATCAATTCTGGATTGGTCAAGCCACGCAACCAGAGAATATCACTTAAAACATCATCGGGAAGCGGCGTACCATTTTCTAGATGGTTTATTAACTGTTGCAAATTCTCTTGAGTCGTTGGAAACCCGCCATGGGTGAATAGGGCATTTCCGCCATCATAAGGCACCTCATAGGCCGCAGAAAGGCCCTTGAAAAAATCCAAGTGACCGCTTTTTTGAAGTATTTTCTCAATCCAAATTGCTTTATATCGATTCCAAAAAATTTGGGCATCTGTATCGCTCGGGGCCTGATTTTTATGAATTGCTTCAGGGCCTTTCCACTCCCACGAATTTTTATTTTTGCTCCAGACCGGATAAGCTTTTAAGGCTTCTTGCATAAATTCTTTTTCTTTTCCTGAAAGAGCAAATTCAGGGTTAATATCATTCAGATAAGAAGTTGCGGTGTTATCGAAACCCTTCCTAAGCATCTCATATACTTTTGAAGAATAATCTCGATTTGGCGTATCTTTCACCATATGCAAAGCATAATTTGCAAGCTCTTCATGATTACCCCGCAACGCTACCACACGGGCTCCGCGAAGAGTTTTCAAGGCGTTGTAAAGATCGCCGTCTTTTTTATATTTATCAATCAATTGATTAAATTCAGAATCAGATCTTGAATTTGAAATTTCTTTAATAGTTTTCATCAATTCAACGACCCTCCCGGGCTGGTAGCCTTTGTTAAGAAGATCTCCCAATTGCACCACGATAACATCTTCAATGTTAAATTTCAATGACTCCACTTGCTTGGCAGAAAATATAATTGCCCCCCTAAAAAGGCCATAATTACCATGAATATCAGGTATGGCAAAAATATGCTTTCTGCTCGCGATCCCTATTTGTGTGTACAAATCATCTGGAATTTTTTGACCCGAAATTACCAATCCTGGGCCGACATTTTTTTTAAGTGGCCTCCTAGGGTCGATGGGGTTTCCTGTCAGATCAACAATCACACTTTTTCTCGCCAAATCACTGGCCTGAGTCAGTTTTGAAATTGCTGGCTGAAAAGGATCAGCATACCCTGGAATATAACCCTCTCGTATCATTAAATTTTGCCGATTTTTGGTTCCAATAGCATATTCACTAAGGCTTTCCCGGTAAATTATATCCACCCTCAATATTTCAATGGTTTTAGCCCCCAATCTTGCTAAATCATGATTTTCAATTTGATTGATTGCTTTTGCCAAGGCTGATACAACATTCTTTTCAATTTGATTAATTGGGCCGCTCTTGATTGAAGCATGAGAAGCCCATTTTCGGCCTTCTGGGGGACCCAATAAAATCAAGGCTTGAACCAGACTCCGCATCTCGGCCTCAGAGGGTTCGATATTGGGGCGTGCGATCCAAGATTCCCAAAGCAAGAGCAGATCCTGACGGGATATGGTGGGTATCAGAGACTTGGGGGGCAGAGGAGCCAATTTTCCAGATGGTTTTATTGGAATTTCTGGATTTCTGTTTGGTAAACCTCCTGAACTATTCAAACTATTCAACACCACAGGGATCCTTGCCACTGAAATGATTTCAGGCACTTTGCTGGCCGAAGAAGAATTCAAGACTGCTTGCAAAGCACCTTGAACGGTTGGATGATTGTATAAAGCCAAGTTTTGTTTTTTCAAAAACCGAGAAAATACCAAAACCTCAAAAGCTGCTTTTCTTGGATTTTCTTTTCCAAAATGTATCTGGATAGCCCGGACCAAATTTTCTGGCGATGTGATTTTCAAATTCAATTGGCTTCCATCAATTGTGAGCCAATCTAAATTGATTGTTGGATTTTTTTCTGTCGGTTTTTTAATTTCTTTTGCAGGGACAATATTATTTGAAGCTTGTGTGTTGACGGGATTGCTGCTTGTTGATACCCCTGGTGGCAACACGGGATTTTTTTCAGGAGGCTGATTTACATTGGATTTAATCGCCCCGTCAATACGCACCAAGGCTTGCTGGGCTGCAACCTGGGTCAGTTGGAACTCTTCAGTGCCGATCCTGCCGCTTTCTTTCCAGAGTGATGTAGTCTCACCCAAGGCGTGGTTTATATTCTGACGGAGATGTGTAAGCTGTGTTCGGTTATTATTTTCAATTGCACCCTTAACTTGGGCAGTAAACTCCTTCAGTTTTGCTAGCGCCAAGGGTAAACTCGCCGCAGCTTGAACTCGGTCTGGCGTTTGGTTGACCGGCACGAGGGCACTGGCCTCAAGTTTTTTGATCTGGGGCGTTCGCCTGGCTTGCATGACCCCGAGGTTTGCCAAGGTATTCGCCACATTAAGAAGCTCGCCCTCAGCCATTTTTTTTTCGGATTCTTTCAAGCCTTGTATAAACTCTGGGCTCAGGCCATATTCCTTAGCCAAACCTTTATTCAGTGCCAGGCTGCCTTTGACGACATTGCTCAAACCCCTGCCGTTCGGGTCACCGGCTTGGCCGGTTTGTGCAAGCAAATAAGCCAATAATTGGCCCCCGGCGGCATCGTTGGGCAACTGAATTCGGCCTTGAGCGTCAATAGGAATGCCAGCCCGGGTGATCGCATGCAGCGCCACAGAGCCCCGATGTTGGCTGAATTGTTGTTGCAGCGGGGTACTGGGTGGGATCTTCCAGGGCGTGAGCATTGAGAGGCGGCCCACACCACGGCCCAAAAAATCAGCCAAACCATTGATTCCTTGATCCCACAGGTTTGATGGCGGGCCAGCCACAAGGCCGAGCCGGGGGTCGAGGGCGTTCAGAGTCACGGGCAGCCCTTGAACCACCTTAAGCGCCTCTGAAGCCCACTGGGGTGCGGCCTGCATGGGCCGGGTTTTGATCCATTGGCCAATGATTTTCTTGGCATAACTGCCGTTTTCCAATTGACGCGGGCCAAACTGGCCCTGAAGAGGCACGGTGGTGGTAAATTGACCTTGCGGGCCCTTCCAAGTCAGTTTCCAATCTTGCGGGCTGGGGCTGTTGGATCTGCTGGTTTTGGGCACGGGCTCGGCTGTGAGGGTGCCCCCGAAAATCTGACCAGTGTAGGTTTGAAAATTCTTGGAAAGCTGGGGCTGAGGGAGATTGTTCTTCACACTGGAACGGCCAGCCGCTTTTTCATCAGGCAAAATTTTTGCCGGGGTCATACCAACAACCATGTTTGCTCCTCTTAAAATTGATCAACAGCCCATGTTGAGGGTTCTGAAACCAAGCGCGTCGCTTGGCTGCTCTTGGTCTAGGGCCAGCACCCTCTTGGTTTATGCTTTCCGTTACAACCCATGCTCACTGAATTTGCTCCTGGCCTTTTTGTTCAAGGTTTTACCCCCCCCTGCCCACTGTCGAGGTTCAAATTGATTGCCTTCGATATGGACTCCACCCTCATCAATATTGAATGCATCGATGAAATTGCCGCTGCAGCTGGGCGCAAGAAAGAAGTCGCTGCCATTACCGAAGCGGCAATGCGGGGCGAAATCAGTGATTACAAAGAAAGCCTTCGCCAACGGGTGGCCTTGCTCAAAGGGGTGCCTGAATCGGCCTTGAAGCAAGTGTTTGACGATCGTTTGAGGCTTAACCCTGGGGCCCAGTCGCTGGTGCATGCGTGCAGGCAAGCCTCTATGTATACACTGCTGGTCTCTGGTGGCTTTACTTTTTTCACCAATGCCATTCGAGACATGCTTGGACTCGATTTCACCCGCAGCAACCAGTTGGAAATTTCTGACGGCATTCTGACGGGCCGCATGATAGACCAAGAATGGGGAGACATTTGCGACGGCGAGGAAAAACGTCGTATGCTTCAAAGCACCTGCGCTGAATTGGGTGTGTCGCTCGAACAATCAATTGCCATGGGAGACGGGGCCAATGATCTCCCCATGATGAGCATTGCCGGCTTGTCGGTGGCTTATCACGCCAAACCACGGGTTCGAGAAACTGCCATGGTGGCCATTGAAAAAGGCGGCCTGGACCGCCTGCTTGAGGTCTTGCCACCCAACCTGTCTTGAAGTTTGATGCACCCTCCTCTGGTGAAAGCTACCCATATTCAATTTAAGTTATGCTTTTCTCCACCAACCCTCACACCTTGCATCAAACTTCTTCGCCTTCTCCGGGCGCCTTCAGGCGTGAAGGGCCCCTCCCCCCAAGAACCCCAGCTCATCAGGGCCCCGATGCCCGATTCACTGTCGAGCGTCGAACCCCCGGACTGGTTTGGAGTGAACGGCTTGGGTGCTTTTTGGCCACTATCGTGGCCTGCATTCCGCCGCTTTTATTTTGCAGATGGACACTGCCTGTACTGATACACGAAGGCGGGTTCCTTTTTTTGCTTCTATTGATCTCACTGATTTTGGGGGCTTGTATTTCGATTTTGATCGGGCTCGCTATTTCGGTATTCATCTGGTGGCTGCCTCGCCTCGCTTATATTGCGCTGAACAGTCAAGTGCAGCGCAGCGGTGTGCAGGCCGGGGTGAAATCACGAGGCATCTGGATCGCAGGGATCGGCTGGCTTCCCTGGAACGGCCTGCACATTCATGAAAAAAACGACCCCTTCAGTGCCAATCAGCGCTGTACAACCCTCGTCATCAAAACACCCCGATCTGATAGTCTGGTTTTGTATTCTCCAGATCATGCCGAACAACTTCTGTTTGAAATACGTCAGTTCATGGAGTATCAGCCCACAGAATTTGTGAATAGCGAGTTCCCGAACACTGAAATTCTTCCCCCCCGCCCTTCTGACTCCAACGCTTTTCACCCTGCTTGGCACACACCGGTACGCGAGCTTTCCCCGATCCCGGAACCCAAACAGAGGCAGACTGATCCGGCATTTCAGCGAGAATTCGCCAAACCAGAGTTTCAGTCCACGGAAATTCTGGCTGAAGACAACACAGACCATTCGCATACTGAAAAATCAGCACACAAGAACCAGCAGACCGGTTTCAAACCCCTGCTTTGAACAACGGCGGCGCATACGCATTTTGAATCAAGGTGCGCTGGGTGAACCGATATCAGTCTGCTGATGCGCTTGCCGGATGAACCGAATGTATCTGAGCACCCACCCAAGTGGCAGCAAGCATCGCCAAAACCAATGCGCCCGCTGCACCATAAAAAACCCATTCAGGTGCGCTGTGATCCAGCAGCCGCCCAAACACTGGCGAAGCGATGGCAATGCCTAAGTCAAGGCCCGAATAGACAGTGCCATAGACCCGACCGGTGGCTCCGTAGGGAGCCGCCCGCTTAATCAACATATCACGCGAGGGCCCCACCAAACCCACACCAAACCCTGAAAGCACCAACAAGGCCATTGCTGGCAATGCAGAAAAGACACCAGAGCCCACGGCAAGCAGCAGCCCGGCTGAAACCAGCAGGCAAACCCCAATCAGCCGCTCTAATCGGGCCTGATGCTGGACCCAAAAACCACCCAAGATCATCCCGATTGCACTACAAAGAAAAAAACCCGTGACCGCAAAACCCACCCAAGGAATGTCCCGCTCCTGCAAAGCCACCAAGGCTTGAGCTGAAAAACCCTGGATGCCTGCCAAAGCCGAGGTAAACCAAAAGAAAAATAAAAAACACATCCAAACAACGGGTAGCTTCAAAAATCCCAAACCCGACAGATTCGAAGCAGTGACGGCAACACCTGCTTTTTCCTCCGAGCCTTCGCCCACCACACGATCGTCCAGGTCTGCCCGCCACCTCAACAAGATCAGCATCACCATCAAGGCCAAGATGGCCGCACCGGCCAAGGCCATCCGCCAAGAACCGGTAGAGTGCATCATCATCGTGACAAAGGCCGAAGCAAAGGCCCAGCCCAAGGTTCCACTGACACCATGAACAGAATAGGCATGCCCTAAGCGATGAGATGAAACCCGCTTATTCAAAATCGTGAAATCCACGGGATGAAAAGGAGCATTCCCCAGCCCTGCAAGCACTGAACTAACAATCAAGAGCCCAAAGCCAGAAGCCAAGGCAGCACAAATGGCCGATAAGGCAAGACACCCCAGTGCCACAAAAAGCAGCGGCCGGGCACCGAACCGATCAACCAAAAAACCTGAGGCAGCTTGCCCCAATGCCGACACAAGAAAAAACACCGTGACTAAATAAGCCAGTTTTTCGTAATCGCCCCCGAATTCTTGAATGAAGGCTGCAAACAGGGGGGGGAGCAGAAAGTGAAAAAAATGCGAGGTACCGTGCGCGAGGCCAATCAAAGTCATTGTGCGGGCATCTTGGCCCAGTGTTTTATTAAGAGACATAAAGAGGGTTCCCCGGGGTCATTGGAATACTCCAGCTCTGGCCGAAGGAGTATCACCCGCCCTCTCAGTCAAGCTGAAAAACCATCAATGAGGGCTTATAAACAGACCCATTGTGGCACCCATTCTGTTTCAGGTGATGGCTAAACTGCTCATTGATTGAAAGAAGGCCGCAGCCATAGCGAGCCTGAATTCATCACCTATTCACCCGGCAATAACCGATTGATGTTGCAACCTCTGTAAAATCAATCACTTGTATCAAAAATTTTCAATTCTTTGTCGCCAGTTCAATAAGTAGGAGAGATGCTTTCTCAAGGAACCTCTGCAAAATCCGCCGGGCACCCCCATCCGCGAAAGGCACACTCATCCACGACGGGTTTTGCAGAGGTTCCTTAAATTTGGCATTACATTAGGGCCTGTTCACACTAAAGATGCCAGATGCGTTGTTTTTCAAAAGGCCTTGAGCAAGGCGCAAAACGAAGCCGGGACAGGCCCCCGGCAAGGCTTCGTAACGCCGCGCTGCGCCCCAATGACCGCGTTCGCACTGGCATCTTTAGTGTTACAGGCCCTAAAAAACAGGCCCTAAAAGCATGAAAAATTCACGCATCGTCAATCACTATGCCCCCATAGAGGGGCCCGTCACTGTGTCTTTTTTCCCGAATCTGTCCTCTCTTCAATCCAACAGCGAGTGCCAGATCAGTGATGCCCCTGTGAAGACAGCCACGCCACACCATGAGCTCCCCCTGCCCCCCTCGGTTTCCACCCAGGTTTCGAGTGGGCCTGCTGCGAGTGATGTTATGGTGCCATCGCCTCGCGACGTACCCATTCGTGCGCCTTTTTCAACAAATTTTTCAGTAGCAGGCGCTATTGAGGATTTAAAAAACCAGCACCCGAATTGTCATCTTTTACTGCAACCGATCGAAACTGCTGAAAATCCTCGTCTGATTGTCACTTCAGAATGCGCTGCCGCCAAACTGACGGCCTCTGAATTTGATGCCATCAAAGCTACTTTCAGCCAAAAGGCGACCCTGCCAGGCTTGCTTGCGTGCGCAGTGATCACTGAAGACAGCGGGAAAATTCTGGCCCGCCATTCACAATCGGGGCATGACGCTGCACTTGAAAAAGCTGTAGCCGCATCGCTTCAACTCCTACGGGCAAACCGCGAAGCAGCCCGGTTAATGGGCCTTTCGCAGTTTGATGAATTCACCACCAGCAGCAGTCATTTTCAAATCATGCTGAGAACATCGTCCCGGTACGATGGAATTTTTATCATGGCTTTACTCGACCAACAACGCACCAACCTCACAACAGCACGCCTCAATCTCATGGAGATCGACAAACAATTGGCCTGAATGACTTCAATACGCTTGTGGAGCCTGCATGAAGCAAATTTCTTTTGATTACCCACTTCAGAATGCTCAGGGTAACAGTTGCCTTGCTCAAGCCTGGGCAAAAGTTCCAGATTCTTTGACTCCCAGCGCAAAAAAAGCCCTCAAAACGCGCGCAGCAGAACTGCTTCGCCAACACCATGCGGTGCTTGTTGCACACTACTACGTTGATGGTGACCTACAAGACTTGGCCCTGGAAACAGGCGGATGCGTTGCCGACTCTTTGGAAATGGCCCGCTTTGGCCGTGACCATGCCAGCTCCACCTTGGTGGTGGCAGGGGTTCGATTCATGGGAGAAAGTGCGAAAATTCTGAGCCCGAATAAGCGAATTCTGATGCCCGACCTTGAGGCCACCTGCTCTCTTGATCTGGGCTGTCCGCCTGATGAATTCAGGCAGTTTTGTGAGGCCCACCCCGATCGCCAAGTGGTGGTTTATGCCAATACCAGTGCGGCTGTCAAAGCACAGGCCGACTGGATGGTCACCAGCAGTTGTGCTTTGGCCATTGTCAGCCATCTTCATGCCCAGGGGGAAAAAATTCTTTGGGCACCGGATCGCCACTTGGGCCACTACATTCAGCAGCAAACCGGGGCCGACATGTTAATGTGGCAAGGGGCCTGTATTGTTCATGATGAGTTCAAAGGTATTGAACTGGAGTTACTCAAGCAACAACACCCCTCAGCCAAGGTGCTGGTTCATCCGGAGTCTCCCGAGGCTGTGGTTCACCTGGCTGATGTAGTGGGCTCCACCTCTCAATTGCTGTCAGCCGTACAAAACCTGCCCTCTGACACCTTCATCGTGGCCACCGACAACGGTATTTTGCATCGCATGCGGCAGCTGGCCCCCCACAAAACCCTGATTGAAGCTCCTACTGCAGGTCAGAGCGCCAGTTGTAAAAGCTGTGCGCATTGCCCCTGGATGGCCATGAATGCTCTGCAAGGTGTTTTAGACTGCCTGGAAAATGGCACCGGAGAAATTCATCTTGATCCCATGATCCGCGACCAGGCTCTGGGCTGTATTGATCGCATGCTCAATTTCGTTCAACAACATCCTTCCAGCACGGCTCAACCCCGTGGTGGTTTTGTTCCCCATATTGGTGCAGCCTGATCCATGAGCCTCCATTTTGAATTTAACGAAACCCTTGATATCGCACGAAAACGCAATGTTCACGATGCCCTGATGGAAGACATTGGCCTGTGCGACTGGACCGCCGAGCTCGTGCCTGGCACTGAGAAAGTCAAGGCCAAAATCATCGTCAGGGAGGCTGCTGTATTGTGTGGCCGGGCATGGGTTGACGACTGTTTCCAAGCTCTGGATCCTCAATCTCAAATCATCTGGGCTTTTGCCGAGGGCGACCCCATGCCAGCGGACAGCTTGGTGTGCCAGATTAAAGCCTCAGCGCGAGCCATGTTGTCAGCAGAACGCCCGGCCCTGAATTTTTTGCAGTTACTCTCAGGAACAGCCACGGTAACCCGCCGCTATGTGAAAGCCATCGAAGGCGCCTCACCCAACCCCCGGGGCTGCGTTGTGCTCGATACCCGTAAAACGTTACCCGGCCTTCGCCAAGCTCAGAAATATGCAGTGCGAATTGGTGGTGGCGAAAACCAACGTTTGGCTCTGTGGGATGGCATTCTGATCAAAGAAAACCACATTGCAGCCGCCGGAGGTATCCCTCAGGTACTGGCTCAGGCCAAAGCGCTCGAATCTAAGGTTGGCATTCAAATTGAGGTTGAAACGCTGAACCAACTGCGTCAAGCCCTTGAGTGCGGCGCCCAGAGCATTCTGCTCGACAATTTTAACGTCAGTCAAATGCGCGAAGCAGTGCGCATGAACCAAGGTCAAGCTTTGCTCGAAGTATCTGGCAATGTCCAGTTTGAGCAACTCCAAACTATTGCCGCGACAGGGGTAGACCGAATCTCTCTCGGCTGCCTGACCAAAAACGTGACCGCAATAGATTACTCAATGCGAGTGACAGAACGACTTGCATAGTCAAACCTGCCAAATTTAATGAGGGCGTGTCATCAATCAGGGAGCCCCTGCCAGCCCTGCTGGATTCCGAGACTAGGGCCTGTTGACATTAAAGATAACAGGCTCTAGCCATGCTGCCGGTCTGCCTTGAGCACAGCCAAGGACAGTAGCGCATTGAACCGCTCCATGAACACCGGGTAAAAATCAGGCAAGTTCCACCCGCAAGGGCCCTCGACAAGGTAACGCTGGTGAGCCATTTGGAGAGCCTCGAAAAATAAGCCTTGATCTTGAGGCGAGAGTTCGGCCAAATAAAAATTGGCCTCACCCGGCAAATGATGGGCCACCTCGGAAAAGCGCTGAGCCAGTGCACGATGCCCCTGCCGATCCAGAACCTGACAGGCCCGATCCAGTATGTGGCGAAAAATCCAGCTGGCGGCTGACCAGCGTTGCCCGGCTGCGGTGTAAACCGATGTACTCATCAACGGCTCCTTTTAAGCTCATTTCCATGTCTGGCACGGAAAATTAGTGCGGGGTGGGGGGAGCACAGCTTCATCTAAAAAAACAAAAAAGACGGTGATGCGTATCAAGTTCAGTGGGCATGCAGTTTGAATGACGAAAGCCAACGAACGACTGCTGTTAGAGGCTTAAACGATCATGGCCTGTTTTTGATGCCATAACAAGGCACACTGCAATGCGTCAGGGGCCTTGTCAGTGAACACAAACCTGTCTGGTAGTGAGCATCAACTGAGGCTTGCTTGAGTGGCCATTGTGTGATCTGCCGCACAAGATTGCCATCTGGAATACCCCTATAAAAATACTGGTTAAATACTTTTAAATTTTCAGTAAATTCTGAAATTAAAGTAAAATTCAATCATTCATGCAAGCCATACGTCTCCGTACATTGTTTTTCAGGACATCCCCATGCCGAATCTCTCCCCCCTGGTTCGCAGCTTTGTCAGCCACTTCGGCGAAATGGGAAGCCGCTGGGGAATCAACCGAACCGTGGGCCAGATTTACGCCCTGATCTTTGTGTCACCGCGCCCCCTGAATGCCGATGAAATCGCCCAGTCGCTTGAATTTTCACGCTCCAATGTCAGCATGGGCCTGAAAGAGCTGCAAGCCTGGCGGCTGGTGAACCTGCGTCATGTGGCAGGTGATCGCCGAGAATATTTTGATGCCCCCACCGATGCCTGGGACATCTTCCGTACCCTGGCCGAAGAACGGCGTCGAAGGGAAATTGAGCCCACGCTTTCCATGTTACGCAACGCACTTCTCGAAACGCCCGGCAACGACGAAGACCGCATTGCCCAAGATCGCATGAAAAGCATGCATGACCTGATCGAGCTGATGACCACTTGGTTTGACGACGTTCAGCGCATGGATCAAAAAACTTTGGCTCAGCTCATGAAAATGGGCTCCAAAGTGCAGCGTTTTCTTGAATTCACTGGCAAAACGCCAGTGATTAGCCACCGCACCTAAGCATTATTCCTGGAAAGTCACTATGGATGCCCTCATGCTTGCCCGGGCCCAGTTTGCGGCCAATATCACTTTTCATATTTTGTTCCCCACGATCACCATCGCACTCGGCTGGATGCTCCTGTTTTTCCGCTGGCGCTGGCTGCGCTCACAAGACAGTGCCTGGTTGATGGCTTATCGTTTCTGGACCAAGGTATTCGCCCTGACTTTTGCACTTGGTGTAGTCAGCGGCATCACCATGAGTTTTCAATTCGGCACCAATTGGCCGGGCTTCATGGAGCGCGTCGGAAATGTGGCGGGGCCCTTGTTGGGCTATGAAGTTTTAACCGCCTTTTTTTTGGAAGCCACCTTCCTGGGGGTGATGTTGTTTGGGCATGGGCGCGTGAGCGAGCGTACGCACCTCTGGGCCACTTTCCTGGTGGCTTTTGGTACCACCATGAGCGCCTTTTGGATTTTGAGCCTGAACTCCTGGATGCACACGCCCGCGGGCCATGAAATCATCGATGGTGAGTTTCATGTCACTAGCTGGGCAGCGGTAGTATTTAACCCTTCCCTGCCTTATCGATTGACTCATATGCTACTGGCTTCAGCGCTCACAGTGGCTTTCCTGATGGCCGGCGTGAGTGCCTGGCAAACGTTGCGCCGCCTGGAAAATGAATCAACCCCGAAGGTGCTGCGTACCGGTCTGACCCTGGGGGCGGTGCTCATTCCACTCCAAATTTTGGTCGGAGACCTTCATGGCCTGAACACCTTGCAACATCAACCGCAAAAAATTGCCGCCATGGAGGGCATCTGGGAAACCGAGCGGGGGGCTCCCTTGCTGCTGTTTGCTGTGCCCAATTCCGCTGAACGCCGAAACGACTGGGCCATCGGCATCCCCTACGGGGCCAGCCTGATCCTGACCCACCAACTGAAGGGGGAAATCAAAGGTTTGAACGAATTCAAAGGGGCCCACCCTCCTGTCGCGCCCGTTTTTTATGGTTTTCGGGTCATGGTGGGGGTCGGGATGCTGATGCTGGCATCAAGTTGGCTGGGCTGGTGGCTCTTGCGCCGCGGGCAGTGGCAGCCCACGGCCTTGCCCCGTTGTGTTCTTTGGCTTCTGACAGGCATGAGCTTTTCGGGTTGGATCGCCACAGTGGCGGGCTGGTTCGTGACAGAAATTGGGCGCCAACCCTTCATCGTCTTTGGCTTGCTGCGCACGGCCGATGTCGCCTCTTCGGTACCATCGCCCCTGATTGCCTTCACCTTGAGCTTATATATTGCGCTCTACCTCACCTTGATCGTGGCGTATATCGGCGTAGTTCGGTACATGGCCAGCAAGCCCGTGGACATGAGCCCCCGTCTGCCAGACCGGCCCTCGCTGGCAAAGTCAGGAGAAGCAGCATGAGTTTTGATCACATTCTTCCTGTGATTTTCATGGCCTTGATGGGGCTGGCCATGCTGGTTTATGTGGTTCTGGATGGCTATGACCTCGGCGTGGGCCTGTTGATACCGCGAGCCAGTGATACCCACAAAGACATCATGGTGGCCAGTATTGGCCCCTTCTGGGACGCGAATGAAACGTGGCTGGTCTTGGGGGTGGGCATCCTCTTGATTGCCTTCCCCAAAGCACACGGCATGGTACTGACGGCTTTATATCTGCCGGTGGCTTTGATGTTGGTGGGCCTGATTCTTCGCGGGGTTGCCTTTGACTTCCGTACCAAGGCCCAGGCCCATCATAAGCAGCTCTGGAATCACGCTTTTTTTGCAGGTTCCGGGCTGGCGGCCTTGGCCCAAGGCTGGATGCTCGGCCACTACATCACAGGCCTGCAAACCGGCTGGGCTTACAACGCCTTCGCAGCCACCATTGCCATTGCTCTGCCAGCAGCCTATGTGCTGCTGGGGGCTTCTTGGCTGATCATGAAAACCGAGGGCGAATTACAACAGCAGGCCGTTCGCTGGGCTCGCTTGGCCTGGCCCCCGGTAGTGCTCGGGATGGCGCTGATTTCCTTGGCCACGCCACTGGTCAGCGCCACAGTGCGCGAGCGCTGGTTCAGCATGCCTGAGTTGATTGCCCTGCTCCCTATTCCGCTCATGACTGTCCTGACGCTGCTAGGTATCCGTGCCATGCTGAACTCTGAAAGAGTGCTCGGAAAACTGTGTTGGCTGCCCTTCATGCTCGTTGTTCTTGTATTCATACTGGGCTTTTTTGGCCTGGCCTACAGCCTTTACCCTTATGTTGTCATTGACAAATTAACCCTTTGGCAAGCCGCGAGCAGCCCTGCCTCATTGAAAGTCATCTTGATCGGCACGGGCTTGGCAGTTCCCGCCATTGGGGGCTATACCGTTTTTGCTTATCGGGTGTTTCGCGGCAAAGCCACCGAACTGAAATACGCCTGAGCAAGCGAGGCTCATTCAGGCTTTGTTGATTTCAATTTCCCCAATAACCTGTAAAGTATATTATTTCAATAATCGGCATGTTTAATAAATATTTTTTGCCACCAGTGCCAGAGAGCCAGTCGCTTTCTGTTCAGGGTTCGCAGGAACCGGACCAGATCATCTGCGGCATAAGCCAAAAACCTGAAATGCCGGCTTCCTTGAGGCCGATCATTCAGCACCACTGATAAAAGAGCCTGTTTCCATTGTTGAGTATTTTTTTCGAGGGAATGATTTTTATTTACATGCTCCATGGCAGCAAACCCGATTTGCTGCCTCAGAGCCACATTTTCAATCAGGGCCTGAACTTTTTCAAACCAGTCTTGCGCCGTATTTTTAACCAAAAAACCTGTGACACCATTGTCAATGACTTCATTGTAGGGTGGGTGATCTGAAGCCACTGATGGAACACCTATGGAGGAATAATCAAAATACTTGATTGGACTTTTGCAGGAGCTAAACTCTGAGTCATCCAAAGGAAGCAGCCCGATCGGGTTTTCAAGCCTTGAAACCAAGCTCATGAAGTCAGAGTGCGGCAATATGGGGTGTGAAATTGAAATAATTCCTGCAGAATTGACCGCTTTTGATGTATGGCCGATTGTGATTATTTTAATTCCATCACCATATTCTTTTAACAACAAAAAAAGAGATGGTATAATAAAATCAATCAAAATTGAATCTGATGCAGCAATGATAATCGATGCCTTTATATTTGACATTTCATCATGCTTTGCTTTTTGAAAAAAATAAGGGAACCTGTAGTTTTCAGAAATAAAAAATCTCTTCTTTCCCTCTGTTATTTTCAAACCAAGCCTGTTATTTGTTGTTGAAACAATATCGCATAATTCAACAACAGATGCAAATTCGAGCGGTGGCTTCAATTTGCCAAGCATCAAAAAGCTGGGCACTTTCGGTAAAAGATCATCAATTTCAAAAATAAAAAATTTATTGCAAGACTTTATTCTTCGGCACAACTTGAGAGATTTCGAGTTTGTGCATCTTTGCAATATAAAAATATCACACCAATCAATATCCCTCAGTGAAATTTCATGGATTGATTTGAGAGACAAACCCCAACCAGCCTCTTTGCAAACGGCCTCAAGGGGAATTTTTAACCTAATTTTAGATATATTACTTGAAATATCTGATGATGCTGCTAATATTTTCATTATGTCAGGTTTTAATTTGGCCGGGCTGACGCAAACATCATCATGTTTGCGCAGGCCATCAGAGAGCATTCTTCCCTTGGGTTGGCTCATCTCAGCCATGCCTATTTTAGAGCCTGCGCCCGCAGTGGCCAGACAGCCCTTTTTCAATGATTGAAGGTCAAGACACCTGACTGTCGTCTATGCCTGGAAGCATCCACCCTCTTCTTTTGTTTCAGGAGCAAAACTCATGGGCCAACGCCTGACCACCATTGCCACCCGCACCGGAGATGACGGCACCACAGGCCTGGGAGACGGCAGCCGCGTACCCAAAGATCACTTGCGGGTGCAGGCCATGGGCGATGTCGATGAACTTAATTCGAGCCTGGGTGTGGTTTTGTCAGAGCCCTTACCCATCGATGTGCGTGAAGCCCTGGTTTGCATTCAGCACGAATTATTCAACCTGGGCGGAGAGCTTGCCGTTCCTGGTTTTGCACTGCTCAAAGATGCCGCGCTACAACACCTTGACCAAGCCCTGATCAATTACAACAGCCAATTACCCCCTTTGCGCGAGTTTATTTTGCCCGGAGGCACCCGCAGCGCCTCATGCACGCACATGAGCCGAGCCATTGCCCGCAGGGCCGAGCGCTCGGTGGTTCACCTGGGCCGCACTGAACCGCTGCGGCCACAAATTCAGCAATATCTCAACCGCCTGAGTGACCTGCTGTTTGTGCTGGCCCGTGTGCTTAACCGCGCCAACCTGGACGGCTTGGGCGGCGATGATGTGTACTGGAAAAGCGAGCGGCTGGCCCGATCAATCTGAGGCATGCTACCTGATACAAAGATGCACGCTGTTTGACCCCTTTATCAGGCTACAGGTTTTCCCCTGACTGATCACAATCAAGGCTGACGGAACACAGCAGGGCTTGGGGTTCAGCCCCCAAAGCAGCCCGCCGCAGTTTGATGGTTTTTCAGGGGGGCGCCGAATGAACAACCTGATTCAGCAGCTTCAAAGGTTGATCAGCAACAACGCCAAGTCTTCTGCGGCCATGAAGGGGCTCTTGGCCCCACTTTTCATTATCATGGTGTTGGCCATGATGGTATTACCTCTGCCCCCTTTGGCACTGGATCTTTTTTTCACCTTCAACATTGCCATGGCGCTCATGGTGATGGTGGTGGCGGCCTACATGACCAAGCCACTCGACTTCGCCGCTTTTCCCACTGTCATTTTGCTCACCACCCTGCTGCGCCTGTCCTTGAATGTGGCCTCGACGCGGGTGGTTTTGATGCACGGCCACACCGGCCCTGGGGCCGCAGGTGCAGTGATTGAATCGTTTGGGCATTTTCTGATTGGCGGTAGCTTTGCTGTGGGGCTGATTGTTTTTGCTATTTTGGTGGTTATCAACTTTGTGGTGGTCACCAAAGGCTCAGAAAGAATCGCCGAGGTGGGAGCACGCTTCACCCTTGACGCCATGCCCGGCAAGCAAATGGCGATTGATGCTGACCTGAACGCCGGACTGATCAATGAAAAAGAGGCCAAGCAGCGACGGCAGGAAGTGGCCGAAGAAGCCGAATTTTTCGGTTCGATGGATGGCGCCAGCAAATTCGTTCGTGGCGATGCCATGGCCGGCTTGTTGATTTTGTTTATCAACATCATTGGAGGCTTCATCATTGGTGTGGCCCAACACAGTTTAAGTGCGAGCCAAGCAGCCAGTATTTATATTTTGCTCGCCGTCGGTGATGCCCTGGTGGCACAGATACCGGCTCTGCTGATTTCAGTGGCTGCCGCCATGGTGGTATCAAGGGTGGGCAAAGAGCAAGACGTTGGGCAACAAATTACTGCTCAGGTTTTTAATTCACCGCGTTCTCTGGCCATTACCGCAGGCGTCATTGGACTGCTTGGATTCATTCCGGGAATGCCCCATTTTGTGTTTCTTCTGATCTCCGGGGCCTTCGGCTCTGCCGCCTATTGGTTGAATAATCGGCAGCGTCAGGCCCGCTCTGCACCCACGCCTTCACAGCAGCCCGTTGCAGAACCCAACGCCGAGGCCAGCTGGGATGATCTGCTTCCCGTGGATACCCTGGCGATGGAGGTAGGCTACCGTTTGATTTCTTTGGTGGATCGCCACCGCGAAGGTGATTTGTTGGCCCGCATTAAAGGCGTTCGTAAAAAATTTGCCCAAGATGTCGGTTTTCTGCCTCCTCCAGTTCATATTCGCGACAACCTGGAGCTCAGACCCAGCCTGTATCGCATCATGCTGCGGGGTGCTGTGGTTGGGGAAGGAGAGGCTTTTCCGGGCATGTGGATGGCAATCAACCCTGGCGGGGCCAACATGCAGTTGCCCGGCACCCGCACGACTGACCCTGCCTTCGGGCTGCCTGCCATCTGGATTGAAGAGCGCCAGCGCGAAAGCGCCCAAATGAGCGGATTTACGGTAGTTGATTGCTCGACCGTGATCGCCACCCATCTTTCACACTTGATGCAAGTCAATGCAGCCAGGCTGCTAGGACGTGTAGAGACCCAGCAGTTGGTAGATCATGTGACCAAGCTGGCCCCCCGATTGATGGAAGATGTGGTTCCCAAAATGGTTGGAATTCCTGCGCTGCAAAGGGTTCTTCAGCTCCTGCTGGATGAGGGGGTGCATATTCGTGATATGCGATCCATCGTCGAAAGCCTGGCTGAACATGCGGCGTCAGTCACTGACCCCGCCGAGCTGGCCCGCCGTATTCGTATCAGCCTGTCTTCAGCCATTGTTCAGCAAATTTACGGTTCAGTACGCGAGCTTGATGTGATTGCCCTGGAACCCGAACTTGAACGCCTGGTGACCCAAGCCTTGAATTCACCCCACGGGGTGGCCCTGGACCCCGGTGTGGCCGACACCCTCACCCGCCGTGCCGCAGAGTCTGCCAAGCAACAAGAAGACAAAGGCCAACCTGCTTGTTTGCTGGTCCCTGACCTGATTCGCGCCCCCATGGCGCGGCTGCTTCGCCGTACAGCGCCGCGACTGAGGGTTTTGAGTCATAGTGAAATTCCGGAAACACATTCCATTCGTATTGGTTCCATTATCGGAGGCGCCTCCTGAAGAGGGGTCTCAAGACTGAGTTTCGTCTGATTTGCGTTGGAGATGCATCATGAATGTCAAACGCTTTACCGCCCCGAATTCTCGTGAGGCCCTGAAGTTGGTGCGGGAAACGCTGGGTGATGATGCCATCGTGTTGTCAACCAAACCTTGCTCGGAAGGGGTTGAAATTTTGGCCATGGCACCTGGATCGGTAGAGCAAATTGAACGCCTGATCCCGTCATCTGCACAAGTCGCCAAGTCAGCAGCAGTGATGTCGCCGCCTTCTCCGCGTGATGAGCGGGCTTCAATGAACACTTTGCAACATCAGGCCAAAACCAGTGGCTCTACCCCAGTGTGGTCGGCACTGGCCAACGCAGCACGCTCGGCAGTTCGAGGGGGAAATCATCAGGAGCCTTCATTTGAGAAGACAAGCCCAAGCCCCAAAAAAACGCTCGACAAGGACATGCACGGGCCAGCCGACAGCTCTTTGTCGTTTCATGATTATGTACGTGAGCGTATGCTGAAAAAACGGGAAGCCGAAATGAAAACCGAAGCCGCCACCCAAGCTGCAGCCGCCAAGGCTCAGGCAATATCCGTGGTCAATGAAGACATTGAACGGATGTCAATGAGCACCTTGTCTTTTCAGGAATATGCGCGTGAGCGCATGCTCAAGCGCCGCGAAGAAGCCGCTCGTGAAGCGGCTGAAAAAGAAAAGCGCGAGAAAGAAGAGCAGGCAGCCATCCAGGCTGTTGCGGAACAGGCTCGCTTGGCTGCAAAACAAACCAAAGCGGCACAAAAGACCCCCACAACTCGTATTCCGCCCCCGACTTTACGTGAAGAAATCCCTGTTCTGGCTGACAGCATTGCCTCGCGTCGTGAACAACAAGATATGCTCAGTGAGCTCAAGTCGATGAAGGGCTTGATTGAAGAGCGTTTTGGTGCCTTGGCGTTCATGGAAAAACTCCAGCGTGATCCCGCCCAGGCACGCCTCAGTCAAAAGCTGCTCGACTGCGGTTTTTCACCGGCTCTCATCCGCAAGCTGACAGCCAGCCTGAAGCCCGAAGTCAGCGATGAAACAGAATGGGCAGCGACCGTGCTTCAGCGTAATTTGTCATGTGCAGAAAATGAGCCCGCGATTGAAGATCAGGGCGGAATTTTCGCATTGATTGGCTCGACCGGGGTGGGCAAAACCACCACCACCGCCAAGCTTGCCGCCGCATTTGCCACCAAACATGGCGCATCTAACCTGGGGCTGATCACGCTCGATGCTTACCGTGTCGGCGCCCATGAGCAGCTTCGCGCTTACGGCCGTATTCTGGGTGTACCTGTTCATACGGCCCATGACCGGGCTTCCCTGGAAGACCTGCTTGAGCTGCTGGGCAACAAAAAAATGGTGCTTATCGATACCGCAGGGATGTGTCAGCGCGATGCTCGCACGAACGAACTGCTGGAAATGCTCAGTCACCGGGCCATCAAAAAGCTGCTGGTAATCAATGCATCGGTTCAGGGCGAAACCATTGATGATGTTCTCAGGTTTTATCGGGCGACCGAGGCTGCAGGAGTGGTGCTTTCCAAAATCGATGAAGCGGTGAAACTCGGCCCCGCGCTTGATGCCATGATCCGCCACAAAGTTTCCGTGCTGGGTGTGGCCAATGGCCAAAGGGTGCCTGAAGACTGGCATCGCCTGTCGTCGGGGGCGCTGGTTCAACGCGCGCTTCGCTGCGCCCCCTCCAAGGCATTTCTCATGGACTCCAGCGATGTCAATCTGATTTTTGCTGCCCCGCATTCGGCGCTTTACAGCAACCCGGGCCATGCTCAAGACCTCTCCAGGAAAGCCTCTCCCCTTTAAATTGGGAGCAAAATCATGCTTAGCTTGTCATCTCGCCCCATGCCACTGGACCAAGCCTACGGACTAAGGCAATTGTTTGCCCGCCCCCAATTGCTCTGTATTCCACTGGTCTCGAACCCCCATGTTCCTTTTGGGGGAGTCATTCTGGAGCGTCTTTGCGCTGCCTTCACGATGTTGGGCAAGAAAACACTCGTGATTGATGCGGCCGAGCACTCACCAGATCCTCATGAAATTGCAGATATTGATTTGGGAGCCAGTGTGGAGGCCCTCTCAAGTGATGTGTTCTACCTCGCTGCCCGAGGCTTACCCTTGCGATGGGTGAATGCCAGCGGCTCAACCGCCCCCTTTCTTGAAGCTGCAGCACAGGCCGTGCCGCAAGCCGAGGTGGCCTTGGTTCATGCCAATGCCCTCGAAATGTGCCGGTTATTTGGCCACAGCACCGCCCGGTCTTTGCTCATGGCAGATGACCACCCCATCAGCGTGACGCATTCTTATGCCGCCATGAAGATGCTGACACAGCGAGCCGGGCTGAAAATATTTGATGTCCTTTTATGCATTGAATCCAGATCACCACGAGCAGGTCGCATTGCCTCCCAACTGGCCCGATGTGCCGATGATTTTTTCGGGGGTATCGTGCGCGAATGCATTCAGATTGACCCCGCTTACGCAGCGCAAGATATGCCAACGCCCGAATTGCTGCGCTGGGCCTACCTTGCCCTTCATGCACTGGAAACTGACAAGGGAATTTCCTCTGCCGGCGGCACCATGAGGCTGAATGCGGCGGAATCACACTGCGACGGTTTTTCTGCCCTGCCATGCCCTGCGATGAACTGACTTAGGGAGCATCTCATGTACACCGCCAAAGGTCAACTGGATGTCAATTCAATGCTCAAACAGTACAGCCCCCTGGTGCGCCGCCTGGCTCACCAGATGATTGCCAAGCTGCCGGCCAATATCGAAATCGACGACCTGATTCAAGTGGGCATGATCGGGCTCACCGAAGCTTTTTCTCGCTTTGATGCAGGACAAGGCATCCAGTTTGAGACCTTTGCCACTCAGCGCATCCGAGGTGCCATGCTGGATGAGTTGCGTGGTGGTGATTACCTCTCCCGGGGCACGCGCAAGCAACAGCGCAGCATCGAAAGTGCGGTGCACAGGCTCGAGCAGCGCTTGGGCCGTGCCCCCGTTGAAAGTGAAATTGCGCGCGAAATGGGCCTCAGCTTGAAAGATTATCAGGAGCTGCTTGGGAAAGTGCGTGGCACTCAATTGGTTTACCTTGAGGACATGTCTGGCGAGGATGGCGAAAATGACTACCTTGACCGCCATATAGGTGATGAGTCTCTCGGCCCATTGGCCCAGCTGCAAGACGACCGCATGCGCCGGGCACTGATCCAGGCGATCAATGTGTTACCCGAACGCGAACAGCATGTCATGAGCATGTACTACGAGCAGGACATGAATCTCAAAGAAATTGCGGCCGTTCTCAACGTCACTGAATCCCGGGTTTGTCAGTTACATAGTCAAAGTATTGCCCGCTTGCGCGTCCGACTGCGTGACTACTGACTTACTGGCTCGCACACAAGCCGGCTTGCCTTGGCCGCTGCCGGCCTTGCTGGCCTGGCTCTCGGCTTGGGGGGCTTACCAAAGCCTTTCTGGCTTGGAAACTGCCCCCTGGGTGAACTTTTGCCTGTCCAGCCTCATGGGGGGCTTGTGGGCCTGCTTCATGCAGTCTGTTTGGCGCCGCTGGCTGATTGTGGCAGGGTTTCCCTTGTCGTGGTGCCTGATAACCGCCACCCAGGCTCAAGGCCCGCTTATGGCTTGGGGGTGGCTGGTGCCGATGCTGCTTTTGGTCAGTCTTTACCCCGTTCGGGTCTGGTCGGGTGCTCCATTATTTCCCACCCCTGAACAAGCACTTCAGGGCCTCAGCAGCGCAGCACCCCTGCCTCCTGGAGCCTGTATTTTCGACGCAGGATCAGGCTTGGGTGATGGCCTCAAGGCTTTGTCGAAAGAATATCCGCAGGCCCGTCTCATGGGCTGCGAGTGGAGCCTGCCCTTGGCTTGCTTATCGCGATGGCGTGTGCCTCAGGCTGAAATTGTCAAGGCTGATATTTGGCAACAAGACTGGTCAGAATTCCAGATGGTTTACCTGTTTCAACGACCCGAAAGCATGGCCCGTGCAGGCGCCAAAGCCCTCAAAGAAATGCGGCCTGGAGCTTTTCTTGTGAGCCTTGAATTCGAGTGGCTGGCCGCCCATTGCATCGCCAGGCTCGAACCTGTTGAGGGCAAGCCCGTCTGGGTTTACCAGGCCCCCTTTGTTCAACAGCATCTTTCGCCTGAAAAAACCACCGCACCAAACAAGCCGTGAGGATGTCAATGACGGGCTCAAGAACACCCGCTGTCCGGCCGATATTCCAAAAGAGCTTCCTCCAGCAGGGTCTCTTTATGATGACAGCCGATGTACCCCCAACGCCCATCCACCAGGGCCCATGGCTTCAGGCCCCACTAAAAAGTCTGGACGCCTGGACTCAGCACTTCAGAAACGCCGAAATTCCCATTCAGGCCAGCACGGCTGAGTCCCTTGAAAATCTCAGGCTCATTGAAGACGATATAGACGCCAACAGGCTTGGCGACATGATCGCAAGCGATCCCCTCATGAGCCTCAAGGTGCTTGCTTGTATTTCCGGCCAGCGTTCCAGCCGAATCCTGACTGACCCAGAAACAGTCACGGCAAGCTTGATACTTTTGGGCATCAGCCCCTTCTTCCAGGCTTTCGGCCCCCAGCCCACCATCGAAGACTGGCTGGCCACACAGCCAGAAGCCCTGACAGGTCTTCAGAGCGTCATGCGACGCGCCTACCGGGCCGCCACATTTGCCCTTGGTTTTGCCGTACACCGCATGGACCAGGATGCCGCAGTGATTTACCAAGCGGCACTCCTGCACGATTTTGCCGAAATGTTACTCTGGATTCATGCGCCCAGGCTGGCTCTGACCATACGCGATGCCCAAGAGGCCAATGCCACCCTTCGATCCAGCGCCATTCAACAACAGGTGCTGAACATCGAATTGGCCGATCTCCAGCAATCTCTCATGAAAGCATGGCGCCTGCCTCAATTGCTGATCCAAATTTCAGACGACAAGCATGTTGAACGGGGCAATGTGCGCAATGTCATGCTGGCCATCAAACTCGCCCGGCATTCGGCTCATGGCTGGGACAATGCGGGGCTGCCAGACGATATTTCTGATATTTCACAACTGCTCAACCTCTCGCCGAAAGCCACCTTGCAACTGATCCGGAACATTGACCCCCAAGTTTGAAGAAGCCAAACGGGTGGCCTCTCCCTTGGTTAAATTCAGGATCGGCTCATCATGATGCTGAACGCGAACGCCATGCCAATGGAATCATCAAAACCCAGGCCAGAGCCAATACAAGGAACAAGCCCAAGCTCCAAAATTCATAGGGTAGGCCCAAAAGCCTGACTGCGGCATCCGCACAACTGGCGGTGGCTGAGAACATGCCGGGCCACAGCGTATCAAGGTGAAAAAAAGAAATGATTCGATCCGCCAGGGTCATGACACAAGACTGCTGCGTGGCCACAAAGTGTTGCCAGTGGGCAGCTTTGGCCCCGGCCAAGGCCGTGACAAGCCCCACCAGTGAAACGGCGCTCAGGCCCCATGGCCTTTTGACAAGCCACCAGGCTACAAAAGCCTGTATGGCGATCAAGCCAAAAATAGCCCGCTGCAACACACACCAAGGACAAGGCTGCATGCCAAACAGATGCTGAGAAACCCAAGCCGCACTCAGGGCAGCTATGCACACCAAGCCGATCACCAAAACAAGAAGACGGGAGGCCTTCACCCTGCTTCAACCTCTGCGATCAATTCAATTTCAACACAGGCACCCAAAGGAATCTGGGCCACCCCAAAAGCACTGCGGGCGTGCACACCACGTTCACCGAAAACTTCACTCAGCAAATTGGAACAACCATTGGCAACCAAATGCTGCTCGGTGTAATCCGGAGTGCTGTTGACAAGACCGAGCACTTTGACAATACGTTTGACTCGATTGAGATCGCCAATCGCTGCATGCAAGGTACCCAAGAGATCAATTGCCACAGCCCGTGCTGCTTCCTGGCCGCTGATGGTATTCATGTTTCGCCCCAATTGACCCACCCAAACCTGACCCTCTCGTTTGGCAATATGCCCGGAAAGAAACACCAGCGACCCCGATTGCACAAAAGGAACATAAGCAGCCGCCGGAATGGCGCATGGCGGCAGCTCAATGCCCAATTGCTGAAGACGCTCATACACTGAAGAAAATATTGTCATGGCAAAAAGATATCCAAGAAAGACTGGAATCATGTCAGTGTAAAGGCATCTCACTGAACTGAGCCACTGACGATAAATGGATCAAAAAAACAGGCTCATGACTTGCTGGGGTGTGCCTCTACCCGAAAAGGGTTGGAGGGCTGATGATCACCGAAATGCTGTTGGCAGGCTTTGATTTGGTCGGGACGCTTGACAAAACTCCAGAACGTCGAGCAAAACGATGTGCGGATCGAGTGTCCGCACTGTGCCACAGAAAGGGGTACGGAGGCTGCTTCCTGGCGCACCACGTCCCAGGCCAGGGTTTGTAATGCCTGGGCTTGTTTGGCCGTGACATCCACAGGGGCCCATGCGCCTTGGGGCGAGTATCTAAAAACGCTGGCGTACGTCACGAGTGCAACATAATAAGACCCCAGTCGGGTCAGGTGAACATCATCTCGGAATAGTGCATCCAGTCGTGTGCGGGCAGAACCGACTGAAAAGCCCTCAAGATGCGAATTCAATGATCGGTCTACAAGTTCTGCCAAAGCCTGATTGGCCGGAATGGTGAATACTCTGTCGGACCTGCCCTGGGTTTGTAAATCAAGGTTGATGCGCGTTGCCAGGCAACGCCAAATGGGGCTGGCTGCACGCTCATAATCAATCCAGTGGCGGGGGTTATTTTTGTCGGGAATGCTCCACCAAGGTTGATACAACCAAGTATTGGCAGCCGGGTTTGCCTCAACCAGCCGGTCATGAAAATGACGCAGATGAAAAAGCGTATCTTCCCATATCAGGCTACCCAACAAATCATGCCGCTCAGTAATAATAAGTGCGTCATACCGATGAGGCCACTGAGGGCGGGAAGGCCGAGCCAACTCAGCCAGAATGTCCAGGTTGGATCCCCATCGGTTATGGCCAGATTGGTATCCTGTCCACTGTGTGGCTCGGGGGTTGAGGCCTCGAGTACGCACCCGGATCGGTGATCCAGCGATATTCTGCTGTTCATAAAAACTGAGCTGCCCCAGGCTTTTGGCAATTTCCCGCACATCTTGCGGCACCGGGTTTTCCAGCAGGCTGTGGCCTGAGAAAAACAAAGTTTGGGGAGTGGCGGAGGCCGTTTGACAAAGCAGGCTGAATACCCCTGTCAATACGGCCAGCAGGCGTGACCGAAAGATGCATGATTTCATGGGCAGGCTTCCAATAAAATGCCCTATAAATTAACCCCCTACAAGCGCGCCACCCTGAGCAAAATCAAAGCACTTGACAGCCACCCCTCATGGGCTTGCCAACGCTTGTAAATGCTCCACTCGACGGCGAAAAGTATCCTCAAAGGTATGACGAGATGCAAATGCCAAGGCCTGATTGGCATGTCTGACGATCTGGCCTCGGTGAGCTTCGAGGTCAGCAATTTGGCGGGCCAGTGTCAAAGGCTGGTTCATTGGGGTCAGCCAACCAGATCCGGAAATTTTAACCAGCCCGGCGAAAGCTTCATTGTTGTACCCCACAATCGGCACGCCACAACTCATGGTTTCCAAATAAGTGCATGAAGGGTCTCCCTGGCGGTGACAGCACACAAAAAGATCGGCACTTTGTCGAAACAACGGCAGCAGCTCTCGATGAAAGTCCAGGCTGCCCACCAAATGCACTCTTGATGTCAAACCCCTGCTTTGGATGGCTGAGGCCAAATCGTCAAAAAAATTGCCATCACCACAGATCGTGAAATCAAAATTCACCCCCCACTGGCGCAAATAGTCTGCCACTTTGACCAAATGGTCGGCACCCTTGATGGCAATCAGCCTGCCTGAAAACACCAAACGCAAACGTTCTCCGCGTAAACATTCACTGAGCCGCTGATTGAGTTGATCCCTGGCAATAAGATCCCTGGAGCTCACGCGAGAGTCAAAGAACAGCATTGGCTTGGGATTAAGATGCTGGTATGCCTCGAAGGTTGGAGTTCCATTGCACTGCACCCCCTGTGCCATCCGAATGGCTTGAACCTGCTGGCGTTCTTGCAAGCATTCCCACCAATGCCTCTTGAAGCGTCGCACCGGGTTACTGACAGACACATGAACCATTTGCTGGCGTGTTTTTAAGCTGTATTCTGTGGTCATGACACACTGAATGCCAAAATCCCGACACCACCGGGGAACACTGTTTTGGCGCCAACCTGCGCTGCCCAGAACCAAGGTGGCCGCCCGAAAAACGGCCTCTTCGGCCAAGTCATTGAACTGGATGAGTTTGAGACAAAACGGAAGCCCATCCGGATGCACGTCGATCGAGTCAAGGTGATCACCGGGGTTGCTGGCTTCTTCCAGCAAAACATTGACGAAACCAGGCCAAAATTGCCGAAACTGCTCGACCCCTTCGATAAACTTGCGTGTGATTCTCAATTTGCCTCCCGGCAAGCGGCTCGCAGTGAGGCTTGGCAGCAGAACCAAGCTGGGTTTGATGGCCATGGGTCAGAAAAAGGGATCAGGCTCAAGCGCCTGAGTCTGACCATTTCACTCTTTGTGCGCCTTGAGAATGCGCAAAGTTGAATGGTTTTCCTTAAAGGAAGCCCGTGGGCCAGCCACCACCCCCTACGTGCAATTTTGGTCAGACGATGCGGACAATGCACGATGTCAGAATAAATCTGCACCATGATTGAGGGAACCTCTGCAAAACCCCTCGTGGATGAGCGGGCCTTTCCCGGACAGGCTGCTAGCGCATCAAGGCAGCTTCTGCAGCCAAGGACTGAGAACGATCCTTGGCTTGATAAGCCCAGGCTCTTTGTGCCCCAAACACTAAATTAGGGTATTCTGGGCGCCCACGACTGCCGTTGTAGCGGCCCAAAGCCATGAAAAGGTTGCCTTTTTCGCGATCCAGGTAGTGCCTCAAGATGACACAACCGAAGCGCAGATTGGTTTGCATATGAAACAACCGATCGGCATCCCCGTCACCGATCACCCGGGCCCAAAACGGCATCACCTGCATATAACCACGGGCCCCCACATGGCTGACGGCATATTTTCGAAACCCGCTTTCGACTTGAATCAAGCCCAATACCAAAGAAGGGTCTAAGCCAGCGCGGCGGCTCTCATACCAAACAGTCTCGAGGAACTCGACGCGGGTTGTGTGATCGGCCTTGCGCTTGCGCAGCCGACTGCTCATGTCACCCAACCATTTCAGGTAGTCAATTCGATCTTGAATGTCTTCAAAGACCGGCCGAGGAGGCGCACTGTTGGCAATGGAGGCTGACAATACCGATCGCACTGAATCGGCCAGGGGCTCTTCAAGCTGCCCTCCGGCATAAGCGGCTGCCCCAGGCCACAGCCCCCCCAAGAGGGCGCAACTCAGGCCCAGCAAGCAAGCCCGCCTTGATTCAAGGCGATGACTGAAAAGAGTTGAGTATTCCATCATCAATACGCTGCCACAGTTCATCCTGCGAAACTGAGATGGGCGCATGATCCTGACGCCCCTGATACTCCAAGCAACCTTCCTTCAAGCCGCGCTCTGAAATGACAACCCGGTGTGGAACCCCGATCAACTCCCAATCAGCAAACATGGCGCCAGGCCTTTCACCACGGTCATCCAGAATCACATTCACATGACGCTGCCGGAGCGAATCGTACAGAGATTCAGCAGCTTCACGAACCCGCTCTGAGCGATCAGCCCCGATGGGACAGAGCACCATGGAAAAGGGAGCCATCGCCGCAGGCCAAATGATTCCCTTTTCATCATGATTTTGCTCGATAGCAGCAGCCACGATACGAGTTACTCCAATGCCATAACAGCCCATTTCGAAAAATTTTGCACACCCACTCTCATCCAGAAAGGTGGCATTCATGGCCTGACTGTATTTTGTGCCCAAATAAAACACGTGGCCCACTTCAATGCCTCGCTGAATTGCCAGCGTCCCCTTTCCATCAGGAGAAGGGTCTCCTTCAAGCACATCACGAAGATCTGCCACCAGATCAGGCTCGGGCAAGTCCCGCCCCCAGTTGGCTCCTGTGAAATGAAACCCGGTCTCGTTGGCTCCACAAATAAAATCACTCATGGCAGCCACCGTTCGATCTGCCACGACCTGAACAGGCTGCGTCAATCCGATAGGGCCCAGATAACCCGGAGGGCAAGCAAAATGATCCAGCACTTCAGCGGCACTGGCGAAGCGGAACCCGCCCTTCAGCCCCTCCACTTTGCCAGCCTTGACCTCATTCAACTGGTGATCTCCACGCACCAGCAGCAACCACACGCGGGTTTTCACGAGATCCCCGTTGGTATTCAGCTCATCGGTTGCCAACACCAAAGATTTCACCGTTTGCGCCAACGGCACATTCAGAAATTCAGCCACATCTTCGCAGGTGCTTTTCCCTGGAGTGGGCGCCTTGTGAAGAGTGGCGGCAGGCGCGGCACGCTGGGCGATCAGGGGCAGAGCTTCTGCAAGCTCAATGTTGGCCGCATAATCTGATTGTGGACAGTAAACAATGGCATCTTCACCCGTCTCGGCAATCACCTGGAACTCATGGGAGCGATCTCCCCCAATCGCGCCGGTGTCAGCAGCTACGGCACGAAAACGCAAACCCAGCCGCTCGAAAATTCGCACATAGGCGGCATACATCTTGTCATAGCTTTGGCCCGCAGAGTCTGCATCACGGTCAAAAGAATAAGCATCTTTCATGGTGAACTCACGCCCGCGCATGATGCCAAACCGAGGCCTGCGCTCATCTCGAAATTTGGTCTGGATGTGATAAAAATTTTTCGGTAATGCCCGGTAACTTTTGAGCTCTTGACGGGCAATGTCTGTCACTACCTCCTCGCTCGTGGGTTGGATGACAAAGTCCCGCTGATGGCGGTCTTTGACCCGCAACAGCTCGGGGCCCATTTTTTCAAAGCGACCCGTCTCTTGCCATAACTCGGCGGGCTGTACCAGCGGCATCAGCAGCTCGATCGCTCCGGCACGATTCATTTCCTCGCGAATCACGGCCTCGACTCTCCGAATAATACGCAACCCGATGGGCATATAGTTATAGATACCCGCCCCCAGCCGCTTGATCATACCGGCCCGCATCATGAGCTTGTGACTGATCACTTCGGCATCGGCAGGAGCTTCCTTGAGGGTAGAGATAAAAAATTGACTTGCTTTCATAGATCGTGCCACCATAAAAAATGGACCAAAAGCTCTTGACGAGCCACGGGTCATTGGGGTTCAAGAAAAAAGCCCCTAAGGGGCCGCCAGTGGTACCAAAAACATTTTCACCCCAAGGCAAAGCAACCCTTGAGAGGCCTCAGACACCGGCGTATTTCGCCGCTGACCATAAAAGATGTCACAACACACGATAATGACATCGCTGCAGACTTCATTCGGGAAAGGATGCGATCGCCGCGAGGGGTTTTGCAGAGGTTCCCTAAGTATCGTGCTGGTGCAATAATCAGACCAATACGATTTTCAGGGTAAATTATGCTTGACCAAGACGGGTTCAGGGCCAATGTCGGGATCATCCTGCTGAACCACAAAAATCAGGTTTTTTGGGGAAAGCGCCTTCGCACGCATTCATGGCAGTTTCCGCAAGGCGGCATCAATGACGGTGAAACCCCTGAGCAGGCGATGTTTCGCGAACTCCATGAAGAAATTGGCCTGTCGGCAGATGCGGTTCGGGTGATTGCACGCACCCGTGACTGGCTTCGTTATGAAGTTCCTGACAATTTTATTCGACGTGAATCGCGAGGCTACTACCGTGGGCAAAAGCAAATTTGGTTCCTGCTGCAACTTTTAGTGCGCGATAGCAATATGAACCTGCGCGCCACAGATCATCCTGAATTCGACGCTTGGCGATGGAATGAATATTGGGTGCCGCTTGATACCGTGATTGAATTCAAACGCCATGTTTATGAAATGGCCCTGACCGAATTGGCCCGCTTTATTCCCCCCAGCAGCCAAGGCGTACACCGCCTGCGCAGCAGCACCCAGCAAAAGAAGCACACCAAATCCGAATAACGCAGCACAGCACCGGTACCAACGTCCTGGGCTAGGGCCTGTTAACACTCAGGGAACCCCTGCTCTCAGGATTTTGAACTCACTACCATGTTGTCGCGGTGAATCAGTTCAGGCTCCGCCACAAAACCGAGCAAACGTTCAAACTCTGAAGACGCTTTACGAGCGATCAACCTTGACTCACTACTGGCATAGTTGGCCAGCCCCCGGGCAATTTCTTGACCCGCCTGAGACTTCACGGCGATCACATCGCCGCGGTGAAACTCGCCGTGTACATCAAGCACACCAATCGGCAACAGGCTTT
Organism: Burkholderiales bacterium; assembly: GCA_046342195.1. Lineage (GTDB taxonomy): Bacteria > Pseudomonadota > Gammaproteobacteria > Burkholderiales > Burkholderiaceae_C > CANHBY01. Next base: position 32,964 of record JBKDQE010000018.1, read on the forward strand.
TTCCTTCCTTGGTGAGCTTGATCGCAGCACCAGCATCCACCACAACATAGCCAGGCAATTGCAACTGATCAGCCATCCATTGCTGGCGAGCACTGAACTTTGGTGTTGAGGCAAGCAAGGCCGTACCGATGGATTCCCCGGCCAACAACCGAGGCAGCACATCGGGCTCTCGCCCCCAAGCAATCACGGTGCTCGCACCGCTACCCGCAGCCCGCTTGGCTGCCAGCACCTTGGTGATCATGCCTCCGCGGCTGATGCTGCTGCCAGCCCCTCCGGCCATGGCCTCTAGGGCCGGATCTCCCGCGAGGGCCTCATGAATGAAGCGGGCTTGTGGATTTTGCCGAGGATCTGCCGAATACAAACCTTGCTGATCTGTCAAGATGACCAAAAGATCAGCATCCACCAGATTTGCCACCAACGCTGCGAGGGTATCGTTATCACCGAATTTAATTTCATCATTGACAACGGTATCGTTTTCGTTAATGACTGGAATCACCCCGTGCCCAAGCAGGGTCCATAGCGTTGAGCGCGCGTTCAGATAACGCTCACGGTCGGCCACGTCTGAGTGGGTTAACAATACTTGGGCACTGCCCAAACCCTGTTCCTTCAGCTTGGATTCGTAAATCTGTGCCAAGCCCATTTGCCCAACGGCCGCAGCCGCCTGAAGCTGATGCAATTCCTTGGGCCGCGTAGACCAGCCCAAGCGCTTCATGCCCTCAGCAATCGCACCGCTGGAAACCATCACCAATTCACAGCCCCGACCCGACAAAATGGCCATTTGCCGACACCAATCACCGATGGCCTGGGCATCTACCCCGCGCCCCTCATTGGTGACCAGGCTGGAGCCTACTTTGACCACAATACGACGCGCCAAACTGACTGCCGTCATAGTCAGGCCTCCCCTTCCTGGGAATCAAATCGCGGGTCCAGGGGCGCTGGCGTCACATTCTTGAGCTTGGATACCTGCTGATACACCTCCCTGACAAGTTGCTCACAACCCTCTCGGGTCAGTGCGGAAATCTCGAAGACTGGCCCCTTCCATTTGAATCGCTTCACAAAATCTTTCACTCGCTCGGGACGGTCTTCGGCGGGAATCATGTCAAGCTTGTTTAGCACCAGGCAGCGCGGCTTTTCAACAAGGGCTTTGTCATATTTGCTCAATTCGGCCACAATGGATTGGGCCTGCACCACAGGATCCACCGATTCATCAAAGGGGGCCATGTCCACCACATGCAACAGCAAGCTGGTACGCTGCAAGTGGCGTAAAAACAAATGCCCCAGGCCGGCCCCCTCCGCAGCCCCCTCGATCAGCCCCGGAATATCAGCCACCACAAAGCTTTGCTCGGCAGCCACGCGCACCACACCCAAATGAGGGTGCAGTGTGGTAAATGGGTAATCAGCGATTTTGGGGCGGGCATTCGAAACCGCCGCGATCAGGGTTGATTTGCCGGCATTGGGCATTCCCAATAAGCCCACGTCGGCCAAAACGCGCAACTCCAGCTTCAGTTTTTTTTGCTCGCCGGGCCAACCCGGAGTTTTTTGGCGGGGTGCCCGATTGGTGCTGGTTTTGAAATGGAGGTTGCCAAAGCCTCCATCTCCACCTTTGGCAATCAGGATTTTTTCGTCTGGCACCAATAATTCAGCGATGACTTCATCAGTGTCAAAATCCTTGATGATTGTTCCCAGGGGCATACGCAGCACGATGTCATCGGCAGCCGCTCCAAATTGATCTGAACCGCGACCGTTCTCGCCATGACGCGCGATATAACGACGCGCATACCGATAATCAATCAAGGTATTCAGATTGGGAGCGGCCAGCGCATACACGCTGCCTCCGCGGCCACCATCTCCCCCGTTGGGCCCGCCAAAGGGGATAAATTTTTCACGTCGAAAACTGGCACACCCACTGCCACCGTCTCCGGCCACCACATCAATGACGGCCTCATCGACAAATTTCATGATTTCTCACAATTCAAATGCTCAACACGGTTGTGCCATGCCGGGAATGGTTTTTGCTGGGCTTCTATGGACACCAAATGACCATGAGAATTTTACGAGCAGTTGAGCCAATTCATGGACGATACTGATCGGCAAATGATGAGCTGACACGAGCCGATGATCAGCGCTGGAAAAACAGGCCGCCTTAAAAAAACAAGCCCCGCAACAGCGGGGCCCCTTTCAACATGACCAAGCGCCTTTAGGCGGCCTTGACGCTCACCAAGCGGCGATTCAATGCGCCACCGAAAGAGAACTGAACCTGACCATCAATCAAGGCGAACAGGGTGTGATCACGCCCGAGTCCGACATTGGAACCAGGATGGAACTTGGTTCCGCGCTGACGAACAATGATCGAACCTGCCTGGATCGCTTGGCCACCAAATACTTTGACGCCAAGCATTTTGGGTTGAGAGTCGCGGCCATTCCGGGTAGAACCGCCGCCTTTTTTCTGTGCCATGATTTAACTCCTTGTTGCGGCCGAACGCTCAAGCGTTGACGGCGCTGATCTCGATTTCAGTGAAAGTTTGACGGTGACCTTGGCGCTTTTGGTAGTGCTTGCGCCGACGCATTTTGAAAATGCGAACCTTATCATGTTTGCCTTGAGCAATCACTTTTGCCAACACGCTGGCGCCTGCAACCAAGGGAGTCCCGACTTTCAATTCGGCCCCGGCACCCACAGCCAAAACCTGGTCAATCGTGATCTCTTGGCCAACCTCCGCAGCAATCTGTTCTATTTTGATCTTTTCGCCTGCAGCAACGCGATATTGCTTGCCGCCGGTTTTTATGACCGCGTACATATCAGCCCTTTCAATTTTAAAAAATGGCGTTCACCGTTACCAAAAATCAATCGGCAAAAGGCGCCTGCAAAAGCCCGGATAGTTGATGCGCCACTGATGGCCTGCTTGTTGTCCCAGACTTTTGCAACCGCTTTCGCCTCTTTCGCTTGTAAAGGCATCAAAAGCTTTTTGCTGCGAGCTTACGCCAACACCTCTATAGCAAAAAGGGCCTACACGCCTTGGCTGCTGAAATAATTTTTCCCGCAAACCCTAGGGCCTGTTCACACTAAAGATGCCAGATGCGTTGTTCTTCAAAAGGCTTTGAGCAAGGCGCAAAACAAAGCCGGGGCAAGGCCCCCGGCGAGGCTTTGCAACGCCGCGCTGCGCCCACGACCACGTCCGCACTGGCATCTTTGGTGTGAACAAGCCCTAAAAGTTTAACATGACATCTGCCCGTCTCGATGGGGCAAGGGTTTATGGTGCATGACCCAAGCCACCGAGACACACATATTTTATTTCGAGATACTCGTCCATGCCGTGTCGCGAGCCTTCACGCCCAAAGCCTGATTCTTTGACGCCACCAAAGGGGGCTTCAGCCGTCGAGATGAGCCCGCTGTTGATGCCGACCATGCCGTAGGCCAGTTGTTCACTCATGCGCCACGCCCGACCGATGTCGCGGGTGAATACATAAGCGGCCAGCCCATAGGGGGTGTTGTTGGCAGCGGCCAGTACCTCGGCTTCGGTGTCAAAGGCCAAGAGGGCTGCCACAGGGCCAAAGGTTTCCTCGTGGGCGATTTTCATGGTGTGGGTGACATGAGCCAGTACCGTGGGTTCATAGAAATTTCCCCCCAGGCTGTGTCGGTGTCCGCCGGTAAGCAACTGAGCCCCCTGCGCCAGGGCATCTGCGACATGTGATTCTACCTTTGCCACAGCGGCTTGATGAATCAGCGGGCCTTGGGTGACGCCAGGTTCAAGGCCATTGCCGACCTTGAGTTGACGGGTGGCCTGCGTAAAGCGATCACAAAACGCCTCGTAAATCCCACGCTGAACATAAATGCGGTTGGCGCAGACACAGGTTTGCCCGCTGTTGCGGTACTTTGCAGCCATTGCGCCTTGAACCGCAGCGTCAAGATCGGCATCATCAAACACAATGAAGGGAGCATGCCCGCCCAGCTCAAGCGAAAGCCTTTTGACTGTGTTCGCGCACTGACGCATCAATAATTTACCGACTGCGGTCGAGCCGGTGAAACTGAGCTTTCGCACCAAGGAATTGGCGGTGAACTCTTCACCAATCACCGCAGCGTCTCCTGTGAGCACCGACAACAACCCAGGTGGCAGGCCGGCTTCTTCGGTCAGTTTGGCAAAGGCCAAGGCAGAAAAAGGGGTTTCCAAGGCTGGCTTGACGACAATAGCGCAACCTGCTGCCAGTGCAGGGCCGACTTTGCGGGTCATCATGGCCAAAGGAAAATTCCAGGGAGTGATGGCGGCGCAGACCCCGATGGGTTCTTTCAATACCCAGAGCCTGCGATCTTGCTGAGGAGAAGGGATACTCTCGCCATAAACACGCCGGGCTTCTTCTGCAAACCACTCAATAAATGAGGCTGCATAGACCACTTCAGCGGTGGCCTCGGCCAAAGGTTTGCCTTGTTCACTGGTCATCAAGCGGGCCAGGTCGTCTTGATGTCCCATCATCAAGGCTGCCAGCCGTTTCAGTACCGCGCCACGCTCTTTGGCGGGAACTGTTTTCCAGGCCTGATGGGCCCGCTCTGCCATCAGAATCGCCGTACGGACTTCTTCTGCGCCCAGCAAAGGCACGCAACCCAAAAGTTCGCCCGTAGCAGGGTTGTGAACCTCGTGGCTCGCCCCAGAGGGGGAGTCAATCCATTGACCTGCCACGAAAGCTTGGGCCCTAAAGCAGTCCAGCTGATGAGGCGTTTTCCAAAAAAAGGGAGGGAAATTCATTGACTTAAAGAACCTCTGTAAAACCCATCGTGGACGAGCGCGCCTTTCCCGGATGGAGGATGCACGGCGGATTTTTCAGCCTGTCGCGGATGCCACAGGCCAACAAACCAAGTCAAACCACATGTTGGATCAACAAGTGGCTTGCCTCTTCGAATTGTCCGAGAGCTTTTGTCAAAAAAGGCAGCACCGCTTGCAACTCGGCATGCAAAGTATGCGGGGGATTGATCACAAAAACTCCGCTGCCAAGCAAACCAAACCCCTGGCTATCAGACTTTTGAACCGTCAGTCGTACATGCAACCACGCTTTGGGGGCCAGCGACTGCAATCGTTTGGGCAATTGCACTGCTTCAAGCTTCTGAATGTGGGGGTACCACACCATATAAACACCCGTCGCAAAGCGACTCAAAGCATCGCGAAGTGAACTCACAATTTTGGAATAATCAGCGCCCACTTCGTAGCTGGGGTCCATCAAGACCAAGCCGCGGCGGCTGGAGGGAGGCACTTGGGCCTTGAGCCCCTCAAAACCATCGGCTCGGTAAACTGTGGCTTGACTTGACGAGTCTGCCATGAAAATCGATAAAATCCGGTGGTCAGTTGGGTGCATCTCGAACAGCCTCAATTGGTCGTCTTTACGCAATATCATCTGCGCCAAAGCGGGCGAACCAGGATACTGCCGCAACACCCCATCTGGATTGAACTGCCGAACCAGCCCGATGTAATCAGAAACCGCAGATGGAAGGTCAACTTGCCCCCACAGGCGCCCTACGCCGAGCTCATACTCGTTCTTTTTTTGAGCATAGGGCCCCTCAAGAGAGTAACCACCGGCCCCCGAGTGGGTATCGATGTAACGAAATGGCTTGTTTTTGGCAGCCATGTGACGCAACAACATCATCAGGGTGATGTGCTTGAGAACGTCAGCATGATTGCCCGCATGAAAAGCATGGCGGTAGGCGAGCATATCAAAGCAAATTTCAAGAGTGAAGCCTCTGTCTGAGACTGATGTTGAACCGGTTGATGCCGCTTCTAATGCTCAAAGTTTCCGGTTTGAACGCTGCACACTGAGTCCTGATCAAGATTGAATTCTATATTTTGCATGGGGGTTATTATCAGTGCCAATGTATAAAACCAATCAACTATTGATCCGGCACGAGTTATTCATGAAGCGGCGTCAGCGACTTTGGGGTCACTGAAATATTTCTTCACCCGCTCGGGGGGTTTCTCGAGCATCGTCATGTGCTCCGTCGCGGCTTGCCTGAGTTTTGCTTTTGTTTGTACGGGTACCTTTGATGTGATCGCGTGCTTGAGGTCTGCATTCAAGCGCTCCTCTGGATTGAGCTCAGGGCTGTAGCCGGGCAAGTCAAACACACAGTAAACGTCACAGATGTTTTGCCTGCTGGTGCGTAGCTCCTGCCCCTGACGTCTGTGTTGACCAATGCTGTCTCATTGCCCCAGTGAATCTCAGCACCCTCAGCCTTGGCCTCAATGGAGGGGTACTGCTCATCGCGACTGCTTGCGAGCATCTTCTTTTTGCATGAACTTTTGATGACACAAATCACCCATTCAGTTATAAATCGTGCCGGATCAATAGTCTTTGCGCCCATCAGGTTAAAAACCATGAATCAAGAAACCGCCATCATATGAACCACCCGCGTGGTGGTGTGGAGTTTTTGTGCTTTGTTGCTGTGGTTGTTTGTGCTGGCTGTGAGCAGCGTGTTTGGCCTCAACGTGGCAGGCCAACGCACCACCGGCAGCTTTATGTTTGTTCTTCCTTTGCTGATCGGAGGGATGGGAGGGGGCTTGGTGCTTAATGTGATTTTAAACCTCAACAAAATCGGCCAGCATGTGGCTTTACGCAATACGGCATCATCGCCAGTCAGCTCGGCAAAAATACCCCGGCGTTGGTTGCTGGGAGTACCGACTGTATTGATATTGGTGGCCGCCTCACTGTTTGGCGCAGACCACTATACACGCCTCCAGAAAGAACAGCTGTTACTGCAAGACGCACAAACATCGGCCACAGCTTTCGATACTGATCTCAAGTCCCTATCTACTTTGCCTTGGGGTAAAGAGCTTGCGATCAAGGCTCATGATATGTTGGAACTCATGAGCAAACAAAACCGGCAATTTCCGCATGTCACTTTGTTGATTCAAGAGCCAGTGCGAGGGCGGCCGGCAGTACTGGAATTAGGCCGACATCCTGGCAAGCAGGAAGAACCTTGGGACGAAGCAAACAAAATCTCACTTGTTCGTGGTTTGAGTACTGAAGAGCGTGAGTACATGCAGAGTATTTTTGCCGGGGAAACCATGGTCTATCGCTATACCGCGAATGATGGAAGTTATGAGCTTTTTTTCCCCATTCAGTGGGGTGAAAAACGCCGTGCAATTTTATATTTTTCAGATCGCCTACGCTATGGAAAGATCAGTTCTTAAATTGATTCGCCCACTCCCCCCGGAATCTGGCCAGAGTGAGATTGTGATAACCCACGACCTCACATCAGTTGTGAAACCCGTTTTCAGGCCCAAGATTGCCGAATTTGGTGGCGTAAATCGTTAATGCGTTGATCACAACGCATGTAATCTTTTTGCTCAAGGAGATTTTTCAATTGGCTTTCATTGGTCAGCGCCAATGTATGGCCATACCCTCCCAGGCGATGGTTGTAATCACCCACGTATCGGTTACATGCCAGTGCATTCCAATCGGTGCCTTCGGGGCTGAAAATCTGTAAAGTGAGGTAATAATCTTCCATGTATTTCATGTCATCAAAATAGAAGGTTTGCTTGATCGAAAACCGGTCCAGGTTGAACATGAAGCTGTGAAGAGGTGCATGGTTGTTATCGTAATAATCAGCGTAGACCAAACCACGTTCGAAGCGCCGCTGCCGCGACAATAAAAAATTATCGCTATCAAGGTTTGCCACATACACTCGACCGAATGTGGCGTTTTTACCGGTTTCCTGAAGCCGGGCCACCATCCAGGCATAGGCGTCATTGAAAATGATGTCGTCATGATCAAGGCAGGCGGCATAGCCTGTGGCGGCCTTTCTGAGGCCTTCATTGAGCATTTTGGATCGCAAGTCAGGGGTGGCCGCAGAGCTGGTGTATTGAAGCCAGACGGGCTCGCATTCAGGCCCCCAGGGGAGCGGGTTGATTTGGTTTTGTAGATCGTGCAGTTGAGCCTCAGGGATGTCTTGGAGGGTGAGAATGGGCTGTACATTGCAGCCCTCTTGAGCCAGCAAAGAATGCAAAGCACTCAAAAGTTGCTCTGGGCAGCCGGCCGCATGGTAGCGCACAATGGTACGAACCCGCGGAGCACTTTCCGCAGGGCCTGTTTGGGCGCCAATTCGGCTTGCTGCGGCCTGCGCGCAAATGCGCAACCATATCGCTGGCTCAGGCGGGTAAAGCACCACGTCTGTGGCAGGCGGCCCCTCAAGGGGGGTATCCACATTGCGCAGGTTCGCGGCAACCGCTACACCGTCATGGCGATGGCCCATTCGCAACATGCGCACAAGGGCCTCCGGAGTCAACAAGCAAAGATCGTCAATTTGCAGGCGCCAACAAGGATTATCATCAGATTCAGAGGCAGAAAGGCTGCGCAGAGAGTCATGAACCGAGCGTAACTCGGCATGATTTGTTGACCATTCCGCATGAACCGCAGCCATGCTGGTACGGAAAAGCTGGTGAAATTTGCGGGCACTGACAGGCTCAGTTTGAAGCCTTTGCAGTGCCACAGGCCCCAGCTGAATGTGAACCTTCAAGCATGGAGGCAGATCGATTTCCGGTGCCGAACTGCTATACGGAATGCCGCCCAAGGCACGCCCGACCGTGTTGAGATAACCATAGCCTTGAGCTGTATCGGGCTCAAGATGGGCTCCTTCGGCCCATTCGTTCCAGGCATTGACAACGATAAATCGCCGATCTGCGGGCAGGTGCTGGCGTGCATCGTGAATCAAATGCTCCAGCCAACGCTGCATCTGAGGAAGCGAAAAACCGTGCACGATGTGAGCTTGTGAACCATAACGAGGCGTGTTGTCCCAGACAGGAACCAGAGAACGGAAAATCATATCGCCCGCCGGCCTGGGAGTGCAGATGTAGTGATCAACGACCGCAGAATAGTCGAGTACAGGATGGGCAATGGCTCGGTAAGCGCCAAGCGATGGATTGCTTGCAGGAACGGCTCCGTCGGTCCAGTCGTGCAAGACGCGCTCTTGAGCGGCATCCATGCCAAATTCTTCAGCACTCAAAGCCCCTCGGGTGAGGGTGGCAATCACATAGGGAGGGGGTAGACCCTGCTCTGCGCACACCTCACGCCAAATTGCCAAGTATTGACGGCTATCGGGCATGGAAGATGGACGATAAACGTAGAGCACAGGACGATCATCGATGCGAATATATCGGGAATCACGGAAGAAAGGGATAAGGTATTCCATAAAAGCCCGGGCATCTTGAGGGGAATATTCCTGACCCAGTAAAACTTCTCTTTCATTGCCATCCCAGCGGCGTGTCCAGTTTTCGTTGGCCCAACAAAAACAAAACGGCATTTTGATATCCGTTGTTCCCAGAAGAATCTTGGCAGGTTCTTCCAAAATCATCCGGCCACTGAACCAATAGTGGTAAAAAATCAGACCATGCACTCCAGCGCAACGCATTTGAGCCCATTGCTTACGCAGCACTTCGGGCCCATCCAATTGATAATAACCCGTGTCAGGGTGGGGTATGTGGGGCTGGTAGTGGCCCAAGAATTGAGGCTGCGCTGAGCGAACTTTGTACCATTCGGTAAACCCCTTGCCGTGCCATTCGTCATTTTCAGGGGTGGGATGAAACTGCGGCAAATAATAGGCCAGCACCTTGATGTCTGTTTCACGGACACGGTGTGAAAAATCAATGGGGCGCTCAAAAACAGGGCCTGGTTTGCTCTGCTCACCCCAGGTTTGGAGGGTGTATGTCGTGGCCGGAAATTGCTGGCGCAGGGCTCTCAGCCAGCTTTCGGGACCCGCCAGTTCACCGCTTTCTGCCAAATTGGACAGTGAAGCCAAGGCTTTGTCCGAGGCCCAAAACATCAGCCCCGTCTGATCAGGGTCAGGTTGGGTGGGGGGTGACAGCCAGGCCTGATGCGGCAAGGCTGACTGAGCGATGAATCGGGGGGGGTGGCTTTTTGATTGCGGTGGCCTGAGCAACAAGGTGCTGGCCGTGGTTTCCAGAAGGTGCAGCATTTGCCGAACACATACCAAATCACCACACAGAGTGCTCCACATATCGTGCACCACCTGAAAAGTATGCTCGGAATTGAAATCTATTTGGTCATGAATGTGAAGCCACATCAATTCTGTCTGCTTCGATCCGGGCAAAGTCTTCACAAAAGATGCAAACGGGGACACTGTGGATTCTGTGCAAGTCTGCAGCTGGATATTTGCGGGAAGAGTATTGATTTGTTCAGACAATGGGCCTGTCGGCGTCGTCAAATAAAGGCTGACTTGGGTGGGCCATTTTGCAACAAAATCCAGCCAGCGACCAAGCCTGGAAGGGTGTTGCAAGTGGATATGTACAGCCAAGCCTTGGGGCCAAGGGCCGAAATCAAGCTGTCCATAAGGGTCCGGGAACCATGGCATTTCAGTCCAGCAAGAAGGTGGCGGAAGGGCTGGAGCTGCTGGGGCGGCCACCTGGGAGACTGAAGGGGAATCCGCTAAAGGCCATTGAAGCTTTCTGCGGCGAAGATCTTGGCAGGCAACAAATACAGCTTGACTGAGCCCTTTTTGGCACACCCCAAGGAACAGGCTTCTCAAACGCGAGGGATTTTTAGCAAGATAGCGTAGCAGAACCCAGAACCCCTGAGCCCAACTGAAGCCTGCATACTTTGAGACAGAAACTGTTTGAAGATAGCCATCGGCTCGCACAACCGGGCGCGCCTCAAGCTGTCCAAAGTCCAGAAAGTGCAGCAATGGGTTGATGTTGGCATGAGCGACATCAGGATAACGCTGCAAGTAAAACCTGGTCGAAAATTCGGGAGAAGGGTCAAGACCTTCTCGCCAGCCTACCTGAAGGTAGTGACGAACCAGCCTGGCGGGCGACGCCCCCGCCAGTGCGCTATGTTGTTCATAATGCTCAGGGTCAAAGAGACCGCTCGTGACGACACGACTGATGGAAGAAGCGCGAAAAAATTTTGCCATTGGATCAAGAGATATTTACGTCGCGGAACCTTTGCCGAAGTTCCCTAAACCCTGATTGTAGTTTTTAGAATGAACGAAAAAATATCTTCACCATGCTACAGCGAGAGGGAAGCAATTTCCATCAATGGTGCATACCATTCGCGCAACATTTAATTTTCAAGCACTGGATTGGCTGGTTTGAGGACTCCATCGAGAGCAATGGCTTCTACAATGATCGCTTCGATCTATTCATCGTGATTTCCGTCAACTCAATAACTTGCAGCAGAGATTGCTTCAATCCTTTATTGCCTATTCCATAAACAAGTAAAATTTTCCCCCATCAAGCCCCTCCTTTATGGAAAACTGGTTCGTTCCTGACACTCCCGCGCCTCTGCCTGATGTTGACCACGTCCTCGTTTTGGCACCCCACGCAGACGATGAAATTCTGGGTTGTGGCGGGCTCTTGGCGCGGTTGGCGCAACGAGGTAGCCATATCACCGTGCTGCTTTTGACCGACAGCGGTGGCTACTTCAGCGGACAAGATCGCCTCGACTACGCCCGGCTGCGCTTTGAAGAATCTAAAGCAGCGGCGGCCATTATTGGAATCAAAGGGCTGCGCGCATTGGATATTTACGACCGCCATCTGGGACACACGCCCAAAGCTTTGATGGAGATTGTGCGAGCCATTCAAGAGGCCCAGCCAGCCCTACTGTTGGCGCCAGGGCCGTCAGAAATCCATCCTGATCATAGTGCTGCTGCAAGGCTAGCTCTGACCGCCCTTGATTGGTTGGCCCAGCATGCCTTGCCGATTCCAGAATTTTGGCAATACGAGGTGGGTCAGCCGCTACAGCCCAATTGTTTGATTGACATCACCCCTGTGGTAGAGATCAAAAAGCAGGCCATGCAGTGTTTCCCATCTCAAATTAAGCAGCAGGACTACGTTCAACACATTTTGGCCCTCAATACTTACCGAACCTACAGCTTGCCGATGCATCTGGGAGTGAGATGGGCCGAAGCTTACAGGCGCTTCACTGCTACCGAAGTTCAGCATCTTTTGCAATATCAGGGTTCACCGCATCATCTGGGCCTTCTCAGTCGAATGTCTCAGGCGTTGGACGTGGCCCAAGCTCAAAGTGAAACTCAGTCTGCACACTGGCATGAATTGATATCGGTTTCCCTGCCCAGCAAGCTGAGTGAATTGACACAGACTATCTCTCTGTGGGAGGAACGCCGGAGCGATCATCAAAATAAACTGCTCACCGAGCAAGCCAACATCACCCGTCAATGGCTCGAGGCAGCATCAAGTTGGGCGCAGCAGATGACTGGCCATCAAGCTCTCATCGATCAATTCGAAAAACTTCACCGGCATCTGCTGGAAGAACACCATAAAATATTAAACTCCAAGTCATGGCGGCTGACAGCACCGTTGCGCTGGCTAGAAAATTGGTGGAGTCAGCTTCGAAAACGCCGCGGCGATTAAACAAGCGATGTCGGAGGGGGGATTGAAGTGGGCCCATGTCGGTGAGCGCAGACATCCCCTTGACGTATATTTTTGCGAAAGCGCAGCTTTTTTAGGCGATGCAGTGAATCAGCATCGTTCAAATTGCCTTGGGCTGATACCACCCAGTGAAGCATGTTGACTGCTGTAATTGAGGCTGAAAACCAACTGTGTGCTTATCCACAAAGGCCAGCAGGAAAGCTTGAATCTCTTTCTGTCGACAAAAAGCCCCAAGCTCAAAACCGCCTGGCTACGCCCGCCTGTATTGACCCATGGATCTGCCCCGAAACCAGGGGGCTTTGACGCTGTGACCCCAAGGGTTGGCTGATCGATATGCCAATAAAAGACACCCAATCCCGGTGCATCTCAAAACGCAAACTGGAACCCATTGAAGCACTGACCCATCCGCTTGACGGGCGAAAAACAGGCAACCCACTGATTTCGGCTTGCTGTGGCGATACCCCAAAACGAAGGCGCTGGAAGCCGGTATCTGCGGCGCGCAAGCCAAAACCGAAGTTCCATCGGACTCCATCAGACACCATCTCATCCCGGGAAAAGCTGAGATCCAGGGTTTGTCCGCCGCCCTTTCCGGCCACATCAGTGCTCCAGGTGGTGGTGATATTCGAACGGGAAGACAGGTGATAGGTGGCTGAAGTGCGAATCCGTATGGTTGCTGGAATGTCATCGTGCCCGGCCAAAGATTCTATGGTGCTGGCTCGACCCCCTCGATCAAGCCGCAAACCCACACTGAAATTCCAGCGGCCCACTGAAGACACGTCCAAACCGATGCCGCGGAAAAGATCGTCATCACGACGAACTGCAAAATGGTGATTATTACTGATGCTGAGCCTGCGATAGCGCAGGTAAAAACCAGGCTCCAAAGAAAGCTTCCCGCGACGAAAATCAGCGTGGACCAAAGGCCCCAGGGCGCCTTCCAGTGCCGAAAAAGACGCTGATGTTGTGGCGGAACAGGGCGAACTGGCCTCATTGGGGTCTGACTGATCTGAACACTTGGCCCATCCGGGCCCACAACAGGCCAGGAAAATAATACATCTGATGGCTAAATTCATCACAGTCGATGGGGCCCGTCACTCAGGCAATAGTCCAGAGCCGTTGCAAAAAAGAAGCTTCTAGCGAGTTTGGCAAAGGTAACCCCAGAGTTTGACCAAGGTTTGCTGACACACTCCCGCCCAATTGAATGCCTTTTAGAAGCCGTCAGCAAGGTCTTTCTGATTGGTTTTACTTTTAATTCAGGGAATATCGGTGCAAAGTCTCAATAAAATAGCTCCATATGCGTCTGGCTCTGTTTCTGTTTTTTTTTCCTCCGTCTGCAAGGCGCTCTTTTAAACCTCGTTCAAGCCTCGCGCAGTCCAATTTTTGCCTCGCGGCATCAGGCTGAATGGCCTCGCAGAAAACCGTTCGCCTCGACCCCCCGATTATTTCCCGCCCCCCTCGGAATTTTTATTTTAGAGAGAGTCATCGCATGAGTACCCTCCCACCTCAATCCATGGATTACCGCGCCACACTGAACCTCCCGGACACCCCCTTCCCGATGCGCGGTGACCTCCCCAAACGCGAACCGGCATGGGTTCAAACCTGGGAGCAATGCAACCTTTACGCCCAATTGCGGGCGGCTCGCCAAGGCAAAGAAAAGTTTGTACTTCATGATGGCCCCCCCTATGCCAATGGCCAAATTCATATCGGGCACGCGCTCAATAAAGTGCTCAAGGACATGATTGTCAAAGCGCGCCAGCTTAAAGGCATGGATGCGCAATATGTGCCGGGTTGGGACTGTCACGGCCTGCCGATTGAAAATCAGATTGAAAAAACATTCGGACGCAATCTTTCCCGTGATGAAGTGCAAACCCACAGTCGCGCCTATGCCACCGAGCAAATCGCCCTGCAAATGGCTGACTTCAAGCGCCTGGGGGTGCTGGGTGACTGGCAGCACCCTTACCGCACCATGGATTTTCGCAACGAGGCAGGCGAAATCCGGGTGCTCAAACGACTGATGGAGCGTGGTTTTGTTTATCGTGGCCTCAAGCCGGTCTATTGGTGCTTTGACTGCGGATCCTCCCTGGCCGAGTTCGAAATCGAATACATCGACAAAACCTCTCAAACCCTCGATGCGGCTTTCGAGTGTGCTGAACCCGAAAAACTGGCTGCTGCCTTTGGTGTTTCTGCGCTTGCGCAAACGGCCTTTGCCGTCATTTGGACCACCACCGCCTGGACCCTGCCCGCCAACCAGGCCCTCAACCTCAACCCGACGCTTGACTATGCCTTGGTGCAAACGGAGCGGGGCCTTCTGGTGTTGGCATCAGCGCTGGTTGAAACATGCTTGGCACGCTACCAGTTGCAGGGTTCGGTGCTGGCCACCACCCGGGGAGAATCACTGGGGGGGCTTCAGTTCAAACACCCGCTCTCGCATGTTCATGCCGGCTATGACCGCTTGAGCCCGGTCTACTTGGCCAATTACGCCACCGCCGAAGATGGCACCGGTATTGTGCATGCTGCACCTGCCTATGGCCTGGACGACTTTCAATCCTGTCGAGCTCACGGCATGGCGCTTGAAGATATTTTAAACCCGGTTCAGGGCCACGGCCACTACGATACCGCCCTACCCCTGTTTGGTGGCCAAAATATCTGGAAAGCTTGCCCGATCATCATTGACACGCTCCGCGAAGCAGGCCGCCTCTTGGCCACGCAAGCCCGGGTGCACAGCTACCCCCATTGCTGGCGTCATAAAACACCTGTTATTTACCGTGCCGCGGCCCAATGGTTTGTGCGGATGGACGAGGGCGAAGGCGTTTGCTCGGTGGATCCAGCCCCCGAAACCCTTCGAAAAACGGCTCTGCGCGCCATCGAAGACACTCGTTTCTACCCTGAAAGCGGGCGCTCGCGCTTGCGCGACATGATCGCCAACCGGCCTGATTGGTGCATCAGCCGACAGCGCAATTGGGGCGTCCCCCTGCCCTTCTTCTTGCACAAGCACTCGGGTGAATTGCACCCGGACACCCTGGCCCTGATGGACCGCGCAGCCGCTTTGGTCGAGCAAGGCGGCATTGAGGCCTGGGCCCAGCTGAATCCCCAAGATTGGCTTGGGCCACAAGCCACAGACTACATCAAGAGCACCGATATTCTTGACGTCTGGTTTGATTCCGGCTCGACCTTTTTCCACGTTCTTGACGGCACCTTCGGAAGCCATGCCGGCTGTGGCCATACACAAGGCCCCGAAGCTGATTTGTACCTGGAAGGCCACGACCAACATCGGGGCTGGTTTCATTCGTCTCTGCTTTTAGGCTGTGCGCTTCAAGGGCGGGCCCCCTACCGCGGCCTGCTCACCCATGGCTTTGCCACCGACGGCCAAGGCCGCAAAATGAGTAAGAGTGTCGGCAATGTGGTGCTGCCCCAAACCCTGAGCGACAAGCTTGGCGCTGAAATCATTCGCCTATGGGTGGCCAGCACTGATTACTCAGGGGACCTCCACATTGACGACAAAATTCTCTCCCGAGTGGTCGATGCCTACCGGCGCATTCGTAATACGCTGCGCTTTTTGTTGGCCAACACCTCTGACTTCAACCCGGAGCATGATGCCGTGGCCGTCAATGACATGCTTGAGCTGGATCACTATGCCTTGGCACGCGCCGCGCAGTTTCAAAATGACCTTCTGGCTCACTATGAAGCCTGCGAATTTCACCCCGTCGTTGCCAAACTTCAGGTGTATTGCAGCGAAGACTTGGGGGCGTTTTATCTTGATGTCCTGAAAGACCGCCTCTACACCACGGCACCCAAATCACTGGCCCGTCGCAGTGCGCAAACCGCGCTTTGGCATATCACCCACGCCATGCTGCGCTGGATGGCCCCCTTCCTCAGCTTCACGGCCGAAGAAGCTTGGCCAATTTTTGCCCCTGGGCGATCCGCCTCGATTTTCACCGAAACTTATCACGAATTCCCCACAGTCCCTCATTTTGATACCCTACTGAACCAGCGCTGGCCGAGGCTCCTGACACAGCGGGCTGAGGTCTTGAAGGCCCTGGAAGAGGCTCGAAGCGCCGGTCTGATTGGCTCATCACTGCAAGCAGAGGTTACCATCAAGGCCAGCGGCTCACTTTACGATTTACTCAATAGCTTGGGCGATGAGCTCAAATTTATTTTAATGACCTCGCAAGCATCTCTTGAGCGTGTAGACCGCGCCGAAGATGAAGCCACCATGGTTCGTGCGAGCCGGGCGACCAAATGCGAACGGTGCTGGCACTACCGGAATGATGTCGGCCATGATGCCAGGCACCCCAGCCTTTGTGGCCGCTGCACCAGCAACCTTGATGGGCCTGGCGAATCACGGACGATTGCATGATGAACTTAAAGTACAACAAGCCGCCTCTCATCAGGGTTTGGATCATCTTGGCTGCCTTAGTGGTCGTGGCCGATCAAATGACCAAGGCCTGGATCCTGCAACATTTTGCTTTGGGTGATTCACTGGAAATCACTTCCTTTTTTAACCTGGTTCGTGCTCACAACCCCGGAGCAGCCTTCAGCTTTTTGGCCTCGGCCTCAGGCTGGCAACGCTGGCTGTTCACCGGGATTGGCCTGTGCGCCACGGCCCTGATTATCTGGCAATTGTATGAACACCGGGGGCAAAAACTGATCAGCGCGGCCCTGGCACTGATCATGGGAGGGGCTCTGGGCAATGTACTGGATCGACTTCAGCACGGCTATGTAGTTGATTTTCTTGATTTTTACGCCCCCATTTTAGAGCCTGTATTTCATGGCGGCCATTTTCCAGCTTTCAATGTGGCAGATGCCGCAATCTCTTTGGGCGCAGTGGGGCTCATCATTGGCGAAATCCGGCGCGGCTGGAATCGCCGAACCTGAGCATGGTAAAGGCTCAGCGCAAGGCATGGTAAATCTCTGCTGCAAGAGATTTTGAAATACCATGAACCTGAAGCAAATCTTCGACACTGGCCTGCGCCACACCTTTAACGCCGCCGAAATATTGAAGTAATTGGGCCCGTTTTTTGGGCCCGACACCCGGAATGTCTTCGAGCTGGCTGGCCTTGGTGCGGGCACTGCTTCGTTTGGCCCTCATGCCGGTCACAGCGAATCGATGGGCCTCATCACGAATATGGGCCACCAGCATCAGAGCGGCAGAGTCGGGCGGCAAGCTTATTTTGTGGCGGCCATCGGCAAATACCAGCTCTTCCAGCCCAACCTTGCGCCCCTCCCCTTTCTCTACCCCAACCAAAAGCCCAAGGTTCAAGCCCAGCAGCTCGAAGACCGAGCGAGCCACATTGATTTGGCCGACTCCACCATCAACTAAAACCAGGTCAGGCAAGCGCGCCTCTCCCCGCTCAGCAGCACTGACCAAGCGGGTATAGCGGCGCAACAGCACCTGACGCATCGCGGCGTAGTCGTCTCCTGGCGTGATGCCGTCGATGTTATAGCGGCGATACTGAGCAGACTGCATCTTGTGCTGCTCAAAAACGACACAGGAGGCCTGCGTGGCTTCGCCGGCGGTATGGCTGATGTCAAAGCATTCAATACGAAAGGCATCGAGGCTGTCAGGGGCCAACTCCAGGGCTTCGATGAGGGCACGGGTGCGGGCTTGTTGCGAGCCCTCTTCAGCCAGAAGTCGGGCCAGCTTGATGTCAGCGCCCTGAATGCACATCTCAAGCCAGGCACGACGCAACCCTCGGGGCTGATGTTGCGCCGTGACCTGGACACTGCCGCGCGCACTGAGGGCTGCAATCAACGAGCCATTCACGGGCAGGCTCACAATAAGTAAAGGGGGCACTTCATGGTCAACGTAATGCTGCGCAATAAAGGCTTCCAAAACCGCCGTTTCAGAATCAGTGGCCTCACCATCGCTATCACTCCAAGCTTTCATGGCTGCCCCATCCTCAACGTGCCGGGGAAAATAGGGGCGATCTCCCAGATGACGCCCCCCGCGCACCATGGCCAAATTAACGCATGAGCGCCCTCCCCGCACTCGAACAGCCAGAATATCGGCATTCAGTGGACGACTCCCACTGTGATCTTCAATGGCTTGCTGATGCAGCAAGGTTGACAACGCCGCGACTTGATTGCGGATCTCAGCAGCCTGTTCAAATTCAAGTTTTTCAGAGTGGGCCAACATCCGAGCCTGCAACTGCTCCATGACCTCCTGCTGCCGCCCCATCAAAAATCGCTGAGCATGGGCGACATCTGCCGCATAATCGGCCTTTGAAATCAAGCCCACGCAGGGCCCCGAGCAACGCTTGATTTGATAAAGCATGCACGGCCGATGCCGGTGCTTGAAAACGCTGTCTTCGCAGGTGCGCAAACGAAACACTTTCTGCAGCCACTGAATAGACTCTTTCACAGCCCAGGCATTCGGGTACGGGCCAAAATAATGATGCCTTCGATCCACCGGGCCCCGGTAATAAACCAAGCGCGCAAAATCATGCTGGGTCATTTGAAGATAGGGGTAACTTTTGTCGTCACGAAACAAAATGTTGTATCGGGGCTGCAAGGTTTTGATCAGGTTGTTCTCAAGCAAAAGCGCTTCAGTCTCTGACCGAACCACGGTGGTTTCCATGCGCACAATCTTGCTGACCATATACGCAATACGGGTTCCTGAAGCCACGCTCTTGTGAAAATAACTTGAAACTCGTTTTTTTAAATCGCACGCCTTGCCCACATAAAGCAGGTTACCCTGTGCATCAAAGTAGCGGTAAACCCCAGGCAACCCAGGCAAGGCAGCCACTTCGGCAAGCAAAGATTGGCGTTGGGATGGGCAGGGTAACTCTGCACTGCTTTCAACGGTTTCGTCAGGTTCAGGTATTGAATCAGGATTGTTCATTCGAGGCCCTTAAAAAACGCCGAATCCTTCGAGGGCCCATCAGGGGCTCTGGAAAACCTCACTTCAGTTGGCCCTGCAAAATTGAATCAGGCCGTCATTTTCACTCAGGCGGGCATGATGAAATTTTTATCGCCAAACGGTCTCTATTTCATGATTTTCATCTTCGAGGCAAGTTTTGAAAGCGCGCAACACCTGATAGAATCAAAATTCTTTCCGAGGAGCGCTGCGAGGTGTTTTCATCCCAGGCTCGGAAACGATCAACGGCGCTCACCCCTGTCATGTCTTGGCGTGGTGAGCGGTTCTTGTCAGGCGTTCACCCGGCCCCGAAACCCAACCGGAGACCTCCATGAACGCAGTGCTCAAGCCGTCACCCAATCACGTTATCGCCGATCTCTCCCTCGCTGCATGGGGGCGCAAAGAAATCAAGATCGCTGAAACTGAAATGCCTGGCCTCATGGCCATCCGCCAAGATTTTTCCGTCAAGAAACCCCTTCAGGGCGCCCGTATTGCGGGCTCCTTGCACATGACCATCCAAACGGCAGTTTTGGTCGAAACCCTTCAAGACCTCGGCGCTCAGGTACGGTGGGCTTCGTGCAACATCTACTCTACCCAAGATCACGCTGCAGCCGCTCTCGTTGAAGCGGGCACCCCTGTTTTTGCTTACAAGGGCGAAACCCTGTTTGACTACTGGGACTATACCCACCGCATTTTCGAATTTGGCCCCCAAGGCAGCGAAGGCGAAGGCCCCAATATGATCCTCGATGATGGTGGAGATGCCACTTTGCTGATGCACTTGGGGAAAAAGGCTGAGAAAAATCCTTCTGTACTGGCCCATCCTGGCAGCGAGGAAGAAGCTTGCCTTTATGCAGCCATCAAGGCCAAGCTGGCTGAAGACCCCACTTGGTACAGCCGTAAGTCTGCCCAAATCATCGGCGTCACCGAAGAAACCACCACGGGCGTGCACCGCCTGAAAGAAATGAGTTCCCGCGGCACCCTGATGTTTCGCGCCATTAACGTCAATGACAGCGTCACCAAGAGCAAGTTTGACAACCTTTATGGGTGTCGTGAATCCTTGGTCGACAGCATTAAACGGGCCACAGATGTCATGATTGCCGGCAAAGTAGCCGTTGTGTGTGGGTATGGCGATGTAGGCAAAGGCTCGGCACAAGCTCTTCGGGCCCTCAGCGCCCAAGTATGGGTCACCGAAATTGACCCCATCAATGCCTTACAGGCTGCGATGGAGGGTTACCGCGTTGTGACCATGGAATACGCAGCGGACAAGGCGGATATCTTTGTCACCGCAACAGGAAACAAACGGGTCATTACTCATGACCATATGCTTCAAATGAAAGATGAAGCCATCGTTTGCAATATTGGCCATTTTGACAACGAAATTGATGTTGCTGCCCTAGAGGCTTATCAGTGGGATGAAATCAAGCCGCAGGTCGACCACGTTATTTTCCCTGACGGTAAAAAAATCATCCTTTTAGCCAAGGGGAGGTTGGTCAACTTAGGTTGCGCAACCGGGCATCCCAGCTTTGTGATGTCGAGTTCCTTCGCCAACCAAACCATCGCTCAAATCGAACTCTTCACTCACAGGGAACTTTACGATATTGGTAAAGTTTATGTCCTGCCCAAGCACCTTGATGAAAAAGTTGCTCGGTTACACCTGAAAAAAGTCGGCGCCATGTTGACCAAACTCACTGAAGAACAAGCCCAATATATCGGTGTTCCCCAGGACGGCCCTTATAAACCCGACACTTACCGTTACTGAGCACCATCGGGCTCACAGAATCAAGCGCTGGCCCTCTTCAATAGAGTTCACTCATGACATCATCCAAATTTGGGTCGCTCAGCCTGGAATTTTTTCCACCCAAAACGTCCGAAGGCATTCAAAAGCTGGTGGCCGTGAGGCAACAACTGTACCCCCTTCAACCTGATTTTTGCTCTGTCACCTATGGGGCGGGGGGCTCCACGCAGCAGGGCACCTTCTCGACTGTGCAGGCTATTCTTGCAGAAGGCCACGACGCAGCCCCTCATTTTTCTTGCATCGGGGCCAATAAAGACTCTATTCGATTGCAGTTGGCACAATTCAAGGCAGCAGGTATTCAGCGGATTGTTGCCTTAAGGGGAGACCTGCCCAGTGGTTTTGGCGAATTCGGTGAATTTCGTTTCGCCAGTGATTTGGTGAGCTTTATTCGAACCGAAACCGGAAATCACTTTTATATTGAAGTGGCCGCTTACCCTGAAATGCACCCTCAAGCCCGCTCACCCCAAGCTGATTTGCAGGCGTTCATCAGCAAAGTGAAAGCAGGTGCCAACTCGGCCATCACCCAAATGTTTTTTAATTCAGACGCCTACTTTCGTTTTGTGGACGAAGCCCATTCAATGGGCTCAGACATTCCCATTGTGCCCGGCATCATGCCCATCACAAACGCTGGGAATTTAATCCGGTTTGCCGAGAATTGCGGCGCAGAAGTTCCGCGTTGGATTCGTCTGCGCTTACAGGGGTTTGGCGACGACACCCCCTCGATCAAGGCCTTTGGCCTCGATGTTATTACAGATTTATGTGATCAACTTTTGACCGCTGGCGTGCCAGGCCTGCATTTCTATACGATGAACCAATCTGGAAGCACGTTGGAAATTTGCCGCAGGCTTGGCCTTCGATAACACCTTCAAATTGAAGCGTGCGGTTCCTCGCCATTGCCCGTGCTTCTGGCGGCGCATCTGGAAGGTGATCTCGCGCTGATCTTGAGTTGTGCAACCAAGCCACTCTTGCCATGAAGACGTTACCTAAGGCTCACGCCATCGCCATGCCAGGAAGAAGTCGTTCATATTCTGAACGCACCACACGGTAGCATTCGCAGCTTCGATGTTCAAGGCCATCCCGATCCAGAACGGTGATATGACCTCGACGGTAGTGAATCAGTCCACTGCGTTGCAACTTGCCTGCGGCTTCGGTCACCCCTTCGCGGCGCACTCCCAGCATATTGGCAATGACTTCCTGGGTCATCAAAACTTGATTGCCTTCAAGCCGGTCTAAGCTGAGCAAAAGCCAGCGACATAACTGTTGATCCAAGGTATGGTGGCGATTGCACACGGCAAGTTGTGACAATTGAGCCATCAATGCCTGAACATAACGGAGCAAAAGCCGCATTGTCGGGCCACCTCGGTTGAAGGCATCTGTCACCCATTGGGCTTTCAGTCGATACCCTTCTCCAGCCGTTTGAACCACGGCTTGAGTGGGCATGGAGTCTCCCCCCATCAGTAAGGGCACACCGATCAGGCCCTCCTTGCCTGCCACGGCCACTTCAGAAGAATGGCCATCAGCCATCACATAAAGCAAGGAAACAATTCCCGACGTGGGGAAAAAAACATGGGAGAAACAGCGACCTGAGTCACACAACACCTTCCCCATCGGCAGATCAACGGGCTCAAGATAGTTTGACCAAAGACTCCAGACTTCCTCAGGAAGAGCACAGAGAAGTTGATTGTCTCGAGGGTCTGTCAGCAGGGGCATAGAGATACTCCGGTGAGTGCGGGATGATTCAAAGGCTCCCGGTGTCCAGGGCCTGTTAACAGGCCCTAATACAAACGAAAAACAAGGCCCTGCTGCTGAGAATCCTCAAATCAGTTGAAATCAAATCCCATTAAGGTGCTCTTTGTGCCTTATCGAATTGGGTTGCCATCACTTCGGGCGAGCCAGGATGAACCCACTCTTCTGCACAAAAAACAAAAACAGGCCCAGCGAGGCCTGCTTTTACCAGATTTGGAGGCCCATAGCTCGGCGATGGGCCAACAAGACTGCTTCAAAGAAGCCCAAACCCACCCTTCGCCAGAACCCGAGATGGTCGGCGAAATATAAACATCAAGGAGACTTCCATGAGCTCGTTATTTCCTCCGCTATCCCGACACCATCAGCTTTTGCACGGTTTACCTCAAACTGTGGAGCAAATTGGGAAAGGCCAAATCGACCAAATACCTCCCGGTTTTCTGGCCGACTACCTTGCCTTGCGCTGGTTGACTGACCGAGGGCACGGCCTGCGACTCACGCCGGCTGGCGAAGCCTTGTGCCAAAAGCTGAAGCAATTTAGCCCCAACCTTGCACAGCGCAACCCTATTGGACGTTTGGCAGGCTGATCTACAACGGGTGAGGTGTTGATGCGGTCAAGCGCCGGAAACTACCAGGCTGATTGATCTGGCTGGATTGTTCGACCTCGAAAGAAGATTCTGAAGGTTTCAAATGACCTTCTTTCGCGACTTGATTGTGCGTGGAGATCCGGCAACTTTAGCGGCTTTGGTGACTGTTGACGAGCTTCGCTTGCTGACGCGGGAAACCCGGGCTGCGGTTATGCGGGCTTTGTCAGCAGATTTTTTTTGAGCCTTGGTTTGCAGGTCTGCATCGCGCAGGTTCGATAAAGTCTGCGCGGGGGAATCTATGGCGCCCGCCAGTTCAGTACCGTCATTAATTGGCTTGCTTGGCTTGGCACGACCATGGGGCAAAGTAAACTCCCGACTACCGGAAACCAGACAGAAGTCGATTTTGCGGCTATCAAGATCTACGCGGCTCACCTGAACTCGCAGGCGAGAACCAAGGGCATAACGCATCCCGGAGCGGTCTCCACGCAATTCTTGGCGAATTTCATCAAAGCGGAAGTATTCGCCCCCTAATTCAGTGATATGTACCAAGCCCTCGATATGTAAACCATCGAGCAGCACAAACAAACCGAAGCCGGTGACCGCGCTGACGGTACCTTCGTATTCTTCACCAAGGTGGTTGCGCATGAATCGACACTTGAGCCAAGCCTCGACATCTCGTGAGGCCTCATCAGCTCGGCGTTCATTGGCGCTACAGTGGGCACCGGCGGCCTCCCAAGCCTCGGCCTCAGTCGGGACACAAGCCTCAGTTTTCAAGACTTGGCCTTTTTTTGTGGATTTGGCAGACTTTGCTGATGGTGCGGGCTTATCTTGCACAGGCCCCAGCAAACGATACTGCCGTTTTCCCAGCAGAGCCTTGATGACACGGTGAATCAGGAGGTCAGGATAGCGCCGGATGGGGCTGGTGAAGTGGGTATAAGCCGCATAGGCCAGACCAAAATGCCCTGCATTGGCGGGTGCATACATGGCCTGCTGCATGGACCGCAACAACATACTGTGGATTTGCAGGGCATCGGGGCGGTCTTTGGTGGCTAAAGCAATGGCCTGAAACTCGCTCGGAACCGGGTTCTCGGAGATTCCCAGGCCCAGCCCAAGGGCTTTGAGATAATTGGACAGCACGGCCCGCTTTTCTGGTGTAGGGCCCTCGTGAACCCGAAAAAGCGAAGGGTGTTTATTTTGGGCAATGAAGTCTGCTGAGCACACATTGGCCGCCAGCATGGCCTCTTCAATCAAACGATGAGCCTCATTTCGGGTGCGTGGAACGATTTTTTCAATTCGACCCTGATCATCGCAAATGATCTGAGTTTCGGTCGTTTCCAGGTCCATCGCGCCGCGCAGAGCGCGGGCCTTCACAAGGGCTCGGTACACATCGTGAAGATCAAGCAATTGAGGCAGCAGGGCTTCCCGCTTGGCAGCTTCAGGGCCGCGGGTATTGCCCAAAATGGCAGCAACTTCGTGGTAAGTAAAGCGCGCGTGCGAACAGATCACTGCCGGAAAAAATTGATAGGCGTGAATGTCACCGGCCGGGCTGACCAGCATGTCACACACCATCGCCAGGCGTTTTTCATGGGGGTTGAGCGAGCATAAACCATTCGAAAGCTTCTCCGGCAGCATGGGAATGACACGCCGCGGGAAATAGACTGAGGTTGCACGCTCGTAGGCGTCGGCGTCTAAGGGCTCACCCGGCTTGACATAATGGCTGACGTCTGCGATGGCCACCACCAGCCGCCACCCTTTGGCCTTGCCGACCTTGGCAGGCTCGCAATAAACCGCGTCATCAAAGTCCCGGGCATCCTCGCCGTCAATTGTCACGAGGGGAACATCGGTGAGATCAACACGGGCTTTACAATCTGTGGCGCGCACTTTATCTGGCAAAGCCGCCGCTTGAGCCAGGGTCTCGGCAGAAAACTGATGCGGCACTTCGTATTTGCGCACTGCTATTTCAATCTCCATGCCGGAGTCGTCAACATCCCCCAACACTTCAATGACACGCCCGACAGGCTGGGAATACATCGATGGCGGTTCAGTGAGTTCAACCACCACGACCTGCCCCACGGTGGCATTGGCCGTGGCATTCTTGGGAATGAGAATATCTTGGCCGTAACGATTGTCTTCGGGAGCCAGCAACCAACTTCCACTTTCATGGAGCAATCGGCCAATGATGGGAGATTTTTTGCGCTCGATAATTTCGAGCACCCTGCCCTCCGGCCGCCCCTTGCGGTCGTGGCGCACAATGCGTGCACGCACACGATCACGGTGTAACACAGCCCGCATTTCTTGCGGGGAAAGATAGAGATCGGGGTGCTGATCTTCACGTACCAGAAAACCGTGGCCATCGCGGTGCCCTTGAATGACACCAACCACTTCGCTCATCAGTTCAGCACCAGGCAAGTTGGAACTGGTTAAATGTTTTTTATTGATGGTAGAATTCATGTTTTCCTGAATGCCCAGGTGGCGGAATTGGTAGACGCACTAGTTTCAGGTACTAGCGGGTAACTCCGTGGAGGATCGAGTCCTCTCTTGGGCACCAAGTCAAATAGATTGAAAATAAACGCAAAAAAACCCGACGAACCATCGTCGGTTTTTTTTGCCCTCTGTTTTTTGCTTTTTGCAAAAATAGGCCAACTCAAATCGAAAACTTCCGGGCAAGCTGAGGGGGGCGCATATGGTCGTAATCCTCGAAGGGTTGATGAATCCAGGGGCTCGTGGGCAGAAGTTCAACGTAGTAATTGGGGAGGTAGGTTGAGCATCCTTTGGTCCAGATGACCGCTGAACGCAACTCGGTCACTTCCGGGTGACCACTCAACCGATCCACCACGGCTTCGAGGGTGAGGCCAGAGTCTGCCAAGTCATCGACCAGCAAAACCCGGCCAGCCAACTGGCCTTGCGGTAAAGTCATGTACTGCGCCAAATCAAGCCGGCCCTGAATGGTACCGGCTTGAGAACGATAAGAACTCGTCGACATGATACCCAGAGGCTTGTCAAACACCCTTGACATAATGTCTCCAGGGCGCAGCCCACCCCGCGCCAAACACAAAATTTGATCGAACTCCCAGCCCGAAGCATGTATTTTGAGCGCCAGCCGCTCAATGAGCAAATGATATTCGTCCCAAGGAACGTAGAGGTGCTTGCCATCTTCTGTGAGCATGTTGTTTTCTCGCTGAAGCATGAACATGGTCAGGCTTGATAGGGGTGACGCAGCAAAATAGTGTGCTCACGATCGGGGCCGGTGGATACCATGTCAATGGGGGTACTGATCAATTCTTGCACGTGTTCCAGGTAGCGACGGGCATTGATGGGCAAAGCGGTCCATTGGGTGACACCCGCCGTTGATTCTGACCACCCGGGAAATGTTTCATAGATGGGGGTGCAATTGGTGATTTCCCCCGTATCCAGAGGCAGGATGTCGGTATGCTGCCCTGCCCGCTCATAACCCACACAAACCTTGATTTCCGGCAGTCCATCGAGGACGTCGAGCTTGGTGATACACAGCCCGGAAATACCATTGATGATGATGGATCGCTTGAGGGCTGCTGCATCAAGCCAGCCACAGCGCCGCAGACGGCCCGTGACGGTTCCACGCTCTTGTCCAATGGTGGAAAGGTGGTGTCCGACCGTGCCGGGAATGTCCATCGGCAATTCAGTGGGGAATGGGCCACTGCCAACACGGGTGGTGTACGCCTTGGTAATACCCAGTATGTAATGCAGTGAATTGGGGCCGAGGCCAGTGCCTGCTGCCGCATTGCCAGCGACGCAGTTGCTAGAGGTCACATAGGGATAGGTGCCATGGTCTACATCCAGGAGAGTTCCTTGGGCACCTTCAAAGAGGATGTTGACACCCTGCTGGTTGGCCGTATGAAGCAAGTAGCCGACATCGGCCATCAGGGGTTTGATTTGTTCCGCCAACATCATGGCGTGATCAAAAATAGGCTGGACTTCGAGGGGTTGGGAGCCTAGGTATCCGCTCAATGCAAAGTTGTGCAGATCAACCAGGCCTTGAAGTTTTTCGAGAAATCGTTGCGGGTGTTTGAGATCCTGGACACGCAGGGCACGACGCGCGACTTTATCTTCATAGGCCGGGCCAATACCTTTTCCTGTAGTGCCGATTTTGCCGGCCCCATGAGCCTCGCGCAGGAGCTCGCGTGCTTTGTCGATTTCAACATGAAAAGGAAGAATCAAAGGACAGGACTCACTGACAAACAAGCGCGAACGAACCTCAATACCGATCGATTCAAGACGTGCGATTTCAGCCATGAGGTGATGGGGGTCTAAAACCACACCATTGCCGATGTAACAAGCCACGCTTTCGCGCATGATGCCCGAAGGAATCAGTTGCAGGGCTGTCTTGATGCCCTTGATCACGAGCGTATGACCGGCATTGTGGCCCCCTTGAAAGCGAACCACCGCTTGGGCATGATCCGTCAGCCAGTCAACAACCTTGCCTTTGCCTTCATCACCCCACTGGGTGCCCACGACCACCACATTACGGCCTGCGGCCTTTGCTTTCACTGCATGCATGTCTGACTTTCTAAAGGTGAGATTCGATGAATAATCAGACCGGAATAACTTGCCATTCGCCAGAGACGAATGCCAGTTGGCGGTCACATTCAAACTCTTGAATTTCGTGCTCGTGGCCAGGCAATACCCCCACCACGGTTTCTCCTTGTTCTCTCAATTGACGAACGGCCGCACGCAGGCTGGGGTCATCAGCCCATGGAGCGCGAATGGCCGCGACCATTCGCTTGAGAGGAAGCATCGAGCCAAGGGCTTTGACGTCAAGGCTAAAACCCACCGCAGGCCGGTTGCGACCAAACACGGCCCCAACTTCATCGTAACGCCCACCGCGAAGAATGCAGTCCACAACACCTTCTGCATACAGCGAAAATTGAGCGCCACTATAGTAGCTGTAGCCGCGCAGGTCAGCCAAATCAAGGCCGATACGAACATGAGGATGAAGTTCGCAGACTTGCGCAGACAGCGAGCGAAGCCCCGACAGAGCCGTGTGAATGGAGGGCCAAGGGGGTAGATCACGCTCCGCCTGAAGCAGCACTTCAGCCCCCCCTGAAAGTGACAGCAGGGACAACAGGCCTTGCCGGATGGAGGCGGGGAAATCAGCGGCGAGTTCGCTGAGCGCAGGCTGATCTTTGGCGGCCAACGCGGCCACAATTTCTTGGGGGCGAATGGCATCAAGAGGTAATTCGCCCAACAGGGCGCGAACAATGCGCGAATCAGACAGCTCAAGCTGCAACCCGGCCAAGCCCAGTGAAGACATGCTTTCGAGGGCCAAATCCAGGATTTCAAGATCAGCCTCAAGACCGGCGTGGCCATAAATTTCAGCACCCAGCTGCAAGGGCTCGCGGGTGGCATAAAGACCCGCAGGCCGGGTGTGCAAAACCGGACCGCAATAACACAAACGGGCCACCCCTTGGCGGTTGAGCAGATGGGCGTCAATGCGTGCCACCTGGGGTGTGGTATCAGCCCTCAGGCCCATGGTGTGGCCGCTGAGTTGATCCACAAGCTTGAAGGTTTGAAGGCGCAAGGCCTGCCCGGTTCCTGAGAGCAAAGAGTCAAGGTATTCGAGCAAAGGAGGCATGACAAGCTCGAAACCATAAGAGCGGGCAATGTCCAGAAGCCGGCGCCGCAAGTCCTCGATATGCCGGGCCTGAGCCGGCAGCACATCAGCAATGTGCTCAGGCAATAACCACGCAGAGGATCGCGCGAGAGACATTCTAGCAACCTTTGAGTTAAAACAAGATTGTATCGGTCTTGTGCGCAGTCAAACGTAAGTCAGGGGCAGCGACCTATTTTCACTGTCTTTTATTTGGGGCCTGCCCGACAAGGACGTTCCAGACAGGCCCTCAAATTGTCCCTGGAGTTCAAGATGGAGCCATCGCTGAAGAATAACTTCAATTTTCAGCGTGCCGGACCCATCATCTGCTGTGTATGCCATTCAGTCTGAGGCCAAGACTGAATCTGAGCCCCGGACGCCACGCGCGAAACGAGCCTGCCGCAACCCACACACAGTCCGGCCAGCAGCATATTGACGGTCCCGATGGTGCTGATACTGCTCACACCCACGAGGGTGACCATCACACCGACCAAAGCCGCCAGCAAAGCCCGCCCTACCGCGCGCCCTTCCCCATCCACAGGGCTGGCCCGCCAGCCCAACCATGCAGCGTAGAGAGCAGACAGCAACAAGCCCATGAAAAAAAACAAGCCGACCAGGCCATAGGTCAAAGCGATGCCAATATAAGAATTGACAATATCAATGATGCCTTGGCCCTGTTTCAATGACTGCATGATGGGTAAATGGAGGTAAGTGAATGATCCAAACCAAGGATTCATGGCAATCACGTCCAGGGAGATTTCAAAAAGACGCTTGCGGTAAGTTTCGTTGAATTCATCAACAGTGCCTATGAAGGGTAACACCGAAAGGATCTTCTCAGCCCATGGGCTGGCTGATAAAACTGCCCCAAAAACAGCCCCCGTCAAACCCAGAGTAGCCGCCTGCCTCAAGGGCCTGGGGTGGGTCATGATAAGCACAGTGACTCCTGCCAAGGCACCCAGCCACGGGCCCCGCGACACAGGAGCCCAAATGCCTGCCATCAAAAGCGCCAGCCCGAAAACCCCCCCTGCTTTAGAGCGAAGCCAAGTCCAGATGCAACCATAAAGACTCAAAGCAATCACCATCAAATAACCCAGAGACAAAGCATGGCCGGCGGCTGACGTGGCTCGAAGGTCGTTTCCTCGCAAAAGGTAGGCGCCGAGTTCCCAATACAAGCCCATGGAGGGCGCCAAGCTGGCATATAACAACCACTGACGTAAATACTCAAAAAGGGCAACGGGGGCTAACAACAGAATCGCCAGCACCAAAGCCACCAAGGCTTCACGCAAAGCCCCCCAAGTTTTGGCGCCGCGACTGGCCACATAGTAGGGCAGGAAAAAATCCAGAAAGCTGTAAAACCCTGAACGTGCGATGTTGGTGAGGGTGTCGTTGGCTTGAACAAACTGCAAAATCAGGGGCAAACTGATCAGCCCGAGCAAAAATTGATCGGGGAGTAAAGATCCAAAACGATCGGTATCGGGCTCGCGCCTCAGGAACCACCAAGCGGGCAACAACAGAAGCAGGGCCAATAAACGCGGGTAACTCAAACTGAAAAGGTAGTTCAGTACGCCAAACCCGGAAATATCAGCAGCCAAGGGAGGAATCACGAACAGCAGGCCGCAAAACAAAGTCAGCCGGTTTGCACCACGCCCAGAACCCATGAGCACCACAAGCATGGCCAAACACACAAAAAACCAAAAATCATGCGACAAAAAAGCGAAGGTGGTCAACAAAAACCAAAGGTTGCGTTGCCGAACAAAAGCTGAGCTTGCCATGGCTTGATCGCATAACACCCCTTTGGCCAACCACCAAAGCGGGGTCGACAACCCCAAAATGACCAGCCAGGCTTTCAGGTGTTCAGGCACGCTGGTGTCTCGGCAACACCTTCAGCAGGATAGAGTCCCAGGCAAATAGCACCCCTACGGACACCAGCATGAGCACCAAACCTGCCAGGCCATGCAGATAGCCCTGCCCCACCTCATCCCCAAAGTGATAGGTGAGCAAAACCAAGCCAGCCACTCGAACCACATTGGCCAAGAAAGCCACCGGGATAATGGCCAACAGCATCAAAACACAATGCCATACATTGCCTCGGCGCATCTGATACATATAGAGCGTCCCTACTGCTGTCAGGCTGAACATGGAATTTAACCCTGAGCAGGCATCGGCCACCAGCAACTGATAAGCCCCCACTGAAAGCGTGACCCCTTGCCGGGCAATCGGGTAACCCAAAGCATACAAGCCATTATCCACAATGGCCGAGATCCACATTTTCAGTGGGCCGGTCAGGCTGTCCACCAACACCCCAGGAAGCGGGATGGTAAAAATCAAATAAAAAAGTGCAAACCAGGCCCGCCGAAGGGCCTTGATGCCGCCGAGAACCCATAGCAGGCCAGCCAATACGGGAATCTGCGAAGCCATTTCAAAAATAGATAGAGACAAGGCCCGACCGATCCAATACAAGCCGAGACCGAAAACCAGAACAAGGCTACCGGGCCACCATTGAGGCGAGGCCAAACCCGCTGATAAATCGGCCCGCATTGACCACAACAGCGCCGCGACCACAGCCAGCACCAACGGCGCATGGGCATGTTCCTCCATGAGCCAGATCGAGCCAGCAGCCCAAAAGTAAACAGGCCCATAAAGAGCTAAAAATCCAGTCAGGGCCCACACTGCAGTCCAGAGCGGTGCATTCAACTTGTGCGGCTGACTTTGCAACAAGGCCTGTGGCAACACTCGGGCAGACCAAGGAAGCCCATTCACCGGGCGACTCCCCGCTGAGACCATTCATTCAGGACTGTGCCCACCAGCGTGACACCAGCCAAACGCAGGCTACTTACCAGATGTCCAAGCAAGGCTGCCCGGGTTAGCCGCGACTGAGCCAGCAAAAGGGCCGAACCGGCGGCTCGAGCCGCCAGCACTGCGTCTTCGCCCTCGACCGCACCTGGGGTGTCGATCAGGGTAATGTCAAAGTCAATTTGAGACTCAAGGACAAACTCCAGCAGAGTTGGTCGGCTCATGAGCTCCAGGGGGTTCGGAGGGCATGGGCCTGCCGGCAACACGCACAAATTCGACAAGCCTTCAATCCGTTTGGTTGCTTCATTACCACAGCGGCCCGCCAGTAAGCTAGACAAACCTCGTTGATTGTCAAGATGAAAAAGTTGGTGTTGCCGTGCCGTTCTGAGGTTGGCGTCAATCAGGAGGGTGCGCAAGCCCATTTGAGACATCAGAATGGCCAAATTGGCTGACACATAACTGCGGCCATCACGAGGCCCTGTACCCACCACTGCCAGCACTTTCCGATGCTGGGCGGGGTCATACCAACGCAGCATCAATTGGGTGCGCAAAAAACGCAAAGCATTCAGATTCGGACTGAAAGGCTTGTAGGCGGCCATCAGCTCTTTGCTCAAGCGGGCGTGTTTATCGGAATCAGACAAAGAAAAACATCCAAACTGACGCGCCAAAGCCCATTCCAGATCGGAAAATCTCAGATAACCTAAGCGCATGGCTGATTCTCCAAACAGCATTTGTTCCCGCTGCTGAAAAACCAATATCCGTTCGATTTGCTCGGAAGACAACAGCCCGGCCTCCAATAAGATAGCGCCAAGCGTTCGGTTAACACGCTGCGGTATTGGCAGCAATGACACGGGCATGGTCATCCACGGGCTCCCAAAAGTGGAACATCAGTGCGTTTTTTGGGAGACCTGTCCAGAGACAAAGCGCGCCATGGAGGGCGCTTTGATGCCTGAGGCTCCAAAACCGCCAGCACAGGAGCTCCGGCCATGATAGATAAATCTTCCACGCTGCGCACCCGTCGATCGATCAGCTCGATCAAAAGGCCAATACCCATGGCCACGCACATTCCGCCCAGCACCGACACGGTAAAGCCAATGACCCATTTTTTTTGCGAAGTATGAAAAGGCTCTACAGCCTGGCTCAGCCAGCGCAAGCTGGAGTCTTGGGTCTGGCCTCCGGCACTGAACTCTGAAACCCTGTGCCCTGCTTCATCATAGGCCCGCTGAGCAGCCGCCACATCGCGTAGTAACACAGCAGCCTTGTCACGTTCGAATCTTAAAGACAAGACCCGTTTTTTTTGTTCTTCTATAGAGGCCTTCAGTACACCCACTTTATGCGCGGCACTGCTGACAACTGTGCGAGTCCCTCCGCGAACCCGTTCAGATTCTATGGCCAATTGTTTGCTTAAACTGCCAATACGAGATTCAACCGCCAGGCGATCGGGATGGTTTGGGCCCCAGACACGTTCTTTTTCGCTGAGTAAAGCCTCCTGAGTTGAAATTTGCGCTTTGAGCGACAGTACCGAACTACTGACCAAAATATCTGGAGAAAAGTCTTCTGTGGTTCCACTGCTCATGCCAGCGAGCGAGGCCTGAGCATCAGCCAATTGCTGGGTCAGGAGGTTCAATCGGGCGGTTTCTTGATCCATCTGGCCGTCAGAAATTACCATGCCTTTTTGCTGCTGGTATTTGGTCAGGGCTTGCTGGGCGGATTCAAGCCGGTTTCGAAGTTCCGCAAGGTGTTTTTGAAACCACTCTGCCGATTGTCGCGAAGGCTCAGCCTTGAGTTCGATGGCTGTGTCAATGGCCGCCTGAGCAAAGGCATTGGCTGCCGCAGCCGAAAAAGCCGAATCGGGCGCAGTAAAACTAACATGGATGATATTGCTCAATCGTACCGGCTCAACCACCAAACCGCGCTGTAGCAAACTGGCATAAAACCGTTCCACAGGTACCCGCTTGCCTTCGGTTGAGCGGCGCCATTCTTCAATAGCCGCAGCCTGGCTGGTAATGCCCAGCACATGCACCACTCGGGTGGCCACTTTATCGCTGCGGATCATTTCAACCTGCGTTGCAACATCCACCGGCGACGCCAAGGGCCCCAAAATAGGGTCAGGTCGAACATCAAGCACTAGCGAGGCTTTGGCCGTATATTGTTTGGCAGAGGACATCACTACCCCCATACCCAAGCCAGATACGATCAGAAACAAAAGCAGCACCAGCCATTTGCGGCACCATAAAATACGAAGGCACTGCGTCAAGGTGAGGGTCATGATGCTGTCGGTCTGGCCTCAATAAATTGAACATTGACTGATGCGTCAAAATCGGTTTTGCAGAGATTCACTTAAAACAGTGACTCCGGAACATAAATCACATCGTCTCGCTCAACCATCTCTGCCATGGTGGGCTCAATCAAGCGCGTGCTGCCCTGCGGGTCACGCCGATGAATCCGAATGCCGCGCTCAGTGCCTCGAAGGGTCAGGCCTCCGGCTTGGGCCATGGCCTGCAACAAGGTCAAACTCCGCTCCCAGCGAAAAGCTCCCGGGTGCTGAACCTCGCCGTAAATAAAAAAGTTGGGCGCACGAGCCACATGAAGAATATCGCCATGGGCCACCAGCACATCTCGCTCACGATCTCCCTTTTGCAAAATGGCAGGCAAATCAATTTCAACTTGAATGGTTTGTCCGGCCCGGGCCCCCACCAGAGTGACCGTATCAGAGCCTGTTGACAGCACCCCCCCAGCACTTGCAATAATTTCCGACACCCGAACTTGGCCAGATTCAATCGGGTAGCGCCCAGGACGCCCTACCTGGCCCAGAACCGATACTTGGCTGCTTTTGACTTGCAAAACCACCACACTGACCTGAGGCCTGACGACAAAACCTCCATCAACCAACAGTTTGGCGAGTTTGTCTTGGGCCGCAGTGACGGTCAGCCCCTGCAATGAAACGCTTCCGAGCAGAGGGTAAAAAATTTCTCCCTGTTCACCAAGACGGGCGTCGAGGCTCAGCTCGGGATTTTGAAATACCGAAATCCGGAGAACATCACCCGCCCCGAGAAGCACCTCGGGCCCCTTTTGTGACCAAGCAGTCTGGAGGGCAAAGCAGGCCAAACAGCAAATGAAACATCGCCTCAGAATAGACACAGTAATCCTCCTGAAAACCGAAATCGAGCGCCAGATTAGCGATTTAATTCACTCACAGAATGGCTCCGGTCGCTCCCCTGTCAAGTCGCGCCCCGGAGCACTCACTCCACAGAGCCTGGCAATTTACCCGCCCCCTCAGCGGGCTTAACATAATTACCCAAGTATTCGATCTTGGCTGTGGAACGAAGCGCATGAAGGTCGCCATCGACCACTTTTTTCTTGCGATCATTCAATAAAAACTGGGCAATCATAGGGCGAACCATGGCCTCTTCAACAGGCTGTGCCTGGGCCTCAAGCAGAGTCAGCACCTGCAAGCCCTGAGGCACTGGGATAGCGACTGATTGGCCGTTTTTAAGTTGGTCAATGGCAGACAGGCGCCCCATGGGCAACTGCTCAGAGGCCCGAAGTATTTGACCCGATCTATACTTGAGGTTTTGAGCCTTGAGCCGTTCTATAAAAACAGCAAAGCCGGGGGCTGCCTCCAGAGCCTTGATTAATTCATCAGCCTGTGAGGGTGTGCAGGCAATGAGTAATTCTTGAAATTTAAAAACCTTGCGGCCTTTGAAGAGGCTCGGGTTATCGTTATAGTAAGCTTGAATATCGGCTGATGTAGGCTCAGCCACCGAATTGGCAATGCGGGCCACATAAGCACGCGAAATAATTTCACGACGCGCCGCCTCGATTTGCTGCAATACTTCAGGGGCGCGGTCGAGTTTGAACTCTGCCGCTTTTTGCAGGGTCAGTTCTTGGTCAATCAATTGCTCCAGCGCTTGCTGTTCTGCGCTGGCCTGATCGCTTGGAATACGGCTTTGCTGAAGGGCAAAACGAATCTGATGTACCGTGAGCTCGGCTTGGTTGACCTTGGCTGCAGCCTGCGTCACCGTCGGGGAGTCCTGGCCGCCGAGGCGGCAGGCCGACAACATGGCGACCGCAACCCAACCCACAAACTTCAAGCCCTTCACACTTGATTGAATGATCATTGGACGACAAGCTTTCAGCATTTTACCCCCACATGAAGGGCCACCACACCCGCCGACAGGTTGTGCACATCCACATGCCCAAAACCGGCAGCTTTCATCATCGCCTTGAGGGCTGCCTGGTCGGGGTGCATGCGAATAGATTCGGCAAGGTAGCGGTAGCTCTCAGCATCATCTGTCACCCACTTACCCAACCATGGCAAGACCTTGAAGGAGTACCAGTCATAGGGCTTTTGCAAGGGCTTGGCAACTTTGGAAAACTCTAAAATCAAGAGGCGCCCCCCAGGGCGCAATACGCGGTGCATTTCAACCAGTGCACTCTCTTTGTGAGTCATGTTACGCAGGCCAAAGGCCACACTCACCACATCAAATGCGCCAGACTCAAAAGGCAGCTTTTCGGCATCGCACAGGGCGGTGGGAAGCAGCAAACCTTCGTTAATCAGACGATCGCGGCCTTGAGTCAACATGGCCTCGTTGATGTCTGTATGCACAACGCACCCGCTGGGTCCAACCTGCCTGGCAAATGCACGGGCCAAGTCGCCGGTACCGGCAGCAATGTCCAAGACCTTTTGTCCTGGCCGCAAGCGCGCGACAGCTACCGTATAGGCTTTCCAAACCCGGTGCAAACCACCCGACATCAGATCATTCATCAAGTCGTAGCGACGGGCGACAGAATCAAATACCCCCTTCACTCGCTGTGATTTTTGATTTTCATCGACAGTCTCAAAACCAAAATGGGTGCTTGTCATGGGGGCTTACCAAAAATGAAAAAAATCACAAGAAACAGCGCCTGTCAAACTGGCGAAAAACAACCGACAATACCCGCCGCTCAGACCGTCAGATCAGGAGCCGGGTCGCGCCCCAGGCCAGCTGCTTGTAAGCGCGCCTCGTAGGTTTTCCAGAGCTCGTCTTGCCTGGAGCCCAGAAAATAAAGGTAGTCCCAGGAAAAAAGCCCGGAGGCATGGCCATCTGAAAATGTGGGCTTGATCGCATAATGTCCGATGGGTTCAATTTGAGTGATCGTGACGCCGCGCTTGCCATATTGCAACACCTCCTGACCGACACCGTGTCCTCTGACTTCCGCAGACGGAGAATAGACCCGCATCAATTCAAAGGGAATGCGAAAACTCAATCCGTCATCGAATTGAATTTCCAGTTCGGCGGCTTTTTGATGCGCCGTGACAGACACCGGCACGGGGCTTGAACTCATTGCGACTCTCCTATCCCTTGACCTACGGCATGGGCATTCCAACAGGCTGTGAGGGCCAAGGCTTGATCCAAAGGCTCAAGAGCTGCGCGCAGCCAAGACAAACGCTCGTGCTGAGGGTCGCGCTGTGGCGCGGCCCAAATAGGATGAGGAAAATGAGTGTCCCAATCAAATCGCGCTACCACATGCCAATGCAGATGAGGCACCACATTGCCTAAAGAAGCCAAATTGATTTTGGTTGGCTTGAGCGCCAATCGCATTTCCCGCTCGACGCTGGCCACCAGTTCCATGCACTCAGTACGGCCTTGGGCGTCAAGATCAGAAAACTCAGTGGTATGGAGTGTCGAGATCACCCGGTAAAAGGCCGGAAAGTAGTCATCGAGCACCCGCACCAACCTCCAGCGGGAGCCGCTCACCACGACCCGACCCCCCTCCTGCTCGCACAGCTCACAGGCAGACATTACACCAGCACCCGCTCAATTCCGCCGTCATTGGCGCGGCGCACATAATCGGGCATCCAGTCAGGCCCGAGAATTTTTTGCGCCATTTCGACCACGATATAGTCCGCTTCGAGCAATCCAGATTTCAGGTCATCTTCATAACGGCTCAAGCCCATCAAACAACTGGGGCAGGAGGTCAAAATTTTGATGTTTTGCTCAGGCTTCGCCGCCCCGCTGTGCCGAAGTGCAGCTTCTCCTTTGCGAATTTCTTCTTCCTTGCGAAAGCGGATTTGTGTCGATACATCGGGGCGTGACAGAGCCAGCCCACCACTTTCACCGCAGCACCGTTTGCTTTCCAGCACTTGATCTCCCATCAGTGCCTTGACCGTTTTCATGGGCTCTTGCTGTTTCATCGGGCTATGGCACGGGTCATGATAGAGATAAGCGCCGCCCTCGGTAGCGAGCGTGATGCCCTTTTCGAGCAAATATTCGTGAATGTCCACAATTCGGCAACCAGGAAAAATTTTGTCAAACTGATAGCCCTGAAGCTGGTCATAACAGGTACCACAACTCACCACCACAGTTTTAATGTCGAGGTAGTTCAGAGTGTTGGCCACCCGATGGAACAGCACCCGGTTGTCAGTGATGATTTTGTCGGCTTTGTCGAACTCACCGCTGCCACGCTGAGGGTAGCCGCAACACAAGTAACCTGGCGGCAAGACTGTTTGTACTCCGGCATGCCACAGCATGGCCTGGGTGGCCAAACCCACCTGCGAAAACAAACGCTCAGAGCCGCAACCCGGAAAATAAAACACCGCCTCGGTGTCGGCTGTGGTGGTGTGTGGGTTGCGGATAATCGGAACGTAGTTTTTATCTTCGATATCCAGCAACGCCCTGGCTGAGCGTTTGGGGAGGCCACCTGGCATTTTTTTGTTGACAAAGTGGATCACCTGCTCCTTGATGGGCGCCATGCCTACCGAGGCTGGTGGTGCAGAAGTTTGCTTGTGTGCCAAAACCTTGAGCGCATCGTGGGCAACACGCTGAGCCTTGAAACCCAATTCCATCAAGGAACGACTGATATGAATGGCCTGAGGATGACTCAAGCCGATAAAGGCCGACTGAATTGCCGCGGCAGGGCGGAAACTCTTTTTGCCCATTTTGCGCAACAAATTGCGCATATTCATTGACACTTCGCCAAAATCGATGTCGACAGGACACGGGTTGAGGCATTTGTGACAAATCGTGCAGTGGTCTGCCACATCTTCAAATTCTTCCCAATGCTTGATACTCACACCGCGCCGCGTTTGCTCCTCATAGAGAAAGGCCTCCACCAGCAGTGAGGTTGCAAGAATTTTGTTGCGCGGGCTATAGAGCAAATTGGCGCGGGGAACGTGGGTGGCACAAACGGGCTTGCATTTGCCGCAGCGCAAGCAGTCTTTCACCGAGTCTGCAATGGCGCCAATATCGCTTTGCTGCATGATCAGCGACTCATGGCCCATCAAGCCAAAGCTCGGGGTATAGGCATTGGTCAGGTCTGCCTTGATGATCTGGCCGTCAAAAGCGGCATCACGCAAAAGTTTGCCTTTGTTGAAATACCCTTGAGGGTCAACCCGCTGCTTGTACAAGGCAAATTCGGCAATTTCTTCGTCAGTCAGGAATTCAAGCTTGGTGATACCGATGCCATGCTCACCTGAGATCACCCCATCCAGGCTGCGGGCCAGCTTCATGATGCGGCCCACGGCATCATGAGCGGTTTGCAGCATGGCATAGTCATCTGAATTGACAGGGATGTTGGTGTGAACATTCCCGTCGCCCGCATGCATGTGCAAGGCCACCCAGACTCGGCTGCGTAAAATGTGTTGGTGAATTTTGTCGCAAGCTTCGAGAATCGGCCTGAGCGCCGCACCAGTGAAAATATCCCGCAAACCTGCCATCACCTGAACCTTCCAGGAAGCACGCAAGGTGTGGTCCTGTAGCTGCTCGAACAATGTCCGGGAGCTATTGCCTGACTCCATGGCCTCCCATGCCCCGTGGCCTGAGCATGCGGGCCGCTGAGCCGCCGGAGTGTCGAGGTGAGCCAGCCAGTAAGCCCACAAGGCATGGGCTTCAGACAAAACACCAAGCGCCCGCTGAACGCTGTCCTGGAGCAACTCTGCCGAGGCAATGGGCTCAGCCTCGCCGCTTTTACCCAGCGGCAACTGACCCTGAGAAAGAAAGTCACGAACAGCTTCAATCATGGCCAGCTTGTTACGCAGGCTGAGCTCAATATTGATACGCTCAATCCCCTCAGTGTACTCGCCCATACGGTGCAAGGGAATCACCACATCTTCGTTCACCTTGAAGGCATTGGTGTGTTTGCTGATGGCTGCCGTGCGTTTGCGATCCAGCCAGAATTTTTTGCGGGCCTCCGGGCTCACAGCCACAAAACCCTCACCCGAGCGGCTGTTGGCTATTCGAACCACCTCACTGGCTGCCTGGGCGACGGCATCGGCATTTTCTCCGGCAATATCGCCAATTAAAACCATCTTGGGCAGCCCGGAACCTCCGCGTTTGCTCTTGGTGGCATAACCCACAGCCTTGAGGTAGCGGTCATCGAGGTGTTCCAAGCCAGCCAGAATGGCCTGCCCGGCCTTGGCTTGAGCAAACATGAAATCTTTGATTTCAACAATGCTGGGCACGGCGTTCTTTGCATTACCAAAAAACTCCAGGCACACGGTTCGGGTGTGGGCCGGCATTTGATGAACAATCCAGCGTGCACTGGTGATCAGACCGTCACAACCCTCTTTTTGAATGCCCGGCAAGCCAGCAAGGAATTTATCCGTCACATCCTTGCCCAAGCCCTCTTTGCGAAATTTTCGCCCGGGGATGTCAAGCCGTTCAGTGCGCTCAAGCCGTTCACCACGGGCATCAAAGTAACGTAACTCAAAGCTGGCTACTTCAACATCATGAATTTTGCCGAGGTTGTGATTCAATCGAACGACTTCAAGCCACTTGGCTTCCGGCGTCACCATGCGCCAGGAAGCCAAATTGTCCAGGGCCGTACCCCACAACACCGCCTTTTTCCCTCCGGCATTCATGGCAATGTTGCCACCCACGCAACTGGCCTCTGCCGAGGTGGGGTCTACGGCGAATACAAAGCCAGCCGCTTCAGCAGCATCCGCCACCCTTTGCGTCACCACTCCGGCTTCCGTCCAAATGGTGGGAACCTCATGCTCAAGACCAGGCAAGCGCACTTTTTCGACGGCTGTCATGGCCTCCAGCTTTTCGGTGTTGATCACGGCGCTTCGCCAAGTGAGGGGCACCGCCCCGCCGGTGTACCCTGTACCGCCCCCTCGCGGAATGATGGTCAAGCCCAAATCAATACAGGCTTTGACCAAACGAGCCATCTCGGCTTCGGTATCGGGTGTCAGCACCACAAAAGGGTACTCCACCCGCCAATCGGTGGCATCAGTCACGTGAGACACTCGGCTGAGGCCATCAAACTTGATGTTGTCCTTGGCCGTGTGCTTACCCAAGCTACGCAGGGCCTTGCGCCGCAAATGTTGCAGTTCATCGAAATGCTGCGAAAAATCAGCCACAGCCTTGCGGGACATTGCCAGCAATTCCTCAACCCAAGCATCACGGGGGGGGGCATGTGGGGGGCGGCGGCGCGCCTCAATCTCGCCGAGACGATGTTCCAAGGCTTCGACCAACAACCGTCGGCGACGCGGGTTGTCAAGCAAATCATCCTGCAAGTAAGGGTTGCGCTGAACCACCCAGATATCCCCCAGCACCTCGTAGAGCATGCGCGCCGAGCGCCCTGTCTGGCGCTCTTGGCGCAACCAATT
Source organism: Burkholderiales bacterium (assembly GCA_046342195.1). GTDB lineage: Bacteria > Pseudomonadota > Gammaproteobacteria > Burkholderiales > Burkholderiaceae_C > CANHBY01. The sequence continues at coordinate 74,330 of JBKDQE010000018.1, forward strand.
AAGCAACTCCCAAGCTCTGGAGCCGAGCAGACGGATCACAATTTCTCGGTCAGAAAATGAGGTGTAGTTGTAAGGAATCTCGCGGATACGAGGCGCCGAGGCAGGCCCTTCGGCTTGAGTTATTTCAGCAATTGGAATGGGAGCATTCATGGGTCAAAATCACGCACGCGCTTTGCGCTCAATGCGTGATCGTACCGCACCCCCTGCAAGAGCCAGCCGGCACAATCCTGAAACTTATTGGGGTTTCTCACCCTTGCGCTGATTTATAAGCCATTTTTTGCTCTTGGAGCCAGGGCTTTGTTGCATAAAGCCCTCTATTGATCCGGCACGATAATGCTTGAAATACCCGGATCAATCCTCATGTTGAATCGATGAAAAAAGACGACGCAAGATATTCAACACTAGAGCCACTGCACGAACGGCGCAAGCAAATGCACTGAGCTGCCGAGCTTACTCCTTCGATTTCAGCGTAGGCCGCCCCAATCTTTCAAGGCATGCACAAGGCCTGCACCAACAGAAACCCCAAAATGTTTCGCCAACCGCTCGGCAACATTCTCTTTAGGGGTGTAGTCAATGATGTCCTCAGCTTGAATCACCTCACGCGCAACATGGTCCAGGTTGCCAAGGCGATCCACCAAACCCATTTCAACAGCCTGCTGGCCACTCCAGTAGAGGCCGCTGAAGGTCTCGGAGTTTTCGCGCAGACGATCCCCGCGCCCCTCTTTGACCACTGCAATGAACTGAGCGTGAATTTGGTTGAGCATTTTTTGAGTAAAACCACGCTGCTTTTCGTTAAGGGGTGAAAATGGATCGCCGATGCCCTTGTTTTCACCTGCGGTCATGAGGCGTCGCTCCACGCCAATTTTTTGCATCAAGCCGGTAAAGCCGAATCCATCCATGAGCACCCCGATAGAGCCTACAATACTGGCCTTGTCAGTATAAATTTCATCTGCGGCAACCGCAATGTAATAAGCTCCTGAGGCACAAACATCCTCGACTACGGCATAAATTTTTTTCTGATGCAAGGCCTTCAATCGCTTGATTTCATCGTAGATGATGCCAGCCTGTACCGGGCTTCCGCCGGGCGAATTGATACGCAACACCACAGCTTTGGCTGCACGGGCTTCGAATGCTTTTTTGATCGCCCCGACAATTTGCTCTGCGTTCACTTCACTGTCGGCTGAAATCTCACCCTGAATTTCGATCAAAGCCGTGTGAGGGCCGTCAACCGCCACACCATGATGCCCTGATGGCAGAGTGCTCAGCATCGCCAAAAAAACGATAAGCCCGGCCCAAAAAAATCGCGAAACCCACTTCCAGCGGCGTTCGCGACGACGATCTTGAATCAATTCCTGAACCACCCGCTCGAGACTGGACTCAAGGGTATTTGACACTTGCGGCACCGATAAAGAGGTATCAGCCGGGGAACTCATAAAAATCTCTTTCTGGGCTCAAAAGCCACGCAAAAAATACTGAAAACCCGATGCAGAGGCCAATGACAGCTGGGGCCTCATCAGGATGGCGTATGCAACAAAGGAAGAATAACTTGGAAAAAATAGCAAGCGAAGGCCGATAGTTCTTCTCGACCATACCAAACTCGAAAAACCCATGCCGGCCCATGATCCAACAGATCACCGGGGGCATAGAGTTTGATGGGCCAAGGCCCAGGTGCAAAAGGCTGCTCAGGCATATTGCAGCAGCCAGTCATTCAACTCAGATACAGAATGCGCTACACAAAGGGGTGAATAGACAGCAAACTCTTGGTGGTCATGCGCCCCATAGCTGACGCCCACGCTGGCCGTCTTGGCGCTCATTGCCATTTGAAGGTCATGGGTGGTATCCCCAATCATCAGTGTCCGCTCAGGGGCCACACCGAACTCACGCATCAGCTCATCCAACATTTGAGGATGAGGCTTAGAGGCGGTTTCATCGGCCGTTCGCGTGGCATCAAATACACCTTGCAAAGCAACATTTTTCAGAGCCTCATTGAGGCCCCGCCTGGATTTTCCAGTGGCCACGGCGAGCCAATGATGACGATCTTTGAGTTGGGTCAACATGGCCAAAGAACCGTCAAAAAGGGACAGTTCATGTTGCTGTCTAAAATAATGGTAACGATAACGCGCGCACAGATCTTCCTGACGATCCAGAGGCAGCTCGGGCGCTGCATGGGCCAGAGCCTGCATCAAGCCCAAGCCAATCACGTAACGAGCATCACGGTCGCTCGGCACTTTGGTGCCAAGGTCTTGGCAGGCCGCCTGAATACTGCGAGTGATCAAAGCAGTGGAATCAAATAAGGTTCCATCCCAATCAAAAACGATCAAATCAAATTGGCGACGTCGGCTCATGGTTGTAAAGCAGCAATCAAAGACTCACATTCTGCCGGCAATGGAGCCAACAGTTCGATATCCTTCAGTGTGGCAGGGTGCTTGAAGCGCAGTCGCTTGGCATGGAGAAACATTCGAGAAAACGCACATTTGGGCACCTTCTGACCACGACTGATCTCTTTGTTCAGAGAAAAGTCGCCGTATTTGTCGTCTCCTACGATAGGGCAGCCGCAGGAAGCCAGATGCACCCGAATTTGGTGCGTACGCCCAGTTTTGATAGTGACATCAAGTAAACTGAATTCAGCCCAAGATTGAACCACACGAACCAGCGTGATAGATCGTAAGCCATTGTCATGATCGGCCGAGACAACCCTGACACGCCGCTCTCCTTGGGCATCAATATATTTATGCAGTGCCAAATCAATCAGCCTATGACGATCAGGCCAAATTCCCTTCACCAATACTGCATAGGTTTTATCGGTCTGGCGGGCACGGAATTGATCCTGAAGGCTGATCAGTGCAGAGCGCTTTTTTGCGACCATCAGCAGGCCCGATGTTTCTTTGTCAAGGCGATGTACCAATTCCAGTAAGCGGGCTTGCGGTCGGGCACGGCGCAATTGCTCAATCACCCCAAAGCTCACGCCACTGCCGCCGTGAACAGCAACACCTGCGGGTTTATTAATCACCAACAAATGCTCGTCTTCATAGATAACCGGAAATTCGCGGCCTGGAACGGCAAGGACGCCAGCGGCTGGGCTGGCCAATCGCACGGGAGGAACCCTTACATCATCACCAACGACAAGTCGGGTTTCAGCTGACGCCCGCCCCTTATTGACCCGAACCTCACCACTTCGAATCACCCGGTATAGGTGTGTTTTGGGCACCCCCTTGAGGTGTCGAATGAGAAAATTGTCGAGTCGCTGGCCCTGGGAATTTTCATCAACCCTCATATGCCGCACGGTTGGCGCTGATTTTTGGGTGGGTTCATCCGTCTGACTATATTTTTCAGGCTTTTTCAGCTTGGTTTTGGCGCCTATAATGTTCTTCACTGCTTGTTTGCCAATGGTCATGAATTTGTCAGAGTTTAATGTCGTGATGAAGATGTGTGTGAAGAACCTTCAGCAAATCATACCCATTGCAAACAGTGGCACCCAAGTCAAGGAATCTTTGCAAAACTGATCTCCAATGATCAAGCCTTGTTCACGGAATCGAACAATCCTGTGAGGCATTTTGCAGAAGCTCCAGGGCTTGGATCAAGGTGATGCAACGCATCAGTTTCAAAATAAGCGCCTGGCTTTTCACAAGGAGGCGCGGTTTTGAAATTATTGCGGCAGAGCAAACGACTGTTTGAACCCCAATAAAGGTTTTCAAGGTTGAAGCACTCCAGAGCCATTCAAGCCTCTTTCTTTGGTGCTTCCTCCAGCGTCAAGTGACTCCAGCGGATGTTAAATTCAGCGTCGATCCCTTCCTTCTTCACCCAAAACCTCCAGCGATCCAATGCACCGCTGCAGGCTCAATGGAGAAATGAAAGGAAATGATCAAACTGATTCATGAGCCTTGGCTCGTTCCCTCCATCTGGCTTAAACACCTCCACGCGCGCGCCAACGCTGATCTCAGCAGGTCAATTGACTATTTGAGTCTCAGTCCAGGGCGACACCCTTCTGGTTCATTTTCGTTTCTCGTGCATCGGTTCAACGATGTACACGGCCCACGCCGTCACAAAAGGATTGAAAATGAAGCGCATGTTGATCAATGCAACGCAACCCGAAGAGCGTCGCCTCGCCATCGTCGATGGCCAAAAGCTCCTGGACTTCGAAACCGAAATTGAAGGCCGGGAGCAACGCAAGGGAAACATTTATAAAGCCATCGTCACTCGAATCGAGCCCTCTCTAGAGGCTTGTTTCGTAGACTACGGAGAAGACCGGCATGGCTTTTTACCTTTCAAAGAAATTTCGCGGCAGTATTTCCGTGAAGGCATCAGTGTTCGTGATGCCCGCATCCAAGACGTCATCTCTCATGGCCAGGATCTCCTGATTCAAGTCGAAAAGGAAGAGCGTGGCAACAAAGGGGCGGCCCTCACCACCTTCATCAGCCTGGCAGGTCGCTATCTGGTCTTGATGCCCAATAACCCCCGTGGTGGTGGCGTCAGCCGGCGTATTGAGGGGGAGGATCGCGAAGAACTCAAAGAAAATCTTGAGCAACTCAAGTATCCTCAAGGGATGAGCCTCATCGCTCGAACCGCAGGTATTGGCCGATCGGTCGATGAGCTCCAATGGGACTTGAACTACATGCTCAAACTCTGGGCCGCGATTGACGGTGCTGCCAAGGCGGGCAAAGGGGCTTTTTTGATTTACCAGGAATCTTCCTTGGTAATTCGCTCAATTCGAGATTACTTCACAGCCGATGTCGCCGAAATCCTCATCGACACCGATGATATTTTCGATCAAGCTTCACAATTCATGAACCATGTGATGCCAGAATCGGCTCAAAAGGTCAAACGCTACCGAGATGATGCGCCTCTGTTCAGCCGCTTTCAAATCGAGCACCAGATCGAAACAGCTTTTTCCCGTACAGTGAATCTACCCTCGGGTGGAGCCATCGTGATCGACCATACCGAAGCCCTGGTGTCGGTCGATGTCAACAGCGCCCGCTCCACACGTGGCAGCGATGTTGAAGAAACGGCCACCCGCACCAACCTTGAAGCGGCTGACGAAATTGCCCGCCAAATGCGACTGCGCGACCTCGGCGGATTGATCGTTGTCGATTTTATCGACATGGATGAATCACGCAATCGGCGTGAGGTTGAAAATCGACTCCGGGATGCCCTGCGCCCTGATCGCGCCCGTGTTCAGTTCAGCAGCATCAGCAAGTTTGGTCTCCTTGAACTCAGTCGGCAGCGTCTGCGCCCTGCCCTCAGTGAAGGCAGCCACGTCACCTGCCCACGTTGCAACGGCACTGGCCATATTCGCGACACGGAATCAAGTGCGCTACAAATCTTGCGCATGGTTCAAGAAGAATCCATGAAGGACAACACTGCTGCCGTTCATGTTCAGGTACCTGTTGAAGTCACTAGTTTTCTCCTCAACGAAAAGCGCACCGAAATCACCAAAATCGAACTCAAGCAGCGCGTTACTGTTCTTCTGGTGCCCAATAAAAATCTCGAGACGCCCAACTATCGTTTAGAAAGAATGCGCCACGACGACCCTCGCCTGGAAAATTTGCAGGCCAGTTATAAGATGATCGATGAGCCCGAAGAGATGATCGGCATCACCCGACGCAAGGACTTGATTGATAAAACACGTCCGAAGCAAGAGCCGATCATCAAGGGGTTGCTACCCGAAACACCGGCTCCTGTAATCACTGCCAAGGTGAACGAGCCGGTTACAGCAGCCCTTGCGGACTCAGCCCGGTCTGGCTCTGGCGGTGGATTTTTTGGCTGGATCAAGAAACTTTTCGCGACATCAGAAACCCATCCTCCCACAGCACCCGCACCACAGTCAGCTTCCGAGTTAATCCTGGAAACATCGGCGCGGAGCTCGCGTGGGCCTCATCCAGCTCGTGCAGAACGAAGCGAGCGAGGTCTTCGCCAAGGGCGAGCCAACGGTCGTCGTGATAATCGGGACTATACCGAGCGTCAAGATACCCGCTCACTCCGTCATGCACCTTCAGAAGTTGATGAAGCAGGTGGTAACGTATCGAAGGTCTCGGTCACCACCGAGACTTCTGGCCAAGAACGCAGTCATGGCCAGCGCTCAAGGCATGAGCGTGAACCTCGCCCCACACAAGAGGTCAGAACTCTGCTCCAAAGCCCTGAAACCGTGATGCAATCCGTGGATGACCACTCATTCGCCGATACTCAGCCTAATCTGAACTTCCAAGAATCTGCAGAAAATAACCAAGGTCAGTCCAGCAGCAGTAGTATTCGACGCCGACGCAGGGGCAGAACAGTCCGCCATCATCCCGAATTCATCAGTCATGCTCATGAGGAGCCTGCATTAACATTAGCATCTAAGGCCCCTCCTGCGGCTCCGATCCCCTCAGAATCGACCAAGACTGAATCAAGGGAAGAAGCCTCAGATCAAGGGCTTACCGGTATCGGTATTGCTGAGTCATCAGAGCTGCGCGAGGGAGGGCGACGCCGAGGGCGTGGCAGAGATCGCTTCAGAAAAAATAAAGCGCCTGCTGAAGCAGCATTTGTAACCTCTGAGAGCATGAGCTTTGAAGCCAGCCCAGAAACTCCTCTGCAGTTGCCTGATGAATTGGCTTCAGTATCTTCTGCCCCTGAGTCTGCGGCGATTGATTTGGGTCAGCCAGTGACACAACAGATAGAGGCACTGGAATCAGTGGCCTCTGTCTCGCCCGCGCCCAATATTTCAGCCCCTTTCTTGCTGCCTACCGCTTCATTAACTGCTCTGGTAGCCGAGGCTGGGCTGGAGTGGATTCAATCGGATGCAGAAAAAATTCGTCAGGCTCAAGAAGCGATGTCTCAAGAGCCTCCGTCTATTCGCAGACCCCGCGAACCCAAGCCGATCATTCTTCAAGACTCGGGGCCACTGATTCTCGTTGAAACACGACGAGACCTGAGTCAAGTCAAGCTGCCTTTTGAGTCTTCTGAATCTCAGCATTCAAGCTTGTAAACCACAGATAGCAGCGCTGCGGGCCCAAGAAGGGAGCTTCTTTATCGACCCAATAACACGGGCCCGCATCACTGACAAAAAACTTCAGGGCAAACAAGCCAAAGCACGTTGATACCAAGGTGAATACATCAGCTTATCCCAGGGTAATGGGGCCGATGAAGGTAACAGGTGCATGCGGCGACGCTCGCTATCGGCATTGGCCCGCCATAAGCCATCATCCAGTGCCTTGGCAAGGCCATCAAGCAGTTCATCTACTGGTTTGCCCTCCCCGACAGATTGATTGCACAATAACACCAAATCGCAACCAGCATTCAAAGCCACTGTGGCAGCCCGGGCATAGCTCACCACTTGGCTATCAACCCGGCGGGCACCTTCCATACTGAGATCATCGCTAAAAATAGCCCCGGTAAATCCAAGTTTAGCGCGCAAGGTCTCCTGAAGCCAGACCCGGGAAAAACCAGCAGGCCTGCTGTCCACTTTGGGGTAAATCACATGCGCTGGCATCACGCCAGACAACGTGGTACTGAGCCATTCATAGGGCTTGGCATCATCAGCCAAAATCGCCTTGAGGCTACGCTGATCAATGGGAATATCAACATGACTATCGGCTTTGACGTAACCATGGCCCGGGAAATGTTTTCCGCAGTTGAGCATGCCTGCCTGCAGCAGCCCATGCATCAAGCTCTTGGCCAACATTGTCACGACGCGGGCATCACGATGAAATGAGCGATCACCAATCACGCTGCTACTGCCAAAATCCAGATCCAACACCGGGGTAAAACTCAGGTCAACACCGCAGGAACGCAGCTCTGCTCCCAACACATAACCAGCCGCACTGGCTGCATCGGTTGCTTTCAGAGCGTCTTTCATCCAGAGATTGCCCAGCTTCTGCATGGCAGGAAGATGCGTAAAACCATCGGTTCGGAATCGTTGTACACGGCCGCCTTCATGATCAACGCAAATAAGCACATCAGGCCGAATAGATTTGATTTCAGCAGTCAGGTCAGTCAAATGCTGGCGGTCTTTCCAGTTGCGACCAAAAAGAATGATCCCACCTGTCAATGGATTTTGCAGCCGACGACGGTCATCAGACGACAAAGTGACACCTGCAATATCCAGAACAACAGGGGCATGTAAAGGACGATGAGTCATGAGTTCTTTCGTTCAACCACCACAAAGCTGGCAGCATAGTCGTTTTCATCAGAGACGCTGACGTGGCCGAGCAGGTGATGCTGCTCGAACCATGTGGCCAATTCATCATGCAGCTGTAAATAAGGCTGGCCAGTGGTTTGATTGAGAATTTCACAACAGCGCCAAGTCATGGGAGCACGCAAACCCAGACCGACGGCCTTGGAAAAAGCTTCTTTGGCGGAAAAACGAGTGGCAAGGTAATTCAAGCCCTTGCCTGGTGCGAAAGCCTCACGACGCTCATAAACCTGCCACTCGGAGGGGCCCAAAATACGCTTGGCAAAACGGACACCATGCCGATCGAGAGCAGCCTGAATACGGTGAATTTGACAGAGGTCTGTACCTATACCATAAATCATCTTTACTCACCTTGCAAAGGGTGAGCCGAGGCCATGACCCGGAGGTAAGCCTGCACCGTTGAAGCCATTCCCATATCGAGGGCGTCAGCCACCAGAGCATGGCCAATCGAAACCTCAGACACGCCCGGTACCGCTTTCAAAAAATGAGCCAGATTGTGGCGATTCAAATCATGACCGGCATGAACCCGCAGCCCCTCACCCAAAGCTGCTTCGGCGGCCATCACATAATTATCCAAAACCCGAGAGCCGTCGAGGCTACCATAAGCTCTGGCATAGTTCTCGGTGTAAAGCTCTACCCGATCTGCCCCTGTGGCGCGCGCAGCAGCCATTACATGAGGTAAAGGGTCCATGAACAAGCTTACACGCAAGCCCCATGATTGAGCCTGAGCAATCAAAGGCTTTAATCGTGCCATATCTTGGGGCAGATTCCATCCATGATCAGAAGTGGATTGTTCCACACCATCGGGAACAAAGGTGCACTGATGCACTGGCAATCCTTGCTCGACCAGAGCTTGTAGAACCTCCATGAGGTTGTGTAGCGGGTTGCCCTCGATATTGAACTCAGCCTGAGGCCAATCTTTCATGAGAATACCCAACTCCAATACATCAGCAAAACGAATATGACGACCATCTGGACGCGGGTGAACGGTGATTCCATGAGCTCCAGCTTTTAAGGCATGGGTGGCTGCGACAGTCACACTCGGGATGCCCAAGGTGCGTGTATTACGCAGCAAAGCCACCTTATTCACGTTCACCGATAAAGCGGTAGAATTTTGGCGCCCTGATAGTCCAGCACTGATCAAAGGGTTCATGATGTAGTGTGTCGTTCTAGGGCTTGCATATCTAACATGATCTGGCGCGTGCGCAAATGGTCAAACCCCAGATGATAATGAAGCACGCCGCGTAACGCCATTTTCAGTGGCGAAAGAGCCAAGGTACAGGTCTGCATAATCGCATTGAAGTCGCCAGTCAAAAAGGCAGACTGAAGGCCTATCAGTATGGCACCAGGTAGCGCCTCCTCATCTTGACATGAGTCTTGAAGCTGCACTACACCACAATCAGCCGAAAGCAAATAAAGTATATGCGGCTCAACGGGTTTTTGTGTATCTGTGCACAAACTCAAATTTGGCAGAACTCCCAGATCTTGCAACAAACACAGTTCGAACGCCCTGAGAACTGCAGGAACGCGAACCTCGGGAGCTTGGGCCAAAGTGCATAAAGCACTCTGGTAAGCATCAAACAGTCCGGGATGCGGCTCTTGATGCATCAAAATTTTCATCAACAATTCATTCAGATAAAACCCGCTGAACAGGGACGCCCCGCTCAAAATGCCCGCACCGCCTATCCACTCCGCACTGCGCAAAGTTTGAAGCACAAAAAGGTCATTGTCGCCCCGAGTTGATCGACGAGTCATGGCAACATGAATTTTCTGAAAAGGCAGCAATACTGATCGAAGCTGCGAATGCGGGCGTTTGGCGCCCTTGGCCACAGCGGTTAAACGGCCTGTTTCCCGGGTGAATAAATCCAAAATCAGACTGGATTCACTCCAATGATGATGATGCAGAACAAAGGCAGTCCAAGCCATTTACCATTGATACCTACGTATGGTTTCTTGAGGACGATCTACTTACCCCAGCAGTAATCAATTGTCTTGGAGCCTGTTTTACTTCTGATGGCGGATTGAGTCAAACCGAAGCTTCCACAATTTTCATCCTGAAACCCATTAGGAATTGCAATTAAGGAAAATTCGTTGGCCGTCAGAACTGCTGCAGAAACTTGATAATACCGATTCTCCGACCAATCAAGACCAGCACTCTGTAATGTATCTGCAGCACTGGGATAGGCTCCAGCGACAGTAGCTGCTTTCTCAAGCCATTGAGATGCCCTTTGTAATGCAGCTTTAGCCTCGGCTCTTCGACCCTGCAAAACAAACTCTGTATATGACGGATAAGCAATCGCAGCCAAAATACCCAGCACAGCAACAACAATTATCAGCTCAATCAAAGTAAGTCCTTGAGAGCCTTTGAAAAAGCTGCATGGCTTCTTCATTTTCATCATCAAATTCCTGTTTTTTAGAAAAAATTTCAAAATATCGATTCACCATCGATAAATTTATGCATTATTTTTATGCATTATAATAATAAATATTAATAAACTTTTCAATAGAAAATTTATCAATTTACTGAAGCTGGCGCCATCCGATCCCGACACTGTTGTTTAAAATTCCGAATTGTAATTGTCCAGAAGCACCTCCTGCTTTTTCATAACCACCACAATTATCAGTATTACATTTTAGATCTGAAGTAGAAGAACCAGGCTTGGTTGGAACCAGCGTAAAACGCTGCTCACCCAATTTTCCTTTGGTATTGAGCAACATCACAGGATCTGCGCCCACATAAATCCGACTAGCTTTGGTAATATCATTAGAGTCTAATAAACCATCACCATTCGTGTCAAATAGGGGGCGCTGTATATAAGGCAAACCCGTAATAGCATCCAGAAATAATCCATAATGAGCCGATTTCACCTTGTAATCGCAGGTTTCCTCTTCAGTGGCGCTATTTTTCGTGGGCTGAACGCTTGGAATGTAAACTAAACTCTTTAGCACAATGGTACTGTTTTCAAGTACTCGCTCACCTGTCGATGGCAGGTCAAAAAACCAGCCACGCTGATTTGTTCCTGCCCCAGTGTAATTGACAGATACTGCGCTATCAGTAGTCGCAAAACTACCTCGAGATGGTGAAGAAATAACATTTTCCACCTTCCTTTGTAGCAACTCAGAGCGACAGTCAGTACCGGAGCCACAACCAATGATCGTCCCGTCTATTAATTTCATTTCAATGATTGATCCATCGGCATTACGATTGATAGTCACCTTACTGTTGTCCCAAACAGAATAAATTGTTTGATTTTCAGTGCTACTCGGGTCATTCGGTGTCAAATTACGTCCAGTTCCAAAAACCAAATTCAAACCCCCTGCACCATTATTTACATATGTTGGTGCAGTGGTAATTGGCTGCACTACATTTGTGGCTGATCGTGCCACAAAAATTGGTTTACCATTAAAAGACACTTTCCAGCGAGAAGGCGATGTATCAGAAAGATCAAATTTCCAGAGTTGACCTTTTAAGTCGCCTGCATAAACCACATCAGTGGTTCTATTTCCATCCAGATCAATGGCCGTCGGAGTAGATAAGCCATTAGCTCCATCTACAACTGAGTCTGCCTCAATTTTAATCAGCTCACGGCCATGATCCAGAAATTGAATCAATAAGGAAGCTTTTTCAGTGGCGCTGTTGACCCCATTACCTAATAAAATGGCCCAACGACCATTGTTAAGTTTAGTTATCTGTGTAATCCGATTGGGGTTTCCAGTCGCCTTTGCTGCTGGAGTAACAATATAACCAATATCTTCCCATTGAGCTGCTGGAAGTAAACCTACCGAATCTGAAGGTGTAAAATTGTCAGTTTTATCAAATAAAATATTATCTAAAGCATCGTCAGGATCTAAGCTAGCCCATGAACCAGGGTTTGTAATATCGATCGCGAAAAATCCACGACCTCCTAGACCCATGGAGCCCACCAACACAGTTTTCCATGAGCCGCCTGAACTGATTTGATAATCACCAGAAAATGGTGACCCATCGACAAAATAACGATGGACATAGGATGGGTTTGTCAGAGAAATAATGCCATTCTGATCTCCAGTAAAAGCCCCCCGAGGAATATATGAAAATCGCTCATTGCCGTTCATGGAAAATCCGTGCAGCATACCATCATTGGCTCCTACATAAACCATTTCTTGTCGATTTATATTTGCTTTTCTAAAAGAAATATAACTATCATCTGTATAACCCATGTTTGGAGTAGAGACAGCCCAAGGCGAAGAATTTACAATATCTCCAAGTAGATTGTTACGTTTGCGAAAAAGTAACCCTTCCTGACTTCGATCCCCACGCAAAAAACCAACACGGTCAACCCCAACAGATTCATCTTGAGTAGCCTTGAAGTATTCTTTTTGACTGGAATTAAGTTTGCTCCATTCAAAATGAACAGCTTTATTTTTTTCTGAGTCAAAAGTATAAATACGACGATTTTCTGGCGAAATGTTTTCGAGTCTCTGGGAAGCTGACCATATGGGAGTTGAATCCAGAACCCCTGTACCCATAATTGGGTAAGCGAGTAAATCTCCGCTCCAATTGGCAGGGTTAAAAGAAGCTACAAACGCAAGTGAGCTTGAGCGAATTGTTTGAGTATTTGATATGGCACGCGAAACATAACTTGTGTCATCTCGAAAGATTTCGTTGATGACTGTCTTAAAAGCCATCTGTAAAGTTGTTTCATTGCTTGCAGGAAGAAATTCTCCGCGCCCATTGATCGCCATGTGCCACAGTTCTTGACGTCTTGGTATATTTTTAGGCCCCTCATAATCAGTTATTGATGAATCAAGAGGATTACTCCATTTAATAGATCCATTAAAAAGATTATTAACATCTTGACCTGAAAGAGTTTCCCCTCCCCATTGAGGACGATTATTTTCAAAATTAGTAACTGGACCAAAGCCAATAGTATAAGTTGAAATGCCTTGCCAAGTCATTGGGTTGTTTCTAGGGTTCCAATAAGGGTTGACAGCTATCGCACCATATGATTCTGAAGTTGTTCTTTTAATAATTGGCTTCACATTGTTTGGAATCGCTGAATAATCAGTGGCCCACATCATAAAAGCCCAATCTGATTGGGTCGCTTTGAGGGTTCCGCTATGCAATCCTGGGATGCCAGCAGTCACTTGGGGCTCATAATCATCTCGATATATATTAGTTTGAGGCTGAGTAGAACCATAGGGGTCAAACAATACCCCATCAGGAAGTAGCAGTGGCTTTCCATCTGCGTTTCCGGGGAGTGCTTCATTAATGCCTGGGCTATTATAATTCCACGCACCATCGGTCATCAAAATATGATAGGTACGTCGGCAGCTCAATATTTCGCCTAAATTTGAATCTCCTGGCTTTGCTAAAAATGGATCCCATATGCCAGAAGCATTTTTCATATAGTCATCGACATAATAAATAGACCCATGAGTTGGGGTTGGTCCACCCCATAAAGGAATCAGATTATTTACCCAAGTTGAGAAGCCTTGGCGATGTGCTCCAGAGAACCGCATCAATCGATTTTCTGGACAATTCGGAGATCCTGTTGGCTTAGACGCGGCTGGTCCAAAACCCCGACATTGATGAATAGCTTGAAAACCTAGTCGAATAGAATTTTCTGGAATAACGCCCGGATTCAAAAAAATATTTTTCAAAGCTTGTTGCAGATAAAACATTCGATTCTGCTGGCCCGCTGGAGGATAATCGTCATAATAGGGCGAAAAAGACATGCTGCCTGAGTCATCCACTGTAAGAAAAATATTTGGTGCCGGCTGTTTCCCTCCTGCAGACTGGGGTTGAGTAGACAGTAATATTGGGGCAGCATGTCCAAATGAAGTCACCATGAGTGCCGCCCATACGATCAATCGAAGTTTTTTTTGATGAACCCAATACTTTTTTTCATTTAATTTTTTTTGATTCATATTTTACTCCAATTAAAAAAACAATCTAAATCCCTTGAGCTTTTGTCGAGGCGAAATACTTGATAAGATTTATATTGGGGAACCTCTGAAAAACCCATCGTGGATGAGCGTTCCTTTGCGGGATGGCTGATGCAAGGCGGATTTTATAGCCTGTAGCAGGTGCTACAGCCAAAAAACCAACGCAGCAAACCTGGTCTGGGAAAGGATACGATCACCCGCGATGGGTTTTGCAGAGGTTCCTTAAATATTTGGACACCGCCGAACCTCAGCCAATCCCCCTGGACTAAGAACAAAAACTTCTTGCACAACAGCAGGCTTACCGGCACGGGCCATAGCAATCGCAGTAATACGAAATAAATAATTGGCATCAGATGATGAGTTAATACATTCTTGGGCCCAAGCAGCATTTGGTTTATCTGCATACAATATTTCGATCCAATATTTAGCCCCTTGGACATTCTGAGGAGGAGGAACCGCCACATTCGGATCTTCAATAAGTCTTGGATTGGCATTTTTGTCGGGCATAGAAGAAAAGCCTCGCCCTGTATACTGCCCATATTTGGCACCGACATCCCAATAAGCTTTGAGCTTATCAGCCTTATTCCAAAATACATTCTCAGGATTACCAAACACAAGCTCTTTGAGATCTGTGCAAACGGCATCTTTACATTTAAGATCACTGGGCAACCCATCAACCTGAGTAAGCAGATTGCCTATTTGATCTGGATCATTGACATTGATTTGATAACCCTCAGCCCTCTTAGTGAAATCCGTCGATCCCATGGTAATGTCGATCTGAGCATCAACTAATAAAGCCTGAGCGGCTTCAAGTGCGCGTTGGTAGTCAGTATCATTTCCAGCACGAACCTCATTGAGGTAAGCTAACCGTCCTGATGTCAAAGCCAAAAGAATCGATAAAAGGGTAATGACCATCACTGTGATAAGTGAAATACCCTTCTGTTGCGAGATGTAAGAATTTTTTTGTGCTGCCATTTTTAGGCTTAAATTACAAATTTGTTAAGCGATTACGAATCTGAATAGTTTGACGAACAACAGATCTCATGTATCCATCGTGATTCGCAGAGGCATTTTTACAATTTTCGTAAACCCCTGAAAGAATATTAGATGAATACTTAATTTCACCCCTGACTTGCAAGCAAAGATCAACCGCCACGACAGCATTCCAGTCAAGACCAGGAAATGCAGTGACCCATTGAACACCTGAACCGGAATTGTTATCTAGCAAATACATGACTTGAAAATCTTCTACATTGTTCGCGAGAATTTTTTCTTCGTCATCTGTGGCGCCAACACATATCAAATTATTATTGTCAATATAAAAAAAGCTTCTCATGAGGGCGGCATGATTTGGAATAGCGTTGCCCTGACAATCACGGGTAACTTGATCAGCGCGATGAGCAGCCCAAACCGTCAGGGAGTCCGACTGGTTCCACTTATCGCCTTCAGTTCCTCGCAAAACAGCCGTAGGGGTTGGGGGTTCGCAACATAAAGGACTCTGGGGAGGATCATCTAGAAGATAGGTGTTGGGAACACCCGTAGGCCTGAATTCCAAAACACCAGCATGGCGAACGTGATAACTCAGAATTCGCAATAAATTATTGGCTTGGTTTGTTAAAACCGAGGAATCAGTAATTGTGGTACTGGTATTTTTATTCAAAATCAAGGTACCCACGGCAGCAGTCACTACCATTAATCCAACAGCCAGACCTACCATCAACTCTAAGAGATTCACCCCTTTCTGAATGAGCGGTATACTTGATGATTGAACTTTCCATGCATCAGCACACCGGAAAAAAAAACCAGAGCAGTTGATCTGCCTTAGGGGGTAATGAATGAAGGATAAGCGGGATAATGGAAAACGCATTTTGATCATCAGGGCTGACTATAAGCAACATGGCAAACCATATTGGCCGGGCAAATGGCACCACCAGGAACATCCACGTTGAGCCACTGGAATCGAGCGGATGTTTTTTGGTTATTCTTCTGATAAGAATCATCAATGGCAACATCGGTGAGGCGAATTGGCCAAGCCACCATCACGCCTATTTGCCCAGGATCTGAGGGGGAAATGAAAGTAGTCGCTCGGCCACCATCAAGCATTCTCGATACACGCTCACGCCATTGCCATAAATCAAATGCACTCTGCTGTTGAGGTGAACAAAAAATCTTGTCACAGCGGTCAGAATCAATGGGGGGCGGATTGGTAGCCGGCCATTGATTAACACCAATCACATAGCTACTAATATTTGAAATACCTCCACGATTTGCTTTGATGCGTTCAAATAAATCATCTGCGATTCGAGCTGCAATCACACGCTGAGTGGCGTTTTTATTATCAGACATAGACTTTATTTGTATCCCAAGCATACCTAAAATACCAAACGCCAAGACTACAAGAGAAACCAAGGCTTCGATCAAAGACGTGCCACGCTCTAAAAAAAATGGGGCGCTAATACGTAATTTTTTTACGCACTGATTCAGAGGTTGTGGAGATCCACCGATTGAAGATTGAAAAGAAATAGAAGACATCATGGGCATGATGAATTAAAATGATTTAATTTGATAGTGTACACACGGCCTGTGGACTCCATACATACTGCGCGCGTAGCAGATTCAAAATTCTCTTTACTTTGAACAAACGAGAGCCTTGATACCTGTGCAGATTTTCCCCAACGATCGAAAGAAATTTTATTGGTGTCAGCCGGAATCATCATGGATGTATTGAGCAACCTGACCCCCTTAGGAATAGACATTTCATCGAGCACTAATTCATAACTGCCGTTTTTATCTGCATCGGCCATTAACCTAAGACCACATGACCAATCATTGTTGTTATTGCATGAATTACTGCCAGTGATGCCATCAAATTTCTCAAGCTGAATAAAGCCTCCGCGCCTCAGTGACTCTGTTTGTGCTTTCAAAAGCAAAGCGTTGAGCTGCCTCGCTGCAGTCTCGGTTTGATTTTTTGCTATCAGCTCAGAAAAAGTGGGGTAAGTCAATCCGGCCAGAATGGCGACAATTGCTACCACAACCATCAACTCTAAAAGTGAAAAACCAAGCAAAGTAGTAGGATTTTTTTTTGTGTACGAATTCATAACCAGCCAGTTTGCCTCATTTTGCGCTGGGGCAAAGCCTTACCAGACAAATGGACTGCCAAGTGTGATGAACGGCTCAATTGACCAATCTGGATTAAACGCGCCCGGCTTTGTTGTGCAACTCAAAATCAGTGTCCAATGGTGGTCGCCGCTCCACTGTGTCCAGATGCCCCGCCCAAGCCTGTTCTCAACCACACCGGGGCCTTGTCGCAAAGTCAAACTCAACAGACATGGGATGCTTAGGGAACCTCTGCAAAACGGTATCGCCGCATTAGAAAAAACCTGCTGGCGGTCTCATTTGCCGCGGGCAGGGGCGAACCATGACATGCCTTTGTCGAGCCTGATGGTCAGCAGGCCCGGGCCTTGAGTGCCGCGTTGTAGGCTGCCCGGTTCATGTTTTGGTAGCGCCCTTGGGCGCTTTTGGATTGACTCATGTTTCGAGCTTGTCCGTCTTTGAGAGGACTTTGTGCAACAAAGCCAGGACCCTCCCGAAAGCAACTTTTTCTGAGCTGCCCTCTTGAAACCTGAAGTCTGCACCCTATACTAATAGCTGCTAGCACTCTTCACGCTTGAGTGCTAATGGCGTTCCTGCCCAAGTAGTGAGCAGGTCTGCGTCGCCAACGGGAGCATGCTCTTCAAAACTTGGCTCGCTCCAACTGGCTTTTTAGATCAATCTTTCATCCATTTAGGAGATGCTATGAAACTTCGCCCCTTGCACGATCGCGTGGTCGTTGAACGCCTCGAACAAGAAACTCAAACCGCTTCCGGCATTCTGATTCCTGGCAATACCAATGAAAAGCCCGATCAGGGCGAAGTCTTGGCTGTTGGCCCTGGCAAGAAAAGCGACAAGGGCGACTTCATTGCGCTGAATGTCAAAGTCGGTGACCGCGTTTTGTTTGGAAAATACAGCGGCCAGACCGTCAAGGTTGATGGCAAAGAGTTGCTCGTCATGCGCGAAGAAGATCTCTTCGCCGTCATCGAAAAGTAATCCCCTCCCCTAACCACAATTTCTGTATCTGGAGAAACACATATGGCAGCAAAAGACGTCACTTTTGGCGGCGAAGCCCGCGCTCGCATGGTTGAGGGTGTCAATATTCTCGCTAACGCAGTCAAGGTTACCTTGGGTCCCAAGGGGCGTAACGTGGTACTTGAGCGCTCTTTCGGCTCTCCCACCGTCACGAAGGACGGTGTTTCCGTCGCCAAGGAAATCGAACTCAAAGACAAGCTCCAAAACATGGGCGCCCAAATGGTTAAGGAAGTCGCTTCCAAGACCTCAGACAATGCTGGCGACGGCACCACCACTGCCACCGTTCTGGCTCAAGCCATCGTCCGTGAAGGCATGAAATACGTAGCTGCCGGCATGAACCCAATGGACCTCAAGCGCGGCATCGACAAGGCCGTTGTGGCATTGATCGAACAGCTCAAAAAGCAATCCAAACCCACAACCACCAGCAAAGAAATTGCTCAAGTGGGTACCATCTCCGCCAACAGCGACGAAGAAGTCGGCAAGATCATCGCCCAAGCGATGGACAAGGTCGGCAAGGAAGGCGTCATCACCGTTGAAGATGGCAAGAGCTTGGCCAGCGAACTGGATGTGGTCGAAGGCATGCAATTCGACCGTGGCTACCTCTCCCCCTATTTTATCAACAACCCCGAAAAGCAAAGCGCCATTCTGGATAACCCCTTTGTGCTGCTGTTCGATAAAAAAATCAGCAATATCCGTGACCTGCTGCCCACTCTGGAGCAAGTCGCCAAGGCCGGCCGTCCCCTGCTGATTATTGCTGAAGAAGTCGAGGGTGAAGCTCTGGCCACCCTGGTCGTCAACACCATTCGCGGCATTTTGAAGGTTGTCGCTGTGAAGGCTCCAGGCTTCGGCGATCGTCGCAAGGCCATGCTCGAAGACATCGCCATCCTGACCGGTGGCAAGGTCATTGCTGAAGAAGTTGGTCTCACTCTCGAGAAGGTTGCACTGACCGATCTGGGTCAAGCCAAGCGTGTAGAAGTGGCCAAGGAAAACACCACCATCATTAATGGCGCTGGTGCTGCTGCTGACATCGAAGCTCGTGTTAAGCAAATCCGTGTTCAAATCGAGGAAGCCACCTCTGACTATGACCGTGAAAAATTGCAAGAGCGCGTGGCCAAGCTGGCTGGTGGAGTCGCTGTGATCAAGGTTGGCGCGGCCACCGAAGTTGAAATGAAGGAAAAGAGAGGGCGTGTTGACGATGCTCTGCACGCCACCCGTGCAGCTGTTGAAGAAGGCATTGTGGCGGGCGGTGGCGTGGCCCTGTTGCGCGCCAAGCAAGCTGCCGGCGCTATTAAGGGTGACAATGCTGACCAAGAAGCTGGCATCAAGCTGGTTCTGCGCGCCATTGAAGAGCCCATCCGCATCATCACCCAAAACGCCGGTGATGAGCCCAGCGTGGTGGTCAACGCCGTATTGGCGGGCAAGGGCAACTACGGTTACAACGCTGCGAACGCCACTTACGGCGACATGATCGAAATGGGCATTTTGGATCCCACCAAGGTTACCCGCACGGCGCTGCAAAACGCTGCTTCTGTAGCTTCGTTGATGCTGACCACCGAGTGCATGGTATCTGAAGCCCCGAAAGATGATGCTCCCGCAGCTGGCCCTGCTGGCATGGGCGGTATGGGTGGCATGGGAATGGATATGTAATATCCCGCTGAGTTCATGCTTGCTAAAAAGGGTCGCCCATAGCGACCCTTTTTATATGAGATGCAATGCGTGCAGGAAGATAAAAAATACAAATCATAAAAATAGCTACGGCATTATGACCTTAAAACAGAGGTTCCCTAAAGTTACAATATTAATGCATGTGAATACCCCCTGCAGATTTTCCCTTCCCTGCACGAGCGGGTGGGCAGCAAAGGCCACAAACATAATTCTTCGCAATTTCATGAGGGTGTGTCACAAATTTCCCTCCACATTTTGAGCAGGAGGTTAAAGTGAGCATTCCGTTGTCGACAAACTTCACCAATCTCCAGGCTCTGGTAATTGATAACAATGGCTCCAAGTTCTGTGTCATCATCTCTTCTTGGTAGAGCTTATAGGCCTTAATCACTGTCTCAATCTCATCCATTTCAGCCACTTTGTTGAGATATTCATGAATGTTCAGAAAAAGGCTTGCATGAATATTAGGTTGCCAAGTCATGAACCAGTCAGTCGAAAAGGGCAGCTGGCCCTTACTTGGAGACTTGCCTGAAACTTCCTTGTATAGACGGAGCAGCCGCTCATAGGACAAATCCATCTCTGATTCCAAAACCTGCAAACGGGCTCCTAAGTTGATGAGGGTCACTGCTCTCTCAATTTGCTTGGCTTCACTCAAGATACTTTTAGATTTCATGACATGCTCCATTAAATTGACTCTGCCATCCACTTAGATCCCCAAGGCAGGCGCCTTGATTCGCCAAATCCTTCAGGCAGCTTCCTGATGGCGACCTGCCATCAGAATGCTGGCGTGCAAGCGGTTGGTGGTGTCGTTGGCTGAACCCTTGCCATGGTTGGTCAAAAGGCTCCAAACCAATTCATCGTCCATACGGAAGCGGCACAACAAGGTATTGCCAGACGCCACTTTCATCATCTGAGCTGGCGTCAGTATGGCGATCATTTCGGCACTTTCTTCGGTGATGCCCAAACGGAACAAGGCTTGTTCGCGATCCGACCGAATCAGGCTTTGGGCCAGCATGAGATAGGAAAGGTTGGCTTCACGGATCTCAGTCAGGATTTGGTCAGCGTTCATGTCATCTACCTTTTCAATTCGTTGATCGGGCTGATCGGAAACTGCATCAGCATGAAATGAATTGTGAACAGGTCTCGTCTATGGCAACATCAGCCCATCTCTGTGGCTTGAGTCCTTGTTTATCCATAGCCTTTGTCAGATGTTTTCTGATAGGGTTATACCCAAGGAACCTCTGCAAAATCAGAACCCTGTTAATGCGCTCTACACTCAGGCAAAATAGCGGAATGCCCATCTCTCCTATCTCTGAATTGGTTGCCGAGCTGGCGGCCGGTCAAATGATTATTCTGGTCGACGAAGAAGATCGTGAAAATGAAGGCGATCTCATTCTTGCAGCAGACCATGTAACTCCTGAAGCCATCAATTTTATGGCCCGATTTGGCCGTGGTCTGATCTGTCTGACCTTACCCCAAGAGTATTGCCAGCGCCTGGGCTTGCCCCTCATGACTGAGCGAAATGGCACACCACATGGCACTGCTTTTACTGTGTCAATCGAGGCCGCCACAGGCGTCACGACGGGTATTTCCGCAGCAGATCGTGCACGAACCATTCAAGTGGCCGTAGCTCGCCATGCCCAAGCCAGTGATTTGGTTCAACCCGGCCATGTATTCCCCCTTCAAGCCCAAAACGGTGGAGTGCTGATGCGAGCGGGTCACACCGAGGCCGGCTGTGATCTTGCCGCCATGGCAGGTTTATCGCCAACTTCTGTCATCTGTGAAATCATGAAAGACGACGGAACAATGGCACGCTTGCCCGATCTCCAAGAGTTTGCCAATCTTCACGGCTTGAAGATCGGCACTATTGCCAGTTTGATCGAGCATCGTCTGCGTCATGAAAGTCTGATTGATTTTTTGGGAGATCGCACACTTGTCACGGCTCAGGGAGAATTTCTTTGCAAAACCTTTCGCGACCGCACAGGAGGCATCCACCTTGCCCTGATCAGGGGTACCTGGGCATCACAAGATGAAGTCTTGGTACGAGTGCATGAACCCCTCTCGGTTCTCGATCTACTCGATGCCAAATCAAAGGCCCACTCCTGGCCTTTACCTCAAGCATTGCAAACTCTTCAGTCCAGCTCTGCGGCAGTAGCCATTTTGCTGAATTGCGGTGAAACAGGCACCCATCTGCTTGAACGTTTACAAACTCAAATTCCCTCTGCACCTCCCTTGGATCTTCGAATTTATGGCGTTGGCGCTCAAATACTCCGTCATTTGGGCGTCAGCCGCATGCGCGTGCTGGGGAGCCCGCGTCGCATGCCTAGCATGGTCGGATACGGTCTCGAAGTGACCGGCTTCATGATGCCGACAACATAATGCCCATCTCGCGTTTATCCTCAAAATGAACCGCTACGTTCAGGTCAAAAAGAAATTTTTATGCAAAATGCCAATTCAGGAGAACCTAAACTTCTACAAGGTCATGGTTTGCGCATCGGTTTGGTGCAGGCCCGATTCAATGCCCCTCTCACCGACAGCCTTGCACAATTTTGCCTGCGGGAATTGCAGGCCTTGGGGGTCAGATCCTCTGACTGCATCCATGTGACAGTTCCGGGAGCCCTGGAAATACCCCTTGCTTTGCAATGCATGGCTCGCCAAGATGCCCCTCCTTTTGATGCCTTGATTGGGCTGGGTTGTATTATTCGAGGCGAAACTTACCATTTTGAATTGGTGGCCAATGAAAGTGGCGCAGGCATCACGAGAGTCAGCCTAGATCATCATATCCCTATTGCCAACGCTATCTTGACGATCGAAAACGAAGCTCAAGCGCTGGCTCGCGTTCAAAATAAAGGCCGAGACGCTGCCCGAGTGGCCATTGACATGGCCCAGTTGATGAAAGAATTACTATGAACTCTCTCTCCAATGCCTCTCCCTCTGAAACGTCTGCGCTTTCAGAGACAGCCAAGATCAGCCCGGTGCGCAAAAAATCACCTCGCAGACGCTCGCGCGAATTGGCGCTTCAAGGTCTCTATGAATGGAGGGTTTCAGCAAGCACAGCTGGTTATATTGATGCCCACATGCGTGAGCTCGAGGAATACCCGAAATGTGACAAGGCCCACTTTGACACGCTTCTTCATGGGAGTATTCGGGAATGCAAAGACCTTGAAAAGCTGTTTATTAAGCACCTAGATCGAAGCACTGCAGAATTATCGCCCGTAGAGCATGCTGCTTTGCTGATTGGCGCCTATGAGCTTAGACACTGTTTTGATATTCCTTACAAGGTCGTGATCAACGAAAGCGTCGAATTGACCAAAAGCTTTGGTGGAACCGATGGTCATAAATATGTTAATGGTGTTTTAGACAAAGTTGCCATAGAACTTCGTTCTGCGGAGGTTCAAGCCATAAAAGCAAGAACCAGCCTTTAAATAGGCAGCGACATACGGGGCTTCATGGAAAATTTGCCCCCCTTTTTGAGGGGGTAAAGTGTTGCACACCTCCCTCAAAAGCAGATACAAACCCGATTAAATTGACAGACGCGGTCAAAGCAGCTTGCCAGTGATTTTTCAAGCTGACCCTTTTCAGCATGGCAGGTTCATGCGGTATTTGCAAACTTCATGACAAATTCGTGATGATTTCCTCTATTGCAGGGCACTCAGCCGCAATCATTGCTAAGCTGCCAAAAGTCAATACCGATTTAAACCTCAATCTCCATCATTGAGCATGGTACCCATGTCCAACGAACATGCTGATTCCGACTATTTGTCTACTTTAGCCGCAGAGTGGAGCAAATTACCACTGCATCCATCGCAAGCAGTCAGTGTCCCTGATCTTCATCAGGCTCAGGCGGATCACGATACAAAGTTGGGCTGTATTGGCCGTTATCTTTTGAAGTACAAAATTGGCGAAGGTGGCTTAGGCACGGTCTACGCTGCGCAAGACCCTCTATTGTCAAGAGTCATTGCCATCAAAACCCTCAATCTTGATGTTGATGATTCGAAGCGCGAAGAAGTCAATGCGATCTTTCTCAATGAAGCGAGATCTGCAGCAAGGCTTTCTCATCCGCACATTGTCACGGTTTTTGATGCTGGCATGAGTGACCAGAAAGCTTATATAGCCATGGAACTGCTCAAGGGCCGGGATCTGGCTCAACTGCGCCGCGAAGGTTGGCAACCCACATTAGCACAATCGGCTCTTATTTTGCGTCGCGTAGCAGATGCTTTGGCTTACGCTCACAGCAAGGGCGTTGTTCACTGCGATATCAAACCAGCGAATATTTTCATGCTCAGCCGTACCCAGCCTCAAGTTCTGGATTTTGGTATTGCCCGGGCTGCACACTCCCAAAATTGGATCGCCGCAGCTATGGTCACTGGAGGGTCCCCGTTTTATATGGCTCCCGAGCAATTTCGCCAAGAAAGTGTGGATCGGAGAACCGATGTCTACGCCTTGGGAGTTGTTCTTTATGAACTGCTGACAGGCCAAAAACCATTTAATGGCGCGAACCTTGATGAACTCTCGGCTGCAGTGCTTCATCACCCCCCCCTCCAGGCTCATACACTCAACCCATCTATTCCTCAGGCTCTATCTAACATTGCGATGAGGGCCATGGAGAAAAATCCGGCTGATCGCTATCCGTCGGCACGCGATATGTCCCAAGAGCTGCGTTGCTGGCTTGAGCATGAACACAATCGACTGAATTTGGGTGAATTCTTTACTCCGGCAGGATCCAGAAAAAAAATGGGGGTCGCAGCTGGAATTCTTGCCTTGTCTTTCATAGGGGCCGTTTCTTGGGTCTCGAATCGTTCTGCATCCAAAGGTCTCGAAGAGCCTTTGATATCGTTAGCCCCCAGCCATAAGGCTTCCGAACCCTCTAGCCCAGATGCTACCGACATTTCCATGATTTCCATCTGGCCAAAAACTGATACACATCCAGAAATCATTCCTGTTGAAGAGGCCATTCCTGTTGTTGAGTCTGCGGCAAGCTCAAAAGTTCCTGTTATTGAGCCCCTCCTGCTGTCTTCAGGGACGCCCGTCATTGCGCCTCTGGATCTGCCTCGTCCGGCCCCATCTTTTACCCGGGTTGCCAAGCTTGGCAACCTTCAGGAGCTTGCAGGCTCTTTTGATCCTGTTCCGGAAGAAAACCTCACTAATCAGCCTCAAAAACAGGGAGAGCCCCCTCAAAATCGCCCCCCCGTTCAGCAACCTGGCCGTTTAATTTCTGAATCCAAATCTGGCAAAGATTCGCGCACCACAGCAGAAGTCATGACGACAAAACCTGCAGCATCAACATCAGTTTCCACGATTGGCATGGGAACACTTCGAATTGCGGTCTCGCCATGGGGCCAAGTCGAAGTGAATGGTCATCTTGTAGGGATCACGCCCCCTCTCAATGAACTGAATTTGCCCCAAGGCAAGCATCAAATCATTATTCGTAATACTGACTTTGCCCCCTTTACCAGCAGTATCAATATTATTAGCGGGCAATCTATTTTGATCAAACATTCATTCGGACCATGAAATTTATCATCTCTACTTTATCCATCATTGCCCTTTGCTCTTCCCTTGTCGGTTGCGAAACAAAGCTGCCTTCGCGCAACATGACGAAAACCCCTGAGCAACCGGCAGAGAAAGCCCTGATGGCCGGCATTCGAAGTTACGAAGAAGCCCAGTATGTTGAATCAGAAAAACATCTGATTCGAGCACTTCAATTGGGTCTGGCAGATCCCTTCAATAAAGCCTCAGCCCATAAACATCTCGCCTTCATTTACTGCTCTACACGCCGTACAGTTGAATGTGAAAATTCATTCAAAGCTGCTTTGCAAGCAGATCCAGGATTTTCCTTGAGCAAATCAGAAGCTGGGCACCCTCTTTGGGCCCCTGTCTACCAGCGCCTGAGGCCACAATAGAGACTTGCGGACATCCAAGGCCTGTTCGGAAAGCCCTTGCAAGACACCAAATGCAGGCGGGGGGTGCTGCATGCCAACCATCTAAAATTCTTCGAGCGGGCCCGTAGCGAATGGTTGAAATGTTGGGGATTTTTTCAGGATTGGAGCCTGAACTTCCCGCCAAAAGTCAAGTCCGTATAGCGTGCATTGGCGCGAACACATTTCAACCCCATCGCATTCCCCAAAATATCCTTCACTGCCTCACATGAATCAAGATATTTCCATTATCAACCTCATCCTGCATGCGAGCTGGGTCGTTCAGCTTGTTATGGCGGGGCTGCTTTTAACTTCTCTCGCCAGCTGGACTGTCATTCTCAGTAAACTTTTTGGGCTTTCGACTGTGCGCCGAGGGAATGATGAATTTGAGCGTGAGTTTTGGTCCGGCAAAAATCTGAATGAACTTTATGCTGATGCCGGCCGTCATATAGACAGCTCAGCGATGGAGCGAATTTTTGCTTCCGGCATGCGGGAATTTCTAAAGTCAAGAGAGAGACACATCATTGATTCTGGGGCAATTCTGGATGGTGCCCGGCGCGCCATGCGGGCCAGTTTTCAGCGTGAGCTGGATTCCATTGAATCAAATTTATCCTTTCTGGCTTCTGTGGGTTCCGTCAGCCCTTATATTGGTTTGTTTGGCACTGTGTGGGGCATCATGACGGCTTTTATCGGGTTATCAAACGTGCAACAGGCCTCACTGGCATCTGTCGCGCCCGGTATTGCAGAAGCATTGGTTGCCACGGCCATCGGTCTGTTTGCGGCTATTCCCGCAGTAATTGCCTACAACCGCTTTGCTCGGCAAATTGACCGTATTGCGATTCAATTTGAAACCTTCATTGAGGAATTTTCAAATATTCTTCACCGCAACATCGGCCAAGTTTCTGCAGAGGGATATTGACATGCCGACTGTCGCCCATCGAGGCAGCGCAAGCCGCCGACGCACAATCAATGAAATTAATATGGTGCCCTTTATCGATGTAATGCTGGTATTGCTGATTATTTTGATGGTCAGTGCCCCCTTGATTTCAACAGGGGTGGTTGACCTTCCGAGCGTAGGCAAAGCTCGCCAACGACCTGATCACGTCATTGAAATTGTAATTACTATAGAAGAATCGCTCAAAATGAGGTTTGACGGCAAAGAGGCTCAGCCCATCACTTTGAAAAATTTAGTGGCCAAAGTCAGTGAATTTCAGGCCCAACATCCTGATACACCCGTGATCATTTCGGCTGACAAAGACGTCAAATATGAAGTTGTTGTAAAAGCCATGGACACCTTGCAACGAGGCGGTATTCAGCGTGTAGGCTTAGCCATGAAAACTGGAGGCTGAATGCCCCGTGAAAAGAGTTGCCCTTGAAGTCTATTCACGCTGAATTTTTTCCCCCTCCAGGCAGTGGGGGTCGTTTTGGCATTGGTATCTCAATCGCCACAGCTGCACACATTGTATTGATTTTGGTTTTGGCTTGGGGTATCCATTGGAAGTCTCAGGCACCCGAACCGATGCAGGCCGAACTTTGGGCGGTGATTCCTCAAATTGCAGCTCCTCCTGCAAAGTCACCGACAGAGATCAGCAGCACCAGATCGACCCCAATCCGGCCTTCACCGAAAGAGTCGCCCCGATTGATCGAAAAGTCACCCCCATCTCGTCGTCAACCCAATACACAGGAACTTCAAGACGCTCAGCTCGCAATTGAAAAAAAACGTCGTGAGATCGAATCTCGTACTGAAAAAAAACGCCAGGAGTCTGAGCTGGAAAAGCTGAAAGCGGGTGAGCGCGAGCGTGAGCAAGCCAAAGAAATCGAAAAGAAAAAGGCTGAGGAGCGTCAACAAAAAGAACAGCTCGAAAAAATCGAAACGATTCGCAAAAAAAATCTTCAGCGCCTGCTTGACCAAACGGATGCAAGTAGCGAAAACAGCCCCGGAACAGCAGCCCGCAACACTGGCGGCATCTCGGGCAACTATGCGGGAAAAGTACGAGCCACGGTCATTCCTAACATCATCAATATCCAAAATGTGGCTGGAAACCCGACGACAGAAGTGAAAGTCACCTTTGCACCAGACGGGCGAGTGATCAGCCAAGTGATTACAAAATCAAGTGGAGTAGGCGAATGGGATGACGCTGTACTGCGTGCCATTGATCGAACCCGGATTTTCCCACGTCGAGAAGATGGCACCATGCCGGCTCATTTGATCCTGAGCTTTAGCCCCAAGGATTTATAAGCCGCTCTAATAGAAGGGATTGAATTTCATCTGAGACACCCCCAAATAGATGTCAGAGCAAGTCCTGTAACACCTCTTGCAATCAATTGCATGCTTTTCCGGATAGCTTACCAACGCGTTTTTCGCTCTCCTTCTGAAACAATCTCTCAAAGCATCTGAATTTGAGACCTGCACTTTCTGGAGAATTTTATGCGCATCGATAAACTGACCACGAAGTTCCAAGAAGCCCTTGCAGAAGCCCAGAGCATGGCCATCATACGGGATAACCCTTACATTGAACCATCGCATCTGTTACTGGCCATGCTGGCACAGCAAGATGGTCCGAAAGCTTTGTTATCCCGGGCGGGGGTACACACTCAAGGCCTGGAAAGAGCACTGGAAAGCGAGCTCGCCCGCTTTCCGAAAGTTGAGGGGGGTGAGCATGTACAACCGGGGCGTGATCTTGTCACCCTCTTGCAGGCCGCCGAGAAAGAGATGAGCAAGCGGGGCGATCATTTCATCGCTAGTGAGATGTTCCTGCTTGCTCTGTGTGATACCAAAACTTCAATTGGAAACATGGTTAAAGACCATGGGCTTTCCCGTCGGGCGCTTGAGGCAGCCATTGAGAGTGTACGCGGTGGTAACAAGGTGGATGACCCTGGCGCAGAAGGTCAGCGTGAAGCTCTCAAAAAATATACTTTAGACCTGACCGAGCGAGCAAGCCTGGGCAAGCTTGATCCGGTCATTGGTCGCGATGACGAAATTCGCCGTGCCATTCAGGTTCTCCAGCGCAGGTCCAAAAACAACCCTGTGCTCATTGGTGAGCCCGGAGTTGGCAAGACCGCCATTGTGGAAGGGCTCGCCCAGCGCATCGTGGCCGGCGAGGTGCCGGAGTCGCTCAAAAAAAAGCGCGTACTGGTACTCGATATGGCTTTGTTGTTGGCAGGCGCCAAATACCGGGGTGAATTCGAAGAGCGACTGAAATCGGTTCTTAAAGAAGTGGCTCAAGATGAGGGCCAGACTATTGTGTTCATCGATGAAATTCACACCATGGTAGGAGCGGGCAAATCTGAGGGGGCCATTGATGCCGGAAATATGCTCAAGCCCGCACTTGCGCGCGGGGAGTTGCACTGTATTGGCGCCACAACTCTGGATGAATACCGCAAATACATCGAGAAAGATGCCGCTCTTGAACGACGTTTTCAAAAGATACTGGTCGGAGAACCTTCTGTTGAAGCCACTGTTGCCATTTTACGTGGCTTGCAGGAAAAGTATGAGGTGCATCACGGCGTCGAGATCACTGACCCCGCCATTGTGGCTGCGGCCGAGCTGAGTCATCGCTATATCACTGACCGTTTCTTGCCCGACAAAGCCATTGACCTGATTGATGAGGCAGCCGCCAAGGTCAAGATCGAAATTGACTCCAAACCCGAAGCCCTTGACAAGTTGGATCGTCGACTCATTCAGTTGCAAATTGAGCGTGAGGCTGTTCGTCGTGAGAAAGATGAAGCTTCTAAAAAGCGCCTGGGCCTGATTGAAGAAGAAATCGACAAAATGCAACGCCAAATGGCAGATCTCGAAGAGATATGGAAGTCGGAAAAAGCCGCGGCACAGGGCTCTGCTCAGGTCAAAGAGGAAATTGATCGCTTGCGTTTTCAGATCGAAGAATTCAAGCGCAAAGGTGACTTTAACAAGGTTGCCGAGTTGCAATATGGACGCTTGCCAGAGCTTGAAAAAAAACTCACCCATGTGCAAGCCCAAGAGGAAAACAGAACCGGTGGCGAGGGTGTACGCCCGCGCTTACTGAGAACCCAAGTGGGTGCAGAAGAAATCGCTGAGGTTGTTGCACGTGCCACCGGAATTCCTGTGGCCAAACTGATGCAGGGTGAGCGAGACAAGCTTTTGCAAATGGAAAACCGTTTGCATGAGCGGGTGGTGGGCCAAGACGAAGCAATTGGTGCGGTAGCCAATGCCATTCGTCGCTCCCGCGCGGGCTTGAGTGACCCTAACCGCCCCACAGGCTCCTTTTTGTTCCTCGGACCAACCGGGGTAGGCAAGACGGAGTTGTGCAAAGCTTTGGCCAGCTTTTTATTTGATAGTGAAGATCAGCTCATTCGCATCGACATGAGCGAGTTCATGGAAAAGCACTCTGTTAGTCGCCTGATTGGGGCACCTCCGGGTTATGTCGGCTACGATGAGGGCGGCTACCTGACCGAGGCGGTTCGTCGCAAACCCTATTGCGTGGTTCTGCTTGATGAGGTTGAAAAAGCCCATCCTGATGTATTCAACGTGCTGCTCCAGGTGCTTGATGATGGCCGCTTGACCGATGGACAAGGGCGTACTGTAGACTTCAAAAATACAGTGATTGTCATGACTTCCAATCTCGGTTCTCACCATATCATGCAAATGGCGGGTGAAGACCCGGAGTTGATTCGCAACGCAGTCTGGATGGAAGTAAAACAGCATTTCAGGCCTGAATTCCTGAATCGGATCGACGAGACGATAGTCTTCCATGCCCTTGACACATCGCATATTGAACGTATTGCGCGTATCCAGCTCGGTGTTCTTGAACGCCGACTCGAAAAGCTTGACCTGAAGCTCCATGTTTCTTCCGAGGCTTTAATTGAGCTGGTGAAGGTTGGTTTTGATCCCGTCTTTGGGGCTCGTCCTCTCAAACGGGCCATTCAACATGAAATTGAAAATCCGGTCTCCAGGCTGATTCTCGAAGGACGATTTGGCCCCAAGGACATCATTCCCGTAGAGTTTGAGGGCGGACATTTCTTGTTTCAGCGGGTTGTACACTGATCGAAAAAAGGAAGCCTTGATGTCAACTGTTTGTTCGCAACAGCCGGGGTCAGTCAACCCAGTGGTGGTGGTGGGCGCCGGCCTTGCGGGCTTGGTGGTGGCTCTGCGCATGGCGGCAGAGCGCCCAGTAGTGATCTTGGCTAAACGTCATTGTGAAGAGGCCGCCACAGCTTGGGCTCAAGGGGGCATTGTGGGTGTCCTCGGTGAAGATGACAGCGTTGATCGCCATGTTCAGGATACTCAAGAGGCTGGCGCTGGCTTGGTGCATGAAGAAACGGCCCGGTTCATTGCAGAGCAAAGCACTGAGGCCATTGCTTGGCTGGTGGCTCAAGGGGTACCGTTTTCATCAGACCCTGAAGGGCCTCTTGGCCTGCACCTCACACGCGAAGGTGGACATGCCGTGCGTCGAATTGCCCACGTCGCTGATGCCACCGGCAAAGCCATCCATGATGTGTTGCTGAAAGCGGTGCGGGAGCATCCTCGAATTCGTCTGTGCGAACGCTGGATGGCCGTCGATTTGATCACTTCCCGTCATTTGAAATGTGAAGAACCCAACCGTTGCTATGGCATCTATGCGCTCAATATTGATGAACAGCGCGTTGAAGCCTTATCTGCTTCCAGCGTGATTCTGGCCACTGGTGGGGTTGGCAAAGTCTACCGTTACACCAGCAACCCCGACACCGCCACGGGTGATGGCATTGCCATGGCTTGGCGCGCAGGTTGCCGAGTGGCCAATATGGAGTTTATCCAGTTTCACCCTACCTGTATTTATCACCCGCAAGACCGCACTTTTCTCATTACTGAAGCCTTGCGAGGGGAAGGCGCTTATTTAAAACTCCCCGACGGCACCCGTTTCATGGTTTCACACGATGAGCGGCTTGAACTTGCTCCGCGCGATGTGGTTGCCCGGGCCATTGACTTCGAGATGAAACGTCATGGGCTGGACAATGTGTGGCTTGATGCCACGCATCTTGGAGAGCAGTTTCTCAAAAACCACTTTCCCACGATTTACGCACGCTGCCTGAAACTGGGTATTGATATTTCCCGCGACCCGATTCCGGTGGTGCCAGCGGCCCACTACACCTGTGGAGGTATTGTAACGGACCTGAAGGGCTGCACCGACCTACCCGGTCTTTTTGCCATCGGTGAAACCGCTTACACGGGGCTGCACGGGGCCAATCGCCTCGCCAGCAACTCTCTGCTTGAGTGCGTGGTGCTGGGTCGAAGCTGTGGTGATTTTATACTGCGCCAAGGTATGTACAAGCCGCTAATTTTACCAGAATGGGATGAAAGCCAAGTTGAAAATGCCGATGAGCAGGTGGTCATTTCTCATAACTGGGATGAATTGCGTCTGCTCATGTGGAATTATGTTGGGATCGTACGAACCACCAAAAGGCTGGAGCGTGCCTTGGCCCGTATCAAGATGTTGCGAGGCGAAATTGACGATTATTACGCCAACTTCAGGGTTCATCGGGATTTGCTCGAATTACGCAATTTGGTCGACTGTGCCGAACTGATTGTTCGATCCGCCCTGCTTCGGCATGAGAGCCGAGGCCTGCATTACAGCCGGGATTTTCCTCACACACTTCCAGTCAGTTTCCCTACTGTGATGTTACGTAGCGATTGATCTGTTGAGAGACTTAGGGCTTGGCAGCCTGCCGGACTTGAGAGTCGTCTGCTGCAAATCAGGCTCAGCAGCCCATTTTTCACCGTATTTCGGGCCCATGGCCCAGCTATGGGCCTGCATACCGGTGGGGAGATTACCGCCCTAATTGCAAAGGGTAAGTTCAAAAGTTTCGTCACTGACGCAGGGTTTCAGGGCTGCACCCGCTTCTTCTTGTAACATTAACCGGATCATAACCATCAAACGGTGCCCACTGATTTCAGGCACCATACGGTTGTTTTGCATCAATCTAATGCGCATCAGGTGGTAAGCTCGTCCGGCTGGCAAGCTTTGTTGGTAGATGCCCCCGACAGCGATGACTTTGTGAGGGACCCCGGCATCCCGCAGCAAGCCAAGAAGCAGGTTGAGCGCTTCGGCCAGGGGCATCAGGGGCTGGCTCCACTTGAGGATATCTGTTTTTCGGCGAGACGGCTCAAAGTGTTGCCAGGCAAAATAAGATGGCAAATCGAATTCGCAGGTACCACCTGGGATATTGATACGGCTGCGTATGCTCATCAGCCATTCGTTGGCGGTGAGCAAGTGCCCGGCTTTACCTGGCAACTCGTTCAGGCCCCGATAAACCTGTTCGATCTTTAAGGTAATTTCATTGAGGGTTTCTTCTTGAATTGACGGGTTGCCACGGTAACTGTTGAGCTCATTTTTTTTGCGGTCGAGTTCGTGCAACAAATCAGATTTTAAGTCTGCCCTGGATGCCACGTCTGTGATTTCGAAGATTGTGGCCAAGGCATAGTGGTGGTCGACCACGGTATCTCGAGCAATAAGTTGGCCCAGCCTGTCAAATAAATGCTCCAGGCGCAACATAGTGCGGATACTCTCATTCAACGGATATTCGTAAAGAACCAAGCTGAATGTCCTTTTGGCAATCAAGGGTTGAGAATCACGATGCAGTCACTGTGGTTTTTTCACAGGCCCAACAGTGCAATTGCTGTACTGCCTCGTAAACGGTGTGCTCTAAGGTGGCAAAGTCAATATTTTGATTGCTCATAATGAGGTCTGCACAGGCTTGTCGGGAAGATCGCGAAGCTTGTTGTCGAATGACTTGCTTGGCCATTTCATTAGACCATCCTGGGCGTTGTGACACTCTTTGAATTTGTGTTTTCTCGTCACAGTCAATCACGATGACCCGATGTAAATAGGATCTCCATTTGCCACTTTCAACCATCAAGGGAATATCAAAAACAATGATATCTGACTGAGTTTCCAAATGAGCTTGGGCTTCCATTTCTTGCTTAATGAGAGGGTGCAAGATACCTTCCAGGGCGAGCTTGGCAGAGGGCTCGGAAAAGATTGTTTGGCGCATTTTAGCCCGGCGCAGGCCACCTTCCATATCGATAAAAGAATCCCCAAAAAAGCAACGTATTGGCTCAATGCCTGCTCCTCCAGGAGATGTCAGTGAACGGCTGATGGCATCAGCGTCGATGATTGGTATGCCTATTTGGCAAAGATAACGGGCAACTGTGCTTTTGCCGCTCCCAATGCCTCCGGTCAGGCCCACTCGTAGATGATTTATCGCCATCCCAGCCAGTGTATAATGGTTGCAGAATCCATCAGCATGACGGTGATTCCTGCCCCAGCCAAGAATGGGCCAAATGGAACATAGAGACCTTCTCTAAGCGACCGTTTCATTTTCATGCCAATGCCCACCAGCGCACCGATCGCCGAGGCGGCCATAATCACGGGAAGCAGCATATAAACCCCCAGCCAAGCTCCTAGAGCGGCCAAAAGTTTAAAGTCACCGTAACCCATTCCTTCTTGACCTGTCAAAAGCTTGAAAAGCCAGTAAACCGACCAAAGAGACAGGTAGCCTGCCGCAGCCCCCCAAACTGATAGATGCAAAGGAATAGTCCACCCCGCTGCGGAGGCAAGTAACCCGCTCCATAGGAGTGGATAGGTCAGATTGTCGGGTAGCAAGGTGGTATCCCAGTCAATGCCGGACAAGGCAATCAGCAAGGCTGCAAAACCACACCAGAGGAGAGCAATGGGTTCAGGCCCAAACCGCCAACTGATCAGGCCAAACAGGAGGGCTGTGAGCAGCTCAATGCCGGGGTAACGCCAGGAAATGGGCGTTTTGCAGGAGGAACACTTGCGACCCAACATGAAAAAACTGATGACGGGAATATTTTCATACCAGCGAAGCGTGTGGCCACAAAAGGGGCATCGAGACCTGGGATGAGACAAGCTCAAGGGCATGACTGGCCCCGCAATGGCTACCCCTAACATTTGTGCCGCCTCCGATCGCCACTCTTGATGTAGCACGAGTGGCGAACGATGGACAACGACATTCAGAAAGCTGCCTACACAAAGCCCCAACAGCCCCAGGGCCCAAGGTGACAAGAAAATGTCTAACATAGTATGGCTCAGCATTGGAGAGTCAAACCACTTGACCAAGCTTGAAAATGGGAAGATACATTGACACCACAATTCCACCAATAAGCGTGCCAAGGAACACAATGATAAAAGGCTCCATCAGGCTGGAGATGCCTTTGACAGCTTCGTCAACTTCTTCTTCAAAGAACTCGGCCACTTTGCTGAGCATGTGATCCAGGGAGCCTGACTCTTCGCCGATGGCACACATCTGAAGCACCATGATCGGAAAAATGCCGGTTGATTCCATCGAAGTGGTGAGGGAAATTCCTGCCGACACATCTTTCTGGATGCGTTTGGTGGCCTCCAGGAACACAGCGTTACCGGCAGCACCACCCACTGAGTCTAGAGCTTCCACCAGTGGAACCCCTGCAGAAAAAAGGGTGGCCAGGGTGCGGGTCCAGCGGGAAATCACTGATTTATAGACCAAGGGCCCAAAAACAGGTATTTTCAATAAAAGGCGATCCATGATGTCCTGCATTCGCTGGGATCGTTTCCAGCTTTGCAGGAAAAAGTAGATACCTCCACCAATAAACCCGAAGATGGCATACCACCACTTGACGAAAATTTCTGACATCCCCATCACAATCAAAGTGGGGGTCGGAAGGTTGGCGCCAAAGCTTTCAAAAACGCTTTTAAATGCCGGGATCACAAAAATCATGATGACGGCCAATACAATAAAAGCCACAACAATGACTGCGGCAGGATAAAGAAGTGCAGATTTGATCTTGGCTTTAACGGCCAAGGTTTTCTCTTGGTAGAGAGCCAGTCGATCAAGGATGGCCTCCAAAATACCGCCTGCTTCACCTGCTTCAACAAGATTGCAAAAAAGGGCATTAAAGTAGAGAGGGTATTTACGGAATGAGACGGAGAGACTGGAGCCGGTTTCAAGATCACTACGGATATCATTCAAAAGTTTGGTCAGGCGGGCGTTGGTGCTGCCTCTTGCAACAATATCGAAAGACTGAACCAGTGGCACACCTGCTTTCATCATGGTGGATAACTGTCGGGTAAAAATAGAAATGTCTTTGGGCTTAATGGGTTTTCCGCCCGAAACCCGGCGCCGTTTCACTTTAGTGACCATAATGCCTTGACGACGCAAACTGGCACCTACAGCCGCTTCACCGCCAGCACGCAACTCTCCTTTGCGCACCTTCCCGGCTTTGTCTTTTCCTTCCCATTCAAATAAAACATCTTTGGTTTTTTTATTCGCGCTGACTGCTGCTGTCGCCATGATCTCTCCGGGGTAAATCTGGGTGAGGGGTGTTGGTAAGTTGAGGGATCGGGAAATTTTTGTAATGCTAAACGTTGGTGACAGAAATCACTTCTTCGAGAGTGGTAACGCCGAGTCGTACTTTGACAAGACCTGATTGACGCAAACTTCGAATACCTTCACGTTGCGACTGTTCTGCAATGTCCATGGCCGTCCCTTGGGTGAGGATAATCCTTCGAATATCTTCGCTCATTGGCATCACTTGGTAAAGACCAACCCGTCCTTTATAGCCAGAATTACATGCTGAGCAGCCAACAGCCCGATAGGGAACCCAAGTTCCGTCCAAATCTTCTTCTTTAAAGCCTGCATCAATCATGGTGGATCGAGGATAGTCTCCAGGAGACTTGCAAGTTTCACACAGTTTTCGAGCCAAACGCTGTGCAGTAATGAGCAAAATGCTCGAAGCAATGTTAAATGGCGCCACCCCCATGTTCATGAGACGGGTTAATGTTGTCGGTGCATCATTGGTGTGCAGGGTAGACATGACCATGTGACCGGTCTGTGCCGCTTTGATGGCAATATCGGCCGTTTCCAGGTCACGAATTTCGCCGACCATGATGATGTCAGGATCTTGACGCAGGAAGGATTTGAGCGCTGCTGCAAAAGTAAGGCCTGCTTTGTCGTTGACGTTAACCTGATTGATTCCGGGAAGGTTGATTTCTGCAGGATCTTCGACCGTGGATATATTCACCCCCGGCTGATTCAAAATATTAAGGCAGGTATACAGTGAGACTGTTTTTCCTGATCCCGTAGGGCCTGTGACAAGGATCATCCCATACGGACGGCTGATGCAGCTCAGCAGGCGTTCTTTTTCTTCCTTTTCGTAACCCAGTGCCTCAATACCCAGTTTGGCACTGGAGGGGTCCAGAATCCGGATGACGATTTTTTCTCCAAAGAGAGTGGGTAGTGTACTGACCCGGAAATCAATGACTTTGGTGCCAAATGTGAGTTTCATCCTTCCATCTTGGGGTACTCGCTTTTCGGAAATATCCATTCGGGAAATGACCTTCACACGCGATGCCAGAGACTCTTTGATGGAAATCGGGGGTTGACTGATTTCTCTTAATTCACCATCAATGCGAAAACGTACTCGGTAGCTTGTTTCGTAAGGCTCTAAATGCAGGTCG
The DNA here is from genome assembly GCA_046342195.1 of Burkholderiales bacterium. GTDB lineage: Bacteria > Pseudomonadota > Gammaproteobacteria > Burkholderiales > Burkholderiaceae_C > CANHBY01. The sequence goes on from JBKDQE010000018.1 coordinate 111,601, forward strand.
GATGCACGCATATTGATTGCGTCTGAGAGGATTTTTTGAAGAAATCTGACCACAGGGGCATCTTCAACGTCGCCGGCTTTTGGATTATTTTGGGAGCTGAAAAGTAGCGCCGCAGCATCTTCGGTGCTGCCCGATTTTGCTTCGCTGGCATGAGTAACAGTTTTTTTCGAGGCATCGTCTTTTGATGAATGAAATGATTTCAGCAGAGTATTCAGCTTGTCGTGTTCAACAACCACCCATTCAGGTGAAAGCTGGCTTGCAAACTTAATGCGATCAATTGCGTTCAAATCAGTTGGATCAGACCCGCCAAGATAGAGCCGATGTCCGCGCTTCCCAAGTGCAACAACACAATACTCTAGACTCAATTTTGGATCAATGATGTTTTTCGGCAGGTATGCGGTGTCGATCGCTGAAAGGTCTAAGAGGGGGATAGCGAGTTTGGTGGCAAATGTTTGGGCCAGGTCAGATGCCGAAATGATTTTTTCGGCAATGATCTGATCAATGAAGCTGCTTTTTTTGTCAGCAGCAGACTGGACAATCGAGGTGGCTGTTGCAAGTGTAATTTTGCCAGCATTCACTAAAATTTTGGCGGCCCCGCTGAGGGCTAATGATGTTGATTCTGGATCCATGGACTTCTGTTGTGAGCCTTTGGTGTAATTCATCGGCAGATCTCAGTAAAAATTTAAGGAACCTCGGCAAAACCCCTCGCGGCAATCGCATCCTTTCCCAAAAGAGGTCTGCGGCCTTGGCTTTTTTGCCTGTGGCACCCGCGACAGGCTGCAAGATCCGCCTGGCATCCCCTATCCGGGAAAGGCGCGCTCATCCACGAGTGGTTTTGCAGAGGTTCTTTAGTAGGACTTACGCAAACCATTATTGATATTATTCATTGATACCCGCAAATTATTGTTAGGACTTACGTAAAACAGCCACTTCATTCCGCATTGTGGAAAATCTTGCAATTCCTCGAAAGCAAAAATTACGTAAGTTGTTGATTTGCATAGAATTTAATAATATTTAAAAGTTTATTTTGCGTAAAACCTAATTGTATAATTTGCCATCCGAAGAGATTTATTTTAACAGGATGAGGTTGCCCCCGAAAAGTGGAGTTCTTAGCTCAAGACCAAAATACTGGAAAGGAGCAAAGAAATGGTTAACAAGCTGGTCAGGGGCAAGTACACCCTGGAGTACAAATTGGAGGCGATCAGGCAGGTCAAGGCTGGCCAGTCGAGCGCAGTGGTCGCGAAG
>JBKDQE010000019.1:0-29421 GCA_046342195.1 Burkholderiales bacterium
TGGCTTGTGCTCGCGTGAGGGGCTTGCCAGGGCTGGGGGGCCCCTGGGGGGTTTGCGCCAAATTCACCTTGATCTGTGGCATGCCAACTTCCTCCACTGCCAGCCGCTGAACCCGAGGGCCCAATACTTCATCTTCATCCAATTAAGAATGCTGGCCTTTGGAGTTTTTGTCAAAAGGAAATGCCCGGGTTTTGAGGGCAGAACGCTCAAATGAGGGGGGCTGTTATCTACTGAGTCGGCCCGGCACGATGCCATCCGGTCGTCATTCGATCTGCCGCCGGCTCGTCATTTCGCGCGTGAGTCGCGGAATTCAGAATGTTTGCGCTGAAGTCCCGCTGCGTGAATCGACTGACGAAAAATCTGGCTTACCGGCCTGACTGTGGCACAGTAAGATGACTCAGGCAGCCAGATTGGATAATTTTCAGCTCACTGCAAGGCCTTCAGGCGCTCGGGGGTGCCTACGTCGGTCCAGGCGCCAGTGTAATGTTGAGCGCTCATCCGGCCTTCGGCGATGGCGCGGTCAAGGTAAGGTTTGAGAGGTGCTGGGGTGCCTGGGGGCAGGTCGGCCATGAGTTCAGTGATAAAACTCCGGTGCATGAGGGCGATGCACGACCAAGTCAGGCGTTGGCCATCAAGGCCGGGGGTTGCCAAGCCGGCTTTGATGCCAAAATCCCCCCCGGGATGTTGAGGGGGGTTGCTGACGAGCCATAAATGAGCCCGATTCCCGGAGGTCAAAAAATGCCCCAGAGTTTCAGCCCGAAATTCAAACCCCGGCACAAACACATCACCCGCCACATACCAAAAAGCCTGCGGCCCTGTGGCCGAGGCCAGCAAAGGGGCCATGGCTTTTTTAAGGCCGCCGGCAGTTTCCAAGGCCCTGCCATGGTCGCGGCCTTCCATTGAATAATGGATCGAGACCCCCCAGCGACGCCCATCACCCAGGGTATCCACGATTTGATCTTCCAGCCACGCGGTATTGATAACAATGTGACGCACGCCGGCGCGAACCAAGGCCTCAATATGCCACTCAATGAGAGGCTTGCCCTGCACGGTGAGCAGCGGCTTCGGGGTGGTGTCGGTCAAGGGGCGCATGCGTTCACCCCGTCCGGCAGCAAGAATGATGGCGTTCATGAAACGGGAGTTTATGCGACCTGAATCAGCGCAGGTGGTACCTGTTTTCAAGTAAGGGACTGCGCAGCACGCGGGCTTCAGGCAGAGCGGATCCCGCAGCTTGGCCAGACCGGGTCAGGGAGGTTGTCGGACACTTTCCGGTGGCCCGATGCGAGAGTGCCGCAGCGAGCATGCCCTCGGTCGGGTCTCCCAGGGGGCGGGTGAGGTCATCGGCCACAGGGCAATTGGGGGCAAACCCGTCAGCATAGTCGCCAAAGCCTTTGGCATTGTAGCCCTGCTCTTCAATTGGAAAGTAGGTGATGCCGCAGTTTTCCTTGCCAGTGAAGCCATAAGGCTTGCCGCAGGTGGTGGATCCCAGTGTGATCACTTGAAAATCAATACCCCGCAAGCCATTAATGACAGATTCACTGGCAGAGCAGGTGCCCCCGGTCGTCAGCACAAACACGCGATTGAGCCCCAAAGTAGGAAGCTGGGTGTTTGTTTCGAGTTGTGTATTGGGGTCATAGCGCAAGGAAATAAACCCAATCTCATTGTTTTTATCATTGTTGTCGTTAATTCGCTTCTCATTGAACCGACTGCCCGAAAACACCTTGCCCTCAGTGGTTGAGCCGCCAATCATGTAACTTAACTGGGATGCAATGGCAACAAAGCCGCCACCGTTATAACGCAAATCAAGCACCAAATCGTCAATGTTCGCATTGCGCAGGGTCTTGAATGCGGAAATCAGCTGATCTTGAGCGGGAAGGGAGAAGCCATTGAACACAATATAGCCAATTTTTGCTCCCCCCACGTTCAGCACTTGAGTGGACAGCACGGGCGATGTGGTCACAAGCGCCGAGGTCATTGAAAAGGTGCGCTGCACCCCCAATGGTGAGCGGACAGTGAAGCTGTAGGTTTGGCCTGCTGTCGGTCGAAGAAACACGTTGCTGAGAAACTCATCTGTCAGGGTCGCCAGCGGCTGCCCATTGATGCTCACGATGGTGTCGCCCCGGGCCACCCCTGCTGTGGCTGCGGGTGATTCTGGTTCAACATAAAGAACACGAATGACCCCATCATCACTGAGTGAAATTTGCATGCCATATCCGATGGATTGCCCCTCAATGATGGTCGCATTCCATGTGGCGCTGTCAACCGCAAAACTGAACTGATCGCGTGGCTTGCCTGAAGCCGTCAAGGTTCTGACCGGCAGGGCATTGAAGAAATCAATGGGCGTGCTGAAATTGGCCGGATTGACTGTAGGCACATCACGATACCAAAGGTAAGCTTCATTGACGTACGATCGAACCCAGGTTTTTTGAGCATCAAGGGAAGTGCACTGGTTTTCTGCCGAAGCCAGCGAGGGCAGTACCGTGAGCGAATAAGGCAACTGCCATGGTGAGCCGGGCAGCGGCTGAGTGCAGTTTGCGACGGAATCTTGGCAGGCACGGAGCTGCAAATTACCACTGTAGTTACCGGCACCCAGCAAAGCGGCGGTGTTCATCGAAACCTTGTAAGAAGCGCCACCTTGCGGTGTGACTGTGACTGACGATGGGGCAATAACACCAGAGGTATCAACCACACCAACATTGACTGTGCCCGTGAAAGGGCGGTCGAATGTTACCACCGTGCTCCATGGCTGCGGGTTTCCATTGACGGTGACGCTACCTGACAGAATGGCCGGGTTAAGACCGACGCCGGGGTTTGGCGGCATTGATTGCCCAACATTGTTATCTCCTCCGCCACATCCAGCCATTGAAATTGACAAAATACTCGCCAATGGTAAAACAGCACGATTCAATCGACTTGAAAATTTAAACGAGTAGAGCATATGGTGTTTTTTGACAGAAATGAACATCACACTTTAGCCTACAAATTTTTCTATTCCCAGTAAAAAATTCACTAGAGAACCTCTGCAAAACCCCTTGTGGATGAGCGCGCCTTTCCCGGATGGGGGATGCAAGGTGGATTTTGCAGAGGTTCCCTAACCAAGATGGCTTTGTTGTCCAACTCAAGATCAGGGCGGGATCACCCTTGCAAGCCTCTATACTTCTGGTTTTGGTGCCCCTTTTTTCTGGCTTGCGGGCCTTTTATCAAGAGGGCCAAAAAGGTGCCGGTGTCGTAGATCTGCCCCTTCCAGACCTGCCTTTGTGGGCCGCCATCATCGCCGGGGGTAGGCTTCCTGGTGCTCAGCTTCTGCGGGCTGTTCTCATTCGCTGTTTGCCATGCTGCCACCAACAACTTCCTTGGGTCATGTTGATCCTCAGACCCTGCATTTTACGCAAACCTTGCCCTTGCAAAGTGGTCAAGGTATTGCCAATTATGATCTGGTTTATGAAACTTATGGCACCTTGAATGCCCGTCGCAGTAATGCCGTGCTGGTCTGTCATGCCTTGAATGCGTCGCATCATGTGGCAGGCACTTATGAGGGCCAAGCCCGCAGTGAAGGCTGGTGGAATAATTTGATTGGCCCGGGTAAACCGCTGGATACCCGGCAATTCTTCGTCATTGGCATCAACAATTTAGGCTCTTGCTTTGGCTCGACCGGCCCCATGCACATCAACCCCGCCACTGGGGTGCCCTTCGGGGCTGATTTTCCCGTCATGACGGTCGAGGATTGGGTCGATGCGCAAGCCCGATTGCTGGATCAACTCGGCATTCCGCAATTGGCAGCGGTGTTGGGCGGAAGTTTGGGCGGCATGCAAGCCTTGAGTTGGGCCCTGCGCTACCCCCGACGTTTGCGGCACTGTGTAGCGGTGGCCACCGCACCGAATTTGTCGGCTCAAAATATTGCCTTCAACGAAGTGGCCCGAAGGGCCATCATCACAGACCCTGATTTTCATCAGGGGCATTTTTATGCGCATGGCGTGGTACCGCGCCGAGGCTTGCGGGTGGCCCGCATGATTGGGCACATCACCTACCTCAGCGATGACTCCATGGAGGCCAAGTTCGGGCGGCGCTTGCGTGCCTTGGTTGATGGCCAAGCCCCGACACAACCGCGCTATAGCACCCAGGATATTGAATTTGAAATCGAGAGCTACCTGCGCTATCAAGGTGATAAATTCAGCGAATACTTTGATGCCAATACCTATCTGCTCATCACACGGGCCCTGGATTATTTTGACCCTGCCCGTGCCCATGGAGGTAGCCTGAAAGCCGCATTTTCTGAAGCTCAATGCCAGTTCCAGGTGATCAGCTTCACCACCGATTGGCGATTTTCCCCGGCTCGTTCCCGGGAAATTGTCAAAGCCTTGGTCGATAACCGGCTCAGGGTCAGCTATGCCGAGATCGATGCACCTCACGGCCACGATGCCTTTTTGCTGGACGATGCCCGCTACCATGCCCTGCTACGACAGCGTTTTACCCAGATTGCCTCCGAGGTCGCTGAATGAATCAGGATGTCAAATTGCGTTTGATCGCCGATCTGGTACCCCCAGGCTCCCGAGTGCTCGATTTGGGCTGTGGTCAAGGCGAGATGTTGGCTTACCTGAGGGATCAGCGCGAGTGCACGGGTTATGGCGTAGAGATCAATGATGACAACGTCCTTGCCTGTACACGCGCGGGAGTGGATGTGATTCAGCTCAATCTTGAGGAAGGCTTGCAACTGTTCGATGACCAAAGCTTTGATGTGGTGTTGCAGCTCGACACCATGCAGCATTTACGTCATACCGAGCGCATGCTGCATGAAACCGCTCGGGTGGGCCGTTTGGGGATTGTGTCGTTTCCTAATTTTGCCCATTGGCCGAACCGCCTCAGCGTTCTGAAGGGGCGCATGCCCGTGACCAAGGTGCTGCCTTACCAGTGGTTTGATACGCCCAATATTCGCGTCAGCACTTTCGCAGATTTTGAAGGGCTCGCCCGTCGTTGCGGGCTGCGTATTCTTGATGCCTTTGGCCTCGCAGAGGGCCGGGTCGTGCGCTGGTCGCCCAATTTTTTTGCGAGCGTGGCGGTATTCAAGTTTGAAAGAAGCCAAACTGTCAGCCCAGAAAAATTCAATGCCCCCCAACCCGAGCTGCGAATGCCATCAGGGACAGCAGGACAACAACCCTGCAAACCTTGACGATGCTGAATCCTGTGCTTTCCTGGAGGCGTCGATGTCAGGTTCCCTGGGCTTATTGAGTCATCATGCCAGATTATTGATGACACAGTAAAAATAGCATGTGCACCGATTGCCTCCATGGTGGGCCTCCAATGAATTCCCGCCTGGGCGGGAATCACCAGAGGCTTGCTGTGATGCACCCACCGCAGTTTGCTCAGGCAACCTTGAAGGTTGCCATGGCAGCCACCAGGCTCTGCGCTTGCTGTTTCAGAGCCTCGGCAGCGGCGGCGCTTTGCTCGACCAATGCAGCATTCTGCTGGGTTGAACGGTCCATTGATGAGACAGAATTACTGACTTGCATGACGCTGGCACTTTGCTCGGTGTTGGCCAGGCTGATGGTGCCGACCAGCGAGTTCAGGCGACCGATGGATTCCACCACCTCAATCATCGTGGTGCCGGCCTCATCAACCAGGGTTGTGCCACGCTCGACACGATCTACGCTCGTTGAGATCAAGCCCTTGATCTCGCGCGCTGCTTCAGCACTGCGCTGTGCAAGGCTGCGCACCTCGCTTGCCACCACAGCGAAGCCGCGGCCTTGCTCGCCTGCTCGCGCAGCCTCTACGGCAGCATTCAGCGCAAGGATGTTGGTCTGGAACGCAATGCCATCGATGGTGCCGATAATGTCGGCAATGCGGCGCGAACTCTCGGTGATGCCCTGCATTGTCTCGACCACCTCACCAACCACCTTGCCGCCCCGGCTTGCAACCTCGCTGGCCTCCCGAGCCAGGTTGGCAGCGGTTCGCGCGCTCTCGGCATTACGATTGACGGTCGAACCCAGATGCTCCATGGATGCCGCCGTTTCCTGCAAGGAAGAGGCTTGCTGCTCGGTACGGGTACTGAGGTCATTGTTGCCGAGCGCAATTTGCTGGCTCGCAGAGGCAACGCCGTCTGCTCCCTGCCGCACTTGGCGCACCGTGCTGCTGAGCTTGCGCGACATGGCCGCAAGCGCCTCCATGACACTGCCGGCTTTTTGGGGTTGGGCCAGCAAGGGTTGATCAAGCAGGCCATCGGCAATATCACGCACCACCTGAATGACCACGGCAGGCTCCGTGCCGAGCCGTGCATTGACCCAGCGCATGATCCAGGTCAGCATGACAATCGACATCGCTGCCATGCCTATCCCCGCACATGATAGCGCGAGCAGCCAGCCTTGCTTGCGCTGGTTGGCTGTTGCTACCTCAAGCTGGGTGCGATCATCGAGCAGCGTCAGGAACTCGTCGACCGGCTTCATGATTTTTGCCTTGTACTGGTGATAGGCGAGGTCGTGCATCATCACAGCAGCCTTCGCCAGGTCAGGCTCGCCTTTGACCGTAAACTCACCTTTGCTGTCGGCATGCAGGCCCTTGACCAAATTCATCGCGATGGTCTCGGTCTTGACGAGATCATCCGAATTGTCTGCCGCCTCCTTGAGTTTGGCGAATTCGGCCTCTGTAAAGCCTGCGCTCTTCATCATCTCCAGCAATGGTTTGCTTGTGGACAGCCCGGCACGGCTTGGCTGCTGGCCTGCAGCCAGGAAATCCCAGTAGATTTTTTCGTATCCGTAGGGGCGCGGCTTTTTGCCGTTACGGATATCGAGCACTGTGAAATACTGCTCCTCCCACTTCGGGTCGCCGGTGATGACGTAGGTGCGGGCCAGGCGTGTCAGGTCATCGGAACTCTGCCGAAGCTCATCGGCAAGTTGTAATGAGGCTGTCCGCTGGGCTTCGACCTCTGATGAATAAGTCGCAGCAGAATTCATGCCCCCGATGGCCATGAGTATCAGCATAAGGCAGGCTACCATCACAGCGATTGCTGTGCCAAAAATTTGACGGGTGCTCATCATGGGAGTTTCCTTTTTCGAGCCATCATCGGCATGCTCAGTGGGTCTTGAAGAGAAAGCACAGCAGGGCACTGTTCAGTTGCTTGGTCGTTGCAGCCATTCGAATCAAGAACCGAATCGATGCACAGCGTACTGAATTTTGATCAGGTTATCGGTACAAATTGCGCCAATTAAAGTATCAAAATCACGCTTTCATGGCTCCATAAGTTTGATGAGCTTGCCATTGCAACAAGCCCTCAAAAATCAGGGAATCGGCCATCTCGAAAGGCAAATCGCTGATGGGAGCGAGTTTCACCGCCGCGCCGCCCGTCATCAGGAGCAGGGGCTCCTCACCGGTATGCCGGGTTAAGTGCTGATACATGCGCTGGATGGCTCCGGCCATGGCATTGGCGCCACCGCTCATCAAGGCATCACTGGTGTTGGTTGGAAAGTCAACCACTTCTCCTGTGGGTGCATTCAGCCCCGCGGTTCCCATTTCCAGGGCTCGCAACATCAGTCCGAAACCAGGCAGGATGTAGCCTCCTAAAAATCGACCGGAGGCGTCCATGGCATCTACCGTCACTGCCGTACCCACCATGACCACCAAAGCGGGGCGCGTTCGACCCGCCGACAACACCCGGTGCCTGGCGCCGATCAAGGCCACAAAGCGGTCTGCCCCCAAACGGGCCGGGTGATCATAGCCATTGACAACCCCCCCCGCTTGAGCCGATGAAACCACCCAACGTGGGGGTAAGTCCCACAATTCGAGTTGTTCTTCAACTTCGCGCCTGACGGCTTCTCCGGCAACCACACAACCCAACATCTGAGTGGGCAGCACCAGGGATTGCCATGAGGTTTCGGCCAAGCGGCCAATCATTTCCAAAAACACAGCACCCTGCGCCAGAATTTTCGCACCAGGTTGAACTGATTCATACTGAGCCCATTTGAGCCGGGTATTGCCAACGTCAATGACCAGAAAACTCATTCAAGCCAGTTCCAAAATCAGAGGGGACTTCAACACCGCACATGTTGGCTGAGCCGCACTATGCCAAGGATACGAATCGCGAATCAGCTTCAATATCAGTCAAAGCTCATTCAGGGCCCAAGCCCTGAACGCCATTAGAAATGGTATTGAACACCTAAAGAAAAGTTGTTGAGCTGGGGCTTGGAGCCGGGAATTTCGACCTTGCGTAGATCCCATTCTGCCCGGGCTTGAAGCCTTTCATTGAGCTTGTAAGTGGCCCCCAGACCAAACAGAGGCTGAACCGAATTGCTGGTACTGGATGCTTGGGTTTTGGTCATAGGATTGATGTTGTACCAAGTGCCGCGACCTGCCGACAAACCCAATTTGGCATACAGGCCCCACCTGTCATCCATGGGAAGACGCCCGACGGCGGCCACTTCAAACCCATTGGCCTTATATTCGCTTTTCTTGCTGGGGCTGAAAGTGGCCGATGTACGGGACATTGAAAAATACCCGCCTTCAATACTTAAATTGTCGCTGAGGTTATAGCCGCCCAAAAATTTCATTCCGGGAGCGCGGTTATCACAAGACGTGGTGCCGGTGCAACTAAAATTCCAGGAAGACAGGCCCACAGAAAGAGACATGTACGCATTTTGGGCCGAGGCAGAAAACCCTGTGCAAAGCAAAGACGCCATCACAGAAGCACGAATGAAAGTGGGGTTGATCAAGATTGACTCCAATCAAAAAAGCGCCGCTATCGGGGCAAGCAGGGTGAAGAAAGGAACAAGGTCCTCCATGTTAACAGCAGTCGTTCTTGTCAATGATCCCAAAACCATCGGGAAAAGAGCATTGGTTGTGCCTTATGAGCCCTGCTCAAGCGATGAAGCGGCGCAGAGGTTCCCGAGATAGTCATTTTTGATGCGAATATAGTGTTCTGCGGAATACTTGAAATAGGCCATTTCTGCCTCGGTTAAAGGTCGAACAGGAATCGCCGGGCGCCCCATGTAAAGCATGCCGCGGCTCAGGCGTTTTCCTGGCGACACCAAACTGCCGGCCCCCAGCATCACATGGTCTTCGATCACGACATCGTCCATCACGAGGCTGCCCATGCCAATCAGGCATTCATCGCCGATGTCGCACCCATGAAGAATGACCCCATGGCCAACCGTCACGAAATTCCCGATGCTTAATGGGGAGCCCAAGGGTTTGGACGCCGTTTTGTGAGATACGTGGCAGATGCTGAGATCTTGGATATTGCTACCCTCACCGACACGAATGGCATTGACATCACCCCGCAGCACGGCGTGACACCAAATGGATGAGTGAGCGCCAAGGGTGACATCACCAATAACCTGGGCGCTGGGGTGAACCCAGGCCCCAGTGTCAATTTGAGGGGAAAAATCCCTGTAGGGACTGAGAGTCATCGTATTTCTTACTTTGAAAACCTGCTCTGTTCATCCGGCCATGAAAGCTTGGAGTTTTGTGAGGCAGATCGATTCATGGATTCTTGTTCAAGGAATAGGGCCCTGGCCTTGCCTCAGGGTTCGTTGGCGGACACACCAGACAAATGCCAATGGCGGGTGACCTGCCCCTTTGCGTTGACGCTTTCCAGTTCGACACCAAAGCCCCACAGCCGGGCCACGTGTCTGAGAACTTCAATGGCATCATCGTGCAAAGGCCGGTCATTGTGTTGTAAGTGGCGCAGTGTCAGTGAGCGGTCACCGCGGAGGTTGACGTTCCAGACCTGGATATTTGGCTCCCGGCTGCCGAGATCATATTGGCGGCCCAGGGCTTCGCGAACTTGGCGGTAACCGCTTTCATCGTGAATCGCCGAGACTTCCAGTTGGCTTTCTTTTTCATGATCCGTGATGGCAAAAAGCCGGAACTCGCGCATCAAGCGGGGTGAGAGATACTGCCCGATAAAACTTTCATCTTTGAAGTTGCGCATGGCATGGTCGAGGGTGTCGAGCCAATTTTGACCGGCAATATCGGGAAACCAGGTGCGATCTTCGTCGGTCGGGGCCTCGCAAATGCGTTTGATGTCGGTATACATTGCAAAACCCAGCGCATAAGGGTTGATGCCGTTGTAGGCCCGGTGTCCGACCGGAGGCTGATAGATGACGTTTGTATGAGACTTGAGCCACTCGATCATCATGCCATCGCTCAAGTGGCCGTCGGCGTACATGGTGTTGAGCAGATGATGATGCCAAAACGTGGCCCAGCCTTCATTCATGACCTGGGTTTGGCGCTGTGGGTAAAAGTACTGGGCGATTTTGCGCACAATCCGAACCACCTCGCGTTGCCAAGGTTCCAGCAGTGGGGCATGCTTTTCAATAAAATAGAGGAGGTTTTCTTGCGGCTCTTCGGGAAACCGCTTGGCCTGGAATTCAGCATGGGGTTTTCCTGCCTTGGCCGGCAAGGTGCGCCACATGTCATTGACCTGTTGTTGCGCATAGGCCTCGCGGTCTTTGCGTTCGGCAAGCTCTTGGGCCAATGACTTCCGACTCGGGCGGCGGTAGCGATCAACCCCATGGTTCATCAGGGCATGGCAGCTATCAAGGATGGCCTCGACAGCGTCGGTGCCGTGGCGCTCTTCACAGGCCTGAATATAGTTTTTGGCATACACCAGGTAGTCGATGATGGATGAGGCATCGGTCCACATGCGGAACAGATAATTGCCTTTGAAGAAACTGTTGTGCCCATAGGCCGCATGGGCAATCACCAAGGCCTGCATGGCCAAAGTGTTTTCTTCCATCAGGTAGCTGATGCAAGGGTTGGAGTTGATGACGATTTCATAGGCCAAGCCCATGTGGCCACGTCGGTAATTTTTTTCGGTGGCGATAAATTCTTTGCCGAAACTCCAGTGTCGATAGTTCACGGGCATGCCGACAGAGGCATAAGCATCCATCATCTGTTCCGCCGTGATGATCTCGAGCTGGTTGGGGTAAGTGTCCAGGCCGAAGCGTTCGGCTGTTTGGCGGATGACCTCGTGATAGCGCTCAATCAGATCAAACGTCCAGTCACTCGGGGAGGCCAGAGGCTCGTGAGAGCGGGGCGGAACGACCCGATCTGCGGCTCGACGTTGGGGGGCGCCGGGGCACTGATTGATGCGACGTTCAGTACCCCAAGGAGGTTCGATTCGGCTCATGATGTGGTGGCCCCTTCTTTCTTGAAAAGATCCCGGAACACAGGGTAGATCTGGGAGGCATCGACCGCTTTGCGTACCGCAAAGCCGGGGGCTTCCTTGGCCAAAGCAGCGTATTCATCCCATAAGCTTTGCTCTTCTTCGGCCACTTGAACGTAAGCAAAATAGCGGCATAAGGGCAGCACGTTCTGAGCCAGCAATTCGCGACAGCGGCCACTGTCATGGTGCCAGTTGTCACCATCGCTGGCTTGCGCGCCGTAAATGTTCCAGTCGGAGGTCGGGTAACGTGCCCGGGCAATTTCTTCCATCAAGACCAGTGCACTGGACACCACCGTGCCCCCGGTTTCGGTTGAGTGGAAGAAGTTTTGTTCGTCAACTTCTTGGGCTTGGGTGTGGTGACGAATAAAAACGATTTCGATGCGTTCGTAATGTCGCGTCAGAAAAAGGTAGAGCAAAATGAAAAAACGCTTGGCAAGATCTTTGCGCGCTTCATCCATGGAGCCTGAAACATCCATCAAGCAAAACATGACCGCCTTGGACGTGGGCATGGGCACGCGCACCCGGCTGCGGTAACGCAGATCAATCGGATCCAGATAGGGTATTTTGGCCAGCCGATTCTGGAGCACCATGATGTCTTTTTCGAGGGCGTCGATGTGTTCTTCCATGCCGGCCCCAGGGAGCTTGGGCTGGCTTTGCAGTGCATGCAATTGTTGTTCACATTCGCGCAGCTTGGCGCGGGTCACGCTGCTGACGGCAATTCTGCGGCCGATCGCACCGCGCATGGAGCGCACGATATGCAAATTGGCCGGGGTGCCATCTGAGCTGTAGCCAGCGCGGTGGGTTTTGAATTCGGGGGTTTCAGCCAGCGTGGTTCGCACCAGGTTGGGCAGGGCCAGGTCATCAAAAAAAACCTGCATGAATTCTTCTTTGTTCAGGTGAAAAACAAAGTCATCTTCGCCTTCGCCCGAGTCACTGGCCTGACTGCCTCCTTGGCCCTGTCCACCTTTGGGTCGGTCAATCCGGTCGCCACGAACGTAGTCGCGATTTCCGGGGTGGATCATCTCGCGCTGGCCCCCCGCCCCATGCCGAAATACGGGCTCAGAAATATCACGCTTTGGAATGTGAATGTCTTCGCCCTGGGCCAGATCACGGATGCCCCGGCCATCGACAGCACGTTTCACGGCTTCGCGAATTTGCTCCTTGTGACGACGCAAGAAGCGCTCACGGTTGCCGATGGATTTGTTTTTTCCGGCAAGACGACGATCAATGATCTGCAACATGCGACTCCTCCAATGCGGCGGGTTCAATGCGTTTTTCAGGAACTTTTGCGAACCCGCAAATACCATTCACACAACAGGCGAACCTGCTTCGATGTGTACCCTTTGGCCACCATGCGGGTGACAAAATCCTCGTGCTTTTTGGCTTCGTCGGCACTGGCCTTGGCATTGAAGCTGATGACCGGCAGCAACTCTTCGGTGTTGGAGAACATTTTTTTCTCGATCACCGTGCGCAGTTTTTCGTAGCTGGTCCAGGCAGGGTTGTTACCTGCATTGTTGGCCCGGGCACGCAACACAAAGTTCACGATTTCGTTGCGGAAGTCTTTAGGATTCGAAATGCCGGCAGGCTTCTCGATTTTTTCAAGTTCGGCATTGAGTGCCGCGCGATCAAAAACTTCACCGGTGTCGGTATCGCGGTATTCATTGTCCTGAATCCAGTAGTCAGCATAAGTGACATAGCGGTCAAAGATGTTCTGGCCGTATTCGCTGTAGCTTTCCAGGTAGGCAGTCTGGATTTCCTTGCCAATAAACTCGGCATAGCGAACGGCCAAGTGCTCTTTGATGTAAGACAGGTAGCGTTGCTCGACTTCAGAGGGAAACTGCTCCCGCTCAATTTGCTGCTCAAGAACGTACATCAGGTGCACGGGGTTGGCGGCCACCTCGGTGCTGTCAAAGTTGAAGACCTTGCTGAGAATTTTGTAGGCGAAGCGGGTCGAGATGCCATTCATGCCTTCATCAACCCCGGCATAGTCACGGTATTCTTGGTAGCTCTTGGCGCGAGGGTCGGTGTCTTTGAGGTTCTCTCCGTCATAAACTTGCATTTTCGAGAACAGGCTGGAGTTCTCGGGCTCTTTGAGGCGGGTCAGCACACAGAACTGGCCCATCATTTTCAAGGTGCCGGGGGCACAGGTGGCGCCTGACAACGACGAGCCGCGCAGCAGCTTTTCATAAATTTTGACTTCTTCGGAAACACGCAGGCAGTAAGGCACCTTGACGATGTAAATCCGATCGAGGAAAGCCTCGTTGTTTTTGTTGTTGCGGAAAGCCTTCCATTCACTTTCATTTGAGTGCGCCAGCACCACGCCATCAAAGGGAATGGCGCCAAAGCCTTCGGTGCCTTTGAAATTGCCCTCCTGGGTGGCTGTGAGCAGGGGGTGCAGCACCTTGATGGGGGCCTTGAACATTTCGACAAATTCGAGCAAGCCTTGGTTGGCCAGGCACAGCCCGCCCGAAAAGCTGTAGGCATCGGGGTCATCTTGGGCATAAGACTCCAATTTGCGAATATCGACCTTGCCTACCAAAGCCGAGATGTCCTGGTTGTTTTCATCGCCGGGCTCGGTTTTGGCGATGCCCACCTGTTTGAGCACCGAAGGGTAGCGCTTGACAACACGAAACTTGCGGATGTCGCCGCCAAATTCATCAAGCCGCTTCAAGGCCCAAGGGCTCAGGATGCGGTTGAGATAGCGGCGCGGAATGCCATATTCCTTCTCGAGAATGGGGCCGTCTTCTTCGGCATTGAAAATACCCAGAGGTGATTCGTTCACCGGCGAGCCTTTGATGGCGTAAAAAGGCACCTCCTGCATGAGTGACTTGAGGCGTTCGGCAATTGAACTCTTGCCGCCGCCCACGGGCCCCAGCAAATAAAGAATTTGTTTCTTTTCTTCCAGGCCTTGAGCGGCATGGCGAAAATAACTCACGACCTGTTCGATGGCATCTTCCATGCCATAAAACTCGGCAAAGGCCGGGTAAATTTTGATGACCTTGTTGGCAAAGATGCGTGACAAGCGCGGATCATTGCGCGTATCAATCGTTTGGGGCTCACCGATGGCTTTGAGCATGCGCTCGGCAGCTGTGGCATAGGTGATGGGTTTGCGTTTGCACTCGGCGAGATAGTCTTCGAGAGACATTTCTTCTTCGCGGGTGCGATCGAAACGAGCGGCAAAATGGCTGATGACGTCCATGCGGATCTCCTGTGGGGTCGCAGCGAAAGAAGGGCCCGGGGCGAGTCCTGCCTTTCACCGTTGGGGGAAGCTCTGATGAAGTCCGAAACCGAGGGCTCCATCAGAGATTTCCTGCGAAAAACAGTTGATCAATGGGTCAATGGCAAAACCGCTTTGCTTTGGAAGACTCCCAGGCCTTTTATAGCCTTTTAAGGGGCTGGAAGAACCGACACACAAGCTCGAATTTGCCGTATCAATGGGTTCCAACATACCCGAAGAAGCGTGAATAAAGTAGGCTTTTTCTGAGAAAAGTGTGTCAGATTGGCCATTCTTGTTGCTTTGTGAACACCCTTAGCCCCTTGCTGGCATCATCTTGATGTTTGGTGGGTGATGGTGTCAGAAAGTTCCTGACTCGGGGCAGAAAATTTCGGGATGAGACGTTGAGCTTGCCGACCTTATTTTTCCTGGCGTCCGTAAGCGCCTCGAAGCACGCATTTCAGTGGTGCCCGCGTGGTTTGCGGGCTTTCACTTCGGTAAGCGGGCTTCCATGCGGCATCTGGGGGTGATGTGAAGTGTCATGGCCAGGCGGGGCGCTGTGCGCCGGTTCGGCATTGACCGTCGGGGGCATCTGGCCGGTCCATTCGTATGCCACACTTCCAGGCGGGTGGGTGTACCAGCCGGGGTCGGTGTAGTCATTGGGGGCCAAACCTTTGCGCACCTTGATCACACTGAACATCCCGCCCATGCCCAAGGGCCCGAAAGGGCCCTCGCCGCTCATCATGGGAATGCTGTTTTCTGGAAGTGGCATGCGCATCGAAGACATCTCGTGCATGCCGTTTTCACCCATGGCCATGTAACCAGGAATCAAGGCATTGAGTTGGCTGGCAAGGTCTTGTTGATGAACCCCGAGCATGCTGGGAATGTCATGACCCATCGCATTCATGGTGTGGTGGCTTTTGTGACAATGCAGGGCCCAATCGCCCACTTCATCGGCCACAAATTCCATTTGCCGCATTTGCCCGACAGCAATGTCAACGGTCACCTCTGGCCATCTGGAGCCTGGTGGCGTGGGGCCGCCATCGGTGCCTGTCACTACAAACTCATGGCCATGGAGATGAATCGGATGATTGGTCATGGTGAGGTTGCCCACCCGGAGTCGAACCCGGTCACGTTGTCGAACCACCAAAGGGTCAATCCCCGGAAATACCCGGCTGTTCCAGGCCCATAAATTAAAGTCAAGCATGGTCATGACTTTGGGCTTGGCGGCGCCGGGCTCTACATCAAAAGCGTTGAGGAGAAAGCAGAAATCCCGCTGGACCTCCTGAATCAGGGGGTTTCGGTCCCGTGGGTGAGTGACCCAAAACCCCATCATGCCCATGGCCATTTGCACCATTTCATCCGCATGGGGGTGGTACATGAAGGTGCCTGGGCGGCGGGCAACAAATTCATAAACGAAGGTTTTTCCAGGCTCAATCGGGGCTTGGGTCAGGCCTGTGACGCCATCCATTCCGTTGGGGAGTCGCTGCCCATGCCAGTGCACACTGGTTACTTCAGGAAGACGGTTGGTGACAAAAACCCGCACCCTGTCACCCTCGACCACCTCAATGGTGGGCCCGGGGGATTGGCCGTTGTAACCCCATAGTTGGGCGCGCAACCCGGGGGCCATTTCACGGATGACGGGTTCAGCCACCAAATGAAATTCCTTGACTCCCTGGTTCATTCTCCAGGGGAGCGTCCAGCCATTGAGCGTGACCACCGGGTGATAGGGCCGGCCTGTGGCAGGCACCAAGGGGGGCATGGTGCCGGGCTGAGATTGAGAGGCTGGTTCAGGCAAGGCGGCCATGGCCACCGGGCTGACCCCGGACGCTGTGACAGCGGCTGTGATAGCTCCGGCCCCCGAAAGAAATTTTCTTCTGTTCACTATCATGATCCTCTCATTTTGTGGGGGGCTGCTGAACCCATATTCATGGGAAGAATCGATTTTGCAGGGCTGAATCTGTCATCGGCTCATCAAATCACTTTAGAGGCCATCAGGTCACTGAAGTTCAAGATGCCCACGAGGCGGCTTTCTTCATCCACCACCAAGATGGTGGTGATTCGATGATGCTCCATGATGCTGGCCGCTTCAGCCGCGAGGGCCTCGTGCTGGATGATTTTAGGTTGGGTTGACATGACATCATCCGCAGTCAATAGACGGAGGTCTTGCCCTGTTTCCAGCAGGCGCCTCAGATCGCCATCGGTAAAAATGCCCAGGACTTTTTGATGCTTGTCAGTGATGGCTGTGGCACCAAGCCGCTTGCGGCTCATTTCGCGCACCATGTCAATAAAAGAGGTATCGGGAGATACGTGCGCCACATGGTTTCCCGTGCGCATGACATCACGCACAAGGGTCAGGAGTTTGCGCCCCAAACTCCCGCCCGGATGAGAGCGGGCGAAATCTTCTTCACGAAACCCCCGTGCATCAAGAAGGGCCACGGCGAGGGCGTCGCCCATGGCCATTTGGGCGGTGGTGCTGGCGGTGGGGGCAAGGTTCAAAGGGCAGGCTTCTTGATCCACAGCACAAGACAGCACCCAATTGGCATGGCGCCCCAGGGTTGATTGCGGATGGCCCGTCATGGCTACCAAAATCACCTGCAAACGTTTGAGGGCAGGAAGCAGCTCAAGCAATTCATCGCTTTCGCCCGAGTTGGAAATAGCCAGAACAACATCACCCGCTTTGAGCATGCCCAAGTCACCATGCACGGCTTCAGCCGGATGCAGGAAAAAAGATGCCGTCCCTGTAGAGGACAATGTGGCAGCGATTTTGCGGCCCACATGGCCACTTTTGCCAATTCCCGTGACCACAATCCGGCCCGTACACTGCAAAATGGTGTGCACCACTTCCGAGAATCCGGGGTCAAGGCTTTGCTTCAAGCCGATGAGGGCTGAGGCTTCGATATCGAAAGTTTGCCGGGCCAGGCGGAGGGCGCGCCGGCCATCAAAAGCAGGAAAATAGGGCATGATGCAGGAAAATGGAGGGGAAAATAGCCACCAATTGAAGGGGGCGATTGATGACGATGCACAATTGTAGGCATCCTTTGAGCATCCGTCCGTCTATTCAGCCGGCAATGAAGGTGGGCCTTATCCATCCACCCAGAAAAGGCAGGGCTATATTCAAAAAATCAACCCTTCATTGCCGGGTGAATGGTGTCGTGTTTTATTTTTTCCGGCCATATCGCTTTATAAGGCTTCCAGGATGATCGGCACCCTTGAACTCGTTTTGCTGTTTCTTCTTGCTGCAGTGCTTGGCGTGGTGCTGTGCCGGCTCTTGAAGCTGCCACCGATGGTCGGATATTTGGCCGTGGGCGTACTGATTGGGCCTCACGCCCTTTCTTTTGCCAAAGATTCAGCCGCTGCAGGCTTGCAGCACTTGGCAGAATTTGGGGTGGTTTTTCTGATGTTCGTGATTGGCCTGGAGTTCAACCTGCCCAAGCTTCGGAGCATGCGCAGCCTGGTGTTTGGCTTGGGCATGGCCCAAGTATTATTGACCATCATCGGCACGGTAGCCGGGCACCACTTGCTGACCTGGGCGTTTTCATATGGCGAGCAGCCTTGGGAGTTATCGTGGCAAGGGTCTATGGTCTTGGCCGGCGCAATGGCCATGTCGAGCACCGCCATTGTGGTCAAAATGATGTCAGAAAGGCTTGAGCTGGAAAGCGAGCATGGTCGCAGAGTGATTGGCGTGTTGCTGTTTCAGGATTTGGCGGTGGTGCCCTTGCTGGTCCTGATTCCGGCGCTAAATTCATCGGCCTCTGATTTGGCCTTCTCATTGACCACCGCCACTCTCAAGGCCGCGGCCCTGTTGACCATTTTGCTGGTGGGTGGGCAGCGTGTCATGCGGTGGTGGTTGACGATGGTCGCGCGTCGAAAAAGCGAGGAGCTTTTTGTCCTGAATTTGTTGTTGATGACCTTGGGCCTGGCATGGTTGACGGATCTGGCGGGGCTGTCTTTGGCCCTTGGGGCTTTTGTGGCTGGCATGTTAGTGGCCGAAACAGAGTACCGGCATCAGGTGGAAACCGAGATCCGTCCCTTCCATGATGTACTGCTCGGCTTGTTTTTCATCACCATCGGCATGAAACTTGATTGGCGAGCGGTGCTTGATCAATGGCTTTTGGTTTTGTGTCTGACCATCTTTCCTGTGCTGGCCAAATTTTTTCTGGTCACGGCATTAGCCCGCTTGATGGGCTCTACCACAGGGGTTGCTTTACGAACGGGTTTGTATTTGGCGCAGGCAGGTGAATTTGGCTTCGTGTTACTCACCATGGGAGCTGATCTGGGCCTGATCGATGCAAAATGGCTCAGCCCCGTGTTGGCCAGCATGGTTCTGAGTATGTTGGCCACCCCCTTTCTGATTATGAAAGCGGATGCCATCGTGCTGCGCCTCAGCCCGAGTGATTGGCTGATGCAGTCGGTGGCCGTGACTTCAATCGCCAAACGGGCCATGAATACTGAAGCGCATGTGATTATTGCTGGCTTTGGACGATGCGGCCAAAACTTGGCACGCATTTTGGAGAAAGAGCATATTCCCTATATGGCTCTTGATCTCGACCCCGATCGGGTGCGCCAGGCTGCCGCCGCAGGTCAGAGCGTGGTTTTTGGTGATGCTGCTCGACTACAGAGCTTGATGGCCGCCGGCTTGGCCCGCGCGAATGCGGTGGTTGTCAGTTACCACGATACCCCTTCCGCCTTGAAAATTCTGGAGCAGGTGAAATCACATGCTCCCAAGGTGCCCGTTCTGGTTCGAACCATTGATGATGCCGACCTTGAATTGCTTCAAGCCGCCGGTGCCACCGAGGTTGTGCCCGAAGCCATTGAAGGTTCATTGATGCTGGCCAGCCATGCGCTTGCCTTGGTCGGCCTGCCAATGCGCCGTGTTTGGCGCATTGTTCAAGATCAACGAAACGCTCGTTATGGCTTGTTAAGAGGTTATTTTCATGGCGCAGACGACGATACCGTCGACGAATTACAAACGGCGCGCCTTCATAGCCTGACTTTACCCGCGGGAGCGGCCTATGCAGGAAAACCCTTGAGCCAACTCGCTTTGCATGCGGTGGGCGTGAGTGTGGTCTCAGTGCGCCAAGGTGATCATGGAAGAGTGATTGCTTCCCCGGAAGATACGCTGGTTCTGAACAGTGGGGACACTCTGGTTCTCTCAGGCCTGCCTGAGGCTTTATCCCTGGCTGAAGAAAAACTGATTGGCTAAGAAAGAAGATCCTTCAGTCAAGCGACTCCACTCTGCACTCCCTGCATCAGGATATTTGAGCAGGCAAAGGCTCATCCAAACCAGGCAGCGTTCGCCGGCCCACTCAGAAATTCGCAATTGTTCCACGTGAAACAATGCGGTCAGGCGGGGTCATCACTCAAGCCCCCGTTCCTCATTCTGCGCGTCAGTCACGGAAACGAAAAAGAGTCTGCAACCAAACCCTGGATGCTGCGACGACGCACAGCATGAGAGGCTGGGGTGCCGGGACTGTATTCAAGATCCTTGCGCACGCCTCATCCAAACCAGGCGGCGTTCGGCGGCCAACTCAGGGATTTGCAATTGTTCCACGTGAAACACTTCGATCTGAGAGGGAAGTTCAGTCAGCTCATCGGAGGGCATTTTGCCTTTCATGGCAAGCCAAACCCCATCTTGGGCCAAATGTGGGAAGCTCAGGCGCACAAAATCGGCCAAGCTGGAAAACGCTCGGGAGATAATGATCTGAAAGGGTTGAGATGACCATTGCTCAACCCGGGCATGAACGGAAGCCAGCTTGGGAAGCTTCAATGAAGCCGCCACCTGCTGAATAAAAGCGGTTTTTTTACCCACGCTGTCAATGCAGGTGACCACCATCTCGGGGTTTGCGATGGCCAGAACCACTCCGGGCAAACCAGCGCCACTGCCCACATCCAAGATGCGCTTTTGGCTTAAATTTCCAAATTGCCTTAGCGAAGGCAGCAGGCTTAAGCTGTCGAAAATGTGATGGGTGAGCATTTTTTCACCGTCACGGAGGGCCGTCAGGTTATAAACCTTGTTCCATTTTTGCAGCAACTCAAGATAGGCCTGCAGTTGTTCGGTTTGTTGAACGGACAAACCAAGCTCTGCACAGCGGGCGCTTAATGCGGTGTTCATGAGGGCAGCTCAAGAAAAATATCGCCAAAAACCACCAGAGGCAGCTTGTGGCCACTTGAATAAAACAGGGAAGGGCAGGGAGCGGTGCATTCAGTATCAGTGGGCGGAAAGCTCATACAGGCCTTTTTTCTTGAGATGGATCAGGAGCAAAGAAATCGCTGCTGGCGTGACGCCCGAAACACGGGCAGCCTGGCCTAAAGTTTGGGGTTGGTGCTGGTTAAGTTTTTGACGCACCTCGAAACTCAGTGCCGACACCTGGTTGTAATCAAAACCATCAGGAAGCCGCAAACTCTCAGAGCGCACGCTGCGCTCGACCTCATCGCGCTGCTTGTCAATATAACCGGCATATTTGACGCTGATTTCCACTTGCTCGATCACCGAAGCGGCCAACGCCGGCCCGAGCTCGGTCATCAATGTTTCACGTGAAACAATAGGATCCAGCCCTGCAGCAGCGGCCACCTTGCTCACTGCGTCAAAGTCCAATTCTGGCCGACGCAACAGGTCCGTCAAGCGGTGTTCATGCTCGACTTTTTTGCCGAGCAAGCGTTCGCTGTCCTCGGGGCTGAGAGAATGGGGGTGAACCCATGAAGATTGAAGTCGCTGTGTTTCACGTGAAACAATGTCACGTTTCCGCTCAAAGGCGGCCCAACGCTGATCATCGACCAAGCCCAAACGCCGGCCCACTTCTGTCAGGCGCATGTCTGCATTGTCTTCACGAAGCTGAAGACGAAACTCGGCGCGGCTGGTAAACATGCGGTAAGGCTCGGTGACCCCTTGGGTGGTTAAATCGTCGACCAAAACACCCAGATAAGCCTCATCACGACGCGGTAGCCACGCAGTTTCACCTCGAACCTTCAGGGCGGCATTGATCCCCGCAAACAAACCCTGGGCTGCCGCCTCTTCATAGCCCGTGGTGCCGTTGATCTGGCCTGCAAAAAACAAGCCGCTGATCGATCGGGTCTCAAAAGACGTCTGAAGGCTGCGGGGGTCAAAATAATCGTATTCAATGGCATAGCCCGGACGCAAAATATGGGCTTGCTCCAACCCTGGAATAGAGTGAACAGCCGCCAGTTGAATGTCAAAAGGCAAACTGGTTGAAATGCCGTTGGGGTAAAACTCGTGCGTTGTCAGGCCCTCTGGCTCTAAAAAGATTTGGTGAGAGCTTTTGTCGGCAAAGCGGTTGATTTTGTCTTCGATGCTGGGGCAGTAGCGCGGCCCGATACCGTCAATCAAGCCGGTAAACATGGGGCTGCGATCAAAACCAGAGCGAATGATCTCATGCGTGCGCTCATTGGTGTGCGTGATCCAGCAGGGCACTTGTTGAGGATGTTGTGAGGCCTCGCCCATGAAGCTGAACACCGGGATGGGGTTGAAGTCGCCCGGCTGCCGGGCAGTTTTGCTGAAGTCGATGGTTCGGCCATCAAGACGCGGTGGGGTGCCCGTTTTCAAGCGGCCCTGGGGCAGACGGAGTTCTTTCAGCCGAGCCGAAAGGCGGACGGCAGGGGGGTCTCCGGCTCGGCCCGCTGAGTGATGGTCAAGGCCAACATGAATTCGGCCATCCAGAAAAGTGCCCGCTGTAAGCACCACCGTGAGGGCAGCAAAACGCACACCCACTTGGGTGACGACCCCGCTGACGGCATCACCCGAGATCAGCAAATCTTCACAGGCCCCTTGAAAAAGCCAAAGTAAGGGCTGGTTTTCGAGCCGACGACGGATCGCCGCCTTGTAAAGAATGCGGTCTGCCTGCGCCCGAGTGGCACGCACTGCGGGGCCTTTAGAGCTGTTAAGGATACGAAATTGAATGCCCGCTTCGTCGGTGGCGCCCGCCATGGCACCGCCCAAAGCGTCAACCTCTTTCACCAAGTGCCCCTTGCCAATGCCTCCAATGGAGGGGTTGCAGCTCATTTGGCCCAAGGTTTCAATATTGTGAGACAGCAACAAAGTGGTGCAGCCCATGCGGGCACTGGCCAGGGCAGCTTCTGTGCCAGCATGCCCGCCACCTACCACAATCACATCAAATGTCCGAGGAAAAAACATACTCTGCGCTTCCTATGCACAAGGAGGCCCGCGATGGAAAAAACGGCCGCGAGAAAACCGTCGCCACATGAAGCCCAGGCTGAACGCGCCGGCATAGGGCGCAAGAAGGGCTGTCCGGGGTGGGTACTTGGCCACAAGGGCCTGTTAGCACTAAAGATGGTGCCAAACCCTGCAGGAAAGCCTTCCGGCCGGGATATTTTTAAGGGATCTTGATTGTATTCAATCAAGCCAGGGAACCTCTGCAAAACCCCTCGTGGATGAGCGCGCCTTTCCTGGATAGGGGATGCAAGGCAGATTTTGCAGCCTGTCGCGAGCACTACAGGCAAAAAAGCCAGGGGCGCAGATCTCATTCGAGAAAAGATGCAATCGCCGCGAGGGGTTTTGCAGAGGTTCCCAAGGCCTCTCAAATTCATCAATCTATTTATTCATCAGCATCATTACAGCACAAAGCCCCAGTACCAAAGCCCGGTCATGGAAAGGTATCGGGCAAATTTTCCGATGGCCATATACACAAGGCATGGCCCCAAGGGAAACTTGAGCCACCCAGCCACAGCGCACAAGGGGTCACCGATAATCGGCAACCAGGACAGCAGGCAAGCCTTGGGCCCAAAGCGCTGAAGCCATTGCAAGGCGCGTGCATTCGACTTGGAAGCCGAGGGTCGTGCGGCCTTGTAAGCTTGGTGGGCCCCGAGGCCCATCCACCACGTTACGGCCCCGCCGAGGGTGTTGCCGAGCGTGGCCACCCCTATGGCAGGCCAAAATAAATTATGGTTCAGTGAGACCAACCCAATCACGGCAGGCTCTGAACCCATCGGCAGGAGCGTTGCTGATAAAAACGCGATCAAAAACAGTGTGCTCAAACCAAACTGTGGTAAGGCCAGTGCTGTCAATAAGGCACTGATTTGAATACTCAGCCAAGATTCCATAAAGTCCTGATTAACCCTAGCCCAATGGCGCACCAACGAGGCTTTTCGGTAAAATAAGCGGCTTTTTTCAGCCGGTTGCTGCTGGCGTTTTTACCATGTCTGCTGAGCCTCAGCCTCTGAAAATTGGCCCTATTCCTTTGCTCAACCGCTATTTTGTGGCGCCCATGGCCGGGGTGACGGATCGTCCTTTTCGCCAGCTTTGCAAGCGGCTGGGGGCGGGCTACGCCGTCAGTGAGATGGTAACCTCCCGAAAAGACCTTTGGCATAGCCTCAAAACCAGCCGACGGGCCAATCACGAAGGCGAAACCGAGCCGATCGCCGTTCAAATTGCAGGCACAGAGGCCCCCATGATGGCGGAGGCTGCGGCCTACAACATCGACCGCGGAGCCCAGATTATCGACATTAATATGGGGTGTCCGGCCAAAAAAGTGTGCAACAAATGGGCCGGCTCAGCGCTCATGCAAAATGAGCCGCTGGCTCTGAAGATCATTGAGGCGGTGGTTGCGGCCTGTGTGCCCCACAAAGTTCCCGTGACCCTGAAAATGCGCACCGGCTGGTGCGCATCAGAGCGCAATGCGGTGCGCTTGGCACAAGCAGCGCAAAGCGCAGGGGTGTCCATGGTGACGGTGCATGGCCGCACCCGTGAACAGGGGTATCAAGGCCATGCAGAGTATGACACCATTGCTGCTGTCAAGGCGGCCCTGAGGATTCCTGTGGTGGCCAATGGAGATATCGATTCGCCTCAAAAGGCGAGCGAGGTTTTGCGCTATACCCGGGCCGATGCCATCATGGTCGGCCGGGCTGCTCAGGGGCGCCCCTGGATTTTTCAAGAGTTGGCCCATTTTTTAGAGCATTCCGAATTACCGCCCCCGCCCTTGGTGCGCGATGTCAAAAACTGGCTGCTTGAGCATCTTCATGACCACTATAGCCTTTATGGGGCATGGGCGGGTATGTTGACTGCGCGCAAGCATATCGGCTGGGCTGTTCGGGGTTTGCCAGGTGGCTCGGCCTTCCGCGATCAAATGAACACCCTGCAAACTTGCGAAGCTCAGATACAGGCTTTGGGCGACTGGTTCGAGCAACTCGCCGAATCTCATGAGCGCTGGCCTCGACACCTTGTGGATTGAATTTATGCGTCAAAAAAAGTCTGTTGAAGAGTGCATCCGGGAAAATCTGGAAACCTATTTTAAAAACCTCGATGGCATCGAGCCTGGAGGCATGTACGACATGATGCTCAAGGTTGTTGAAAAGCCTTTGCTGGAAACCGTCATGAAGCACGCCAATGGCAATCAGAGCCGTGCTGCAGAATGGCTGGGGATTAACCGCAACACACTGCACCGCAAACTGCTGGATTACCGTCTCATCAAGTGAGGCCGTTGATATTTATTCATGGCTATACCCCGCTCATCTATCAGGGGTTGGGCCGAGATTCCTTCATTTTTGAAAGTTTTTTCCATGCAAGCTCTTCTCTCTGTTTCAGACAAAACCGGTGTACTTGATTTGGCGCGTGGCTTGCATGCGCTCGGTTGCAAGCTTTTATCGACGGGGGGAACAGCCAAGTTGCTGGCTGATTCCGGCCTGCCGGTCACGGAGGTGGCCGCTTACACAGGCTTTCCCGAAATGCTGGAGGGTCGGGTGAAAACGCTGCACCCGAAAATTCATGGGGGCCTGCTGGCGCGTCGGGATGTTCCCGCCCACATGAGCACCCTCGAGTTGCATGGCATGGATGTCATTGATATCCTGGTGGTAAATTTATACCCATTTGAGGCCACCGTTGCACGCCCGGGCTGCACCTTGGAAGAAGCGATTGAAAACATTGATATTGGCGGGCCTGCCATGGTTCGCTCTGCGGCGAAAAACTGGAAAGACGTGGCGGTATTGACCGAAGCTTCCCAGTACCGCAGTGTCCTGCAAGAAATTCAGGCCCAAGGTAGTGTCAGCCAGAAAACCAAGTTTGCGCTGTCGGTGGCGGCGTTCAACCGCATCTCGAACTACGATGCGGCCATCAGTGATTATCTTTCGTCTTTTCAAGACGATGGTTCACGCACGCAGTTTCCGGCGCAAAGTAATGGCCGCTTTCTGAAGCTGCAAGACCTTCGTTACGGCGAAAATCCACATCAGGCAGCCGCCTTCTATCGAGACCTCCACCCCGCCGCCGGGTCCCTGGTGACGGCCCAACAACGGCAGGGCAAAGAGCTGTCCTATAACAACATCGCCGATGCCGATGCGGCTTGGGAGTGCGTCAAATCATTCGAGGGCCCGGCCTGTGTGATTGTGAAGCACGCCAACCCCTGCGGCGTTGCTCTGGGGGTCAATGCCGCTGAGGCCTATGCCAAAGCCCTCCAAACCGACCCCACTTCGGCATTTGGTGGCATCATCGCGTTCAATACCGAGCTTGACGCTGAAGCCGCGGCACGGGTGGCCAAACTGTTTGTGGAGGTGTTAATTGCCCCACGATACACCCCTGAGGCCCTGGCGGTCTTCGCCAGCAAGCCCAACATTCGGGTCTTGCAGATTGACCTCCCCAAGTCGCAAAGTGATTTGGCCTGGAACCAGGGCCGCCATACGCAAGATGTCAAGCGAGTGGGGTCGGGCCTTTTGATTCAAACAGCCGACAATCACGATATCCGACGCGAGAACCTTCAAATTGTGACCCGTTTGCAGCCCACTCCCGAGCAGTTGAATGATCTGCTGTTTGCCTGGAAGGTGGCCAAATACGTCAAAAGCAATGCCATCGTGTTTTGTAGCCGCGGCATGACGCTCGGGGTCGGGGCCGGCCAAATGAGCCGCATTGATTCCGCCCGCATTGCCAGCATCAAGGCTGAAAATGCCGGCCTGAGCTTGCAGGGTTCCGCGGTGGCCAGTGATGCCTTCTTCCCCTTCCGTGATGGGCTCGATGTGGTCATTGACGCAGGCGCCACTTGCGTCATTCAGCCCGGAGGCTCAGTGCGAGACGAAGAAGTGATTGCAGCGGCCAACGAGCGCGGTGTGGTAATGGCGTTCACCGGCATCAGACACTTCAGGCATTAAGCAGCCATTCCTGGGCCACTCAAGGATATCGCCTTGGGCCACGGCATCCCGGACGGTCAAGCTGGAAACACGCAGCTCCCGGCTTGGCACCGGCTAATCAGCAGCGCAATAGGCCAAGAAGAAATCAAAATTCAGCCTCAGGCAGGGCCATGACGCTTCCGCCGCCTTCCATGATGGCATAACGCCAACCCGCCGACTGGCTCAGGATATGGTCGGCATAAAAAACGGCCGTGACCTGCTTGGCCTCAAGAAATGACCTGTCGCCCCCGGCCTTCAGTTCAGCCTGCGCGCCCAAATAAGCTAGTGCCATTTGCCAGCCAGCCACCATCTGAGCGCTCATGAGTAAGTAAGGGACTGAACCAGCATAAACCGCGTCAGGATTCCTGGAGCCTTGTTGCAATAAAAACGACACCACATCCATCCAGTCGGCTCGGGCCAAGCGCAGTTGGCGTGCCAAACGGTTTGCCCCTGCATCTGATTCTGGCGAGGCTTCAAGTGAATGCTCGGTTTCTTGGATCCGGGCGGCAATCCAGCGAGGAACACGGGCTTGATCTTTCAGGGTTTTGCGAGCCAGCAGGTCATTGGCCTGAATGGCGGTGGTGCCCTCATAAATGCTGAGAATGCGTGCATCGCGATAAAACTGGGCGGCACCGGCTTCTTCGATAAAACCCATGCCCCCATGCACCTGCACCCCCATGGAAGCCACCTGGATGCTCATCTCGGTGCTGTAGCCCTTGACGAGCGGCACCATGAATTCATAAAGGGCCTTTTGTGAGCTTCTCTGTGTCAAGTCAGGATGCCACTTGGCCGCGTCGCAGGCGGCAGCCGCCGCAGTCGCCATTGCCCGGCAAGCCTCGATCTGGGCGCGCATGGTCATGAGCATACGACGCACATCGGGGTGCTTGATAATGGCCACAGCCTCCTGAGACGAGCCATCAACGGGCCGTGATTGGACGCGTTCGCGGGCATATTGCACCGCCTTTTGATAGGCACACTCAGCCACGGCAATGCCTTGCAGGCCTACCGCATAGCGGGCCGCACTCATCATGATGAACATGTACTCCAAACCCCGGTGGGCCTCACCCATCAGGGTGCCCACAGCGCCGCCATGATCGCCATATTGCAAAACCACGGTGGGGCTGGCTCTGATGCCCAGTTTGTGCTCAAGACTCACGCAGTGCACATCGTTACGTGCCCCCAGGCTGCCATCAGGATTGATCAAAAACTTGGGCACGATAAACAGGCTCAAGCCCTTGACCCCCTCTGGAGCCCCCACGATTCGGGCGAGCACAAAGTGGATAATGTTGGAGGCCAGATCATGCTCACCATAGGTGATATAAATTTTGGTGCCAAACAACTTGTAGCTGCCGTCGGCCTGAGGTTCGGCGCGTGTGCGCACCAATGACAGATCAGACCCCGCCTGCGGCTCGGTCAGGTTCATGGTGCCAGTCCACTCGCCCGCGATGAGCTTGGGCAAGAATAAATCTTGTTGGGGTTTGGATCCTGCCACGGTCAGGGCCTCGATGGCGCTGTCCGTCAGCAAGGGGCACAAAGCCCAACTGAGGTTGCCACTGTTGAGCATTTCAAGGCACGCCGCAGCAATCACTTTGGGCAGGCCTTGCCCACCATACTTGGCAGGATGTTGCAAGCCCTGCCATCCTCCAGCCACAAATTGCTCAAAGGCTTCACGAAAACCCGGGCTTGTCAGCACGCCTTGCCCGGCGCCCATGGAAGAAGGCTGAACGTCTCCCGCACGGTTCAGCGGAGCCACCACAGATTCAACAAAACGGGCACTTTCCTCCAGCACTGCCGCCGCTGTGTTCAGATCAAGATCCAGGGATTGCAAATCTGGCCAGCGGCTCATGCTTTCAAAATTGGCCAAATGCCGAATACAAAACAACATGTCTTTCAAGGGGGCTTTGTAGCTCATTTGGCTTCCAATATCAAAAAAATGTATGGAGGTGCATCGGTTCTTTGACCTGCCTCAGGGCCGCCCCAAACGGGTCAGAGCCTATCTTTGGATCGGCTCTGGTTTGTGGAACATGGCCGCAAAGGGAGGGCTTGTCATGCGACAATATCGCATGATGCTCGCCGTAGTTCAATGGATAGAACGGCTGCCTCCTAAGCGGCAAATACAGGTTCGATTCCTGTCGGCGGGACCACTACAAAACCGACCATGTCTTATTCACCCGGCAATCAACGTTTATCTGAAGCGGCATATTTGACTCTGGGGTTATCGAAGTACGAGCGCACGCGTTCGGGCTCTTTTTCCAGCAAATCCATAGGCGCCTTTGTCGCCTCCTTGAGCTTGTCTTTGGTGCGCGTCTGTCCCCTTGAGCCCAGCGCGTACTTCAGGTCGGCATTGAGTCGCTCGTCGGGGTTGAGATCGGGACTGTAGCTGGGCAGGTAGAACACCTCGATCGGGGCTGTACGCTGGGCCACCCACGCTTTCACGGGCTTGCTGTGATGCACCCGCAGGTTGTCCAGGATGAGCAAAATTTTCTTGTCTGCATCCTTGATGAGGACGCCCAGGAACTCAATGAGTTTGTCGCTGTTGAAGGCATCATCGACGATCATCCAGCGCGTCTTGCCCTGGTTCGTGACGGTGGAAATCATCGAGAGTTTGTGACGGGTGCCGCCCACGGCGTAGGCCACAGATGTCTGAGCCTTGGGGCTATAGCCCCGGCCACGCACATCGGTGTTCACCACCGCAGTCTCGCTGGATATGAAGCTCCTGCCCGGCTGTGAGGCGGCGTTTCTGGCCAACTGAACGCCCAGTGGGTTTGGGTGCCAAGGCGTTGAGGCTGGCTTCTTTCGCCACGTTGATGGCGCTGCGAACCGTGCCTTGTGCCATCTCCAACACGCTGGCAATGTCTTTGATGGCCATGCCGCGTCGATGCAGTCGAACCGCCTGTTGGCGTCTCTCGTGCTGAGCTTGCCGCGTCAG